>JBCBRY010000003.1:0-178161 GCA_039819485.1 Bacteroidota bacterium | reverse complement strand
GCAATCTAAACTTTGACTCTAAAACAATATATTAATCAAACATTGTACATTTTCAAACAAACAGCTCAGTCCGTCTGACCTCTGACAACGAAGTGGTCTGACTCCTGACAGCAAAGCAGTCTAAACTTTGACTCTAAAACAATACATTAATCAAATATTATACATTTTCAAGCAAACAGCTCAGTCCGTCTGACCTCTGACAACGAAGTGGTCTGACTCCTGACAGCAAAGCGGTCTAAACTTTAACTCTAAAATAATACATTAATCAAATATTATACATTTTCAAACAAACAGCTCAGTCCGTCTGACCTCTGACAACGAAGTGGTCTGACCTCTGACAGCAAAGCGGTCTGACTCCTGACAGCAAAGCGATCTAACCATAAAACATGAACCACTTACTAACATACACCATTGGCGACGAAGGCATCGCCACCATCACCATCGACCAAAAGAACAACCCTACCAACCTATTCTCCATGGAGTTCATCCAGGCTTATCAGGAAGTAGCCGACAAACTCATTCAAGACGACAGCGTCAAAGGCGTCATCGTCACCTCTGGCCAACGGATGTTTATGGCTGGGGCTGACTTGCGGGAACTTGGAGCAATGGCAGGCGGCTCTGAGGAATTTTTCAACGGCGTCCTGCAAATGCACAGACGCTACCGAGCCATCGAAACAGGTGGAAAACCATTCGTTGCTGCTATCAACGGAACAGCACTTGGAGGTGGATTCGAACTCTGCCTGACCTGCCACCATCGCATTGCGATTAATCATCATAAGATAAAACTGGGCTTTCCTGAAGTAACAGTCGGCTTGCTTCCTGGCGGGGGTGGCACCGTAAAAGCCCCCTACCTGTTAGGTATTCAAAATGGGTTGACCTATCTGCTGCAAGGCATCCAGGCAAGACCGGAAAAAGCAGTGAAAGACGGGCTGATCGATGCATTGGCCGAGACCACGGAAGAACTGATGGCGGCTGCCAAAAAATGGATCCTGGAAAACCCCAACCCCGTACAACCCTGGGACAACA
Organism: Bacteroidota bacterium; assembly: GCA_039819485.1. Taxonomy (GTDB): domain Bacteria; phylum Bacteroidota; class Bacteroidia; order Chitinophagales; family Saprospiraceae; genus UBA6168. The sequence goes on along the minus strand of JBCBRY010000003.1, from coordinate 177,135 downwards.
AAAAACACCGCATCCCCGGCGGCGGGCTAATGACCCCAAACGGCGCACAGACCATGATGGGCGCCATCGGCAATGTGCGTAAAATAACGCACGGCAACTATCCCGCTGCACAGTACATCTTGAGCACCGTCCACGATGGATTACAAGTGACCATCGACCGGGCACTGGAAATCGAGGCGAGGTATTTCACCAAAGTACTTCAGACGAAGGAAGCCAAGAACATGATCCGCACGGGTTTCATCGAAATGCAAGCTGCCAAGAAAGGCAAGGCCCGTCCAAAAGGGTTTGACAAATATGAAATCAAAAAAGTCGGCATGCTCGGTGCAGGTATGATGGGTGCGGGCATTGCTTATGTATCCGCCAAAGCGGGCATGGACGTTGTATTGAAAGACGTTACGATAGAAGGTGCTGCAAAGGGAAAAGGTTATTCCAAAATGTTGATGGAAAAACGTATTGCCAAGCGTCGCTCGACTCCTGAGCAAATGGAAGCCCTGCTCGCTAAAATCCATCCTACTGCTGACCCCGCAGCCGTTGCCGATTGCGACCTCATCATCGAAGCTGTTTTCGAAAACCCAGAGCTGAAATACAAAGTGACCAAAGAAACGGAAGCCGTTATTGGCAAAGATGTGGTCTACGCTTCCAACACTTCCACTATCCCGATCACCTACTTGGCCAAAGCCTCTGAGCGGCCCGAAAATTTTATCGGCCTACACTTCTTTTCACCTGTAGACAAGATGCCATTGGTGGAAATCATCGTTGGTGAAAAGACCACTGACCGGGCCATTGCTGCCTGCATTGATTACGTCATGATGATCGGCAAAATCCCCATCGTGGTAAACGACAGTCGCGGTTTTTACACCTCCCGCAGTTTCGGTACCTTTCCATCCGAAGGTCTGTTTTTATTGGAAGAAGGCGTACCCGCTGCCATGATCGAAAATATTGCAAAAAATAAAGGTATGCCGGTCGGGCCACTGGCTGTTTTAGATGAAGTATCGCTCACTTTGAGCATGCTCGTTTACGAAAGTGACCCGTCCCCCAACAAGCCAGCCTATCATACCCGCTCTTATGAACTGACTAAAAAACTGGTCAAAGAATATGGTCGGGAAGGCAAAAAGGCAGGTAAGGGTTTATACGATTATCCAAAGGGAGAAAAAAAACGGCTCTGGCCTGAACTGGCGAATATTTTCCAACCGGATATAAACACACTCGACAAAGGAACAATTGCCAAACGCATCCTTCACCGGCAGGCCATCGAGGCATACCGCTGCCTCGACGAGGGCGTCCTACGGTCTACAGCTGATGGTGACATCGGTTCTATCCTCGGCTGGGGCTTTCCGATATACACAGGTGGTGCGCTGTCTTACATCGATTACGTGGGCATGGATCAGTTCATAGCTGAATGCGATGACTTTACACAGCGTTTTGGTGAGCGGTTCAAAGTGCCGGACAGTTTGCGTGCATTGGCTGCCGCCGGAAAGTCGATCCATGATTTTGGGAAATGACGTATTGCCAAAGGGGACTTTGGCAGAAATCATTTTGAAAATTTGCACATATCATATACTCTTGCTAAGTTTGTGAGTGAATACTCACTTTTTAAGATGACCGACAAAAAAGAAAAGATACTGAACGCGGCATTGGAGCTATTTGCAAATGATGGCTACAATGCTGTTTCTACCAATAAAATCGCCACGCAGGCGGGGGTGTCGGAAGGGTTGATCTTCAAGCATTTTGTCAATAAAAAAGGATTATTACAAGCCATTATGGATGACACAGAGCGGAGGTTGAACGAAGTTTTATCACATATCATTTTTGAGACCGCCCCTAAAGAAGTCATCCGAAAAGTTATTGAATTACCCTATTTGACACCTGAAAGCTCCTATGATTTCTGGAGATTACAGTTTAAGTTGAAATGGGAAAAGGAATACTACAACCCTGATAAAATGAAGCCGCTCATAGACAAACTGACGTGGGCATTTCAGGAATTGCAGCATGAAGCTCCTGCATTGGAAGCGAAGCTACTAGAGCAAACCATCGAATCCATTTCCATCGGAATCCTCAGGGACGGCAAAGAGCAGCAAATGCCGTTCAGGAACTTTCTGTTAGAAAAATATAAAGTTTAAATTTTTTTAAACCCAATGTTAAGTAAGTACTCACTATTTAATTGATTTCAAAATGAAAAAAGCCAATTTATCAGCTATGGTTATCATGCTCTTCGTGATGGGAGTTACCATCAGTTTTGCCTTCAACGAACCTGAAGAGCCCTTGACGACCATCAACCAGACCGCAAATGAGAAACCTCCAAACCCCAGCGAGGCCTTTGATAAAATGATGGATGTGCTCACCCATAAAAGATGCCTAAACTGCCATCCGTCTGATAATCGCCCACGGCAAGGAGAAGACAGTCACATCCACAATTTTGCGGTACAAAGAGGAACCGACAACCATGGCTTGCCGGCACTCCGATGTGAGTCTTGCCACCAGCACGAAAACAACAACTTCTCCGGTGTGCCCGGTGCACCGGAATGGAGCCTTGCCCCCATAGAAATGGCCTGGCAAGGCTTAAGTCGCACCGAAATTGCCCGCTCTATGCTCGACCCAACAATCAATGGCGGCCGTTCATTGGAAGAAACAGTAAAACACTTGACGGAACACGAACTTGTGCTCTGGGCCTGGGAACCAGGCTTGGATGCCGAGGGCACCCCACGCGAAAAACCTCCAGTACCAAAAGATGAATACATCAAGGCGGTGAAAGAATGGGCTGCCGCAGGGGCACCAATTCCAGAAGAATAATTTTAGAAACTGAAATCGAAAAATTGGAAATCGCTCAGATTGAATTCCTAATGTCTCAGTTTCCAATTTCCAACATCATCTCACATGAAAATATCATTCAACATAAATGGCCAGCCTGCCTCCGTAGAGGTGGATGGCAATACGCCTTTACTTTGGATAGTAAGGGATGTACTCAACCTTAAGGGCACCAAGTTCGGCTGCGGTAAAGCAGCATGTGGTGCGTGTACCCTCCACGTTGATGGCGAGGCCGTCAGGTCATGTTCTTATGCCGTAAAATTTGCCGAAGGCAAAAACATTACAACGCTGGAAGGGCTCTCGGATGGCGAAAAACTTCATCCGGTGCAGCAGGCCTGGATAGAAGAAATTGTTCCACAATGTGGCTACTGCCAACCGGGCTTCATGATGGCGACGGCGGCTTTGTTGGAAAAAAACCCAAATCCAACAGATGAAGACATCGACAACAACATCGTCAATATCTGCCGCTGTGGGACGTACTACCGGATGCGGAAGGCCATTCACCGGGCAGCTGAAATCAATGCAGCGAATTCGTAAAATCAGATTTACCTGAAATCAATATTGACCATCAATTTCTGGTTTCTCAATTTCCAATTTTTCAATTTTATCATGACCGAACAAAAAAAGAAAAAAGGCGTCAAGCGCCGTAAATTTTTAAAATATGCAGGAGCAGGCATCGGCCTGATGATCGGGGGAGTTTACTTAACCCGGCACTCTTGGAGGCGTACTTTATTGGAGATGGGTGAATCTGCTATTTTGCCGTACAATGGCGATTTATCTCCCAACGTCTGGTTCCAGATCACTCCGGAAAATGAGATTGTTTTGCATAGCTCAAAAGTAGAAATGGGCCAGGGGACTTTCACCGGGTTGGCGCAATTGGCGGCTGAAGAGCTGGAAGTGGAGGTAGACAAAATCAAAGTAGTACACGCAGCAACTGCCACCGGAAACATTGATGGCATGAGCACGGGAGGGAGCCTTTCCATTGCAACTTTGTACCAGCCCGTCCGGGAGATGGCCGCTACCATGAGAGAAATGGTAAAAGGCAAAGCGGCTGAAAAATTAGGGGTCCCTGTACAGGAACTCCAAGTGGAAAACGGTGTGGTCACAGGCGGCGGCCAATCATTGACGTATGGCGAAATCGTCAAAGACGTAACGGAATGGGAGTTTCCAGCAACACCTGCACTAAAAAGCACCAAAAACTTCAGGCACATTGGAAAACCGGTACCCCGGGTCGACCTGTATGACAAAGTCGTTGGCAAGCCCATGTTCGGCATTGACGTCGATCTACCAGACATGCTGCACGCTTCTGTCCTGCGCCCCGAATTGGTGGATGCCAAGTTAAAAAGCTGTGATACATCGGCAGCCGAAAATATGCCAGGCGTCATAAAAATTGTACAGGAAGAAGATTTTGTAGGCGTAATTGCCGAAACCCACATGCAGGCTGAGCAGGCCCGAAAATCACTGAAAGTGGAATGGACCGTCAACAGAAAGTGGAACCTGGAAGATGTTCGGGCCATTACCCAGGTAGGCAATGGTAAAGCAACAGTGATCCAGAAGGAAGGAAATGCCAAAAGTGTACTGGACGACTCGAAAGGAAAAGACGGCTATTTGGAATTAACGTTCAACAGCCCCATTGGTGCCCATGCTCAATTAGAGCCCAATGGATCGACCGCACTCGTCAAGGATGGGAAGGCAACGGTTTGGCTTTCTACCCAGGTACCGCTGGTTACACTTAATGAAGTTTCGGCCAGGCTGGGCATGGACAAGGCCGACGTGAATATCATTCCACAATATCTGGGAGGTGGTTTTGGAAGGCGATTGCATACACCAAATGCCATGCAGGCAGCAGTGCTATCGAAAGCAGTCGGCCGCCCGGTAAAAAGCTTTTTTGACCGCAAACAGGAATTTCAAAATGATACATTCCGGCCGCCTACCCACCACGTGATGAGGGGTAAAGTGGACGCCAATGGCAATATTGAAGCCATCGAACACAGCTTTTGCAGTGGGGACGTCGCATTTAACTCAGCCATTTTTCCGGCGGCCGCTAAACCAATTATTGGCGCGGACATCGGCGCCATCCGTGGGGGAACCATCCAATACCGGACGATCCCAAATATCAGGACCACCTCCTGGCACGTCGATCTTCCTTTTGCTACCAGCTGGTGGCGGAGCCTCGGTCTCTTGGCCAACGCTTTTGCCATCGAAAGCTTCATCGATGAATTGGCACTCAAGGCGGGCCAGAACCCGGTCGATTTCAGGCTGGCGCATATTCAGGACGATGAGGCAGGCACACGTTTGAAAAATGTCATCAAAGCCTGCGCCGAAAAAGCAGGTTATACCGACCAGCCCGTTGGTAACCGGGCCATGGGTTTTGCAGCATCAGTGGATGCTGGTTCGCCCTGTGCCCAAGTCGTGGAAGTTTCTATTGAGGACGGCGAAATCAAAGTGCACAAAGCCACTGCCGTACTTGATTGCGGCATTGCGGTGAATCCCGACCAGGTCAAGGCACAGGTCGAGGGGTGTATCTGCATGGGCATCAGCGCTTCAATGTTCGAAAAAATGGACTTGAAAAACAATAAGCTGCAACCAACCATATATGGCCCTTACCAAATGGCCCTGATGAGGAATACGCCAAAGGAAATCGATGTGGCCTTGATTGAGGGAGCGGACTTTGCCGGGCCAGTGGGCGAACCACCGCTGGGTCCCATTGGGGCAGCTATTGGGAATGCCGTCAGGCGGTTGACGGGGCAGCGGCTGACTGAGCTTCCGCTTCAATTAGCGTAAAACAAAAATTTAAAAGGTATGAAGGTGGAGCAGGTTTTACCTGCCCCACCTTCTTTTTTTTCACCATCTGTAAAATGTATTCAACCATCTGGAATAGATATACACCATCCGGATTTATTGATTGCAAATTTGTTTCATCAATTAATTAACTCAGGTTGCGATGAAGAGAATAGAGGAACATCAGTGAACAAAAACCTGCAAAACAGTTATGGCTGATAAAATAAGTCTTTCTATTTTCTGCCATTTACCCTCTACCAAATTGATCGCAACCTGTATTACTTTTAAAACAAACCAAGATGAAAAAAGTAATCATCGTAACCGGAGCTTCTTCCGGAATCGGCAAAGCCACTGCATTACAACTTCTCAAAGAAGGCCATATCGTTTATGGTGCAGCTCGTCGGGTACACAAAATGCATGATATAGAAGTCGCCGGAGGGTACGCCGTAGAAATGGACGTCACCAATCATGAGCAGGTCAAAATTGCGATCGACAAAATCATCGCAGTACAAGGCCGTATCGACGTCCTGGTCAACAACGCCGGCTTCGCTATCTGGGGTGCAGTCGAAGATATTTCTTATGAAGATGCCAAAAGGCAGTTCGAAGTAAATATCTTTGGTTTGGCGGAAGTGACCAAGGCCGTGCTGCCGACCATGCGGAAGCACAAAAGCGGCAAGATCATTAACATAAGCTCCATCGGCGGCAAAATTTATACGCCGCTGGGCGCATGGTACCATGCCACCAAACATGCGCTGGAAGGATGGAGCGACTGCCTGCGATTGGAAGTAAAACAGTTTGGCATTGACGTGGTCATCATTGAGCCGGGAGCGATACGGACTGAATTTGCGGACGTGATGAACGATAATTTCACCCGTTCAAAAAATGGCCCTTACGCCGAAATGGCCAACCTGATCTCGCAGGTCATGGCAGAAGTGGAAGACCCTGCAAAAAGTTCACCGCCATCCGTCATTGCGGCCGTCATTTCAAATGCCATCCGAGCAGTGAAGCCCAAAACCCGGTACGCAGCGGGCAAAATGGCCAGTCAGACGCTTTTTGCACGTCATTGGTTCAGCGATAAAATGTTCGACAAATCAATTTTAAGGATGATGAATAATATGGCCAAAAATAAAAATGCAGCATGAGCAAAAAAGTAATCATCACCGGTTCCTCCGGCATGGTGGGCAGTTTGGTCTTACAACATTGCCTGTCCTCTTCGGAAATAACTCAGGTTACTTCGTTGGTTCGTAGAAAAACGGACCACAACCACCCGAAGTTAAAAGAAGTAGTCATTTCAAATTTTGCCGACTATTCCGCGCAGGTGGATTTATTTCAAAATATAGACATTGCCTTTTTCTGTATCGGTGTGTACACGGGGCAAGTGCCTGACGAAAAATTCAAAGAAATAACCGTCGATTATGCCGTCGCATTTGCAGAAGCATTAAAAACAAACAGCGCAGACGCCACCCTGTGTCTTTTAAGTGGTGCAGGAGCCGACCGGACAGAAAAAAGCCGGGTGCCGTTTGCCAAATACAAAGGCATGGCAGAGAACAAAATAGCGGAGCTGAAACTGGGTGGGTTTTATGCCTTCAGGCCAGGATATATTTATCCCGTCCAACCAAGGAAAGAACCTAATTTCATGTACACCATAAGCCGGGCTCTTTATCCTTTGATAAAAATGATGGGCAGCAACAGCAGCATTAAGTCCACTGAATTGGCAGCAGGCATGTTCCATGTAGGTTTGCAAGGTGCAAAAAATGAAATATTGGAAAACAGGGATATCCTGACATATGCCTGATTCATTTCAGCAAAAAAAAACTCATGTATTTCAAACAGTTTGGTGGCAAAGTCACCAATGAACTAATCGCCCGGTACCAGCAATCCCCCAATTGGGAAAATGGTAGTTTCCAGAATTTGGAGCATACGGAACTGATGGCGGGCCTGTCTAAGATGCCGGGCATTATTTACAAGCAACTGACGATGAGGAACGGGCGAGAGCCCCAAAACCCACTGTCGGTTCTGCCTTTTGACAAAAATAATTTCCTAACGGCTTCCCAATCGTCAAAATTCATCTGGTACGGGCATTCAGCCGTGATGATGCGCATGAACAACAAGACCTTGCTCATCGACCCGATGCTGGGGCCTGACACGACACCGATCGCTCCCATTCCGACCAAACGTTTTTCGGAAAACACATTATCGCTCATTGACGATTTTCCAGACATTGACTTGTTGCTCCTGACCCATGACCATTACGACCACCTCGATTTTGCGAGCATCCAAAAATTGAAACATAAGACAAAAAAATACTTTGTTGCAATGGGCGTAAAGCGGCACCTCGTCCGCTGGGGTGTCACCCCCGACCTGGTTGTGGAATTTGACTGGTGGGACAGCCACAAACTGGACGACATCTCTATCACCTTCACCCCTACCCGGCATTTTTCGGGCCGCGGCCTGACCGACAGGTCAAAAACACTTTGGGGTGGCTGGGCATTTAAAAATAAGCTTGAAAATATTTGGTTCAGCGGTGACGGCGGCTACGGAAACCATTTCAAAGAAATCGGAAAACGATTGGGCCCTTTTGATTTTGCATTTATGGAATGTGGCCAATATAACGAGGACTGGCGCCCTGTCCATTTATTTCCCGACGAAAGCGTACAAGCCGCCATTGACGCAAAAGTCAAAAAGGCCATGCCCGTTCATTGGGCAGGGTTTGCACTCTCCTATCAACATACATGGGAACAACCCGCAGAAGATTTTGTCAGCGCTGCAATTGAAAAAAACATGGATTATTTGACACCTGCTTTAGGTGAAATATTCAATCCATTTTCTACGGTACAAAATCGTTGGTGGTTATTTATTTAATATTTAAGCAGGTGATCAAAAAAATGACATTTTTTATTCGCCCAAAAAAGAATTTTAAAACTTGGAAGTCAAACTTTGACCAGAAAAAAAGTGTCATTTTTCCTCGTACATAATTTTGGCCGCCTGCTTAAATTTATTTTTAAAAAATAAGCATGAAAAATATTTTGCGCATAAAATCCATTTCCCAAATACACGATTTTTTAGGCTTGCCAAAACCTAAACATCCTTTGGTCTCTGTCATCCGTATAAATCAGCATATGACCAATTTCGACTTTGGGGATTTTACCTACGTAATTGATTTATATCAGGTCAGCCTCAAATCAGGGGTTTCCGGCACCATGACCTACGGGAGGAATTCATATGACTTCCAGGAAGGCACCATGATTTTTACCGAACCAAACCAGGCGCTGAGTTTTGTTGAAAAGGAAATTGACCGGGAAGGCGATGGATGGGCGTTGATGTTTCATCCCGACCTGATCCGCAAATCCGAACTTGGACAAAATATTGACCAGTACAATTTCTTTTCCTACGATGTTCACGAAGCGCTGCACCTTTCCGACGATGAAAAAAAATGGGTGACCGAAATTGTTAAAAAAATTGAAACCGAATATTCCCAAAACATTGACCGGCACAGTCAAAAATTAATTGTCTCCAATATTGAATTATTACTGGATTATTGTACGCGTTATTACGATCGCCAATTTTATACGCGCACCAATTTAAATAAAGACGTGGTCAGTAAATTTGATCATTTATTAAAAGATTATTACAGCTCAGACAAACCTTTAATGCACGGCATCCCGTCCGTAAAATATTGTGGTACCGAATTAAATATGTCGCCTAATTATTTAAGCGATTTATTAAAAAAAGAAACGGGAAGAAATGCCCAGGAACACATCCATGATTATTTAATCAACAGGGCAAAAACCAAGTTATTAAATTCACTGGAGTCGGTCAGCCGGGTCGCCTATGATTTGGGCTTTGAATATCCGCAGCACTTTAGTAAAGTATTTAAAAATAAAACGGGCATGAGTCCCACGGAGTATCGGAGTTTAAATTGATTGAAAAATAAGATGCGCAATTAATCAAACTAAATGGAAAGTAAAATATCTCTGCGCAACTTTTAATTTTTTAGTTACGCTGAGAAGACGCAGAGTTTAAACAGAGAAAATTTATTTTTATTATTTGGGGTTAAACTTAAAAAAATTAGCTGCGTCGTCCACAAAAATGACAACGCAGCTTTCCGACTTTTTATAAAATCACCCTAATGTATTTTTTCAAGCCACAGCCGCTACCGCTTCATCAATCACTTCTTGCGTCATCTTTGTCGGGCAGACATGTTCCGTTTTCGGCACAGCACTTTCCTCGATGGCCCTCCAGCCCTCTTTTACATCGATTAAATGCTGATAGCCCCTTGCCCGCAAGATGGAAGCCGTAATCATCGAACGGTAGCCACCCAGGCAGTGCAGATAATAAGTCTCGTCCCGGTCGAGGCGGTTCATGTTTTTGTTGATGTAATCGAGTGGAAAATTGGTGGCTCCGACTACATGCTGGGACAGGAATTCGGTCGGTTTGCGAACGTCCAAAATAAATCCGTCCAGTTGGTTGGTCATTTTTCCTGCTAACTCATCAGCCGTGATGGAAGTAACCTGATCGATTTCCTTGCCCGCCGCTTTCCAGGCCTCGACGCCACCTTCTAAATAGCCAAGTGTCTGATCATATCCGACCCTCGCCAAACGGGTTACCACCTCTTCTTCCCGGCCTTTTGGCGCGATGATAACGATGGGTTGTTTTATATCTGTGATGAGCGCCCCGACCCAGGGGGCGAAACTGCCGTCGATGCCGATAAAGATAGAATTCGGCACATGTCCACGGGCAAATTCATCGGCACTGCGGGTGTCGAGCATCAGCGCCTCTTCCGTCTCAACCAGTTCCTCAAAGCGGGCAGGGGTCAGCGCAACCTTCCCGGTTTCGAGTACTTTGTCAAAGCTTTCATAGCCGGCCTTGTTCATCATGGCATTTTTGGCAAAATATTGTGGTGGCGGTGTCAGTCCTGCGGTCACTTCCTGCACAAATTCTGCTCTCGTCATGTCGGCCCGCAGGGCATAGTTCAATTTTTTTTGGTCCCCCAGGTAGCCCCAGGTTTCTTTGCTCAGGTTTTTGCCACAGGCCGAACCGGCCCCATGTCCGGGGTATACAATCACTTCGTCCGCCAAGGGCAATATTTTTTCACGCAGGCTGTCAAAGAGGAAACCGGCCAAATCTTCACGGGTCAGTTTTCCCTGTTTGATTGCCAAATCAGGACGCCCGACATCGCCAAGAAATAAAGTATCGCCGGTAAAAATGGAGTAATCCGTACCCTCTTCATCCCGCAACAGATAGGTGGTACTCTCCATCGTATGCCCCGGTGTATGCAGTACTTTAAAAGTGATTTTTCCGACTTTCAATTCTTCGCCGTCTTTCGCCTGATGGATATCATAACCAGTTTCCGCATTGGGGCCAAAGACGATCGTTGCCCCTGTTTTTTTCACCAGATCAAGATGACCGGAAACAAAGTCTGCATGGAAATGCGTTTCGAAAATATATTTTAGTTCGGCGCCTTCCGCTGCCAATTTATCCAGATAAGGCTGTGTTTCCCGCAATGGATCAATAATCACCGCCTCGCCCTCACTTTCTATATAATAGGCTGCCTCGGCCAGGCAGCCGGTATAAATTTGTTCTACTTTCATTTTTTTGAATTTTAAGTTGACAAACAATTATGGTCGATCAAAAGTTGATGGTACAAAGAAAGAGGGTTTTGGAGGTTACTTCCGTGACAGGGGTCACAATGGAGAATGAAGAATGAAAAATGAAGAATGAAACAAAATTTTCATTTTTCATTCTTCATTTTTCATCTCTATTAATATTAAACATTCGTTTGCATCACAAATTCTCCATGGTTTGGCTTGCCGTTTTTATTTTCATTTAAATCGCAAAAATCCACTGCTTCCTGCACACTCATAAAAAAATTATGCTCGCCTATTTTGTCCATTAAATGTCCTTTGACCATTGCGTCCCGTACCGGGCCTTTGACTCCTGTAAAATATACATTTAAATGATTGCCCCGCCAGTCAGTCACTAAATCATCGACCGCATGAATAGCGCTGCTGTCCATATTGTTGATACTGTCCGCATTAATAATTATCGTTTTTAAGTCATTTCCCTTTGCAATAATTAATTCTTCCATTTTATCCCTGAAATAATTAATATTGGCAAAATATAGTTGTGCATCAAATCGAACAATCAACAGGTCCTTCCTCTCCTCGACCTGCCTGAAGCGTTCTACGTTTCTATAAAAATGAGTGCCGGGCACTTTACCCAATTCTGCGATATGTGGACGGGTGGTTTGAAAAATAATCACGGCCAGAGAAAGGATCACTCCGATGCCGATTCCCTGTTCAATTCCCAATCCGAGCGTAGCAACAAAAGTGACAACGAGCATCCAAAAATCGGAGCGGTCGGCATGCCATAAGTGTTTGGCTTCCTGCACATCAATCAAACCAAAAACAGCAACCATGATCACCGAGGCCAGGATCGCCTTCGGCAAATAATAAAACAGTGGCGTAAAAAACAACAACGTCAAAACAATCAGAGCAGCGCTGATGATGGAGGCCATGCCGGTCTTGGCGCCTGCCTGATCATTCACAGCCGTTCTGGAAAAACCGCCGGTCACCGGATAAGATTGCAGAAAAGCACCGCTGATATTGGCTGCGCCGAGTGCAATCAACTCCTGATTGGGTTCCACCTTATAATCTTTATGCTTGGACTGAATGGCTTTTGCTACCGCAATGCTTTCCATGAAACTGACCAGTGAAATAGCCAAGGCGACCGGGAGCAAAGTTTGAATCGTGGCCATATCAAAAACAGGTACACCGAACGATGGTAAACCGCCCGGCACCTCCCCGACTATTTTTACTCCCTGTCCGGCAAGCCCCAAACCCCATACGGCCAATATTCCAAACACGACCGCCAGCAATGGCCCTGGAATGGATGGATTGATTTTTTTCACACCTTTTATCAAAAATATCCCACCTATCCCGATAGCAAATGTGGCCCAGTTTATTTCCCCGATTTTTTCAAACGCCTGCATTAAAATTTCGTGCACGTGGTGGCTGCGGGCAATTTCCACTCCTAACAGATGCTTCAATTGACTCAGCCCTATGATCAGCGCCGCCGCCGAGGTAAACCCACTGATGACCGGATGGGAAAGAAAATTGACCAAAAAACCCAGGCGGAATACTCCCAATAAAAATTGGATCACCCCCACAAAAAAGGCCAGCGCAATGGCCAGCATGACATATGTCTCCGTGCCCCCTTCGGCAATTGCTCCGATCCCCGCCGCCGTCAGCAGGGAAACCATCGCCACCGGCCCTACGGCCAATTGGCGGGACGTCCCCAACAACGCATAAATAATCAATGGAACAGTTGAAGCGTACAGGCCATAAATCGGCGGCAGACCGGCAATCATGGCATAGGCCATTCCTTGTGGGATGAGCATCACTCCGACCGTCAGGCCGGCAGAGAGATCACCTTTCAGGTTCTTTTTATCGTATCTGGGAAGCCAGTCGAGGGCTGGTATAAATTGCTTGATATTCATGTGGTGCAATGCTTGATTTGACCACAAAAGTATCAAGTCTGGGGATGGGTGTCAGTGATAAGGGTTACAATGGATTGCAAGGCTGAACGTGTGCGCAAGATTCCATACCTCATCCAGTTTTAAACACATGGGCACATAGATTATTTTGATTAAAAATCTATGTGTTCTATGTGCCTATGTGTTTAAAAATATTCAAATTGCGCTCTCCTCCTTTTCCTTGCCTTCCTTCGATCTTCCATTTTCACTCGGCCTGCCATTCAAATAATACATTTCCTCCGATGGCCGCAATGGCCGCTTGAACCACAAAGGCCGCCGCAATCCATTCGGGCCGGGTGCAGGGCGGGTCATTTTCAGCCACTCTTTGTAATTTTCAAATGACTTCTTCGTGTCGACAAAAAGATCGCCGTATTTATCACCTGGATGTGGTTTTTCGATACGTACCCGCTGGTGCCAGCAATGCATACCGCTGATCGGATCGGGATGGACTGCGTGGGTTATATTCTGGTGTACACCGCCATCCGTCCAGAAGATGCGTTTACTGTCCGGGTCGTTACTTTGAAAAGGCTTGATACCGGAAATGGTCTGCATTTTCCAGCCACCTTCGCCATCACTTTCGATACGGACGGTATTGGTCGCCCAACGGTTACCGGCGTCTTGCTTGCGGCGCCACCGGCCGAGGTGATGCGAGCAGGCAATAACCCCTGGCTTCATGCCCTGCGTCACCCAGACTTTGTCGATGAAATAACCAATATCGGTATTCAGGCGCACGAGGTCTCCGGTTATAAAGCCCCAGCGTTTGGCATCTTCCGGGTGCATCCAGATGGGGTTGCGGTTGGAAATTTCCGTAAGCCACTTGGCATTGCCCGACCGGGAGTGGATCAGGGTCGGAAGACGGAAAGTTGGCACAAGGCAGTACTCCCCTTTTTCTTTATCCAATTTCTCCGGATGGATATGGCTTTTGATGTAAACGGGCGTTGCGTATTCAGGCCAGCCCCAGTCGACCATCGTCTGGGAATAAAATTCATTTTTACGGGAAGGGGTCGGAAAGCCCGCGTAAAATTTATTCCCTACCCGCACGCCAATCTGCTTCCCATTTTTACTGACTACTTGGGTTTTATCATCCACGTTGGCGCCGCGCATTTGCTCATCGGTCAATTCGTTTAAATACTTTTGGTAGCTGTGTTTTTCTACCTCGAAGGCCCCGTATTTACGCATGTACTCCAGTTCGGTCAAACCTTCTTTTTTAGCGGCCTCCGGCAGCCCTTTGGTGTTTTCAAAAATGAACTGGTAATACTCGTTGATGTTGATCTTCTCCCCTTTCCGGTAAGGTGATTCAAAATGTTTTTTCACACCAAGGCGACCATCAGGATCGATGCGCCAGCTCAGTTCAATCCAAAATTCATCCTCTTCCCACACCTCGCCAGGGTTGACTTCATAGGTGAACTCGACCTCTTTCCCTGCCCGCCGGGCCGCCTCCCTCAGCACTGGTTGCCGGAAAGCAATCCACATTCCCGAATGCGTTGCGTAGCTGTTCAGGTCATGCCGTTCGGCGGAGTGGCCCATTGGCAGCACATAGTCGGCAAAGAAGGCCGTTTCGTTCCACGTCGGGGTCATTGCAATGTGGAGTCCAAATTTCTCCTCGTCCAGGTAAGCTTCCATCCATGAAAAGCCATCGGGGTAGGTCCAAACAGGGTTGAACACCCGCGAGAAGTAGACATCCATTTTGCCTCGTTTTTCTTTCAAAAAATGTGGCAGGAGAAAACTCATTTCAAAAAACGCCAATGGGTATTCCTTCGGAAAATGCAGCTCGTTCCAAAACTTTTGTCCGGGAGGTGTGTCAAAAAATTTTGGCTTGAACTTGTTCCAACTGTTGGGAGAGGTGCCACCGACCGTACCCACACTCCCCGTCAATACCTGTAGAAAATGCAGTGCCCTCGATACACACCAGCCCCCCAGGTTGCCACTCGCAGCGCTCCGCCAGTTGTGGGAGGCAAAACGTTCGCCCGCCTCGCCGATGCCCCTCGCTACTTCCAAGATGGTTGCTGCCGGAACACCTGTTTCCTGCTCTGCAAATGCAGGGGTGAAGGCTGCGTATTCCTCCTGCATTTTATCAATATAATTTTCAAAAGTCACCTCCACGTCCGGGTGGCGTTTTTCTAAATACTCCTCCCAATTCGTCCAGTTTTCAAGGAAGGGCCGGTTGTATAGCCCTTCGTCCAAAATCACTTTGGCCATCGCCAGGAGTGCTGCCGCTTCCGAACCCGGATAGGTCGGCATCCAATAGTCGGACATGCTCGCCGTATTGGAAAGGCGGGGGTCCATACAGGCCAGTTTTGCCCCTTTCATTTTACCTTCGATAATGCGCTGTGCATGGGGGTTGAAATAATGTCCACTTTCCAAATGTGCGGAAATCAATAAAATGAATTTGGCGTTGGCATGATCCGGTGAGGGCCGGTCGTAACCGTACCAGAGATTGTAGCCAAACCGAGCGCCGGAGGAACAGATATTAGTGTGGCTGTTGTGTCCATCTACCCCCCAGCCCTGTAGTACCCGGTTGGCGTACCCTTCATGGCCGGGCCGTCCCACGTGGTAGGCAATTTCATTGTTCCTTCCTTCCTCGAGCGCCTTCCGAATCCGCCCGGCAATGTCATCCAAAACACTGTCCCAGGTGACCCGCTCCCATTTCCCTTCGCCTCTTTTCCCCGTTCTTTTCAATGGATATAAAATGCGGTCCGGGTCGGTAATTTGGTTGATGGTCGCTGGCCCTTTGGCACAGTTTCGTCCGCGGCTGCCAGGGTGGCATGGGTTGCCTTCAAATTTTCGAATCCGCTGGCTGTCTTTATCGACATAAGCCGTAAGGCCGCAGGCACTTTCGCAATTGAAGCACGTAGTTGGCACAATGGTGTAGTTGCGTTTTACTTTCCTGGGGTGCTCCTGCGCATCGTACTCTGTCCAGTCATCCCACTGCTCCATTGGCGGGAATTGCGTAAGCTGGCCTTCTTCGGTCAGGCGATCAAGGTTCTGCTCCCGCTCCTGGTGCAGGTTGGGGATGATGCCGAGCTTTTCAGCAATGGATTCGATGAAAGAATGTTTTTTAGCCATTTTATTATTTTTGACTCGCAGTAACTCGGATTGTTAATCCGAGCAGCCCGATTCCTCGGATTAACAATCCGAGTTACGTTCGTTCCGAGATACATTCATTATGGAGAAAACGCACTACAAGAGAAACCTCCCTCATATACAACCGCCAGATGGCGTATTCAATATTTGTTTTCGCCTTTGCAACAGCCTGCCCAAGGAAAAATGGCTGTCGTTAAAGGAGCAGCGTGATTTCAAGATCAAGGAAATAAAGGAGGTGATTAAAGACCCTCTAATGGCAAAAAGTGCAATCCGATCAGAAAGGATCAATTATTTTGGAAAATACGATTCCCTTTTAGACTCTAACGACTTTGGGCCTACTCACTTAAAATCGCCACCCATTGCCCAAGTTGTTTATGATTGCTTGCTTTACTGGCACAACCAGAAAAGATACAAGCTCATCTGTTTTTGTATCATGCCTAACCACGTTCACCTTATTTTGTATCAAATTCAAAAACCTTTGTTCCGAATTTTACAATCAATTAAAATTTATACAGCTAAAAAAGCTAATCTGATTTTGAATAACAAAGGAACACCTTTTTGGCACCCTGAAAGCTACGACAACCTTGTTCGAGATCGAGATGACCTGCGCTTCAAAGTCGAGTACGTTTTGCAGAATCCTGTAAAAGCCCATTTAGTTAAGCACTGGGCAGATTGGGATTTTACCTGGCCAAACCCTGCTTTCAATGACTTCACACGTAACTCGGATTGTTAATCCGAGCAGCTTGTTTTCTCGGATTAACAATCCGAGTTACGTTTTACTTCATGCACTGGCCGTCCGTGTTACGTCAGTGGTATTCTTTGGGGGGCTTCCACCCATATCTTTTCTAAAATCAAAATACCCACCAAGACCAGCACACCGGATATTGGCAGTGCGCCTTTGAAACCAATAATCAACAACACCAATGGCATAACATTGCCCAGCAACATAGCTCCGCCCCAGAAAGATTTGGCGTACCTTCCTTTGGTGATCATGTCCACAACCGTTTTGGCATCTTTGGTCGGGTGAGGGGTATATATTTCAAAAAAGATGGTGAGCAGATTCAGGCCGACAGAGAAGTACAGAATGTTTTTCAAAAAGTCGACCGGCCCTTCTCCGTAGAAAAATACCAGGTTCAAAACAGCAAAAAATGCAGCCCCCGCCATTACGGCATGCAAAATCATATGCAATGCCAATGAAGGACTTTGCCAGAAATCCCGTCCTTTTGCCTGCGCAAAAAGGAAAGCAGTATAGCTTGCCACAAAAACCGCAGTCACCCCACAAGCCCATTTTAAAATCGGCAATATGCCAAACCACCTGAAATAAAAAGCCACCAGGATCAGCGTCAACAACCCTCCAAAAGCGGTTATTGCATATCCTCCTTTTACCAGCCAGGAACTCCATTGGGGCCGGAGCAGTACGTACAAGAACCTTTTAGGTTGGTCAAGGTCTTTTATGAGGAGCAATCCCGTAACTACCAAAAATGCCAAGCTGACCAAAATGCCCCATGTCATCCAGTTTCCAGTCATGAACATGGACCCCATATTGGTATCAAAGACAAGCTCTTTCATAAATGCTACTAAAAACACGCCTGCTGCAATTGCTTTCGTCCACACATACCCGCTCACTTCCCATCCCCACAAAACGCCCTTGTTCGGCGTATCATAAATACGGCGGGCCTCCTTGCCCATCAACACCGCTACCGATTTTTTGGAACCATTCTTTGCAACATCACCAGACAGGTCATACTGGTTATTGGCCTCCATGACCGCAGTCACTACGTCTCCATTGGAGAATGCCATTTTTTCCGCTTCCTTGGCAAAATGACCAACGCCAAGTGTTTGTGAGTTCCAGAAATATTCCCCGGTAGCTGGAGTCGCTGCTGGCGTGAGCGAGGCTTCGTCGGCATCAATGTAGAAGAGGTTTGGGTTAGTCCCTTTCTCGTATTTACGGACGGATACTTGCTGTCTTGCCAGCAGCTCTGCGATTTCTGTATTGGGGTTCTCCATGTCGCCGGAAATGATGGCATGCTCTGGGCAGACATTCACACAGGCTGGCTCCAAACCGACATCTATGCGGTGGGCGCAATAATTACACTTAGCAGCCGTATGCGTTTCAGGATCAATGTACAAAGCATCGTAAGGACAGGCCTGCATGCAGGATTTACAACCAATACAACGGTCTTTATCAAAATCTACAATGCCATCGTTGCGATAATATAAAGCTTCCGTAGGGCAGATTTCCACGCAAGGCGCATCGGTGCAGTGGTTGCAACGCAGTACAGAGAAGAGTCGGCGTGTATCCGGGAATACTCCTTTCTCCACCTGTTTCACCCACGTTCGGTTGACGCCAACGGGCACGTTGTGCTCTGATTTGCAGGCGGTGGTACAGGCGTGACAACCGATACATTTGCGGTTGTCGATTACAAATCCATATCTCATTTAGTTGGTATTTCTTTTTTAAAACTAATTTACCGCCCGCACCCCCGGCCCCTAAAGGGGAGTCGCCACACGCCCATTTCTTTATTATGGGTGGAAGCTCCCCTTTAGGGGCCGGGGTGCGGGATTGCCACTTTATTCCTTCAATGTCGAGGGGCATACATAATCGGATGTCGGAATGTCCGACGCTACAATATCATTGAACTTGCCATGCACATTGATCAGCTTCTCAAAGCCTCTTGCCTTTAAAATGGAAGCAGCAACGGTCGAGCGATAGCCACTCCGGCAATGGAGGTAATACTCTTGGTCCCGGCTCACCTCGCTCATTTGATCATTGATGTAATCGAGGGCAAAGTGTTGGGCGGTTTCGATGTGCTCCCCCTCCCATTCACCGGGTTTGCGGACGTCGAGAATATTTATTTCGCGGTTGTTTTGATAAGTGCTTTCCAAAGTGGCAACATCAATCGTTTTGATGGCATCCACCTCCCGGCCTTCCGCTTTCCAGGCATCAAGCCCACCTTTTAAATAGCCAATAGCATTATCATAACCGACCCTTGCCAGGCGCTTCACGGTCTCTTCCTCACGGCCTTTCGGTGCAATAATGAGGATGGGTTGCATCAGGTCTGGGACCAGGGCACCGACCCACGGCGCAAAACTCCCATCGAGGCTGATAAAGATGGAATTTGGTATAAAACCCTTTACAAATTCTTCCTTGGAACGGACGTCCAGCAGCAGGGCATCCGTCTCATTGGCAGCTGTTTCAAATTCTCTCGGCGACAATGGCAACGCTCCCCTTTTCATCACCGTGTCTATGCTTTCATAACCGGTCTTATTCAGCTTTGCATTTTTGGCAAAATATTGAGGTGGCGGCAACAAACCATCGGTCACTTCTTTTATAAACTCCTCTTTGGACATACCGGCCCGCAGGGCATAATTGGTTTCTTTTTGCAGACCGAGCGTACTCCAGGTCTCGCTGCTCATGTTTTTGCCGCAGGCAGAACCCGCTCCGTGTGCCGGGTAAACAATGACTTCGTCCGGAAGCGGCATAATTTTTTGCCGGAGGCTGTCATATAGCCATCCCGCCAGATCCTCCTTCGTCAATTCCCCGCTTTTCTGTGCCAAATCAGGGCGGCCGACATCACCGATAAATAAGGTATCGCCCGTAAAAATGGCATGCTCTTTTCGATTTTCATCCAACAATAAAAAAGTAGTGCTTTCGGGCGTGTGCCCTGGTGTATGCAAGACCCGAATTGTCAACTTGCCCAGTCCAAATTCCTCTCCGTCATCAGCCAGATGTTTTTCATATTTGGTCTCCGCATTCGGGCCATAAATGATTTTTGCACCTGTTTTCTGCGCCAGGTCAAGGTGCCCAGATACAAAGTCCGCATGAAAATGTGTTTCAAAAATATATTTCAAACTCGCTCCCTGATCCCTTAACTTCCTCATATAAGGCTCGGTCTCCCGCAACGGATCAATGATGGCCGCCTCCCCTTCACTCTCAATGTAATAGGCCCCCTGCGCCAGGCAGCCTGTATAGATTTGTTCGATAATCATGTCGCAAAAATTTTGTTCCTCAGAAAAGCTAAATGGGGGGATAAATATATGAACACTTGTTCATATATTCAAATGTTAGGCAAAGAGGGAAAAGGGGAATATTGACTTATGTGCCTTTCATCACATTGGACGCGTTGCCTAAGGTACTTTGGCGGTACAACATCCTTTCCGGGCAGTTTTTGTTTTTTTAATAATTCTTCATTGCCACCAAACAAGGCTGCAATTTTTCCGCTTTTTCTTTTGGCAGCAATGGCAACAACAAAGAAGCATTGTCATCAAACCAACCTGAATAGCCATTGAATATATTTCGCACCGACCAACCGCCCCAGACATAAAATTCTTTAAATATGGCGACTCCTTTAAATGCTCCGGCAAAACAACTTTTCGACAATTTCATCTGGCAGCGCCCCCTGGTTCATGAAAAACGATCTTTCTTTTTTGACTCGCTGGAAAGCATAAGAGAAGTGAATAGAAAAACAGATAGGAGTTTATTTATGGAATTGTTTAAAAAAATAATCATCCAAAAAATCAGGCTGCTCGGATTAACAATCCGAATTACTTCCTAGAGGCTGCTCGGTTTAACAATCCGAGTTACTTTCCGGAAATTCCCTTGGTAAATAATTGCGCTAAAAAAGTCGCCATCTTTTCAGTGGAAATATCAACGTCGGTAGCATGTATATTTAAAAACAATTCAACGGGGGCACCGACCAATACAAAACTCAACAATTGAAAGTCGACTTCGTTATCAAAACGCCCCAGGGTTTTATGGGTGGTCAGGTCTTTACGAATATCATCTACAATCCGGTTAATACTTTCACTGCCATAGGAAGTGCTCCGAATATATGCCTGGTTTTTTCTGTGAAAATCCTTTAACCGTTCATCCGACGCAAATTCAAAATAACTTTTAAAAGAATAATACATCAGTTCGTAAATACTGGTGGCCTCCTGACGAGCCTCTTTCACTACTTCCTGCACTTCTTCCGTAACACGGTCAATCACCGCATCAAAAATATTTTTTACATCTGAAAAGTAATTGTAAAACGTTCCCCGACCAATTTCACAAGCCGCTACGATATCGGCTACCGTCGTTTGCTCAAACCCTTTTTCAGAGAACAAACGCAAGGCCTCCTTCAACAGCCTTTCCCTTATAATCACCTTATTTAATTCTCTTTTGCTCATTGTTCGGTGTTGCTTATCAAAAGCCAAATTATAAAAAAATCCAAAAATGACATAGTGTCAATTTTTATACTTTTGCAATTCAGCCACTCGGATTGTTAACCCGGGTCCGCTTGCCCGGATTAGCAATCCGAGTTGTTTTTAATATAATATAATGAGTAAGCTTTTTTTCTTTCGCCATGCCCAAGCCTCTTTTCTGGCCAATAATTATGACCAACTTTCGCAGAAGGGCGAACAACAATCATTGGCATTGGCTAATTATTTAGTGCATAAAAAAATAACATTCGACAAGATCTTCGTTGGTCCATTAAAACGGCAACAACATACTTTTGAAATAGTGGCGGATCTATTTTCAAAAAATAAAATAAACGTGCCTGCCCCTGTCCAATTAGCTGAACTGAAAGAACACGCAGGAACCGAAGCCATGGGCGATGCCCTCCCCATCTTAATTGAAAAAAATCCGCAGATAAAAAAATGGAGTGAAGAAATAATAGCCAAACCGGCCTTAAAAAGAAGAAACAGCCTGCTGATATTTCAGTACTTTATGGATGAATGGGCAACGGGCAGTATTGAAATAAAAAATTTCGAACCGTGGGCAAATTTCAGAAAGGAGGTAAAAAAAGGATTGGATAATATTTTAGCAAACACGGGCCGGGGCGAGACGGTCGGCATTTTTACTTCAGGCGGCACCATTTCTTCCATCACCGCTGAAGCACTAAATATTCAGGATGAAAAAAAAGTAGCTGCCATGAATTTTTCAGTGCGCAATACTTCCTTTACAACTTTTCTTTTTTCAAAAAATAAATTCAACCTACTCAGTTTTAATGAACTGCCACATTTGGATGAAGAGTTGATTACGTTTGTTTGAAGGTATCAGCTATAACCATAAACTCCTTTGCGAAATTTGCGTGATCATTGGTAAGATTTAGCGCAGAGACCACAAAGCTCGCAGAGAATGACGCCTTTCCAACACTGTGTACAACATGACCCAGACAAATTGACCGGCCGGAAAACGGCGAAGGCCAATGGTCCTTGTGCAATAATTATTGGACAAAAGTGTACTTTTTTTCTACTTGTGTCATGAACAAAATTCAAAGACAAAGACACGTATTTCAAAAAAAGTATCTCTTTTATTTCTTATGAAAATTTTAACAAAATCGAGTAAGGGGAAATCGCCTTTGAGTTGTCTTTATAGCGGAACCACACAAAACCCCTTACATCCGAATTCAAAAATATAGAGAGAGCGTGTTTTCACAATGGCATCCCTGAGGGGGTGCCGTTGCTTTTTAAGACCTCCTTTCCGAACCTTCCTTTTTACTTTCCTTCCCTTATTTAATTCCACTTTTTTGTTTTCTGGCTATATTTCGGCATTCTCTGATTTCTCACCCAATTTTGAATCATGAAAAAAATCTTTTGCTTGCTATTCTCCCTGTTTTTCACTCTTTATACTTTCGGTCAAATTCAGGTCGGCAATGACATTATTGGGCAAGCTTTTGGCGAAACGGTCGGCAGCTCCGTCTCCATTTCTGCCGATGGCACCCGGGTTGCAACCGGTGCGCCGACAGCTACCTCTTCAGGAGATGTTACGGGGCAGGCACGCATTTACCAATTAGAGAACGACGAGTGGGTCCAATTGGGAAGCAGCCTGTTTGGTAAAGCTGCGGGTGATAAATTTGGTACCAGCGTTGCATTGTCCGCCGATGGCAAACGGGTAGCAGTCGGAGCCCCTTTCAATAGTGGCCCAGGCATAGGAGACATTGGGCAGGTTCAGGTGTTTGAATATGACGGGAATGACTGGGAGTTGTTGGGCAATGAAATATTGGGCAATGCTCCTTACGACACCAATCGTTGGGGAGATGCAGTTGCCATGTCCGGTGACGGCTCACGAGTAGTGGTCGGCGCTCCCTGGACGACTGGCGGACCGGTCGGCGGATTCGCCGGGTATACTGCTGTGTATGAATACAATGGAACGGATTGGGAGCCAGTCGGCAATGGCATTGCCGGTGAAAATGAAGATGATTTTTCCGGGTTAGCGGTTGGTATTTCGGCGGATGGTGCCCGCATTTTGGTCGGGGCTCATCGCTATGATGGCCAATTGGATGACATTGGATACGTGCGAATTTTTGATTACAACGGAACGGACTGGGTGCAAGTGGGCAACAGCATTGCCGGCAACCTGGAAAAAGAACAAACGGGCTTTTCCGCCTCTCTTTCCGCCGACGGCAACCGGGTTGCTGTCTCCGCCCCATTCAATTCGGAAGCAGGCAATAATGCCGGCCAATTGCGGGTCTATGATTTTAATGGCATGGACTGGGTGCAGGTCGGCTCTGATATCAATGGAGAGCCCGATGAGCTCTCGGGCTGGAATATTGCCATGTCACCTGCCGGCAACCGGGTCGCCCTGGGTGCCCGGTTCAGTAATGCAGGAATTGCCCGTTTATACGAGTACAATGGAAATGATTGGGTGTTCATCAATGACATCAATGGAGAGGTAAATGGAGACGCCATGGGGGCGGCCATTTCTTTTTCCGAAGACGGGGGTCGGGTAGCTGTCGGTGCACCTCAATTTACCACTAATTTTGATGGTGATGGATTGGTGAGGGTCTTTAGCGATTTAATTTCAAATGATGAATTAACAATTCGGCCAAATAATAAAACAACCATTTATCCCAACCCTACTGGCGGGCATTTATTTATCGAAAATAATTTTCCTGATCATTCAATGCAAATTACAGACATATCAGGGAAAGTTGTTTTTAATGCCTTTGCGGATAAATATATGGATATATCTTTTCTACCAATGGGGCTTTATGTTTTAATCATAAAAAACGAGGGTGGAGTTTTTACCGAAAAATTAATTAAAAAATAAAAGTGAGAACGGCCACCCTGGTCACTCCACATTCGCAATTTATGGAGCAATTAACAGCCAACCTGCAGCATAAAATCCGGCTCGAAAAAAAACAGTTATCCATTCTTGAGCAAGCCTTCCAGACCACCACATTTTCCAAAGGAGACTCGTTGCTCAAAACGGGTCAATACTGCCGGACGCTATATTATTTAGAAAGCGGAACGGTCCGTAGCTTTTTCCTGAACGACGGAAAAGATATCACTTCATGGATTTACCGGGAAGATCAGTTTTTTACGGCATGGTATAGTTTCTTGAACCAAGAAAGCAGCTTTGAAAATATTGAAGCGTTGGAGACATCCGTTGTCCAGTATATTTCCCATGAAAATTTACAGCAATTATATAAATCAGATCCTGCCTTTGAAAAAATTGGCCGTTTGATCGTGGAAGAACAATTTGCCTTTTTGGACCTGTACTCCAAAGGATACTCGTTCATGACTGCCAAAGAAAAATATGACCTGTTTTTATCTTATTTTCCGGATATTACACTGCGAGTAAATTTAGGGCACTTGGCTTCCTTGTTGGGCATTTCACAAGAAACGTTGAGTCGGATCAGAAAGAAAAAATAATTTAAACAAGTGGCCATGCAATCCTCTTATAAATTGATTTAACCTGACCACCTGTTGTAAAAAAAGATTATAGTCTTTGTTTTACAAATCGCTCCGTCGTCACTTCATTATTTTCATTGATTATTTTTAAAAAATACATCCCATCATTTAAATAGGAAATATCGATTTTATCAATTTTTTTTGAGCGCATTATTTCATGTCCCGATGCATTAACAATTATTATTTCTGCTATTAAAAAATCAGCATTGACATTTAATTGGTCTGAGGCGGGAATGGGAAACAGCTTAACGGCTGGCCTTTCTTTAAAAACACTTTCAACAGCGACTGTTCCCTCCAGATCAAACCGTACTTCGGAAAGACCGGCACAACCATTATTCCCCCAAGTGTCCATTGCGGTAATTAAAATATATCGAGCATTTATTTGATTTAAATAGGGGCCGTCCTGCCCCACATAATTATTATTGCCAAGGGCTTCATCCAACTGAAAAGCCGTGGCTTCGTTCCAGCTTGTCCCATTGACAGAATAATCAATAAAAATATTCTTCATGCCTCTATCGGTTTCTCCAAGTACATTATAGTTCCAGATTTTGGTAGCACCAATACTGTAAACATATCCAAGGTCATAAAGCACCCAATGTGAACTGGCCCGGTCAGGATTTGGGCTCGCTCGTTTTTCACAGGAAAGCCAGGCATCGTTTTTATTATTGGAATGGGCTTCGGAGACACACTGGGCGTAAAAGTTATTTGCCAGGAACACCAATGATATGATGGTGAATATATTTTTCATCTCTTATTTTTTTTAACACATAGAAACATAGAACACATAGATATTTTTCTATTAAACTCTATATGCCCTATGTTTCTGTGTACCTTATTTTTTCAATTAAATATTCATAAAACCAATCGGCAGGTCGGCGCTGTTTGGATCATAAAAATTACCAATATTCGGCAATACATAATTCAGGTCGCCGTTCGGCACACCAAACCATTTGGACAATTCCGCAAAATATTCATCCGTGGAAATAGTAGGCAATAAAATAGCACCACCGATATCGTCGTTTCCATTTAATGCAAGAGACGGATATTCACCAAATATTTGTCCTCCGTTCACACTATCCCCCATGACCATTACATTGCCGCCCCAGGCATGATCACTGCCGTTGCCGTTCGACGTTAAAGTCCTGCCAAAGTCAGACATGGTAAATGTGGTCACACAATCAGCCAGCCCTAATTCTTCCATCGCGGTTTGAAATTCCGCCAACGCCTTGCTCACTACCGACAACATGGCAACTTGATTATCCAGCACCTCGTCGTGATGGTCCCATCCGCCGAAATTAATAAAGAAAGTTTGTCGATTTACGTTCAGCGTATCCCGCACTGCAATCGTCCTGGCAATTAATTCCATATTGGCAGAAACTGCATTATCGGAAAAAGAAGTATTTAAAATTGGAGCTTGTTGAATGGCCGTACTAAATTCCTCGTGATTGGCCTGCGAGTCATTTATTTTATTGGCAAAAGTGGATTTAAAAATATCCTGGTATTGCTGGGCCAATAAACTTTCGGTGCCACTTTTCAGGGCCATGTCCAATGTACTGTTTCCTTCATAAACATTAATGCCGACGCTCCCTCCCGCTGACGCCCTGATAGCGTATTCTGTAGCATTATTCCCAACTTGGAAAATGTTCGTGCCTGACAAAGAAATGTTCATGGAAATATTTTGATTGCTATTTCCTGCCTGCAATATATCGGCCATGCGGCCGCCCCATCCTTTGGAAGAACGAGTCTGTGGAATAGAAGTCTGCCATTGCTGAATCTGATCAGCATGAGACAACAACCCGACTGGCACTTGCACCCCGCCATTTAAATATTGGTTCTTTGTAGTAGGCTCTACCAGCGTCCCAATGTTTGAAATAAATGATAATTTATTTTGATTAAACAATGCCTGCACTTCAGGCATCGATGGATGCAAGCCAAATTGTTTCCCATTTTGATCGGTAAAATTAATTGGCAACAAGCCTCCCTGCGGCAGTGCCAGGTTCGAACGGGTGTTGGCGTACTCCGCATAATGATTGCCATTGCGGGGCACCAGCATATTAAAGCTGTCATTTCCGCCCGACAATAAAATACAGACCATTGCCTTATAATCACCACCGCCGGTGAAGTTTGTTTTTGACATGCCCGCCAAAGAATTAGCCACACCTAAATTTAAAATAGATGACAAAAAAGTAGTGGAGCCGATGGCAGCACATGGTGCCGCACCTAAAAACTTACGACGGCTCATTTTATTTTTATTTTTCATTTTTATTTTTTTTGTTGTCAGAAGTCAGATCGCTTTGCTGTCAGATCGCTTTGCTGTCAGACCGCTTTGCTGTCAGATCGCTTCGCTGTCAGAAGTCAGACGGTCTGACCTCTGACAGCAAAGCGGTCTGCCCCCCTCATTTCTGAACAGCGTATTCCGGTGCAATAAAAGATAAAAACAAAGCGGCCCTTACCCGCTGCACCGGATCGGATAATTGTTCTACGGAATTAATAATTGACGTCTTGGTATTTTCGGAAAGCAGTCCGCCGGTCAGCATTAAATTAAATCGCTCGACCAATGCGGGAGCATCGTAAGCCATATTATATTCGTCATCCAAATCCAAATAAATATAATCGGCGGGATCTAAATCCTGTATTTCAAAACTGGGGGAATTATGAGAAGCAGCTCCGACATGGGTCGCTATTTCCCCATAATAATCATTGACAAACCAATCGTAGGCAAGGTTGATAAAATTGATGGAAGTCGCCGAAGTATGAATTTGGAATTCAGGGGCAAATAAGTCCTGATCGGCGATCGGCCCATTGGGCTGAAATTCCGGCAAATAAAAATTAAATACACTCGGTGAGGCCAATATGCCCTGGCTTACCGCGTCATCAAATAAATACCCCCAATTCCATAATTTACCGGATTGATTATAAGCGTTAAATGCGCGCAGCGCCTGGGTATATCTCAATAAGGGCTCCCGTAACTTGCCGGCCTGCTCCTCTTCGATCCATGAACAATCCAATGCTTCGGCGTCGGTCAAAATGGCTCGAATAACTGCCTGCATATCTCCTCTCGTACCATTTCCATTATCATTAAATTTATTGGCGACTCTTGATACATAAGCAGGTGTCGGATTAGATTTGACCAAACGCTGAATTAATAATTTACCAATAAATGGTCCGACATTCGGATGATTAAATAAATTATCAATTGCATCATCAATATCCTCCAAGGTAGTTTGACCTGCCGGAACAACCTGTCCATTTAACAATCGTTTTTCGCCTGGCTCATGCCAGTTTTCAAACGGGATCATCGGCTCCCAGGTGACGACAAAAGCGGGCGAATTATTAAACTCCTCCCCCCAAGCAGCCGGCAACCATGAATAATCTTCCCATGGCCAATAATACCCGGACGGGGCCAGTCCCGTAAATATTTTTGCAAACTCCTTGATGTCCTCGTTATCATAAGTGGGAATAAAATTCCCTTCTGTATCTATTTTACGGGTGCCGTCATTATTTAATTCAAATAAACCAATGGAAAACAACTGCATAATTTCACGGGCATAATTTTCATCGGGATGAATATTATTTGCAGCATCTGATTTGGGGTTATTAATATGGCTTAGATAAAAACCCATCATGGGATGCAGGGAAATATCATACAACAGGTCGCGAAAATTACCGAACGCATTTTTATACAACAGATCGTAATAATCCGCCATGCCGGGGCCACTTAACTGTAAGTTCGATTTTTCGGAAATCACAAATATCTGGCTGAGCGCCTGCGCTGTTCTTTGCCGCACATGGTCATCCGATTTCAAGATATTGTTCCACCAGGCCATTTTCCAATAAAACCAATACGGGATGACCGCATCACCATGGTTAACGATAAAATCGTAGCCATAAAAATCCACATATTGTGGCCAGAAGTGTTCCCAGATCATCCATGTGGTATCTTTGAAACTGACGGCCGGGGCCATCGCAAATTGAGCATCCAACCAATCGGAAACTCCCTGCTCCGCAACGTGCTGGATGGTCTCGTAATCAGCGCCAAGTGAAGCGTATCCCAAAAAACGTGCGGCGCCATACTCATCGATTTCCAGACCACTACCGTTAATTGTGTTATTTGCCTGGGCCTGCCCACTATTGGAACTGGACATGACCATGATGCCTTCCATGTGTCCCGCCCCCAGGTAATCGTCATACACCTGGGCCTTTAGAGCAGTTGCCATGAAAAATAATATCAGGCAATGAAAATTTAATTGATCTCTCATCTTTGAAGGTTTTAAATAATTGAACAGTGCAAATCTGCGGGAAAGAAAACGGGATATTTTTGACCTATGTCAAAATCGGTTTCCTGCGGAAAAAATGTGCTTTTAACTGAAGTGCTTTGACCATGACGGTATTATTAAAATTTTAACAGATTTTTTTTAGGGAATTTCCTTTTTCACTTGTCTTTATAATAAATCCCAGACCACAGACGTAACTACTTATGTAAAATAGAGAGAGTGTGTTTTTCTTATTGGCACCCCCCGCGGGGGTGCCTTTTTTATTTTACCACCTTACTATAAAAAATCATAAAGTAGCCTTCTTCAGCGAAAACCTGCACAATATTTTATTTTTTTGTTACGCAGAGTTTCGCAGAGGGCACACAGATTTTAAACTGAGAAAAGGTTGCCAAAGCAGACCTGTCCAATTTTTTTTGATATACATCAAAAAAACCAACCAATAATTAGTGCAACTTTGTCCCAGCTATTCACCAAACCAACAAATTAACATGGCAACTAAACAATCATTTAAATGGCGAAGCATACTTGGACTGATCATGGTATACGTAGCAGTGCTGATGGACTGGGAATGGGTCTGGGGTTTACTTTTTTTATTCTGGGTTGTTCCCGATTTATTTACGGGCATTACTTATTTCATGGAGCCAATTGAGAAAAAACAGAGCCCTGTATTATATTGGTCAGTTATGGTTTCATGGATACTGATGTGCGTTTACATGGTTACTGCTTCTTTTTTTCCACAAATGATAAACTATGGACACAAGGTGGCCAACCCACCAAGCATACACGCCAAATCAGTTGGGACATATCAGCCGGAGAGAAATAATGAACAGGCTGTGATTCCCGTTTCAACAAATAATTTGGCAGAAAAACAAGTAAAAAAAGTAGTTAACCAAAAAGTGGCCACCACTCAAAAGGCGCCTTTAAAATATAAAACCTACTCGCAAAAAAATACGGAATACTTCGTCGGCATTTCAACAGAAACGACTTTTGAGCAGAACCTGCATTTAACGCACCTACAAGAGCTTTGGGATTATTTTCTGAAAAATGATATTTCTCCCGCTATACCAAATATCGTGGATGAAAAGGTATTCGTAATTTATTCCGATTATGAGCAACCGGCGTCGGGGAAATTTAAAATAACCATTGGATTTCGTACCGAAAATATTGACAACATTTATGAAGGTTTGACCGGCATTGCCATTCCCCCTGTCCAATTTGCCGTTTTTGAAAGTGAAAAAGACCCGGAAAATTTTCCCGCTGAAATGTGGCCAAAGGTTTTTGACTCTGATTTAAACCGGGCCAATACTTTTGACCTCGAAGTTTATTCTTTGGACGCAAATTATGAGGTAGAAAAAGCTGAATTGCGAATTGCTCTTAAATAAATCAAAAAGAATCGTTAGATCATATCATGGAAAAAAGAAAAATGCCCATCCTTCCCGTCCAAGCGTATACTTCACAAGATTGGTTTGATCAGGAACAGGAAATTATTTTTGGAAATAGCTGGCAGTTTGCCGGCCTTGTAGAAGACATTCAGGCCCCCGGAGATTATATCGCCGTGCAATGTGGCCATCAAAACATTGTGATCGTAAAAGGGCGCGACCAACGGCTGCGGGCATTCCATAATTTATGCCGGCACAGAGGCACACAACTACTACGGGCGGTCGGAAAAAAACAAAAAGCGCTGACCTGCCCTTACCACGACTGGACGTATGATTTAAATGGCCAATTAATTTCGGTACCGGAAAAAGAAAAAGAATTTCCCGACCTTGAATTAGATAAAATTTGCCTGCATAAAGCCTCGGTAGATATTTGGCGGGGCATGCTTTGGGTTCATCCAAAACCTGACGCAGCACCGATCACTAAATGGTTTGATGGTTGCTGGGAACACCTCGGCCCGCACGACCCAAACCGCTTAATTGAATACCCCGATACGGTGTATGAAAAAACAATTAATGCCAACTGGAAAATAGTGGCAGAAAATTATATCGATGTTTACCATTTGTCACACTTGCACTCCAATACATTACAGATGTACGACCATGCAAATGCAAAATTTGGTTTTATTGGCGACCATTATATGTTTTGGGAACCATTGGCAAAAGACTACAAAGACAACCTCGAAAAATTAATGCCGACCAAACGCATCGCCGAAATGACAGACGAATATATTGGTGCTTATGTCCCGTGGCTGTTTCCTAATTTAGGCCTGGCTGAAAACGAAAGTTCCTGGAGTACCTTCCACGTTACGCCTCTCGCACCGGATCAAACGAAAGTAGTTGTACGTACTAAAATGGAACCCATGACCGATTGGGAATACACCAAACAAACAGCTAAATCTTATGCATCCTGGTCTGGAATATTGGGCACCGATTCAAAATATAAAAACAGCGATCCAGATGACCCGATGGCTTCTGGGGATTTTATGGCAGAGGATATTTATGCTTGCGAACAACAGCAAAAATCTTTGAAAAACCCTTTGTTCAGTGTAGTAGCGACCGCTCAGCATGGAGAGAGTACCGTACGGAATTTTCAAAAAATAATTCAACGCTGGATGAAGTAACCCAAGTAACTCGGATTGTTAATCCGAGTAGCATTTTCTCGGATTAACAATCCGAGTTACAAAAACGATTCTATGTCAGCCCAATTTCATAAATTAAAAGTTGCCGCCATCGACAAACCCATCAAAGATGCTGCGTCTGTCACATTCATCCTGCCCGGTCATTTGTACAAGGAATTTAATTTTTATCCGGGCCAGCATTTAAATATTAAATTCCAAATTAAAGGCGAAGAGATCCGTCGGAGCTACTCATTAAATAGTTGTCCGCACGCGAACGAGCCGCTACAAATAACCGTAAAAAGAGTCGAGGGTGGATTGGTTTCTAATTTTATAAATGATGAATTAAAAGTCGGTCATGAACTGGAGGTTATGGTACCGCAGGGAAGATTTTATGCGGATATAAAAAAAGACGATTATAAAACCTTTTTTTTATTTGCGGCGGGTAGCGGCATCACTCCGATTATTTCTATTTTAAAATCAGTCATGATTATAGCCCCTTATTCAGCCGTCAATTTATTTTACGGCAATAAAAACCAGGACACAATTATTTTTAAAAATGAATTGGATGAATTAAAAAATAAATATGCAGGCCGGTTGAATATCGTCCATATTTTAAGTCAACCAAAAGTATGGACCACCTGGGAGCAATGGAAAGGAAAAAAAGGACGAATTGACACTGATAGTGTGGAGGAATTTATCACAGCGAATCCTCCGGTTGCTCAGTCGACGGCTTATTTTATTTGCGGACCTGGCCAAATGAATTTGCATGTTCGAAAAACTTTGCTGGAGTTAGGCATTCCCAAAAATTTAATTCACATTGAACAATTCGGCGGCAGTGCAGATGAAATAAAAACGGAAATAGTCCCAGCTGAAAAAGCAGCTTTAATCGCTCATTTAAATGGAAATAAACACGCATTGAATATTCCAAAAGGAAAAACCATTTTGCAGGCTTTAAAGGACAACCATATTGATCCGCCTTATTCGTGTGAGAGTGGGGTATGTGCTACCTGTGTGGCCAAAGTAAAAAATGGGAAAGCAGAAATGAAGTCCTGTATGGCTTTGGACGACGATGAAATTAAGAATGGAAATATACTTACCTGCCAGGCATTGCCGACCACCGCAGAAATAGAAATTGTCTTTAAGTAACTCGGATTGTCAATCCGAGAAGCTGCTTTTCAGTTCAACAATCCGAGCTACTTTTGTTTCTCGGATTGGCAATCCGAGCTACTTTTTAATTCAACCTTTCAAAGATACCCGCAATACCCTGTCCACCACCAACACACGCCGTCACCATCCCATATTTCTGATTGCGGCGGCGCATTTCGTTTAGCAATTGGATAGATAGTTTTGCGCCAGTGCATCCGAGCGGGTGGCCGAGGGCAATTGCTCCGCCATTTACATTGACCGTTTCCGGATTGAGTCCTGCCTCTTTAATGACCGCCAACGACTGTGTAGCGAACGCTTCATTTAATTCCGTCAGTTCAATATCGGCAAGTTGCAACCCTGCCTGCTGCAATGCTTTTGGAATCGCCACGCACGGGCCAATGCCCATGTATAAAGGATCGACGCCACCAACGGCACAAGCGGCCAAACGAGCAACTGGCTCGAGGTTCAATTTCTTCACCATTTCTTCGCTCATCACCAATGTGAAAGCTGCGCCGTCAGAAGTCTGGGAAGAGTTGCCCGCAGTCACAACACCTCCATTTTTAAAGACCGCCCGCAACCTTGCCAAGCCTTCCATAGAAGTACCTCTGCGCACACCTTCGTCGGTATCGACCACATGCGAAGACTCTACCCTCTTTCCATTTTTCACAAATACTTCCTCCACCGTAACGGGCACAATTTCCTCTTTGAACAATCCACCATCAATCGCCGCTGCCGCCCGTTCATGTGAACGCACAGAAAAGGCATCGGCCTGCTCACGGGTGATGTCATATTTTGCTGCTACGGCCTCTGCGGTCGCCCCCATGCTGACGTGATAATTCACATTTTCCATGGCAGCTTTGTAGCTCGGCACCAATTTATAGCCGGTCATTGGCAAAAGGCTCATGCTCTCCGTTCCACCGGCAATATAAATGTGGCCGAAGCCCGCCTTAATTTTTCCGACCGCCATTGAAATGGCCTCCAGGCCGGAAGCGCAATAACGGTTGATGGTAATACCCGGCACTTCCTTTCCAAGCGCCCGTGCTGCAATCAGACGACCGACCTGCAGCCCCTGCTCTCCTTCCGGGTTGGCGCACCCGACGATTACATCGTCAATTGTTTTTGGATCAACGGCAGGCACTTTAGACATCATATATTTGATGACATCCACTGCCAGATCATCCGAACGATAATTTTTAAATCCGCCTTTTTTTGCTTTCCCGACGGCGGAACGATATCCGGTTACTATATATGCTTCCATGTTTTTTTAATTAAAATATAAATGAAAATGAAAATGGAAATTCAGACTTCTTATCAATGAATTTTTATTTTCTTATTTCACTTTAATTATTCTCCGTTTGAACTCTGTTTTCTTCTCCGTTTAAGCTCTGTGTTATTAAACATTTTTTGACACAGGGTTTAAACGGAGAAGAAAACAGAGCTTAAACGGAGAGATTATGATATCCCAAATAAAATTGGAACAAGTCCTTTTTTATTTTGATTTTAATTTCTGAGCGGCTTATTGTGCATCAGCGTGTATTGAATTCTTTCATGCGTTTTTTGGTTGCCCAATAAACTCAGGAACCCTTCCCGTTCAATGTCCAACAAATATTGCTCGCTCACTTTTTGGTTGGTCGTCAGGTCGCCGCCACAAATGACATAAGCGACTTTCTTCGCTACTTCAACATCGTAGTCGGACATATAGTTGCCCAGACGGAATTCGTTGATGGCGGTATACAAAGCAGCCAGTCCGGCACGGCCCAGTACTTCCACGTCCGTCCTTGGAACGGGCGCCATGTATTTTTCAGTCAGCTCCAACACTTTGGCTTTTGCCTGTGCAATATTTCTCGGCGTATTCATACAGACGAAATCACGGCCGGTTTGTAAATAATCCAGATCGAATGCTTCGTAGGCAGAAGTCGCTACCTGTGCAGTAGCAATGGTTCTGAAATGCTCAATCAAGGTTGGCATTTTTACGTCGCCTTCGAAATATTTGTCAGCAGCACGGAGCGCAAATTCTTTGGTGCCGCCGCCACCTGGCAAGAGGCCTACGCCGACCTCCACCAAACCGATATAAGATTCCGCCGCATAAACACCGGCATCTGCGTGCATGGCTATTTCGCAGCCACCTCCAAAGACATAGCCTTGTGTGGCGACCACCACAGGCACCTTGCAGGTACGGATCAACATATTCAATTGCTGGAAGCCATCCACCATTGCTGACAGCTGGTCAAACTGCTTTTGCATGGCGAGCATTCCAACGTTCATCAGGTTCGCCCCAACGGTGAAATTTTTTGCATTGTTGCCGATCACGATACCGTTCCAGCCCTCTTCCTCGGCTTTCTGGATAGCTTGCTGAATGCCGTTCCCAATCCCTTCGCCAATGGCGTTGGCCTTGCTCCTGAACTCAACGCACATCACACCGTCGCCAATATCGTGGACGACACATTCACTGTTTTTGATCAGCGGCTCTTTTTCGCGCAGTGCGTCCAGAATAATGAACCCTTCTGCACTTGGCACCGATTTATAGGAATTGGATTTTAAATCGTAATATTTTTTCTGGCCACCTTCCATTTTATAAAATGAAGTTGCACCATTGTTTTTCATCTCCTGAATCCAGCCCGGCAATGTTTCTCCGTGCGACTCAACTAATTCGATGCCTTTCTCCAACCCGATAAAATCCCAATATTCGAATGGCCCGAAATCCCACATATAGCCGGCGCGCATGGCGTCATCGACAGGATAGAATTCATCGGAAATTTCCGGCACCCGGTTCGCCGAATAGGCCAATAATGCGGCAAAGTATTCTTTCAGAAAATTATTTTCCCGTTCGTCACCACCCAGCAGGGTCTCCATTTTTTTATCGAAACGCTCTATATTTTTTGCAGCTTTTACGATTGCCAACCTGGGCTTAATGGCTGGCTCATATTCAAGCGTTTTTAAATTAAGGGCATTGACTTTTCTTTTGCCTTTTTCGTCCCGCTCGTTTGTTTTTTCATAAAAACCTTTTTTCGATTTATTTCCATAGAATTTATTTTCCAATAAAAATTCCATGAATTTCGGTTTGTCCACCCCTTTCAACGTTTCGATAAATTCATCCCCCTCCACAGCAGACATGACGAAGTCGCTCACTTTGTCGCTGGTATCAATCCCCACTAAATCCTGCAAGCGGTAAGTCGCTGTATTCGGTCGGCCGATCAGCGGCCCGGTGATCGCATCCACTTCCTCAATTCGCATATCATATTTCTGCGTCAGTTGTACCATTTTCGTTCCCGACATCACACCGATGCGGTTGCCGATAAAACCAGGCGTATCTTTACAGAGCACTGTTGTTTTACCCAGCATGTGGTCCCCGAAGTCCATGAAGAAATCGGTGACCGATGCGTCCGTACCTTCATGAGGAATAACTTCCAAGAGCGGCAGGTATCTCGGCGGGTTAAAAAAGTGAGTTCCGCAAAAATGTTTTTTGAATTCATCGGAGCGCCCTTCTACCAATATTTTAATGGGAATACTGGAGGTATTGGAGGTGACCAAAGAACCCGCCTTGCGATATTTTTCAACCTTTTCAAAAATCTGTTGCTTGATGTCTACCCGTTCCACCACCACTTCGATGATCCAATCGGCATCGGCAATTTTTTCAAAGTCGTCGGTGAAGTTGCCAGTCCTGATGCGGCTCGCAAAATCTTTTTTATACAAAGCCGCAGGCTTGGATTTAATGGCATTTTTCAGTGCATTGTTGACGATGCTGTTGCGCACGGCCGGATTGTTCTCATCCTTTTCGCTGATATCAAATGGAACAATATCGAGCATCAGGACATCCATGCCGATGTTCGCCAAATGACAGGCGATGCCCGCCCCCATGACGCCGGAGCCGAGGACCGCTGCTTTCTGTAGTCTATACTTCATTTTTATTTTTTTGAAAAATTTGGTTTTGATTAAAATCGTAACACGGGCGGTCAGCCCGAAGTTGATGTGGATGCAAATCTAATTAAAAAAATAAAAAATGACAACGTGTCATTTTTTACACAGGATTTGTAATTTTGGATTTTCGTTGATACTAAAATCCTTAATCATTATGGCCCAATACGTCAGTTTGGACAATCTCCGTTTTATGCTCCATGAATTGTTGCAAGCAGAGCAACTGTGCGACCTCCCCCGTTTTAAAGATTACGACAAAGAGAGTTTCGACCTGTTACTGGATTCTACCAAAGCCGCCGCCGATCAACATATGTACCCTGTCTACAAAGAGATGGACGCGCGGCCTGCCCGCTTTGAGGACGGCAAAATCATCGTTCACCCGGCAGTTGGAAATATAATGAAACATGCGGGCGAGAACGGTTCGATCGGCTCTACTTTCGACTATGAGGCCGGCGGCATGCAACTGCCCACGACGATCCGTTCCTGTGTAGCGCATATTGCCAATGCCGCCAACAACCATATCGTCGGTTATCCGGGTTTGACCAGTGGTGCTGCCAAACTGATCGTCCATTTTGCCGACCAATCACTGACAGACCGCTTTGTCCCGAATATGATGAAAGGAAAATGGGGCGGCACCATGTGCCTCACCGAGCCACAGGCGGGCAGTTCTCTGGCGGACATCACGACCAGCGCTTCCCCCAACGAAGATGGCTCTTATCAGATCAAGGGACAAAAGATATTCATTTCCGGTGGTGACCATGAGTACGTTGAAAACATAGTGCATTTATTGTTGGCAAAAATTGACGGCGCACCCGAAGGAACGAAAGGCATTTCCCTCTTTGTGGTACCGAAGAAGCGGAAGACCAAAAGTGGCGCCCTGGAATCAAACGACGTCATTACCGCCGGTGATTTTCAAAAAATGGGACAGCGGGGATTTTGTACCGCACATTTAGTATTTGGTGAAAATGACAATTGCAGGGGCTGGCTGGTCGGCGAACCACACCGGGGATTGAAGTATATGTTTCAGATGATGAATGATGCCCGCATCGATGTGGGCATGTTGGGAGCATCGATCGCAACAGCGGCTTATTATGCTTCTTTACAATATGCCAAAGAGCGCCCGCAGGGAAGGCGGGTCGGCCAGGAAGGAGCGATGCAAGGGCTGGGCGAACAGACGACCATCATCAATCATCCGGACGTGCGGCGTATGTTACTGCTGCAACGCGCAATCATAGAAGGTTCGCTGGCACTGCTGCTCCAGGTCTCTATGCATCAGGACATGGCTCATTACGGACCAGAGGAAGAACGGGAACGCAACCGCAATTTGCTGGAGCTGCTTACACCGATCGCCAAAACCTATCCGGCAGAAATGGGCCGGGAGTCCATTAATAATGGGCTGCAAGTATTAGGAGGTTACGGTTTCTGTACCGATTTTCCACTGGAATTATATTACCGCGATATTCGAATTATGTCGCTTTACGAAGGCACGACCGGCATCCAGTCGATGGACTTGATGGGACGGAAAATTGTCATGAAAAATGGCGATGCCATGCGGCAGTTATTTACTGAAATTAAAAACTCTATTTCCGAAGCAAAAAATTACGATGATTTAAAACCATATGCCGAACAATTAAAAAATGCTTCGAAAGAAATGCAGGCCACCCTCATGCATTTATTGGGCTTCGCCATGCAGGGTGAACATGAACGATATATTTCCGATGCAACTGTTTTTATGGAATATATGAGTACCGTTGTTATTGCCTGGCAGTGGCTGAATATGGCAACTGCTGCCAAGACTGCTTTAATAACCGGCAAGGGAAAATTTGCTGACTCTTTTTATGAAAATAAAATTTTCACCATGCGTTTTTATTTTAAATATGAACTGCCTAAAACACTGGCGCTGAAAGATACCTTAATACATCCGGAAGTTTTGACCATGGTGAAAAAAGGGGAAAAAATATTCGCGTAATACCGGCACTTATGGTCGGTGCTACAACACCCGTTTCCCTTCATCAAATCGTTTCATCATTTTAGCAAAAAAAGAAACGGCCCATATTGGGGCGATGCGATAGATTCGATCCATAAAGAGCGCGTCCTTGCCAATTCTAATCCTCGGTTTCCTTTTTTTTATACCGTTGATAATTTGGCGGGCGGCTTCCTCGGAAGTGGTACGGGCATTGGTCTCAAAACGATTGTCAAATTCTTCTTTTTCTTTGGCTGCTATATCCCGGTGGCGGGCATTTCTGGCAATATTGGTTTTGATGCCGCCAGGGTGCACGACCATGACGTGCATATTTTTTTCTTCCAAAAGTTCTGCTCTCAATGTTTCGGTAAAACCACGCACCCCAAATTTAGAAATACAATAAGCCCCCTGCCCCGGTATCCCCGACAAACCAAACACCGAGGAAATATTCACCACAGAAGCTTCCGGCCTTTTTTTCAAATGTGGTAAAAACGCCTTGGTACCATAAATTACGCCCCATAAATTGATGCCGAGCAGCCACTCTATTTCTTCGTAACTTAATTCCTCTATTTTTAAAATACTCAGCGCAACCCCGGCATTATTAATTACGATGTCAGCCTGTCCGTGTGTTTTTATTACCTCTTCCGCAAAAGCATGTACCATTTCTTTTTTTGAAACATCCAGTAAATGGCAGGCACCTCGACCACCTGCATTTTTTATTATTTGCAATGTTTCCTCCAGCCCTTTTTCATTGGTATCGGCCATGACCGAAAATGCCCCCTGCCCTGCTAATTGAATAGCCAGTGCCTGGCCGATACCAGAAGCAGCCCCGGTAACAACGGCTATTTTATTTTGAAAGTTTTTCATTTTGTCCGAGATGGTTTAATGAATTATTTATTGGTCCTTTTAATTTTTAAACAACTTCGCTGTATAGATAATAAACACCGGGCCTAAACAGAGGTTAAACGGATTAATTATTTTAAAATTAAAAAAGCGGCGGGGAATACCCCACCGCTTATTGTTTTTGTTTTTGTTTTTTTAATTTACTATTTATTGCTTTGGAATTTTTATTTCGTACGTTTTCTTTTTGCTGTTGGTCAGCTTATAGCTCCGCAACCAGGGATTATAAACTTTCAGCATCCGATAAGTTGTCCCGTACTTTTTGGCGAAGTCGCCCAAATTCGGGATGGACTCATTTAATTCCACAACGGCAAAATCATTGAGCGGCGCATATTTTTCTTCAGCCGGAATATCAAACCCGAATTTCGCCGGATTTTCCAGTACCTCCCGAATGG
Source organism: Bacteroidota bacterium (assembly GCA_039819485.1). Classification (GTDB taxonomy): domain Bacteria; phylum Bacteroidota; class Bacteroidia; order Chitinophagales; family Saprospiraceae; genus UBA6168. The sequence goes on along the minus strand of JBCBRY010000003.1, from coordinate 137,102 downwards.
CCATGATGCGGAACACATAACGACTGGTTTCTGAATTTAAATTCAAATCAAAATAACTATCGAACTTCTGGCGGACCATTTCATTTTTAAAACCGGAAGGCCCCATGTTATATGCTGCTGCGGTATTTGCCCAACTGCCTAATTTTTCTTTGTGTTTTTTCAAATACTTACATGCAGCACGGGTTGCTTTTTCCAGGTGGTAGCGTTCGTCTACTTCCGAATTTACCTCCATCCCATAATCGCCCGCCGTGCCTTTCATGAATTGCCAAAAGCCCTTTGCTCCGACCGGAGAGACGGCATTGCTCAAATTACTTTCCGCCACGGCCAAATATTTAAAATCATCAGGAATGCCATGCTCTTGCAGAATTGGTTCAATGACCGGAAAATACCGGGTCATTTTTTTCAAATTCAAAATGGTGGAAGTATGGTAGTAGGTATTGACGATCAGTTCCCTTTCAAGTCGTTCCCGTACGTCAAAATTCTCGACCGGTACCCGCTCCCCGGCAAACCAGTATTCCTGCGTGGCATCCACATAAGGAACGTATATGGTTCTGTTATAAGTCGAAGCCCCCATGGGATCGGTTGCCGAAGTAGTTTTATAGGAAGCGAACATGACCACCGTCATAAAGGCTGCCAATGTAGATAGATAAAATTTTAAAGTAGTAGTCATAGGTGTAGTCTAATTGGAAATTGATCCATTCAAAAATTATCAATTTCCGATTTTTCAATTTTTTGCCGGTTTTTTCTTTTTGTAAATCGGCACCGTTGAGCAAGGTTCCCCGTACATGATGCTCTTGGCATAGGGTTGCAATTTTCGTGTCAATTCCACGTAGGCAGAAGGTGGTACGGGTTTGTCGCTGCATCCTTTAATAACGATGCGTCTGTCTTCATAGGTGGTGGGGTCCAGTTCCATCAATGCTTTTTGGAAGGCAATTTTATAAAATTCTTCGGCCCTTCCCTGAAAGATGTTGTTTGCAAACGGGGCTGCGTAAACCGTCACCAACATGTAGGCCCATACCGGTATGATAGCATCTGCAGAACAAAAGACCACCACATTTTTGCCTTCGTACTGTTGCCAGTCATGTTCTTTCAGCGCTGCCCGAAAGTCTTTTTCTTTCAGGATCAGCTCCATAAAAAGGTAGTCCTTCAGGTCAAATGTAACCAATTCTTCGGTTGGAAAGAAATCTTCGAGATTTAAAGTAATCAGTCCGCTGGCAGCGACCCGGTTAACCAATGGCTTATCCAATGCTTCCATGTTTGTGGTGGAAGAGGGCAGACGACAAAGAATAGAAGGAAAAGGAATCCATCTACTTCTCTACCATCGACCCTCTACTAAGATTTATATACTTCGAGATAGTTGTGTGTCAATTTGCTAAGTTTTAAAAATTTAGTAAATCTAAAAATTAGCTGCATTTAGATGTACTAAATCGGTGAGATTTAGCAAATCGACAAGACAGTCACGTTTACAAGAACAACTTTAGTTGGCGAAAGGATGTCGATTTATTCTTCTTCCTGTTGGCTAAAATTTTGGAACATGGCCAGCTCAATGGCACTGGCGATCCCGACAGCCGTATCATCGGACACCGCTGGCAACTGAATTTTTGGGCGGAAGCTCTCCCGGTCTACTTCTTCATCGACGGGGGCCCGTTCTCCAATCTCGCTTTCTGCCCCTTTGAAATCCTTGATTTGCGGGAGGTCTTTGAGGTTTTTCAGGCCGAAGTAATCCATGAATTTGGCGCTTGTCCCATACAAAAGAGGCCGCCCGGGCCGGTCGCTGCGGCCAATGATGGACACCAGTTCCTTCTCCAATAGTTTTTGCAGAGAATAGTCACAACTGACCCCACGGATGGCCTCTGCTTCACTTTTGGTCACTGGCTGTTTGTAGGCAATGATGGAAAGTGTTTCCAATGCAGCCCGCGAAAGGCGTTTATTGGTCGTTTGTTTGAGCCAGGTAGCGATGACACCGTGGTAAGATCCTTTGGTCATGAACTGGTACCCGCCACCTATTTCTACCAGTTCAATTGCTGAAGATTCAGTGGCAAAACGTTCCTGTACCTGTCCGATCGCCTCAGTGATATCCTCCTGTGAGAAATCAACCTCAAAGGTCAGTTCGAGGCATTCTTTTATTTCTTCGAATGAAGCAGGGGAGTCGGTTGCAAATACCAGTGCTTCAATATGTTGAGCTAATTTTTCCAAATCAATGAGTGAATGAGTGAATGAAAAAATGAGTGAATAAAAAGGCGAGCAAAGGTAATTTTTAAATAGGTGTTTTCAATTCACTCGTTCCATCATTCTTCCATTCACTCCTTTTTACTACCAACAATCCTCTTTTATTTTTTTCTGAAATGGCAAGCTGCGCACGAGGCGGAAAAAACTGTTTTTGTTGTGGGCAGGATTTTCAGAGGGTGGTGTATTTTGAAAATAGAACTTAGCGAGGCCGGCAATGCCCTCCATTTCATAGGCCGTTTTAACCATGCAGTCAGCGATCTGTGGTGCTTCGCCGGGATTCACCGAAAGGTGTTTTTGCGCGGCCCGTTTTTGATAAATACTGATTTGGCGTTCAGAGGGCCGATCGAAGTCAATGCGGCTGACAGAAGGATTTGAGGGAATGTACAAAACAACAAATTCATCGCCGGATTCCAGGGGCATGCCATTCTTCAGCAAGACCAGTGGCTGCGACTGGAGGGATGGTTTCGATGAGTAGTCCTGGTTTTGGGCAATAAAATGGTAAGTAATGTCTGGCTTGGGTTCACCCCGATCCACCGTTACCCGGGCAACCGTTTCCACCCCTTTGGCGTTCAGCAGTTTTTCTGCGCTGGCCGGTGTCGGGTTTCTAAAACCATCAATGAAAAAAAAGGTGCCGACAATGATCAAAATAAAAACAGCCAGCCCGCCCAACAGCATTTTTAAAAATTTCCGTTCCATCGCCCACCGTGCCCTATTCATCGGTGTGTCGGCTTTTTTGTCTATTTCAAAAAAATAATACATCTCATCGCCCCGCCGCTCCAGCTTAATGCGGCAGAGTTCATTATCGATGAAAAAAGTATACTCCTTTGTATCGAGCACACTGAAATCGATGGTGGTAATTTTCTTGCCTACATATATAATCAAGTGGCCCTTCTTGCTGCTGTGATACAAGCCAACGGGGATATTTCTTCCCCCTCCTGCTACATAGGTCCATCCGTAATGCTTCAATTGATCGGTAGGTGGTTGGTGGCAGACGTTAGACGGTTAGGTACACAATGATCCGTCTGCCGTTTGCCTGATTTTAATTTTATAAGAACTAATGCGAGGTACGGAAAAAGGAACAGTGCAAAGAGAACTTCTGTTGGGGCGAATGACAAAAAACTGTTGTGATTGATGTCTATCCGTCACCTTAACTTTGCACTTTCCAAATACTTAATTTTTTCATAAACAGCATTTTACTTCTTGTTCACATCATTGGTGCAACTTGCGGGCAAATTATTTTCATCCCAAACGATATATGAAAAGACCGCTCGACATTGCCATTATTTCTGATGTCCATTTAGGCACTTATGGTTGTCACGCAAAGGAGTTGCACAATTATTTAAAAAGCATCAACCCTAACATACTGATACTGAATGGCGATTTTATAGATATCTGGCAGTTTAAAAAAAGCTATTTCCCCAGAGAACACGTAAAAGTGATCCAGCGGGTACTCAAAATGGCCAACAACGGTACCAAGGTTTATTATATCACGGGCAATCATGATGATGCACTGCGCCGGTATTCCGATTTATCGTTGGGCAATATCCACCTACGGGACAAGGTGGTCTTCCAGCAAGACGGTAAAAAGCTCTGGATTTTTCATGGCGATGTGTTTGATCTGTTCATGAAGTATTCTCCTTGGGTAGCTCGCTTGGGTGGAAAAGGATATGATTGGCTGATCCGGCTAAATCGGTTTATCAATGCCATTCGAACCAGAATGAACTTGCCGCGGATGTCATTCGCCGGCAAGGTCAAAAACAGGGTAAAAGAAGCAGCAAAGTTTATCAGCGATTTTGAAGAGACGGCAATTCAGATGGCCATCGAGAAGGAATATGATTACGTGATATGTGGTCACATTCACCAACCACAAATGAGAGACGAAGGAAAGGTGATCTATCTGAATTCCGGTGACTGGGTAGAGAACCTGACTGCGTTGGAATACAATTTTGGCAAATGGAAGTTGTACGAATATGATGAAATGGACTATGAAATTATCAGCCCGAAACTGCGGGTAAAAGAGGCGGAAATTGATGAATTGGCAGCTCAAATCAAAAAAGAAGCTATCCTACAACAAATTCTAAAACCCTCCCATCCAATCTTTTCGAATAAAAAAAATACGCTATCTCCTTGACAATCAATCATTAATCCCATATATTTGTTGCCCTTTCCACAAAAAACATACCTGACCTCTGGCAGGGAATTCCCCTGGCACAGGTTTGAAAAAGGCCGTCGGTTATCCTCTCGACGGCCTTTCATATTCTACCCTTATTAAGTTCGACAGCCGTCAGTTTGTCAGCCGGGCCTGCATTCATACATTTCTTTGCTTAAAGAAAAAACGCCGCAGCAGATGCAATCTACCACGGCGTTTTTCCTGTTCGCTGACTGTCGAACTAAGAAGTCCTATGGTTCAACAACTTTCTCAAAGTCACCGGCCTTTACAATGATCAACTTGTCGATGTCAATGTATTTCTGCATCGCCTTGTTGACTTCCTCTACAGAAAGACCTTGGATTTTTTCTTCCAATTTGGCATCCCACATCATGTCGCGGTCAAGTTGCAGGTAACTGTTCAAGGTACCGGACATAGAGCGGTCATCAGAACGACTCATGCCGCGGTTTTGAATATAGCCCGACTTGGCAGCGTCCAATTCCTCTTTGGTAAAACCATCGGTCAACATTTTTTCCAACTCTTCTTTATAAGCAGCTTCCAGTTTCTCAACATTCTCCGGAGCATAGATGGCGTATGTTGTGAATGCCCCTGATTTTTCATAGGCACTGGCACTGATCCGAGAGCCTACACCATAGCTCAACCCTTCCTTTTGACGGATACGAGTTGCCAGGCGCGAATTCAAAAATCCGCCACCGAGCATAAAGTTACCCATCACCAATGCAGGGTAATCCGGGTCATCATCTTTGATGTCCAGCGGCATTCCAGCCAAAAACATGGCGTTGGCTTTATCAGGCGTATTTATGGATTCGTTGGTTGGCTTGATTTCCATATATGGATCTGGAATGCGGGAATAGTCTTTCGGACTTTTCCAGCCATCAAAATTTTTCAAGGTGGCTGCTTTGACTGCGGCCTGGTCAAAATCACCAACAACGGCCATGGTAGCGTCAGTAGCCCCGTAAAAACCTTTATAAAAATCTTTCACCTCCTGTAGGGTCAGGCTTTCCACGGCGGCTACGTCTTCATCGAAGGTTTTCACGTAACGGACATCGCCCTTTGGATATGGGTTTAAAATACGGCTGAAAGTATTACCAGCTATGGACATCGGCTCGCTCCGTTGTGACTCAATACCGGCCAATTCCTCTTCCTTCAATTTCTCAAATTCTTCTTCAGAAAATGCTGGGTCTTTCAACATTTTGCCGACCAGGTCGATGACTTCCACCAGGTAGTCTTCTTCGGAAGTGATCATGATGGTGGCCGAACTTGACCCTCCAAATATCCGGACAGTTGACTTTAAGCGGTCAAGCTCATCCTGGATTTCCTGGCGGGTCATTTCGCTGGTACCTTTGTTGAGCATGGAGGCTACGTATTGGGCAGCGGTTTCTTTGCCTTTCAGGCTATTGACATCACCAAAACGCAAGGTGAGGCGGGCGTTGACAGAGTTTCCGCGGGTTTCTTTTGGCAGCAATGCAAATTCGAGCCCTTTGTCAGCAGCGATACCACGCGTCGTTCTCTTTTCAATATTTTGTGGAGAAGGATCGAAGTCCTCCCCTTCGGCAATGGCTTCCTTGCCGGTATAGCCAGCCAGCATTTTCTGTACATCGGGTGCATCAGGAATTTCTGCCCGATCCGGATTTTTGTCTGGAATGAATTTACCAACGGTACGGTTGGAAGGCTTCAAATACTTGCGGGCTACATCCAGCACATCTGCAGCTGTTACTTTTTCCACATTATCGCGGAAAAGGAAAGACAAACGCCAATCCCCCATGGCGATGTATTCACTGGCCCGACGGCCTACACTGCCAGAGTTCTTGAAGCCTTGCTCCCAATATTTCAAAATACGCTTCTTGGCGCGCTCTACCTCCTCATCTGTCGGCGGGTTGGCCGTAAATTCATCCAATGTAGTGAGCAATGTTTTTTCAGCTTCTTCCAGTGAGTTTTCCATCCTCACATCAGCATTGACGTAGATGAAACCACCCTCTTTCAATGCTGGTGCAAACGACCAGACAGAGGAAGCTTGTTTTGATTCTACCAATGTTTTGTACAAACGGCCAGCGGGCTCACTTGTCAAAATTTCATCCAAAACGGCAACCGCGGCATACTCTGGATGCGAACCAGGGGGAGTGTGATAAGCCGTAGAAACAACCTGTACATCCCCAGATCTTTTCAGGGTCACAAAACGTTCACCGTCCTGGGTTGGTTCTTTTGTGTAGGTAGGGATCAGTTCGCGCTCTGGTCTTGGAATTTTGCCAAAATACTCCTTGATCATTCCCAATACTTCTGTCTCATTGATTTTTCCGGCCACAACCAATACAGCATTGTCCGGCTGGTAGTATTTTCTGTAAAACGCCTGCAAACGCTCGATCGGTACATTTTCAAGGTCAGCACGGGCACCGATGGTCGTATTGCCGTAGTTGTGCCAGATATAGGAAGAAGCCAACACCCGTTCCATCAGAATACTGGTGGGACTATTTTCACCCATCTCGAACTCGTTCCGCACTACGGTCATTTCACTTTCCAGGTCTTCACCTTTGATAAAAGAATTGACCATCCGGTCAGCTTCCATATCGAGCGCCCAGCGGAGATTCTTTTCTGTGGCATTGAATGTTTCAAAGTAATTTGTGCGATCATACCAGGTGGTTCCATTGGGCCTCGCCCCATGCTCTGTCAACTCCTGGGGAATATCGGGATGGTTGGGCGTTCCTTTGAATACCATGTGTTCCAGCAAGTGGGCCATGCCCGTTTCGCCGTATCCTTCGTGGCGGCTGCCGACCAGATAAGTCACGTTGACGGTGATGGTGGGTTTGGACTGGTCAGGAAACAGCAGGATTTTGAGCCCGTTATCCTTTAACTGATACTCGGTAATACCTTCTACTGAGGTTACCTTTTCGATTCCCGGAGGCACCTTAACTTGTTTGTCGGCAGACTGTGCCATGCACATGCTACCAAAAAAGAGCGCAAAGAAAAGCGTACATAGTCGGGAGTACAATTTCTGTCCTTTCATGGTTGAAAATTTAGTGATTGTTGAGAAGAGTAGGCATTTTTCTAAAAAATCGGTGACATAAATAACAGCAATAGAAATGCCGCCTGCCAATATTGACCCTTAGATTAAGCCCGTATAATGTTTAAACAAAAAACAAGGTAAAACGATGTATTACCTTCCCATAATTTAAAATCGGCCTCGAAGATACGCAGCGCCGCTTTTTCAATCTTAATTCAAAAGGAGGATTAGGTAAAAAAAAAGACAGAAGTACCATTTCGTCAGATAAAAGTCCTTTCAACAATTGGAACGGACATTCGGATAGAAAGAAGTTGTTTAAAAACTCCTTGCTGGCCACCTCCCCTCAAAATCCTGTATCATGCGGCCTCTCTACCATTGCCCTTCTACCCTCTTAATCACAATCTGGATCAAATAATAAAATTCGATGAGCAGGCTCCACCCTATCGGGCCAGCCTCCTTGCCTCCTCAATTTCGAAGTCGATCCCAGGGAGGTCGATTCCCATTTCCCGAGCCTTTTCATAATGCTCCAATGCCTTCACATACTGCCACTTTTTTTCGAAATATTTAGCTAAATAATAATGGCTGTACGGCGACGTAGGATCTTCTTGCAGGGCAAAATTTAAATCGGCCCTTGCTTCTTCAGTCTCACCGATTTTCAATTTAGCATATCCCCGGTTTCGGTAAGCATCGATGAATTGTGGCTGGTGGTGCAAAGCAGCCGAAAATTGTTCAATCGCCATTTTCCAATTGCCCATGCCGGACAAGATCAACCCTTTCGTGTTGATGTAATGGACATTTGTATAATCCTTGTGCAGTGCTTTTTCAATGCTATTCAATGCCCTTATATATTCTCCTTTTTTCAAAAACAGATTACTCAATGTTCCGAAATCCTCCGTGTGAAATTTAAACCCCTGATAAAATTCTTCAAAATGAGCGATGGCCTGATCGACGTTTCCCGTTTTTTCCAAACATGCTACCAACAAGCGGTACACCTCCCTTTTTTTAAAACCACTTTTTAACAATGCCATTAATTCTTCCGCTGCTCCGTAGTAATCTTTTTCCTGATGCTTTTTCACCGCATTAAAATATTGGTCAGGAAAGGAAGATTCACTGATCATTTTTTTTAATTGAAAACCATCACTGTAAATAAAGCCACCGTCATGCAATTGATAAGGTGTTTTACTTGGGTACATATTGACCAAAAAATCCCAGAAAGAGGATAAAATAAATACCCCGAACAAAAAAGCCATATTTTCATTCGCCCCATTTTTTGCCATATATATTATTAAAAAAACAGAAATTACAACACTCATCAATGGGCCACCTAAAATGGTAATTAATTCCGTTATTAAATACCCTGAGCCATTGTGCCGGCACAGTCCGATATTCCAATCCAAAAAATTAAATTTAAAATAAATAGTAAGGCGCCCGAAGTTTAATTTAAGGCTTTTTGAAACATCACCATAACTCCCCACATAAACAGTGACCGGGCCATCAGTAAATAACAGCGCAGGAATGGCATGGCCCATTTCATGGAAAAAAGTTGTAATGGAACGGGAGGTTAGCACGATTGCAATTCCGGCAAGTGCCGTTAGTATTCCAATAATTATCATTTATCATTTATCATTTATTACATACTCCATCGTACGCATATATAATATCTTGATCCTCATGCCTAAGAGGTTGCTTTAAAAAAAAGGGCAGGCTAAAAAAGGAATTAAAATTAAAAGTGTACGAAAAGGAATTATTTGTCAGATGCAATAAAAAAACAACCGCCACCCTTTAAAACTCAAGGGTGGCAGTTGTCATATTGGGAGATTCAATCGCACGCGTTGTATTTTTCAAAAATATCCCAAAGGTGCGCTCTTTTTAATTTTTTATCGGCAATATCTTTTGATACGGACTCACAGTCTGCCAAATATTTACTCATTCCCTTTTTAAACTGAAAAAACCTGACGTCATTTAATTTGACAAAGTCTTCGCCTTCTTTTTTCATTAAAATTTCAGTCTGCATTTCCGTCGGCATAATTTTGTTCACACCATCTTCGTATTTCACCCAGTCAGTAATTTCAGCAATATAATATTCATAGACATTTAATTTGCCTTTCATTTTTGGCTTGAGAAATAACTCTTGCTTTTGGCTGGCAGCCAGTTTCAATGAACCGTCATTAAATTCATGTGACTCCCAAAAAGTATCGGCGAAATAAAAACCTTTCAGATCGGAACCTTTGAATTTCTGCCGGTTTCCATCGTCCCCCTCTTCCCAGAAAAATATTTTACGCGCCATTACTGGTGGATAATTATACATAATGGTTCCATGCAGGGTATCCCCTCCATGGGTGACTACATAGCCTTTTTCCCCAGAGCCAACTTTTGACTGTACAAACCAATCTTGTGAAATGGCTTGTACGCAGAATAAAGTAAAAATGGTTGTTATTAAACAGGTTTTCATAATCATGAACTTATTGGTGAGAATTCATTTTAAGCAGGCACGCAAAATCAGGGGCCTTTAAAAATGACACTTTTATTTGGCCAAGTGTCTGATTTCCAAACTCCAAGACTCTTTTTATGACAATGGAAAAATGCCATTTTTTTTGAACATGAAGATAATTTATATTATCAGTGGTTATATTTTTTATCAAATCTATTTATCTATTTCAATTACTGTTGCTACCACATTTTTCCCTTTCAGATCTGTGCTGAATTCCACAGCATCATTCGAGGTAAATTGCACGCCAGGTATTTCTTGTTGCCCAATGGCATCACGTACTTTTCCGATATAGGTCGGCTGGCGGCTGGAATTAATGTTGCGGTTGAGTGCATCCCAGTTCAGTTCCAGTTTTGAAACTACTACCGCGATATAGTCCCGGTTGCCAAGGTCGTCGGGCGACATGGAGTGGTCACGCGGGAACAGGCGGGTACCGGTAATGCCGCAATAAGGCGAATGTTTTTCGGTGTAAGGGAACAGTACATAGCTCGAACCATCCACCTCCTGCCCAAACACGTATACGTAGCACTCTATGGAATTGGTAATAGCTACTTTAAATTTCGTGTCCTTCGACATGGGAGCGCGGGTGCGGAACACCCGGTCGCCTACTTCTCGCAACGGGATTAGTGTTTGGGATGTATTTTCCACCAGTCCAAATTTGACAGCCAGTTTATCGGGATCGTACTTCGCAGCATTCCCCATCGGATAAAGTCCATAGGCTTCTTTGGTGAAATTCATGAAATCGCGGTAACTGACCTTGGCCACTCCGTTCCGGCCCCATTCTGGGCCCCAGGAATTCATGATTTCCAGGACCTGCTCATTATCATCATAACCAGTCACGCACATTGCATGGCCACTGAAACCGTACTGCTGGTAATCTCTCTGTGTGGGCCGCCAGTACTCCTGCCCGACCATCTGGTGCATAAACGAACCACCGACCATCATGCCGATCACGACCGGGGCACCCGCGGCCAGATGTTGCCGGATACCATTCATGTCGATACCAAAATCACGGGCCCCGTTCGAGAGACGGTTGTAACCTTTGATCCGGTACTGGGCGGCCATATTCTGTTGGCTATTGGTAGCGGTGCGGTCGCAGGAGCGCTCATCATAACCAAACTCTGAGAATGGCAGCAGCCCCTTTCCGTGCATGAACTCCATCGCATTGTTCATGTAAGCCCCCTGGCAACCACGCAGCGCGATGTGGTTGTATAAAAAAGAAGGGCTAAATGCCACATTGTCAGGACTTTGCCCAGTTGCACGCGATTGCAAAATGGTTCTGGCCGCATAAGAGCTGGCCCAACCAACGCAGGATCCCTGACGCCCCTGGTGCATGCGCTTAGGTGCATATTTCATCAGGGAAACCGAGGCAGGCAATTGCTGATTCCCGAAAGCTGTGGTCGTTGCCAACGGCTCGTACACATCCGCTTTATAATATTCATCTTCGTTTAAGGCTGCTCCAAAAGAAAACTGCTCAACAGAATTGTCGACACCGCCGGCAGCTCCACCTTCCAGATTGCCAAGCAAGCTCTCACTTCCGCCCATGAAAAAGAACCAAAATGCACCTGCGATAATAGCGATCAGCAGGAGTTTTTTATTTTTCAGGAGAAGGGGCAGCAAGAAGGGAAGAAATTGACCAAGGCCGCCGCCACCTCTGTTATTGCTTGGATTAGGATCTCTCCGGGGCTGCCGCCGTTCCGGATCTTGTTCCATTCTAATTGGCATAAGTATTTGCTTTGGCTATTGGTTATTCACGAATGGCAATTTGATTTTGATTGCCAGCGGTGAGTAGTCAACAGCAGTTAAAGGTTTTTGAAATTTATGACGGGCAATTTAACAAAGGGTCAATACATTTAAGTAAAAAGATGAAAGATTTCATCGGAAATTAAGATAGAGGTGCCAATCCGGATTTTGGGCAGCAAACAAACTTAAGCAATCCCAAATTGTTGAATTGACCCAAACCTTTCGACTTTCAGGCAAGGAGCGTCGTTTTGACCGGCCCGAAGCGAGTTTAGGACAGGGAATCGAACCGCCTGACAACCCTCTTTTACAAACGAAGTCGGCTCCGAAGTAAATTCGGGGCCGACTTCGTTTTTGTGTTCCCGAAAATTCGGGCTGACCCATGTCTCTCTTGACTTCCTTTATTTCTACTGCGAAAGACGCTGCACTCCTGCCTTTGCACTTGCATACGACGGATCGAAATTCAGGACGGTTTTATAGTCGGCCAACGCCTGTGGATTGTTGCCCATCATTTCTGCCGCAACGCCACGGTGGTAGTAAACATCGGCATTTTCCGGCGCATATTTGGAAGCAATATCAAAGCTCTGATAAGCCTGTTGCACGGAATCCATATCAAGGTAGATCAGGCCGACATTGAAATAGCCTTCTACGTATTGAGGATCAATGGTATTGATCTTCTTGTAAACCCTGATCGCTTCCGGAAGGTCATCTTTAATATTTGAAAAATAATAGGCCTGGGCATGCAGCACGTCTATATTGTTGGAATCAATGCGCATGGCGTTGTCAAAATAGCGCTCCGCCAAGATCGGGTTTTTCTCCGCAATAATCTGTGCCAGGCTGATCCATGCATCAATCAGTTCCGGATCATTTTCTACGGCGGACTGAAAGGCGTTGCCAGCCTCCTCTATCCGCCCCATATCTTTGAATACTCTTCCGAACATGAAAAACATTTCCGCGTTCAATGGATCAATTTTCCTGATTTTTTCCAGGGTGAAAAGGGCATCATTGTGCTGTTTTAAGATCAGTTCGTATTCGGCCAATTTCAGCAGGGTGGGTATCCGTTCTGGAAAAGCCTCGCCCGCCCGTTTCATGGTGTTCAGCGCCATCCGGGATTTATAATAGTCCATGTACATATCTGCCAGTACGTGGAAATACTCGGCCCTCGTCGAATCGATAGAGATGGCTTTTTCCAGATCTTCAATGCCTTCGTCATAGTTTTCGTTTTCGTAATAAGCCCCACCGCGTGCCGCATAAAGTGAAGCGTTATCAGGCATCTCGGCAATCTGCCTAGTCAGTTTGTCGACCGCTGAATTGCCGGTATTGACAACCTCTGCCCCTACCTCGGCCGGAGCATCTGTGTTGTTATTTTCGCCGCAGGCGATATAGATAAAAATGGAAAGACTAACGAATAAAGTAAAATAGTTCTTTTTCATAGCTGCAAATGTAGGAGAAGATGGAATTAGAAATTGTGAATTAAAAATTGAAAACGAAAAATTTGAGGGTTTCTAATTTCTGGTTTTCCAATTTTTAATGAATACCGGAACGTTTATATTCCTGCATCATTTCATATAAAATGCCTTCTTTTAGTGCGTAGGCCGACGTAACGATGTTTTTGATGTTCGCATTTTTTACGATAAAATTGATCAGCACAAAGGCTACAACGATCAGCTCTACACGCTCTTTCGGAACGCCGATGGCCAGCCGCTCCACCATAGAGGCATTGATGATTTGTTGGTGTATCTTGGCAAAATCATCAGTGGGCACAATGGAATACAAGGGGTCGGTGTGAGGCACCCCCGACAAACTTTCCACTACTTCGAATGAACCGGAGGCACCCACCAATAGGGGCGTTTCATGTTCTTTTAAAGTATCCAGCAAAGGCTGCAAGGAATGTTCAAAATAACGCTCCATCTGTCCGACCTGACGTTTTGGCAACGGGTCCTGTTGGTGAAAAGCAGAAAACAAAACCTGAACACCAATGGGGAAACTCCTTGCCCAGTACACATCACTGGCACTAGCGAGAATGAATTCAACGCTCCCTCCACCAATATCCATGATCAGTCCTTTCTTTTCAATCGTGGGGACCGCCTGTATCACCCCAAGGTGAATCAGCCTGGCCTCTTCCTCCCCGCTGATCAGTTGAATGCGGATACCTGTTTCCTTTTCAACCGTATCGATAAACTCCGGTCCATTGGAGGCCCGTCGAAGGGCTTCTGTCCCAAATACTTTTAATTGGTCCACATTTAATTCAAAGACAACTTTCTTGTAGTAGGCTAAACAGTCCACGCCCCGCCTAAATGGCGCGGCTCCAATCTTGTCTACTCCTTCCTGGCCGATCCGTACATACTTTCGTTCTTTGTGAATTCTTGAAAAACCGCCCCGTTCATCCACTTCAATGACCAGCAGATGAAAAGTATTGGTCCCACAATCTATGACTCCTAATCGCATATGGAGGGGTTTCTGGTTTCTGGTTTCTGGTTTTTGGTTTTTGGTTTTTGGTCGAAAAAACCATGAACCAAAAACCAAAAACCAGAAACCAACTCACTACTGGCCGGCCTGATTACGCAACTGTAGGGCCTGCTGGATTTGGCTATTGAAAAAATTGACGCCGTCCTGTGTCATGTAATTACCATATTTGTTTTTGTCTTCATCATAAAAAACAAACATGGTACAATTGCTTTCGAAATAAAAGTCGGCACGTAGCACGATATCTCCATTGATCTGATAGGTGATGATACCCGCCGGTTTACATGGAGGCTGTGCAGGGCAAGGCGTTTCTGAAATGTGCTTTACCGCTCCCTGAATGGCTGCCGGTTCCGACAGACTGGCCGTGAATGGATAATAGTGATAAATATAATCGACCTGGGTGCCTTCTGCAAAAATCTTTTGCAAAAGCTCCAGGGGTACGCTCGGCAAGGTTTCCGCAGGGGGAGCCGTTGGCTGCTGGGTCGTTGGAGGAGTGGCCTGCTCGGGAGCATCGGTTTTTGTACTGCACGAAAATAGGATCGAAAAAAAAGCAATGGCAATGATGAGACGTAGCATAAAGTTGTGATTTGAAAATTTAGCTGGAAAGATAAATAGAAGTTAGGGCTTTGGTATAAATATTTTATGAAGCCATCCAAGGGATTGGCTGATTGACAAGGATTGATTTAAAATGGAGGAATGTCTGGCTGCTGGGCAATTTGACAATAAATTACGTGTACTTGATGTTTGAATACAGGCACGGACAGTTGTTTATCATACCAGCCAATCCGGGACCAACTCTGGCTGGTTTTTTTGTGTTAATCTTTACAAGGGACAAATGAGTGTTTTTCAACCTGAAGACCTTACTTTTATAATTCACCGTTGGAGAGTATCTATTGTGCCAATATCCCCTTAACCCGATAAAAAAATAAATATGGAGGAACAAAAGAAGCGAATCATTAACAGCCTCAGCATTCCGTTACAGTTCATTCTATTGATCTGGGCCATTCATTTTTTTCAGATCATTACAGGGCTTGATTTTGGGAGGTACGGCATTTTCCCAAGGGAACTTTTTGGGCTGCGGGGCATCTTGTTCTCTCCGTTGATCCACTCCGACCTTCGGCACTTATTGTCCAATTCGGCGCCTATGTTTCTGCTGTCGGTCATGATCGTTTACTTCTATCCAAGGGTAGCCAACCGAAGCATGATCATGATTTATTTGCTGACGGGCCTGTCCGTTTGGTTACTGGGACGCCGGGTATTTCACATTGGCGCCAGTGGTGTGGTATATGGCCTGGTATCCTTTGTCTTTTGGATGGGCATCTTTCGGCGGAGCCTCAAATCCATCATCCTGGCACTCATTGTGACCATACTTTACAGCGGTTATTTTCTGGGCATTTTGCCAAACCAGGAAGGTATCTCGTGGGAAAGTCATTTGTTAGGAGGCATTGTGGGTATTTTTGTTGCCTATTGGTTCAAGGAACAGATAGAAGCCGATGAAGAGCCACCACCACCTTCCTGGGCCAATGAAGACAATGGACAAGACTATTTCCTCGACCGCGATATTTTCGAAAAAACAAAAGCAGAACGGGAACAGGAGCGTAATGAGAACCGGCTTTGGTGATTGGACCATGCTGCCAATCAGTTTTACCAAATCTTCAAAATTTAGCAAATCAGCCTCCGTCAAAAAATAAAAGGCCCTGCGGCAAGGTGCCGCAGGGCCTTCTTATTTCTTTAAAGATTGTAAGTGTTTATCCCATAAATAATTTTCTTTTCAGGAAAGGAAAGCTGCCTTTTTTCGCATACCGACAAACTGAAATATCTTTCGCAGGGGTTTGAGGAAAGTGGTATAGGGCTTGGGTTTCAGATTGTTCTTTTTCCAGGCCAGCCGGTCTTCCAGGTTGGCTATCAGTCGGTTTTCCATCCAACGGTTGCCTGCTCCGCCTATACGCATTTTCACCATGCAGTAAGGAATATAATGAGTGGAAATATTATGCTTGTAAAGCAACCGGAGAATTAATTCGTAATCACCGGCAAAGCGGAAAGTTGGATCGAAGATACCGTACTTTTCCAGTACAGAACGTTTAACAAAGAATGTCGGATGAGGCGGCATCCAGCCGTTGAGAAACCCCTTTGGGGTACACTTGCCTGCTTTCCAAAAACGGATTACTTCGTTGGTATCATTTTCAGCCACATAGCACAGATCGCCGTAGGCAGAATCCGTATCACTTTCGGTAAAAGCCTGGGCCACTTTTTCCAGCACCTTATCACTCACGTAACAGTCATCTGCATTCAGAAAGCCAATCACATCGCCGGTAGCCGAGCGGATACCCTTGTTCATGGCATCATAGATGCCGTAGTCAGGTTCAATGATGCAGGCAGAGAGGCCGTTCTGGTATCTTTTAAGGATTTCCTGAGTCCCGTCTTTCGAGGCACCGTCCACAACAATATGCTCAACATTGTTGTGTGTTTGGCTTCGGACACTTTGCAAGGTGTCCTCAATGGTTTTGGAGCTGTTATAACTAACAGTAATTATTGAGATTTTCATAACTCAAAATGGGATTTTGCAATTGCTCAAAGTAATTTAGAGGTTGATTCGTGCTGTTCAATTACTTTACGATAAATGAATAAGGATTTGTTACAAAAGTTAAGACCAGATGCCACTCTCTCCAGTATTAAAAACTGGCCAAGATGAGGGGGAAGGGCAGATATGATTAAAGAGCAGATTTACAGAGCTAAGATCACAAAGTTACATTCTTTATTTCAGATTACCTGAAAAAACGTAGATAAAAGCATCCTGTTTCACAACACCTGTAAATAAATAGCACTGGGGAAATGTTTTCCACCTCCCGTTCTCATCCCTTGGTCGTTGGCCTGAGGAATATAGTTTGGAACCAGTTGTTTCAATTTGCCCGGTGCAGCATAGTGTATCATGCTAAGCGATGCCCTGATCGTATAGCTTGCATTATTGACCAAAAAGGCATACAGCAATGTATTTTCAGCCCAGAAAAACAGGTCTCCGTCCAGCACGTCCCTTTTGTAATCATAAGGAAAATAAATGTCGTGGAAATGGACAAACACACCTTTTCCCAACCGGGGCAGGACTTCCAGAATGATCCGGTTCACTTCACTTCCGGTCTTAACGGTGTGGGTAGAATCAACGAAAAAGAAGTCGCCTGCCCGCAGGTCCGTCAAGACAGACATCTCAACTTTTTGTGCTTTTTCCTTGACCAAACGGATGCGTCCTTCACTGTCTGCTCTCTCCAAAAAAGGCATGGGATAAGGTTCTACGCAAACAATTTCAGGCTGGTATCCAACTTCTTTCGCAGCCCGGAGAATCACGGCAGTTGTTACACCACAACCTATTTGTACAATTTTGGCTGGCTTGTGGGACTGGATGAAACCATATAAAAAATCAGCTTCAATCAACCCATAGCCACTGTCCTCTCCATTTTCGGACACGGCCTTTTGGTGGACATCCAAGGTCGCAAGCGCAGCTGTCAGCTGATCTGAAATACAGCTTTTGGCAAAATCCAATTGCCCGTCCATTTCGCTACCTGACACCCCGAACATAGAAGAGGGAGCCCTCCAATAGGTCTCTTTCTTTAGTTCGGCAATGTCAGGTATCTGCGAATAAAAATGGTGGGGGAGTATGTCAACGCCGAAGCGCTGAGCTCTCTCAAAGAACAGCCTCGCCATTGATTTGAGGCGGTTTTTTATAGCACGTTTCATAGTAATTTAAAGCCTCGTATGGTGCCACCGCTAATAAAGAAAGCAAACATCCTACGCCGCCCCGAAGCGAATCATAGACAACTTCTTTTACACGGTGTTTAACTTATTTACTGGTGACCAATTTTACCCCTACCTTTTTGGCAAACTGGAATGCCTTGGGGAAGGTCGTCTCCACTTTGAGGATCGCCCGGTTCTTTGCTTCATCCAGGTCTTTTGGTGAAAAGACATTGATGCCGTTGATCTTGTTCAATTTGGTCGGGCGAATGAAAGATTGCAATGCGAGAAACCGGGTAGACTCCGGTATGTAGTGGCCGGTAATCGAATTTCTCGAAAACTGAGGTTCGAACGTATCCAAAGCACCGTGGATCGTTCTGGATCCCCAAAACAGCACATCGCCTTTTTTCAACATAGGTGCGTGGCACTTCAGCTCGAATTTGTTAATGATATTTTTCACCAAAGTTTTATAGCGGTCATGGTGAAATGCAATATCAAAATCACCTCCGTTCCGCTGCATATCAATTTTATGACTGGTTGGGTAAACATAGAAACGTCCGCCGCCAGGGTGAATATCTTCCAGCGCCAGCCACATACCGATCATCGCTCCTTCCCGCTCCGAATCAAGGTAATAGCAGTCCTGGTGCGCCCAGGTGGCAGGGTTGCCTTCGAAGTACATCGACTGCATCAATTTTCCATCTTCCCCCATCAGTACCTTCATCGTGTGCTGGATCTTTGCATTGGTTAAAATATTAACTCCCTTTTTACGGAAGTTTGGAAATGTTTTGCTGTTGACTGATTGCAAATTCAAAATGGAATTCAGCATGTACCCATGTTCCGTGATTTTGTGCTTTTCCGGATTGGCACTTGCCTGGCGGTAGATGTAGCCTTTGTAAGGTTTTACCTCATCTAAAAAACACTGATGTATTTCATCGCACAATTCTTCTGAAATCAATCCCCGCCGGACAACATAACCGTTGTCATCATAATATTTACGCACCTCTTCATCCGTTTTAAGGCGCAAGTAAACATCACTCGATTTATCTACTGTGGTTGGTACTTCCAATGGATTGCCCAGCGGGCATGTTCCTTTATAATAAGCTTCTTGGACCATAACTTAATGTGTTTGATTTTTTTGAATAAAAACAATGGGAAACAGAACGGGCTGGTTAATGAAAAATGAAAAATGATGAATGGAATTTAAGGGTTCTGATTTTTAAGCGTTCGAAAAGCGGCTATTCTTCATTTTTCATTCTTCATTTTTCATTAATATTATTCCAGCGGCCTGCGACTGACCACAAAATTTTCCAGCACCAGCATATCCATCTTGGTGCGTAAAAAACATGCGAGGGCATGTTCAGGCGTATTTACGATGGGTTCGTTTTCGTTGAAAGAGGTATTTAACAAAATCGGGATACCGGACTTTTCACTAAAAGAAGAGATCAAGCGGTGGTAACGGGGCGCGTCTTTTTTCTCCACCGTCTGCAGCCGGCCGGTACCGTCCACGTGGGTGACGGCAGGTATTTCCTTTCTTTTTTCTTTGCGGATACGGAATACTTTTTCCATGTAGGGCACGTCGTCCACTTGCTCAAAATATTCCGCCGTGGCTTCTTTTAAAATAGAAGGGGCAAAAGGCCGGAAACTTTCCCGTCGCTTGATTTTTGAGTTCAATAAATCTTTCGCATCCTGACGGGAAGGGTCAACAATGATGGAACGGTTGCCCAGCGCACGTGGGCCAAATTCGGCCTTGCCCTGAAACCAACCGAGTACACAGCCATCGACCAGTGCATCCGACACTACTTCAAACAATTGGTTTTCATCATATTTTTTTACGTGGTAGCCGTTCAGGTCACGTGTTTTTAGAAATGCGCCGATTTCCTCATTGGTAAAGCTAATGCCGGTATATGCCTGGTGCTCAAAAGGCGAACGAGGTTGGCCCAGCTCATTGTGATAATAGTACAAAGCTGACCCTACCGAGGTGCCGCCATCATGACCTGCGGGTGGCACAAACAGATGTTCGAACGAAGTGTTTTCTATGATCTTTCCATTGGCCACCGAATTTTGGGCAACCCCACCAGTTATACACAGATTTTTTAAACCTGTTTTTTGGTAGAGGTCTTCCGCCATGTGGAAAATCACTTCCTCACAAACCCGTTGTACGGAAGCGGCCAGATCCATGTGTTCTTGAGTCAAGGGATCACCTTTTTTACGTGGCGGACCAAACTTGCTGATCAGGTAATCACTGTATTTTGGCTTGATTACCGGCTGTCCATTTTCATCCACACTCGCCCAGTCTCCCTGCCGCACGCGGCTCAGGTATTTTAGATTTAGTTCAAACAGGCCATTGTCTTTTATTTGAATAAAATCCCTGATTTTTTTCATCAGCTCTTCATCGGGCCTGCCATACGGAGAAAGGCCCATCACTTTGTATTCGTCGCCATAATTGGGAAACCCAAGGTACTGCGTAAAGCAGGTATAAAAATATCCGACCGAGTGCGGAAAGGTCACGCTGTCGATGACACTTATTTTATTGCCTTTACCAGTACCGCGCATGGTAGATGTAAAATCCCCCATTCCATCGATGGATAAAATGGCAGATTCTTCAAATGGCGATACAAAAAAGGAACTCGCCATATGGCTGCGGTGGTGTTCAATAAATTTTACCTCTGCTTTTATAGGTGTCCCATTATATCCCAATGCATGCGCCACATCTTCTTTGATCGTTTTTACCCCGCCAATATGAGCTGCCTTTTTCCGTATGGCTCCGATCGAAGTCCGGTTTTTCAAGGTGTGGACCACTTTTTTAAAAAACTTCGCGTTGGGATCACGGCTGACGGTGATAACGTCGACGTCTTCCAATTTTATTCCGGCTGTATCCAGGCAAAATTTAACCGCCTCTGTCGGCAGGCCTGCCCAATGTTTGATACGGCGGATGCGTTCTTCTTCCGTCGCCGCAATTAATTGCCCATCCTTATAAATGCATGCTGAGGAGTCTCCGTGATAAGCATTTATGCCAAGTGTGTAAGTCATTATTTATCGGTAGTTTGTTTGGTTAAAAAAAATTAGAATATTCCTGCTTCACATACAGGCGGAATTTAGGAGGTCATGTAAAACAACCTCCTAAATTAATCGCATCTATGTATCGCTGGAAACGGGGGCATTTAACTTTTCTTTTTTAATCGGCTGAGGAATTTCTTTTTTTGTATTTTTTATTTCATCTATTTTTATATCAATCAATAAACGGTACCAGAAGGCTTGTAAAAAATGAAAGATAAATCCTTCCTTTCCGTCCAGAAAACCCAACTTGAAAAAATAGCGGTACATAAAGTAAAGCATGGGCCGCACAAACAATGGTGCATTGAACCAAAACTGCTTGAACCATGCCACACGCTGATCTGGGTTGCCAAATAATTTTTTCTCTATGGCCTGATGGCGCTCGCCCGACTTCCTTTCCAATTCTTCTCGGGCCTGCAAGCCGCTATATTTATTGTGCTTTCCAATCCAAAATTCAATTTCGTTTTCTTTTAAATTCTCTTCAATTAAATAGCCCTTTTTCCACACCACCGTTTCGCCGGGCACCACAAATCGGTGGTCCATATTCTGATTTAAATCAGAATGACCAACGCCAGTGCGAAACATTTTCAGTAAATATTTTGGAAAGTAACCACCATGCTTGATCCATCTTCCTTTAAAATAGTTTTTCCGGTTAAAATAAATGCCGTTTATATTTTCCGGCACGTCCCCATTTTTAAATGCTTTTAAACGGTCAAATAATTCTTTCGTTACGATCTGATCCGCATCCAGCCCAATAATCCAGGGCGTAGTGATCGGAAAATAATGCAGTGCATAATCCCATTGTTTCGGATGGTTGATGAATTTATTATACGCCACGGTTGCCCCGTATGTATCTGCAACATCAAGGGTCGCATCCGTACTGCCGGAATCCAGAATAAAGATGGGAGCGTTCAAGCCTTTTATGGATTCCAGTAACCGGGGCAGGTGTATTTCCTCATTAAAGGTTAGAATGATAAAGGAAAAAGGAGTTCTTGTTTTTTCGGTCAAATTAAATGGATAATTATTCGTGCTGATATGCTTTCACATATTTTTCAGCAATTGAAATTGGAGAAAAATCTTTTTTGATAAATGCCGGGGCCATTTGTCGGATCTTATTTAATTTTTCTTGTTCTGCCTGAACATTATTAATTGCTGCTGCAATTGAATCAGCATCAGTGCTACAGACCCAGCCCAATTTATTTTTCTGTATATATTCTGCCACCCCGGCCTTTTCGGAAACCAAAACCGGTGTCCCCACAGACAAAACTTCAATTACGGAATTGGCAAAATTCTCGGTGAAAGACGGAAGCACAAACAGGTCGGCGTTGTGTATGCAAGCAAATTTC
This sequence comes from Bacteroidota bacterium, assembly GCA_039819485.1. Taxonomy (GTDB): domain Bacteria; phylum Bacteroidota; class Bacteroidia; order Chitinophagales; family Saprospiraceae; genus UBA6168. Next base: position 114,890 of record JBCBRY010000003.1, on the reverse strand, counting down.
TCTGTGCCGTATAAACTGCCAAGCCATGTTATTTTATGATCAATTTGTAAATCGGCCGCCAACTCTTTTAGTGAATTCACATATGCCTTTTCGCCGTCGCCAATGATCTTGATCTTATATTCAAACGGCAGTTTGGCAACAGCCTGAAACAACGATTCTAAATTCTTGACAGGGTGCAGGCGGGATAGAGTGACCAGGGTAAAAACATCATTTTGATTTTTTTCAAATACCTGTCCGTTTGCCAGGTTCACAATGTTTGGCAAAATAAAACCGTCGGCCCCTAATTCGGGGCTGTTCATTTTTTCTGCTTCCGCCGTAAAATGTAATTTCACAGTTTTTAACAGTGGCCTGCCAACAAAACGATGGAATATTTTTTTAGGCGCAGAATGTTTCTTATCAAAAGAAAAACCACTCAACATACCCCGCAATGACAAGATCGGCCTCACTCCGCGCAGCCAACAAATAAACACCGATAGCACAACTGAAATATTCCACCACGAGTGAATATGCACGACTTCATACTTTTTACAATCCCGCCATAATTGTATCAACAGTCCTGGCGAAAATTGCGAATGGTCCTTCGTCCACCGAGCATGGTAAGTGACCGCAACCCCATCAACCATCACCGGCTTTCCCACTGCCACATCCAATTCTTTTTCCCCATTTGCCGTTGTGGTAATCATCGTTACCTGATGCCCTGCCTTTGCCTGCGCTTCGCACAAATTGCTCACAGAAACGATAGGGCCACCATAAACATAGGCCGGCTTGTACGTAGGGATTATGTGCAGGATTTTTGTCAATGGAAATGGAGAATTAATTTTCCATTAATTACCACGCATTTTCAAGATCTTTTTCAGAATAGGAATGATCTCTTTCTGTCCAATAAGAATTTCCTTTTTTCTTTAATTGCAATGTGTCTTTATTGAACAAGCGGTAAATAACGGAGATTGGAAAAAGGAAAAGAAAAAACACTATCGATAATAAAACACGGGACATGACATAGCCCATTATCTCAGCTATTTTATACCAGACCCAAGCTACCCACTTGGCGAGAAAAGGCATGAAAGCCCCAATGACGCCGAGCGCAATGGCTGCGTAAATTAATTCCGGTTTTTTAAATATTAACCAAAAAACCATCAAACCGGTGGCAATGACCAAACAGGTTTCCAATTGTTTTGCTCGATTGTTTATATCAACGTTTAATTTCATTTTATTTATTTTTTACGTAGCTCGGATTGTTAATCCAAGAAAGTGTTGCTCGGATTAACAATCCGAATTATTTTATTCCAGGGTTATCGAATCAATTTCTGGTTGCCTTTCATTTGACCGGATAAAATCAGATATGACTTCTGCCTGCAGATAATACCCCATACCGTTACAATGGGGATCATTGGGCAGAATATGGAACGGTCCTTTTTCCTGATTGTCCATAAAATGCTGCACCATGCCGACAAAGGAAAAATCGTTTCGTTCGGCAATTTCAGTCAATTTATTTTCGACACTAAATGGATCAACATTTTCGTGGCCGATGGCTTTGCGGTAAGGGGGCCATACTGCCCGTAATTCTGGATGGGTGTACACAAAAAATGCTGCGTTGTTTTTGTCACAGGTATTTTTCATTTCCACCATTAATTTTTCCAACAATCCAAAAAGTGGTTCCTCTTCATTGCTTTTTTTATACATGGCAAAAACCGATTCTCCACCCTGGTCCAATTCTGTCTGCTTTGACATTTTCATGCGCACCCTTTGAATATAGGGACGCAACAAACCATATAATGCGGACAATTGGATCATATTTTTTGGCAACCACATATTCTGGTTTAGAATAGATTTTTCGGACTCCCCCGGAACAAAAACCCATTCCCCGTTTTTCATTTCATAATGTGGTTTGGAAATACGGCTGAAAAATCCAGAAGTATTATAATAAAGGTCATTGACACAGTAATTATATCCGACATAATCCGGGGCATATAATTCAATGTACCGTTTTAGTGTCAACAATGACTGATCCGTAGAATAACCGGTCACACCAGTATTGATTACTTCAAATTTTTCATCTGATACATTGAGTATGGAGTCGAGGTAATAATGTATTTTTTCCCGTTCGGGCACATCCCTGGCAAACACCGTTGAGTTGCCAACAAGCATAACCCTTTTGACTCCTTTCTTTTTTTCCCTTTTTAAACTGGCAGGTTGCAGGCCATCTGCATTGGTATGCAGTTCTACCATTTTATCCTTATGCCTTTTGATTTCGGAATAATCAGGCTTATTTTTATATCCAATTTCCGCGTCCAAGACCCAGTCGTCTGAAACATTGGAAAATATGTACAGGCTTTCATCCACAAACAGCCGAACCGATACTTCCAGTAAAACAAACAGGATAAGCAACGAGAAAAGGGAAGCCAGTATATTAGACAGTAATTTTTTCATTTATCGAAATTAAAATTCAAATACAAAAATAAAGGCAGACACTCATTATTTTTTAAAGGCATTTTTGATTTTGAATTTTGGGCTGAATTTGAATTTAATTTGATAATGTTCGGGCAGCTCGCACCGCCCGAACAAACATAGCCTGAGTTTAGAACAGGGTATAAATGAAAGGTGCTACCGCACTGCTGCCTCCAATGACAATCAGTACACCAATGAGCAACAGGACAAAAATGACAGGAAACAACCACCACTTTTTCCTTTCTTTCATAAAACTCCAGAGGTCTTGTAAAAAATCCATCTTAATTTTTTTTTTTGCAAGTGCTTGGACATATTTAATTTTAATTTTCCGTCTTCTCCTTCCGCTATTTTTTCTTAAAAAATTTTAAGGAAAAAATATCAAAAAAATAACCTCGCTAAAATCTTAAACTCAAATATGTTCAAGCACTTACTGCTTTGGTATATCAATCGTGTTTTTTCACCATTTAAATACCGCAGCATGATTTTAGATTAGTGTTTGTATTTTTCAATCTTTCTTTTCATTGCATTGCGATTTCCTCATCGAAAAACTCCAAAATAGTTTTGGCGACCACTTCATGTCCTGCCAGGTTGAAATGAATATCTTTTTTGTAAAAGAGTTCTTCATTTTTGGAAGCAGCATTTTTAAAAGGTTCTACCAAGTCGATATAAAGAATATTGTTTTCAAAGGCCCACTCTTCTACTTTTTGTGCAAATTCGGCCTGTTCTGTCTCAACCGCCCCGATGTGGCGATATTTTGAGGGAACCGCTGATAAAATATATTTCCCGCTTGCTTCTTCCACTTCTTCCTTTAATTTCAAGATGTATTTTTCTGTCAGCGCGGTTAATTCCGGGCTTTCTTCCAGCAGTTTATTGCTCTCACTCTTTACAACATCCTGCTCCTTGTATTTTCGGTTATATTCCAGGTGCAACCACATTTTTCGCAAATACCTGACAACATAGGACCGCCTCAACAAATTGGCCATTTTAGTATTCACACCTTCCACACAGACTATTTCCCCCTGCTCACTAAATTCCGCTTTTTCAAAATAACCTTTATCTTCTCTCGGATCGTTGGAATACAAAAGATGAACGACATAGCCGGGCTGGTACTTTTTCCCTATTCTATCCCATTGTAAATAGCTTAACACTGGAGAATAAGCCGATACACCAAAATTTTTAACCTTCCCTCTATCTATCAGGTCATTTTCCAAAATACCGACAAATGAATTTTCCCAGGCGACCTGGGTCGCCTCCACGAATGAATCGCCGACGAAAGAAAAGACAGGCAAGTCTTCGTCGTTTTTGGCGGTACCTGGATTAAACCGCAACCCTTCCGCGTCGTAATGCACGAATGCGTTCTCCTGAAATTCGCCTCCGACATCATGTACTAAGAAACTATAATTTTTGGGGTGCTCGTGGTGCAGCATAACACTTCCTTCAAGTGGGGCACTTCCGTATCCGACTTTCACAATTCTCAAAGCCATTTCAAAAAAGCCGAATACGATCAGGAAAATAAAGCAATTAATTAAGAATAAAGCAAGTACTTTATATTTAGAAAATAGGGGGTATTCACGGTACATTGTTTCATGGTTTTAAATTAGCGCTCAGTCCGTGATTAATCTAACTTAAATTCTTCTTGCCAGTTGTCTTTTTTATCCCACTCTGGCTGTTCCGTTTTAGTGAACAAATAATTGCCGACAATGAGATAATCCATTTCCGTGCGCATAAAACAGCGGTAAGCATCGTCCGGTGTGCAAACGATAGGCTCGCCCCGCACGTTAAAACTGGTATTCACAATGACGCCATATCCTGTACGTTGTTTGAATTTATCGATTAACGTCCAGTAACGTTCATTTGTCTCTTTGTGTACCGACTGTACACGGGCCGAAAAATCAATATGCGTGATGGCCGGCAGGTCCGAACGCTTCACATATAAGCGATCCATCATTGGCATGTCGTAATAATTACTCGGGATTTCCGCTTTTCGTTCCGGCTGCACATCGGTCACCAACAGCATGTAAGGAGAATCGCCCTTGATATTAAAATAGCTTTGCGATTCCTCTGCTAAAACCGACGGCGCAAAAGGACGGAAGCTTTCACGGTATTTAATTTTTAAATTTAATTTCTTCTGCATTTCTTCGTTTCTCGCATCCCCGATGATACTGCGGGCACCGAGCGCACGGGGCCCAAATTCCATTCGTCCCTGCATCCAGCCGATGGCATTTCCCCTATCGATTAATTCGGCCACTTTTTCAGCGAGTTTTTCAAAGTCGTCATATTTTTTATAAACGGCTTTGTATTTTTTGGACATGCGTTCCACATCGATGCCGGAAAATTCAGGGCCGAGATAAGAACCTTTCATTTTGTCCATTTCTCCATTTACATGGCGGTCGTTTTTATAGTATAAATAATTGGCCGCCAATGCCGCTCCCAATGCGCCGCCAGCATCGCCGGCAGCAGGTTGGATAAATATATTTTTAAATGGCCCGTCTTTCATTAATTTTCCATTGGCCACACAATTTAGTGCAACCCCTCCGGCCATGCATAAATTATCGGAGCCCGTCAGCCGCTTGGCTTCGTTTGCCATTTCAAAAACCATTTCCTCTGTTACAAGCTGAATGGCCATGGCCAGGTTGGAATGTTTCTGCTCAATTTTGTCTTCGGGCTCGCGCCGCTTAAAGCCAAACAGTTTTTCCCACTTGGCATCTTTCACCATGCGCAAACCTGTTGCGTAATTAAAATATTCCTGATTGAGCCAGATGGAGCCATCTTCTTTTATGTCGACCAAATTGGCTTTTATGATTTCAATAAATTGCTGCAACTGCGGATCTTTTGGGTTGCCATAAGGCGCCAGTCCCATTAATTTATATTCACCGGAATTGACCCGAAAGCCCAGAAAATAAGTGAACGCAGAATACAACAGGCCGATGGAATGCGGAAAATGCAATTCCTTCAATATTTTAATATTATTCCCCTTTCCGTAACAGATGGAAGCGGTCGCCCATTCGCCCACACCGTCGAGGGTAAGGATGGCCGCCTCTTCATAATTGGATGGATAAAAAGCACTGGCAGCGTGGGAAAGGTGATGCTCCGGAAAAAGCATTTTCAATTTCCGCTTGTCATAATCCTGGATTTTTTCCAGCTCTTCACGGATAATTCTTTTCAAAAACATTTTTTCCCGCAGCCATACCGGGATGGCCGTGATAAAAGAACTCAGCCCTTTGGGAGAAAAACCATAATAGGTTTCCAACAGGCGCTCAAATTTCAGTAACGGTTTGTCATAAAAAACAACGGCGTCCAATTCATCAATGGAAAAACCGGAATGTTCCAAACAGTATTTCACTGCATTGGTCGGAAACCCCGGATCGTGTTTTTTTCTGGTAAAACGCTCCTCTTGTGCGGCAGCTATAATATTTTCACCATCAATGATGGCAGCTGCCGAGTCATGGTAAAATGCCGATATTCCTAAAATCTTCATATTACAGTTAATTCGTTTTACAGGGGTAGATTAGTGTTTTAATTCTTATACCTAAAATCGTTAATCCATTTTTTAATGAACGGTTAAAGGATTAACGATTTTTGATTTTTGATTTTTTCCTGGACCTTAACCAAGCGCTCTATCAACAATTTTGGATAGGGCGTCGTCAACGCTCCTTCAAAATATTTTTCATTGTCCGCGTCAGACCGGATGCTTCCCCAAATATGATCGGGATGCATGATAATCGGAACTTCTGACAAGAAGCCCGACCAGTAGCCAAATGTACTCCCTGCGGATGTCACGATGACCTGGCTATGGCTCAAAAGCAGCAAATCTACAATGTCTGAGTTTTTTGGTGCAATAGAAATATTGGGTAATTTTAGAAGGTCGCCCAATTCATGCTCTTTGCCGTTGGTAAAAATCGTGACCGGCAGTTCTTCACCGGCAATGTCCCTGACCTGCTTAACCATATCCAGAAAATATGGAATAGGGGTGCGGGTGGCCCCTGCGTCCTTAAAATCCTGTCCCTCCTTTAATTTATGAAAATCACCCAGGCGAATATGAAGGCCAATGCCTGGTGCTGCCTGCTGATCCAACTCTTTTTTTACTGCCGGGTCCAGCATCTCCATCAACCCATCCCGTACCAGTTTCCGGTGTTGGTTAATGTCGCCAAAAAAATCATCCCAGTTGGGTACTTCATTAAAAACGATGAAGCGGTATTTTGCAGGGTTTATTTTATTTAATTCTTTAATTTTTGGCTCCACCATTTTTAGATGGCCACTGACCCGCTGATAACTGCTTTTTACTTTTAGCCGCTGCCACACCGACCCCTCTTTTTTGAAATATCCCGCATAGTAGCGATTTGATTTTTCTCCCCTTAGCCACGGTCCGATATTAAATTGTTCCCAACCAAAAGTATACATTGGCAAATTGAATTCCCGGGCAAAAATATATGCCTTGGCCCACACCAGCATTTTATTGCCGAGACCACAACGGGGAATATCTGCTATGACGGTTGTCTTTTTCATTTATTTTTTGGCAGCGGTATTACGCAACTTTATTTCAAACAATTAAACTTGTGGTATGCATTTCTCTGCGAGCTTTGCGAGTCCTGCGTGGAAATTTGTCAGCCTGACGGTCACGCAGAGAAATTAATCATGAAAGTATCCTGTCATTACAGCTACCATTAACTTCCAATATTTCGTTGCAACCAATCTTCCAGTACGATCAAGATCCAAAGCCTTGACCAGAGAAAATCATTTTTCCCTTTTAAAAAAGCATCCCATAAATGATCGACTTTTTTGGCACTCACTAAATTTCTTTCTTTAAATCGTCCCAACCGTTTTTCACAAAATGACCGCAATTCATTCTTCATCCAAAAACGCCAGGGAAGAACGAACCCCAATTTGGGCCGGTGTACTATTTCTTCCGGAATTAACGGGGACAAAGATTCCACTAATAATTTTTTTGCGTAAGATGGGTATTTTAAATGGTCGGGAACCTGGATCGCATACTCCACCAATTGATAATCAAAAAACGGCACCCGCAACTCCAACCCGACCGCCATACTCATCTGATCAGAATCCCGCAATAGTATATTCTGCGTATAAGTCGAAATATCAGCAACCGAAATTTGACTAAAAACCGGCAGTTCATTAATTCCCGACTGACTGGTTAAAATATTTTTCACCCAGTCTGCCGATTGCCCTCTGCTATTGGTCGGATATCCAATTTCTTTTTGCGTCAATATCCTGCGGAAAGCCGGAAATATATGTTCTACGTCGGTGCTGTCAGCACCGGCAATTTCCATGACCCTTGAGCGCTGGTGGCTTTTCAACAACAAATTGGAAACTGCCGCCATGCCCGACCGGATCGGTTTCGGTATTTTCCACAGGTATCCTTTTTTCACCATGTTATAATAGGACATAAAAGTGGAATACCCGGCAAAAATTTCATCGCCACCCAGTCCGGAAAGCGCTACTGTAATACCCGCCTCCCGTGTCACCTTCGATACGACATAAGTATTTACGCCATCGCCGGAAGGAACATCCATAGCAGCCAGGGCAGCTGGCATAGAGTCCAGAAAATCGGTCGGCTTTAATAAAATGGGATGATGGTTGGTTTTGTATTTTTTGGCAATTAAATTTGAATATTTCGATTCGTCGAGTTCCTTTTCCTCAAAGACAACGGAGAAGGTTTCTGCCGGTTTTTCTGACACTTCCGACATGATTGCCACTATGGCTGAAGAGTCAATCCCGCCCGACAAAAAAGCTCCCAGGGGCACATCACTGATCAGTCTTTTTTCCACCGATTCAAACATCAGCCGGCGCACTTCTTTTTTTACCGTCTCATAATTGGCGGAGCCGTTTTTCAGACCCTTGCTTTTGGGTACCAGCGACCAATATTTCTTCTTCCTGAATTCACCTTTTTTTAACGTCGCAAATTCACCGGGCATTAATTGAAAAACGTTTTCAATAATCGTATTCGGTGCATGGATGGTCTGGTAATTTAAATATTCGTTGACCGCTGTTTTCTTTATTTTCTTCGGCACCATGCCACTGGCCAACAACCCTCTCAATTCAGAAGAAAAAATAAACAGCTCTTCTTTTTTGAAATAATAAAACGGCTTAATGCCCAGGCGGTCCCTTGCCGCAAACAGTTCTTTTTTTACCGTGTCCCAAACTGCAAAAGCAAACATCCCTTCGAGCCGTTGCAAACAATCAGCGCCCCATTTAATGAAGGCGGCCAACACCACTTCATTGTCACCAGTTGTTTTAAAATCGTACCCAGGCAAATCGTTTTTAATCTTTTCAAAATTATAAACCTCCCCATTGTATAAAATCACATACCGCCCCGAATTGTCCCACATCGGCTGATTGGCCGCTTCAGACAAGTCAATAATGGATAAACGCCGATGGCCGAAAGCAATATCCTCGTTCACAAACCATTGTCCGGCATCCGGCCCGCGATGCGCTATGGCTTCCGTCATTTCACGGATAGCCAACTCTTTTCCGGGCTGGTTATTTTTTGATATGATGCCTGCTATGCCACACATGATTCTTTGGAAAGTTTGCTAACGGTGTTGCCGCTTGCAGCGGCAACACCGTTGCGGGAGGGGTTTAATTTTTATTGTACACATCGAGATACAATTGATAATAATCGTCGACTATTTTTTCAGGTTTAAAACGTTCGCAATTTTTAAAACCGTTTTCAATTAATTGGTTGCGGTATTTTTCGTCCAGAATTATTTTTTGAATGCCATTTCGAATGGACGCTATATCATAAGGATCGACCAGGCAGGCTGCATCGCCTGCAATTTCGGGCATGGAAGAAATATTGGAAGTAACCACCGGACGGCCTACCATATTTGCCTCAATGATCGGCATCCCAAAACCCTCCAGCGTGGAGGCAAAGGCAAGCAGGTCGCACTGCTCGTATTGTGCCACCATTTCTTCATTTGAAATATTGCAGACCGAAGAATAGTCGACCTGGTGCTGTTTTAGTTTTTCAATATGGCTTTCGTCCAATTTCCCCACCACAGCTAAGTGGCAATCAATTCCTTCCAGTGCTTCCACCAACCGGAAAAAGTTCTTGTTCGGTGCCATACCGACATGCAGGATAGTGGGTTTGACTGAATTAAATTTTTTATTGACCCGGTGATACCCACCAAAAGCAGGGTTGTAGATCACCTTTATTTTTTCCGGCGGATAATCCACATTTTTCAATAATTCCTTTTTTGTCGCTTCCGAAACCGTTGTCACGTAGGCTGCCCTATCCATTGGTATTTTCAGAAAAAAGGTTTTATATAAAAATTTAAACAGGTTGCTCCTGCCTTCCATTACACCGATATCATGAACCGTTAAAATGGTTCTGCGGGGGTTCATAAAAACCGTCAGGAAGTGCACATCTCCTGTAACGTGGTTGACATCTCCTTGTTGGAATGCCGCCTCCAGTGCAATGTACAACCGCTTTAAGACACCGTTGCTGGAATATTTGGCGACCCTGTTCTCTGTCGTTACGTGGGGAGGCATATTAGTCCGCACAAAATTGTAGATATTCTCCATGCTAAACGTACCGAACGGCCGTGGCTTGCGGTTGAAAAAAACAACTTTCAAATCTTTTTTTATGGAAATGGTTGAAATCATTTTTTTGAGGGGTCAGGGGTCAGGGGTCAGGGGTCAGGGGTCAGGGGTCAGGGGTCAGGGGTCAGGGGTCAGGGGTCAGGGAATAAAATTATTGCACAGTATCAAATCAAATATTCTCCAAAAAAAATAAACGGCAAATTTCCTGACTCCTGACCCCTACCAAAGTTTCACCCGCCAAAAGTTATAGACCGCATAATAAAGCCCCACAAAAAAGATCATGAACTTGACGAAAAAATTCATGATGGTCAGAAAGTCTGTTTCAAAACTAAAGAGTCCGAAAAAGGCGGCAGGTATCCACAAAATAATATAAGGAGTGGCTTTTCCTTTTTCTAAAAACAGGGAATAGACATAATTGATGAACAGTGCATAAAAGAACAGAAAGATGGCTGCCCCTCGATAGTTAAAATTGACATATGCCTCGCCCAATACGCCGATACTCATACTGGTATTCCCCATTGCCTCCACCCCGGCAAACCGTTCGAGCGACCACATGCCTCCGGCAGTCGGCTTGTCGGGCCACAGGATCCTCGGGGCCATCGACGCCAGCACGGCGGTATAAATGGTTTCGCCATTGGCAAAAGGTTCAAAGTCGGGTGTGTAGTCCAGGGTCATGGCTGTTAGATACCCTTGGTTGAAGCGGGACAAAACCGCCAGTGACTCTTCAGGAGAGAAAAATGCATCGGATGAAAGCTTGCCACTGATCAGTCGCATGTAAACTTTGGAGGAAGACATTCCTGCCAATTCCCCTTCATTTTGCCAGGTGGCCAAGCGGTACTCTCCCTTTACGGCCTGGATCAGTCCGATCACAAATAAAAAGACGACTGCATAGGATAATTTTTGCCAGATATTAATTGGGAACAACCGCAGATAAAACATCCCCAAAACCACGATCCACCAGAAAAATTCCCCCATCATCCCGCGTCCCAGTGAGTCGAGCATGATGATCCCAAAATATACATAGAGCAGTATTTTCCCACTCTTATACCTGGACATCAGAAGGTATAAAATACCTACTTTACCTGCACTGGCAAACATATCGGCAACCAATCCTATGGGAAAGAAAGTATTGATCAAGGTAAAAGCCACCCCGCAAATAAACAGCGACAGTCCGATGGTTTGAAATTGTTTGTTCTCCTCCCGCACTAATTCTTTTTGCTCCAATTCAGCCCTGTTTTTTAAATTCAGAGAGAACCCAGCCAATAACATCAGCACGCACGGAACGGCCAGCAAAAAATAGCTGTCCGATAATGGAAACATCAGGTTTATTTCTTTTAGGTAATCATCGCTGAGGCTTTCAAATAAGGACGGGACGAACAATAAATTATTGACGCACAAAAACTCCAGGATATCAATCACAACGAACCGGTTGCCCAGTCCTAAAAATAATTTCACAAAGTAAAAAGCTGCCAGGGCACCACAATAGGGAAACAGAAAATCAATATCCTGCAACCGGTCCTGGTTCAAGATGGCAATCGCCGCAGCGATCACAACTACAATTCTTGTGAGGCGGGTAAAATTCATCGGTCAGTCTTCAAACAAAATGACATTGTCCAATTGAAAAAACTTAATTTTTTGCCGCAAAGTCACCACAAACAATACCACGATCAGCCACAATTTAAATGGTGCCTGGTTCAGCAATCTAAGCTTTTTCAGCAGCGCTGGTTTTTTAGATAAAACCATGCTCTTCAAAATAAGATAAAACCCCTGTACACCCATTTTCTCATTGATAAAAAGTCGGGGCATTCGCCTGCTTTCTCCAATACTGATCTCCCGGTATAATTGCTGGTAAATCGGCAACACTTCCTCAATCCATTTTATCCCGCCCATGGTATGGCTCGCCTGTTGTGAATGGGTCCTGACTGCCAGCATGGGTGGGCGGACAATGGCAAAACCATGCCTTTTGGTAATATCCACCCAGCATTTAAAATCTCCGACATAAGGGTAGTCCTCGCTAAAGAGCCCCTGTTCTTCAATCACTTTTTTCCGCAACATAACAGTGGACAAATTACCTGGCAGGCAACCGTATTTGAAAAATAAATTAGTTGCTTTTTGCTGCGGTACAAAAAAAATCTCATCCTGTTTGTTTCCGGAAAAATGGCAGGGAATGTTCATCTCGTCCTTTTCATTTACTGCATCATACTGGGCATAGACAAAACCGGCCTTAGGGTTCTCGTTCAGGGCGCGCAACTGGTTTGTAAGCAAGCCCTCATACATATAATCGTCCTGACAGAAAATCTGTAGAAATGCACCGTCCGCCTGGCCAATAGCATGATTGAGGTTTTGAAAAATCCCTTTACCTTTTTTGTTCTTGAAAAACCGAATACGCGGGTCGTTGTATTTTTGCAGAAAATCTGTGACGATTGTGGTCGGGCTATCATCAGAAATGATCAATTCGAAATTTGTATACGACTGATTTAATACCGATTCAATGCATTTATTAAAATACCTCAAATCCGGATTATACGTTGGCAACAAAACGGAAATCAACTCGGTCGTTTTTGAATCAGTCATCCAATTTATCGTAATAATTCGGGTTGCAGTCTGTTTTCGTTTAATAAATTCGAGAAGGTGCTGACCACCAACTTTGCCCTCCCGGCATAATTATATTCCCCCTCTACCGATCGGCGCCGGGCCTTTTCCCTGATCGTTGTTGCCGCTTCTTTTGAAAGCGACAAAACATGCTTTGCCTGTGCTATTAATTCTTTTTTGCTTTGATAAAAAAAGGCTTCTTTTCCTGCATTAAAATACGCCCGGTGCTGTGGGCTGTCCGGCGCCAGCATAATGCCTCCAATGGCCGGTATTTCAAAGGTGCGCATATTATGAGAACCAATATTATGTGGACGAAAAATATTTATCTGTAAACGGTAGGCCCGCATTTTTATCCAAAAATCTTTTTTATAGGTCGCATCAAATACTCGCAAACGAGAATCCGCTGAAAGGTATTTTTCCCAGCTATGGCCATATACATCCATCTCAATCCCAGACTCCGCCAAGGCTCTTAAATGATCAGCTCGAATTGGATCTGGGTTGCCGATGAAACAAGCTTTGATTATTTCCGGTGTATTTTTTATTTCATGAAATAGTTCATCTTTTATTTCATAGCCAAAAGGCAATATTTTCGTTTTTATTCCAAATTCATTTTCAATTCTTTCAGCCACTGCATTGCTGTAACAAAAATGTAAATCATATAGCCCGATGCTATTTCTTACATTTTCATTTCCACTGCCCCGCGTTGCATATTCAAAAGGGTGGTCGGGGTTGTAATTAGCTAATTTAAACCCCTTCTCTTTTAATTTTTTTAATAACTCCGGTATCAACCGCATGCCTTTAAAAACCCAGATAATATCGGGCCTGACAGCTTCTGCTTTTTCCAATAGTTCCTTCGCTATTTTCTGCTGAATACTGGACAGCCCTATGCGATGGCTGATTTTATTGAAAATGGTTTTCCGGTACCAATCATCGAACACGTCCTCTGCGGCATACATTTCCACATCCGCCAATTTTGACATATAGCGGACGAAGTGCCGCTCGATGGCCCAGTCTCTATATTGTCCGACGATGAGGATTTTCATAAATAATTATTTGACTTTTTTTAGCCAGATACTTTGACCGCGATTGGGCAATAATTTTTCCACCTCTCCATATACGTTTTCCACCTTTTCGTGCAGCTCCAGGCAAAGCGGCATATGTTCTTTAAACCAATCTTCATGAAAGTCTTCCAAATAAGAATTAAATGCAATTATTTTAAAAGCATCATTGTATTGCAAAAATGCCCGTAACAAATATGCCTCGTTCCAGGCCGACCCTCTCTTGAACCAACCTATCGGATATTCGAACTGGTTGAACACATCATGGATGTGTACGATCACTCCTTTTTTAAGAGCCGGCAATACTTCAAAAATTAAATAACACACATCACTTTGCAACTTTGCCACATGCGAGGAATCGATAAAACAAATATCATTTTCCTCCAGCTTTTGAAATTCAGAAACGGGAACATTCTGCACAAAATCCTGCACGATATTTACTTTTAAGTTGCCCTCATCTTCATCCCGGATTAATTCCATTAAACGCTCCGTATATGGCTCGATAAATGTGCATTCAATCTGATTGTTTAAAAAGTGCTGATTCGTATCTAATATGACCGCCGAAGAAAACCCCGAACCTACTTCAATAACTTTTTTGGGCTGAAAATGGCGGAGCATGCCAAACAGAAAAATCGCATCTGAATAGGAGAACATGATATTGTCGTAATAATATCGATACTCCTCGGACGGTTCAGTAGTGAACGGAATTTCTTTATAATATTCTTTAAAATGTTCGAGCAGTGCCAGCTGCTCTTTTTCATTCATATCAATAGCCGGCAATTCTCTCTTTTTCTGCAGCGGGTTAGCGGCTATTTTATCCACCAGGGCCTCATCGGGAATAGGGCTGTAATAATGACCGGGCGGTACAAAATTAGTACGGTGTTCCAAAATCCTCTTTGTGTAAGGGGTCATCCGTAAAACGGAATCAATGGATTTCTTGATGACTATCTGGGTGTCGACTTTTAATTTTTTCAATACACTCATTTATTTTCTATCAAAGCAATTAAACTTAATTATTAATAAGCAATATGCTTCTGATTAAACGCAGTTTTAAGCCAGTTGGAGTTTTTCTTTTCTTAAAAAATATTCTCCCATTTGTTTAAAATGATTTTCGAAATTAAGTTTTTCTAAAAAATCATTTCTGGCATTATTTGAAAGTTCCGTAAAATTCGCTTCGCAATGTTCCAGTACTTTAATCAATGACTCCTTGCTCACATCAGTGGGTATGGCCCAATTAAATTGCTGGAGGTGTCTTGTAAAATGTTTGTTGTCATAGTACAAAACCGGCAAGCCCACAGAGGCATATTCATATATTTTATTCGATGCTGTGCCAAGTGTCTTATTCATGATATCGACCTTTGCATGTATGCCAATGCCAACGTGGCAAGAGGCCGTCAGCGCAGGCAATTCTTCGTAAGCGGTAAAACCTACGAACTCCACTTGGTTTTTTAAATTCTTTTTTTCAATAATTCCCAGCAGTGTTTTTTTGTATTCCGGCCTTACCCAACCTTTTAAAATCAAATGCAGTGGCCGGTCATTTATTTTAATGGGCATCAGGTCCAAAATTTCCTCAATTCCGTGCCCTGTTCCGATGGCGCCCTGAAAAATAACCCGAAAAGTATTGGGATCTTTTTTTACTGTAGAAAATTGTCGATAAAAAGAGACTGCTGGCAAATTGGGAAGAAAAAAATAATCGCCTTTAAAAGATTCCATCGGAAAATATTTTTTCCTTTCCTGTGCTGGCAGGGAAAAAACATCCAGTTTCGGGAACATTTCTTTTTGGGCTTTCAGTGCCCACCAATTCAACGAAAAACGTTTCTGGTTTTGCTCTAATACATCGTGGTTATGATACCATACCTTACATTTAGGCAAACCCAATTTTTTTGCCCAGGAATAAACCAACAATGCCAACGGATCATATAACAGCACCATTTCGGGTTTTTCCTTTTTGCACAACCGTTGAAAATCCCTGACAAAATTCAAAAATAGTTTCATTTTTTGGGGCAAAGGCATAGCCCCCTGGTCAATCACCGAAATCACAGGGCCACTCGGCTGCAGTTCAACGTTATCGGCAAAAGCCCACGTTGTTTCCATATTCGGACGAAACAACAAAGAAATTCTATCGAACATGCCCGCCAGTTCGGTCATTGCATTGAGGGTGGGCGGATAAGCTTCCGGGTGGGCGTACAATACGACGATGGCTTTTTTCATAATTGTTTTGCCAGGGGTGGTTGTGCCATTTTTTTCGGAGGGCTAAATCGGCTAATTACCTGATTCAAGCCGTGGGCAACTTCGGCATAACTGTACTTTTTTATTAACTGGCCGGAGTGGGCCCCCATTTTTTCCAGGGCACTTTCGGGGAGGGAAATAAATTGATTTATTTTTTCGGACAATACTTCGACATCACCCATTTTAAAAACGGTTCCGTTTTTTCCTTCTTCCACCAAGTCAGATGAAGACCCCGTCAAGTCGGACAATATCAGGGGCAGGTTAAAATTCATGGCTTCATTGGTCGACAGCCCCCACGTCTCACCTTCTTTTGAACACATAACAAATACGTCGGCAATGGTATAAAATTCAGACACGGAGGATTGATTTACGAATCCAGTCAACAGCACGTTATCCATATTTTTCTCCGATATTATTTTTTCCATGGCTGCCCGTTGTTCTCCCTCTCCCATGAAAATCAAAAAAGCATCTTTATTCTTTTCACTTTTACAGAAAGCGTTTAATAAATCGAGTGGCCTTTTTTTATCAATGTATTTTCCGGAAAAAAGAAAAACACGTTTGTTGGCAGGAACACCATGTTTATTTTTTAATTCATCTTTTTTAGGGTGCAATTTTTCAAATGCATTCCTAAACCTATTATTTTCCACACTATATGGACAAAAAACCAGTTGCTCTTCCCGCACGCCATAATATTTGTAAAACGCTTTATTTTGCTGGCCGATGTACAAAAAATAATCAATCAGTGGGAACAATATTTTCTTGAAAAAGAACGTCCGTTTTTTTAATGAACTGGCCGGTCTCAACAATTCTTGATTCAGCGGACTTTCGCCGCGCAGGCAAACCGTATGTCCAAGCATTTTGCCCAACAGCAATAAAAGTACATAGGTAAAATAACCCCAGCCATGTACCACTAAAATACTTTTTGGCCTTCTGATCAATTGCCAGACAAGCCCGAAATTGACCAGTCCGAAAAATGATTCCACATTGGGCCTGAACGACTGGTTCTTTAAAAACATATGATCATACCCTTCCAGTATGGGAATATCCCATTTTACCTGCACCCCAAACTCTGCATCCTTCTCGCCTTGCAGTCCATGTCTGGAACAAAAAATAACCTCGGAAGGTATATTTACCTTTTGCTTCAACTCCTTATACAATGGAGCAAAATACTGGATCGGATGAGAATTCAAGAACACGAGGTTCTTCATAAATCAGACGGCTACGACCGGGTGCTCAAAATAAACCCAGTCCAATTGTGGTTTTAACATGCCCGGAAAATTCATGTGGTAAGACTTGGTCATCGTGTCCACGTTGGAGTCGTCGAGTACAAAACGGATGACGTCGGTATGTTCTTCTTTTTCATCGCCCATATCAAGAAAGGAAATACTGATGGTATACACCCCGGCCTTTAAATAAGGTGGCAATTGAATTTTTGCAGAATATTCGCCGGGGGTTCGCTTTTTAAACAGTTCGGGATTTTCATCGGTATCAAATGACCAGAAAACCGGTTCGCCATTTCTCGACAATGCCATTTTTACCGAGCAGTTCCGAATTTCTTCCCGGATGATATATTTTAAATTAACGATGACTTTTTCTCCGTATAGGTAAGTACCTTTTTGTTCACGGTAACCATTTTCAACACTTACTTCCTTAAATTGATATAATTTTTCTCCGATGGTTTTAAATACAATTGCGTTATCGCCTTCGGTATTGCTGGTCGGCAAACTTTCCAGGTACCTGTCCAGTGCAGTATCGACACCGCCACGGTAAATCATTTGTCCATTATGCAAAACAATTCCTGTGTTGCAGAGCCGTTTTATCGAGCCTAAATTATGGCTTACAAAAATAATCGTCCGGCCCTGCTTGCTCACTTCGCTCATTTTACCGATGCATTTATTTTGAAACTCTGCATCCCCCACGGCCAGCACCTCATCCACCAATAAAATTTCCGGATTAAGGTGGGCTGCCACCGCAAAAGCCAAACGAACGGTCATGCCAGAGGAATACCTCTTGATGGGCGTTTCCACGTAGCGGGCCACCCCGGCAAATTCAACTATTTCATCGAATTTCTGCTTTACCTCTCTTTTGGTCATTCCCATGATGGTACCGTTCAAAAATATATTTTCGCGGCCCGTCAATTCCGGGTGAAAACCCGTACCGACTTCGAGCATGGAAGCGACCCGTCCTTTTAATTTTATAACTCCGTCGGAAGGCGCTGTGACCTTCGCCAATAGTTTTAGCAGCGTCGATTTTCCTGACCCGTTTTTCCCGATCAGTCCGGCCACTTCTCCTTTTTTAACTTCGAAATTAATGTCATTTAAAGCCATGACAAAATCGGAATTGCCCACGGTCGCCCGGTCATTTATTTCCCCGATTCTTTTAAATGGATCTTCTTTTCCCCGTGCCAATGCCCACCAACGTTTCACGTCGTTATATAAGTTGCCTGTACCGATCATTCCGAGCTGGTACTGCTTGGTCAAATTTTCAACTTTAATTACTGCTCTTTCCATATTTTCTTTTCACACTTATTCTATAATTATTGGAAATTAGAAATTTAAAATTTTCAATTTCCAATTTTTCATATCACATCAACGAAGGTTTTTTCAATCCGATTGAAAGTAATAATTCCAACAAATAAGACCACCAACATAGTCAGGAAACTGGCTCCTAAATGAACCCATGAAAAAGTAGCCTCACCAAGAAATCCATATTTAAATGTTTCGATAACTGCAGTCAGCGGATTGATCAACATATACGTGCGGTATTCTTCCGGCACTTCCGACAATGGATAAATGACCGGCGTGACAAACATCCATAACTGGATGCCAAACTGCAATAAGAAAAACAGGTCCCGGTACTTCGCCGTCATTGACGTAATGATCAAACCAAAACCCAGCGCCATGCCCGCTACCATTAATACCAGCACGGGAAACAGTAAAGCAATGTAATTTGGCTGAATACCAGCAGTGGTACTCATGAAATAAGCATATGCTAAAATAAATACCAATAACTGTATACAGAATTTCACAAACTGGTTGGCAACAATGGACAATGGAATAACGAGGCGGCAGAAATATACTTTGCCAAAAATATTGGCATTATCCCGCAGCACCGAGGAAGATTTGTTTAACGAGTCGGCGAAAAAATTCCAAAATAAAATGCCCGACAAATAAAATAAGATGGGTGGGATGCCATCGGTGGAAATTCCAGCCAGGTCACCAAAAACAAGCGTAAAAACCCCCGTCGTTAGAATTGGCTGAATAAAAAACCACAGCGGCCCCAAGATCGTCTGCTTATAAACTTGCGCAATGTCCCTTTTTGTAAAAAGAACCAATAAATCACGGTACCGCCAAACTTCTCCCAGATTGAGTTCGAAAAGTGGGGCTTTGGAAGTAATGACGGTATCCCAGGTAGCTGTTGCTTCTTTCATTTTTATTTGAATGGATAAATGTTTGAATAGTTAAATAGCTGAAATAAAAACCATTCAGTCGTTAGCGCTTTAATAGTAGTACCCATATTTTTTCGGCGCTTTCGAGCCGTTCAGGATAAAGGATGGTGCTTTGATCTTGCGGTCTTTGCATAGATCGGCAAGGTGCTTCAATTCCGATTTTTTAGTTTTGTTGGCACGTACCACGAAAATGGAATTGTTCGTGAATTTATCCAATAAATAAGCATCCGTGACCAATCCGACCGGCGGCGTATCCATGATGATATAGTCGTAATTTTCTTTTAGGTAGGCCATCATTTTTTCCATACGTTCGCTCAGGATGAGCTCAGCCGGATTTGGCGGAGCCGGGCCACTACTCATCATGTACAAATGTTTGTAGCCATCTACCTTTTGGATGACTTCCTCCATGCTCTTATCGCCTACCAGGTAGTTGGTGATACCGGCACCGGGATCCTCCCCTTTCACTAATTGGGTAAGCATGGGGCGCCGGAGGTCCAGTTCCAGCATGATTGTTTTCTTGCCTGTCAGGGAAAGTACAGCAGCGAGGTTGCCGCTTACAAATGTTTTTCCGTCTCCATTGATATAAGAAGAGACGAGGATGGTTTTTTGCTTGACGCCCGTTGCGATAAATTGAAGGTTGGTCCGGATGATGCGGAACATCTCTGCCACTACCGAGCGACTGCTATCATCCACCAACAATTTAGGGTTTTTGGTCTGGGCCACTTCACCAAGGAACGGCACCTCCATCGCATAGTCCTTCACTTGCTCTTTGCTCGATATTTTATCATTGAGTTTTTCCTGCAAATAGATCACGGAAGCCGGGATGAGCATTGCCAACAAGAAGGCGATCATTGCATATTGCCTCTTGTTGGGCGAAATAGCAAAAGTGCTTTGCACCGGCTCATCCAGGATGCGGACACTTTCGACGTTGGCAGCAAGGCCGATGGCCGTTTCTTCTCTTTTTTGCAATAAGAATGAAAACAAATCTCCCTGCACATCCGCTTGTCTGCTTTTATCCTTTACTCTTCGTTGTACGAAAGGTGTTTGCCGGATCTTGGTTTCGACTTCGCTCGCTTTTCCAGTCAACTCAGTTTCCTGTCGCTGGATATCTTGCCGGGCGATGCCAACGGACCTGATAATGTTAGCCTTCAGGTTTTTTAAAATTTTCGCTGATTCTTTCGCTTCCGGGTGTTCTTCTGTTGCAGTTCTCAGCAGGTTTTTCCTGCCTGCAACGACAGAGTTGTATTTGGTTACCAATGAGGCGAAAGAAATCCCGCCCATGTCTCCAAAATTAGGGATGAAGTCGTAATTGTCACCCTGTGAGTTAAGAAAGGATTCAATTTTATCCAGCAGACTCTTTGCACTATTGATCTGTCCTCTATTCGCTTCAATCGCTGTCAACTGGTCATAATCCTGCTGGGAACTGATACTGAAATCAGATGCGACCGAAGCATTACTTTTGATAGCAGCTTCGCTGCCCTCCACTGACCCTAACTTGATATAAGCTTCCCTCAACCGCTCGTCAATAAATTTTAGGGAGCGATTGGCCATTTGGTTCTTCTCATTTTGTGCATCTACGTTGTACGAGTAGACCAGACTGTTGATGATGTCCTTCACTTTTTGAGGTGTCTGATTTTTTAGACTTATGGACAATACATTCGATTGGGACAACTTTCTGAGCTGTAGTCCACTGGAATACAAAGTGGCAATCCCTCTTGGATTGTAAAAATCAATTCCAATCACTCTGTCTTCTAACGGATACAGGGTATCACGCTCCAGCACAATGGTTGATTCTTCGTAAACAAACGGTACCCCGTAATTGTAAAAAAAGGTATCCTGGTCTTCTACCATGAGGGCAAAACGGTTGCCCTCCATTTGCTTGATCCGCAAAGTACTGCCGTACAATTTATACATGTCGGTCGCATATTCTACCTTGACCGGCGACTCCTTGTACAACTCATAGTTCTTGAATCGGCCTTCGGCAAAATAACCAATGTGCAGGTCTAATGAATCAACCACCTTTTCCATCAGGTAGCGAGATTTCAGAATCTGGATCTGGCGGTTCAGGCTTCCCCTCTTATTGAAGGCACCGGCTGTCAGCAGCATTTCTTCCGGCATCTGCCCACCACCTTGTTGCCTCTCCTCATTTACGATGATCGTACCGGCAATGTCATAAATGACCGGCTCCTGCAGGTAGAAATAAACGGCAATGCCACAAACCGCCAACAAGCTGAACGCAAACCAGTACCATTTCGATAATAGCTTTTTGACAAAAGAAATTCCTTCTACCGCATTTACTTGATTATCCATAGGGTTTAATTTTTTGCTGTGTTATGTTCTTTATGGATTAATTATTATTGTTATTCACAATGATCGTCACCAAGATGGAAATGATGGGTGCCACTACACCGGCAATGGCCAGTGCCCTTTGGGAAGGATCATCAATTCTCCTTGTTTTCTCCTCCAACGGCCGCACATAGATCACATCGTTCTGCGACAAATAAAAATATGGCGACTCAAATGCCCGGGCGGAGGTAAGGTCCACTATGCCGAATTCCCTCACCTTCTCCACTTCCCTGATTACCATGACATTTTGCCGGTCGGCAAAATCCGTAAGATCACCCGCCATCGTAATGGCCTCCAACAACGAAAACCGCTCATCTGGAAATGTATAAAGGCCCGGCACTTTTACTTCCCCATTCACGCTTACGTGCAAATTGAGAAAACGCACATCCACTACGGGATCTCTCAGATAGATCAACAGCTCTTTCTTTATCGCCTCGATCGCCTCTTCCCGGGTGAGTCCACTGACCGTTATTTTCCCAACAATCGGGAACTCTATATTTCCCTCTTGGTCTACCAGGTATCCCTGGCCGATGAAAGATCCTTCCGGACCGACATTTTGCAATGGCTTGTTAAAAATCCTCGAAGCAGTCGTATCAAAGGTCGAGACAGTGACGGATAAAATATCATCAGTCTGTATCTTGATTTTCACCACTTCGGCAATGTATTGTGACTCAAGCAAGCCGCTCTCCGTTTCGCTTTGAAAATTCAGCAGTTTTTCGTGGGGCACTCCACAGGAATGAAGCAGCCCCAAAAGACAAAGCGCCATTCCTAAAAAATAGAATTTTTTCAAGGTGTTCAAATTAAAATTGGTCATAGTCGGTTTCTGGTTTATCGTTTTGAGAACGTCTTGTGTTTCATTTATTTCAAATCAATTGACTGGCTCGGCGGAGCTGAGTTTTGCTTTTTCTTTACCGGCGTGAGCTTTCGCCATGAGGTTAATCACTAAATAGGGCACACCGCTTAGGAGTGCCAGCACCATTGTTCCGATAACAATGTTTTGGGATAAAAAACTAACAGAAAACAAGAATATGCCGATGCTCCAGGAGTACAAAAGCAAGCATATCCGTTCTGGTCCAAACCCTCTTTTCAATAAAAGATGGTGAATATGCGTTCGGTCGCCATGGAACGGAGATTCCCCTCGCAGCATTCTACTGCACACAACCTTGACCATATCAGCAATTGGAACCACTAAAATGGCCAAAACAATGACTGGTTGCCATTCTATGGGGCCTCCCGCCAATGCATGGTTTTGGAAAAAAGTAATGGCAAAAAACGACAACATAATGCCGATAAAAGTCGATCCATTATCACCCATAAAAATTTTAGCCGTTCCGAAGTTGAACCATAAAAACCCTGAAATAGCTCCGGCCAGTGCCAGTGACATGGCCGCGAATTGTTCGAGTCCCGAAAAGTAGAACAAGATTGCAAATGTCAGCGCCGAAATAACGGCCAATCCGCCCGACAGCCCGTTGATGCCATCTATAAAATTGTAAGCATTCACTACCGCCCCGATTAAAAAAATGGTCAGGAAATAACTGCTCCATAGCGGCAGTTCCATATCAAAGCCTGGTAAATAATCCAACCGAATGCCACCGACGAACATCATACTCGCTACGCCTATCTGGATCAGCAGACGCTTTAAAGCAGGAATGCCCACCAGGTCATCCCTGACTCCCGTCAGGAAAAGGATGAACGACCCGACAAATAAATAATTGGCAATGCCGGTTCCTTCCAACCCTGACACCAGGCAGGTAGCAATCCAAAAGGCCGCAAAGATGGCGATGCCGCCCAGCGAACATACCTTCTCAAGATGACGCTTCAGGTTGTTGTTCGCATCGAAGAGCTCTAATTTTTTTGCCAGATCAATAATGGAAAGAGTGAACAAAATACTAATTCCCAGGGCAACTGGGTAAGAGATTATTTTGGGTAAAAGTGCTGCTTCCATGAGGATTTGGTGTTTTGTTTTTTGGTTCAGGTTCTCATGTTTTAAAAAGTCGAATTCTTGAATCGTTTGTCTGCGATCAGGTTCATGATGTTTCCATCTGTTGTTATTTTTTCCAGCACTCCCAGGTGACGTGGGTTGTGCATATCAGTACCGAGGAGATCTACCAAATCAGCTTTGACCAATTTCATCGCCAGATCTTTTACTTGTTTGCCATAATGGCCTGCGAGTGACATCGTGTTTACTTGTAGCATGCAACCAAAGTCCTTCAGTTTCTCAAACTCATCCACTTTGTAGTAGACATACCTTTCTGGATGTGCAATAATGGGCCGATAGCCCTTGATCCGCATTTGAAAAATAGTATCGTAAAGATTAGGCGGCGGTGAAAATGTAGAAACCTCCATCAAAAGATGGTTTCCGTTGAAAGTGAGCAAGTCCCCCTTGCCCATTACCTCTTTGAATTCGTAATCAACAAAATACTCGGCAGCACATTCCAGTTCAACTTCCAAACCCGCAGCTGTTACCGCTTTCTTTAATTGCTCAAATCCATGCAAAATTGTTTCAGGTGTATTCGGAAAATACTCAGGCCTGATGTGGGGGGTAGTTATGATTTTTTTGTAGCCCAGCCCGATTAGTCCTTTTATTAAGGTAAGGCTGGTTTCGAGTGAGTCAGAGCCGTCATCCACTCCGGGTACCAGATGGGAGTGCATATCAGTGCCCAAGATAGTAAAATCTGAAATTATTGGCTTAGCAATCCTCTTTTTAAATAACTGAAAAATCACAAGTGCTGGGTTTGGGTAAAATGAATAAATGCTGGCTTGGGAAATGGCACGGCTTCGCCGCTGATAGGTCGCAACCTGTCATCATAAGAAATACCATACTTGAGTTGCATCGGCAACAAGTTCTGAAGTGTGTTTAAAATGTTTAAAATGAGAAACACGTAATTTAACCTTTATTAAAAAATGGATAAAAGCCCCTACTCAATATTCCTCAAAGCTGTATTTCTCAAAGTATTTTTTTGATAAAACGTGTGATTTATTTAACCGTCCAAAATGCAAAGAAGCACAAAAACTTCATGCAAATATTGGTTTTCTCAAAAAGTAAATGCCACAAGGAAATAGTAAAGATCTTCTCGTAAGAGACGGGGGGAGTTGCAAAATCAATGAGCAGTTAAGTTTGCAACCTTAACAAGGTAGATTAGCCATGTGATGGTGAAAGGTTAGAGAAATAATCTCTTGAAAGGTAATCGGTTTGGTCAATTCGCTCTGGTTCTGGTTTCTCAACTTTAGCCTCCGTGAGTTCTTCCCTTTCAAGAACTGCGTGGCAAAATTAAGCAACTTTGCACTAAGAAGCAAACTTAGCAGCGCATGAGATTTAATTAATATAATGAAAGATTGAATCTGAAATTCAAACAAAAAATATACGTGCAACAATAACCACAAAATCAACCACTTAGGGTTAATAGTTTATACTTATTGTAAAAAAAATTATTTCTGTGCGCGGGCAATTAAAATCAATGCAATCACAGCAAAAAAGATGTTCGGTATCCATACCCCCGCTAAAGCCGACAATGCCTCATTGGTTGCAAATGTGATTGAAAATTTAGCCACAAATACGAAAACAGCTCCTAAGGCAATGCCCAGGGCCAGGTGAAACCCCATGCCCCCGCGTATCTTCCTCGACGCCACTGACATTCCGATCAGCGTAACGATCAAGAGGGTAAACGGATCTGCCGTACGGCGATACAACTCTATTTCATAAACCTTCGTGTTGCCGATACCACGTTGTTTCTCTTCCTCGATAAACTCGCTCAACTTGTGGGAAGGGATCATTTCACGAGTATCATCATAACGGACAAAGTCTTCAGGAGTCAGGTTGAACGTAGTATCCAGCTTTGCCCGCCCTCCCACTATAATGGTCTCGTTTTCTCCCTCGAAGGAATGGATTTCATAATTGCTTAGCCGCCACTTGTTGGGCGCCCCCTGCCAGCGGGCCTCCGCCGCTTCGATAAATTTGACCAATCGGTTGTCCTTGATCGTCTCCACCCGGAAGTTGCGGGCGGATGAATCCCTTTTGAAATAATCCCGCACGTATATCTTCGTACCTGGCTCGATGAACATATGCACATCCCGCGTCTGACCCTTATCACTTTCCTTCATTATATATGAATGGAAAAAATCCAACCGCGTCTTGTTACTGACGGGTATTACAAAATGGTTTAACAATAAATGTGTGCTGCCAATGATCCCTGCCCCCACCAGGTATGGAAACATGAAGCGACGAAAACTTACCCCGGCATTTAATATGGAAATGATCTCTGAATTGTATGCCATCCGGGAGGTAAAAAAGATAACTGAAATCATGGCAAACAACGGCCACAACAATCCATTGATAAACAGTACGAAATTCAAATAGTACTCCCGCATCACCTGGCCTGCGGGCAGCTGCTCGTCGATGAACTCCTCCACATTTTGGCTGAAATCAATAATGACCGCAATGAGGGAAAAGATAAGCACCACAAACAGGAAGGTGCCCAGAAATTTTTTAATGATATAGCGGTCAAGGATTTTTAGCATTTGACTGTAAAAAGTAACATTGAACGGAGTAAAATCCCGGATCTTCGGGAAGACAAAAGTATAAACTAGGTTGTATATAGAACCTTTATGGTGTGCTAAACGTGGCAATAGGCCAAAACACCTGTTCCATTGCCTTTCATTAACTTATTGAAAACATGGATAATGGCCTAAAAACATTAACTATTTTTAAATTTATTCCCCAATCTCTACTCATGAACTCAAATATCCAATAATATTGCTTTGTGATTATTTTTTAGGTGTTGCACCATTTTCCACTTTAATAGCTAAAACACGTACTCAATGAAAAGTATCACCATCGCGGCAACTCTCTTGGTAATATTGACAAATGTCCTGTCGGCCCAACTTTGGGAACGATCATACGATGTCAATCAACCTACTCCTCGTCAGCTTATACAAGGTTCCGATGGAGGCTTTGTAATTGCTGGCTCAATGTATGATTCTTTACTGATGGAGCATCGTGGTTTTTTGTTGAAAACGGATGTTGAAGGAAGTGAGGAGTGGCGGGCTACCTGGAATGGGGCCGTACATTCTTACGGCTACGCGGTCATAGAACTGGCAGATGGCGGCTACCTGGTCTCGGGAACGGAGGTCGTACCAGGAAACAGCAGCGCTGCTTCTCTGAGAAAATTTGATGGGTCAGGTATTTTGATCTGGGAACGAGAATATGTTACCGATCCAAAATTTAACAACTTCCGGTCTATTTCTAAAGCAGACGAAGATCATTTAATATTGTTAGGTAGCGCTGGCCCGGTAGACAATGCATGGTTATCAAAGATTGATACAGCAGGAAATATGATCTGGGAAAAAAAGTTCAGTGAGACAGAGGCTAACATTGACGGACATATTGTTAAAACGACCCTGGATGAAGGATTTATTCTTTTAATTGAAAGAAGTCACAGTTACATTAACAAACCTCCTGCTGTTGTGATCATAAAAACCAATGCCGCAGGAACAGAGGAGTGGAGAGCAATTATTGAAAGTGAAGGAGAATACATTGAAGCCCTCAACATCTTCCAAGAACCAGATGGTGCATATATTGCAACTGCTATGCACTCCAATTCATCTACCTCTCGAGATTATTGGATGGCCAAACTAAACGAGAATGGGGATTTACTTTGGAGAAAGAAAATCAATGAAGGAAATGATTTTGGGGTTCAAGCGGCCCGGATAGAAGATGGTAATTATATACTCCTCGGACATAACGCAAAAATTATTAAAACCGATACCTCGGGAACGGTTCTCTGGACAAAGCAAATAAATCACAACCTGGGACCTGTATATGCAAGAAGTATGACTCAATCCTCAGACGGCTGTTTTGTAATTACCGGCCAGTCTAATATTTCAGATAATTTGTTCCTTTTAAAAGACGACTCCGTTGGAGCGGTGGTCTATAGTTACGAAAGAATCAATGACCTGGCCATTGACTTTTCAATTTATCCCAATCCCATAAAGGACAGAGCCATTTTGGACATCACTGGAATTACGCAGTTGGGTTTGGTCAACCTTCGGCTATATGATTTAAGGGGAAAGGAGATTTTTACAAAAAAGATAACTTTCAATAAAACTTCCATTCAATTTCCAAACCACCTGCCCGGCGGAGCTTATGTTGGCGTCCTAGAGGCGGAAGGTAAACTATTGACAGCCCAGGTTATTTACCTTGAATAAGAGTCCATTTATTCCAAAGATTTGTGCCCTCCGGTGCTTTCTTCTCCCCACTTCCAATATCGGATAACGTGCAACGATTTCTATGTACAAAACAAAAACGCTTTGAATGAATTTGGCCCCTACGGTCATTCAATGAAGAGCTTCTCGTTGCTCACAACCGAACCGCCATCCCCTTAACCATCCGCTCCTTCCATTCCCTGAAATCCCCCGCAATAATCCGCTTCCTTGCCTCCCCTACCAGCCAAAGGAAAAAACAAAGGTTGTGCATGGAAGCAATCTGCGCGCCGAGCGCTTCTTTATTCGTGATTAAATGCCGCAGGTAAGCTTTGCTGTGATGACGGCTGGTGCAGCAGGTGCTTTCTTCATCAATCACAGAAAAGTCTTCCTTCCACTTGGCATTTTTGATGTTAATCATCCCTTTGGAAGTGTACAGCATGCCGTGGCGGGCATTGCGGGTCGGCAGTACACAGTCGAACATATCAACGCCGAGGGCAATGTTTTCCAATAAATTGATCGGCGTGCCAACCCCCATCAGGTAGCGGGGTTTGTCTTTCGGTAATATGCCACAGACGAGGTCGGTCATGGCGTACATTTCCTCATCCGGCTCCCCGACGGAGAGGCCACCGATTGCATTGCCGTCCCGTTCAAAAGAAGCAATTGTTTCTGCTGATTGCTTACGCAGATCTGTATAGGTACTTCCTTGTACAATTGGAAATAACGTTTGCTCATAGCCATACAGCGGCTCCGTTTCGTCAAAACGATCACAACAGCGCTTGAGCCAGCGATGGGTCATTCCCATCGAGTTTTTAGCGTATTGGTATTCGCACGGATAGGGCGTACATTCATCAAAGGCCATGATGATGTCGGCTCCGATTTCTCGTTGAATATCCATTACTCCTTCTGGACTAAAAAAATGCTTGGAGCCATCAATATGCGAAGTAAAAGTGACCCCTTCTTCTTTGATCTTTCTTTTGGCACTCAGCGAATAAACCTGGTAACCACCACTGTCCGTCAACATGGGCCGATCCCAGCCAATGAATTGATGCAGCCCACCCGCTCCGCGCAACACCTCCATCGTTGGGCGCAGGTACAAATGGTAGGTATTGCCCAAAATAATCTGCGCCTTGATTTCATCGCTCAGCTCGTGCTGATGGATGTATTTCACCGCCCCTGCCGTGCCGACCGGCATGAAGATGGGGGTTTCGATTTTTCCGTGAGCCGTTTCGATAATACCAGCTCTGGCAGAAGTGTTTGGGTCCGTATTTTTTAGATGGAAAACCAATGGGTGAATGAGTGAATGAGTGAATGAGTGAATGAGTGAATGATGTCAGCAGTAGAATTCACTCATTCCATCATTTACTCATTCGCCCATTATTTTAAGGAGAAAAAAATACAAAGGCGACGATAAAAGCCAATACCGTTAAAACCAGCCCGTACATGAATACGGAATAACAATAGCTCAGATACCGGTATTTTTTAGCCAAAACAACACCGAGGAAATATAAATCCTTCGTCATGGAACTATACAAAAAGTCCTGGTCCTTCAGCATTTCCATCATGCCCCAGTGATAGTCTTTAAAAGGCATTTCATAAAAATTACCAAAAAACAAGAGGTTGGCCGTTCGCTTTTCAATGTCCTCCCGGGTGAATTTTCCTTCAGTGATTTTTGGCCGGGTAGACAGAGTCGCCAGCACGATGGCTACTATGCAGACGCCCAACAGCATAATGGTCGGCACCACCAGATAGGCGGAATCAGACAGTAATGGCAATAATTGCGGCAACGAGATCGAAATTACGATGGCATTGATACTCAACATGATATTCGCTTTGTTGTCGGCGATACTGCTCAAGTTGATGTGTGTCCTGTAAGTCGTCCGATACATCGTTTCCACTCCTCGACCCAGGTCAAATGATTTGACATCCACTTCGGAAGGCGACATTCCAGGTTTGAGTTTTGGGCGTTTATTTTTTTTCTTTTTCTTCTTTTTGGGCAATTTGGATTTATCCAGTTCAGCAAGAGCCTCGACGGAGTCAACCTTGGTCGGATTCAAACGCTGTTTTTGTTTTACCAGTTGCCGGATGTGTTTTTCTTTCCGTTTGCCGTACAAGTCCTGGGCTGCCTCGGTGAAATAATGATGGTTGCCCATAAAATCTATTTCAAACTGGATCCACTCCTGTTCCGACATCATGATACTCCGCGTCATCAGCAGCTCCTGTCGAAGCCGGCCACAGCGGTCCCAATAAATGTCTTTCCCTAAATGGCTCAGGTCGCCGTCGCACATGACTTCTTCCAGTAGGTCCTTCGGTTTAAAGGGCAGCTTGGTCGCCATGATGCAGCGGGTAATGACATCAAGGTCTTGCTCCGGCACATTGTGCCTGGACAAAAAATCCACTGCAAATTTGCAGCTGCGCTCTTCGTGGCCTTCTGCCCCTTCGACATAACCAGTGTCATGAAACCAGGCTGCGAGCTGCAGCAACTCGATTTGCCGGCCATTGATACCGCAGCCTTCTCCTACCAATTTCACGGCACCCACAACATTTCTCACATGCTGGATGTCATGAAAAACATATTCGGCTCCGATGTTTCTTTTGAAAAAATCGACGACGTAGGCTTCCGCCAGTGCAATAATATCTTGGTTAGTTTCCGCCATGAAAATTTTAGGATCGGCGAAGTTATTGATTTTAATTGAATGGTTGAACGGTAAAATGACTAAATGGTTATTCAGGTCCCAACTACCGTTCAACTTCCTTTACATGCCCACAGCCAGTCGGCCAGGCCGTATTTTTTAGGTTTGTACGAATAATGCCACCATTCCGTTCGAGTGGACCGAAAATTATACTTTTTCATCGTTTCCAAAAGCAGTGCACGATTATTTGCTATTTCATCCGAATGGTCGTTGTAGCTGTGATATGCTTCTTCACCAAAATAGTCAAAGTCAGTGCCCATGTCCAGCTCGTTGCCGAGGCTGTCAACAATCGTCAGGTCAACCGCCGCACCCCGATTGTGCATGGAGCCTTTACGCGGGTCGGCAACGTAGCGGGGGTCGGGGACTTTGTTCCACAATTTCCATTGAATGGGACGGGGACGGTAGCAATCGTACATTTTAAAACCATATCCTTTTGTCTGTAAAAAACGGTGAGCTTCCACTACCGCCCTGGCTACGTCGGGCCGTAAAAAACAGCGGCCGCAATCGTACATTTTTTCATCCACAAAATTATTTTCAGTGGCATAACGCAGATCGAGCAGGATGGACGGGTCGAGGCGCACAACCTCTTCCCAAATGGTGGTATCAAAATCAGGCGGGAGTGGTTTTTCCTGGGCTATGGCGGCTGGCTCATCTTTTATTGAATCAGCCGGTACGGCAGTCGTACTTTCTATTTCTGTTTTTGGTTTTTCTGCATTTTCTGGAGCTGTTTTATTATCAGTACAATTCAACAAAAAAAGACAGGCAAGTACAAGCAATAGGCGCATTTGTTTTTCTTATTTTAATGAGGAATTAAGTAGGCATGGAAAATTAGGCATCAGTAAAAATGACACTTTTACCTTGGCAATTGCTTGTTTTCCAAACCTTGAAAAATCTTTTTCAGGCAAAGGAATAGTGTCATTTTTTTTTGATCGCCTGCTTAAAAATAAACTTTATTTTAAGAATGATATTACAGGTAAAAATAAAAAATAAATATGCTTGTCTTTATTATGATTCTAAAAAATGAAAAGTTACAGATTTTTAATTTTCAATTTCCAATACACTTTTAAATAATGACTTTTGAAAAAACGCTTTTATTTTTTTATAAACATCAGCAGTGATCCATGCATGGATCGGATATTCCAAAGTGTGCAATGAAAAAAATGTTTTCGGTTCCTCATACTCCGATGCTCCTGCAAAAAACCGGGCATAGGCCAGGGGTACTTTTTTCGACAACAACCAATTAAAAAAAGAGCCGGGCCGCGGTGATACCTTTTCGTCCTGCAATTTAATTTTTACAGATAATATTTCCTCGGGCCGCAATGGCATAATATACGGTTCCGTCCTCTCTGTAATGCCCAGCATCAGGCCGTTTTTAAATTCCTCAAAGTTAATGCGCAACTGATCCACACACCTCTCATTCAGTTCGTCAATCTCGGGGTGCCCTCCTGTGTAATATAAAAAAGGAGAACCGTTCCCGTCCCGGTCAAACCGTTCCTTAAAGCTATACTTCCCGCCAATGGAATCATGTATAGCCCTTAGTTCTTTGGGGCGGAGCATGTATAAGCGATGTATTTTCATTAAAATGGTTATTGTAACACGTATGGCTGATCCGTATAGCTTGTCACGGATCAGCTACCCGTGTCACTCTTATATTTCTCGGATTAACAATCCGAGTTACTTATGGTTTTCAAATAAAAAAGGGAGCTGTCGTGACAGCTCCCTTTTTTATTTGCATTTAGTTATAAAAAAATTAATTCGCTAAAAAAAGCGCATTGCTAAAAACCAATTTGCCCTCTTCCCAAAAAGAACGAAACAACGGATTGTCAATTAAATAAATGACCCGGCCATTGCCTTTGTTCTGTACGGTAAAAATAGTGGTGTTATTTAATTTATTTTTCAAATTGGAACCAATAAATCCGTGAGCAATAAAATCATCTTCCAGAAAACCCACGTTCCAGGCTCCCTTCACCAGGTCGTAATAGCTACTGCCGGTTTTTAAGGAAAAATAATAGTCCTTTAAACCGAAACCCAACGGATGGGAATTGTCAACTTTCGCCCGTACGACAGCGCCCGGCATATTATTGACTAGAGAGGCCCGCACCCGGTCTTTATAAATTGCAGTCCGGTGGTCGAGGGCAATTTGTTCGGCTTCCGATTTAGCGGATTGCTCATCTGAGTCTTTGGCGTATTTTTTCAATGAAAATCCATTTTTGCCTGCCAGTGAGCGGTTGGCTGCACCGATGGCGATAATGCGGCCGCCCGCACTTGCCCACTCACTCATTTTGTTCAAGTTGTTTTCATTCCAGCTAAAATAGCCTTCCGGCAATACGATGGTATTATAATCATCCAAATTGATGCGGCCCAGTTGATCTGCATCAATGATGGTGGCGGGATAATCAATGTCTTTGTCGAAATAAAACCAAACCTGACCAAATTCATTGCTGAAAGTTTTTTCACCCGACAATACCAACACTTCCGGTTTTTTGATCAAACGCATGCTGCCGGAACCAAAATCACTTCCACTGTCCACAAATCCTGTTTGTACCGTGGTCAGTTCTGCGGCAAATTTTGCGGCGGCGGCCAAAACGGTATTGTCAAAATTTTCATGTTTTCGGTTGTCAGCTTTGGTCAGAATTAAAGTACCGGCCGCGTATGAATTTCCTTCTACGGAAAAAGGGGCCTCGGCATAACGGACCACGACATGGTGCTTCAACAATTCACTCAATACTTTGGCACTTTGCATGGAATTCCATTTCAGCAAATAGGCATAGGGTGTCTTGGCCACCTTTTCCATGACTTTTGCTTTTGGAAAGTCGTAACCATCCTCATGGCTGATGATTTGTTTCACGGCCAACCCTTCCAGTCCGTGCGCGTGCATGAGTGACCATGCTGTTATGTCGTAGGTCAATGAATCCAACAGCTCCGGCTCCGGTTCAAATAGCACTTGGACGAATAAGCCTTTTGGCTGATTGCTGCTGATGATCAGGTCGTCAGCGTCGACAACTGTTCGGCCAAGCCTTCCGGTTGCATAATCATAACCTGATACGGAGGCACCTCCACCTCCGGCCCGACCATATTCAATGCCGTGCCGGTCCAGCAGTTGAGTCAGGGTTTTGATTTTATACATTGGGTTGGTGGATTTAATAATAAAACTATTGTACTCGCCGGGAGGGTTGTTTTTGGACGTATTGAAATATTCCTTGAAATTTTCCACCAGCCGGCCGGCATTCTTCGAAGAAATCTCCACCGTAGAAAGCGCCGTCGTGATATGGTGGGTGATCCGGTCAAGCAGGGTCAGTATATCACCGTTCTGCATTTGGATGGCCCGGCCGGCACGGGAATGGCCGCCCTGTTCGTAGGTCATGCCGATGGCACCATTGAAAGTAGGGTAAGTGTCGCCGTAACTTGGATAAAGCAGGTCGAATACTTCCTTGGTAAAATACAACCAGCCATTTTCATCAAAATAATGGGCGTGGTTTTTACCGATTTCTACTTGAAAATCTGATTGCCAGTCAGTGATATATTTATGGTAAGGTTGCGCCGCCGGTGCAAAATAATAAGGCGAGTTGTAAAACTGTTCATGCAGGTCGGCTACCACATGCGGCAGCCATTGATTATAAACGGCGATCCGGTTTTGGCTTTCCCGCTGGGTCGTCCAGGCCCAGTCCCGATTAAGGTCAAACAAATAATGATTGACCCGTCCGCCTGGCCAGGGTTCGTTGTGTTCCCGGGCCTGGGGTGCAGGATCTGGTTCATCGGGGCTGGCTTGGCGGTACCAGGAGGTGTAGCGGCTGTAGCCGTCGGGGTTGGCCGATGGCTCGATCAGCACTACCGTGTTTTTCAACCATTCGGAGGAATTGGCATTGGACGGGTCGGCGAGGTCATAAATTACCTGCATGGAAGCTTCCGACCCTGCCGCTTCGTTACCGTGCACGCTGAAACCCAGCCATACAAAAGTGATAGGCTCGCCGATCGTTACTTCGCCGCTTTCTATCCCAGCGTGCCGGAGGTTATTCAATCTGATTTCTTCAATACGATCTAGGTTTTCGGGAGTAGATACAACGGCTAAGATTTGTGGCCGCTGTTGGTAGGTTCGTCCAAATTCCTGTAGTTGCACCCGGTCACTATTTGCTGCTACATGCTCGTAATAGTCGACCAAAGTGGCGTGTTCCGTGAATTGTTCGCCGAGATGGTGGGGGAGGAAATCATTTGGCCGTTGGAGCTGGGCATTAACGGTCATGGCAAGGGCAGCCAAGATAAAAGTGATCGTTTTATGCATCGAAAAATATTTAATTGAAACGATTGACAGGTGAAAGACACATTTGGGTGTTTTTCAAAAATGGCCGCTAAAGTAGAGAAAACTATCGGCGTCACTTCAATCGCATTCAAATGTAACCATCCGGATGCCTACATTTCACTGTTCCATTTTTCTTCTCTTTTCTGCCTCCAATCGCTCCAACCTCTTTTTTACTTCTTTTAGCTCATTGGAAATCTGGTATAGGTCGACATGATATTGAATTTGATCGATGTTCGCTTTTTTGAAATATTGTGCGACATTGAATGCAATGATATCTTCGACGCTGATACCCATTTCATTTGCAGCCTTTTCCAATTGAGAGTAAGTAATTTCAGCCCCTTTTTCGATTCGGCTGTAATGTGGTTGGCTAATGCCCATTGCACCGGCGAGACTTTGTTGAGAGAGATTCCTGAGCTCTCGGAGATGCCTTAATTTTTCCCCTATTTTCATATGCGTGTTTGTTTTAGAGAGGAGCTTCAATGCATAGATTATGCGTGTGGTGCATATACTATACGTCCTTAATTTAAATGTACCTGAAACGAAGTTATAATTTTGTTTATTATTTATCAAGTATGCATCATTTGAACAACGTTCTCTCTGTGTGTACATTAAAAATTAATTACTTATGTTTAAAAAAATCATGATGTTCACCACATGCCTGACGGCGCTTGTGGTCTCTCTCTCTATTTATTCCTGTGAAAAGGGATCGCTCAATCCAATGGAGGAGATAACCCAGGATTCCCAAAATGGGGACAAAAAACTCAAAGCATCCCTATGCCAGGACGCATTAGGGTCCATTACTCAGTCAAAAGGGATGTTGGTATTCCGGGACATGGAGCATTTTGAAATATGTGCCGATTGCCTGGACCAGCAATACGAAGCATTCAACGATGCTTATGAAGCGAATTATCCCGACACTACGCCGGAGGAGCTCGACGAAATCGACGAAACCACTGGCTTCGACGAATGGGAGCCTTACGTTGTGTTTGAATCGTCCCTCAATCACTCCTCCTTGAGGGCAAAGGTGGAGAGGGATATTGTCGCATGGCTCGATACGCCGGCAGACCTGCTCAACTGGGACGACGACCCGGACGAGCTGACCCCCGTCATGGATGAGTCCGTCAGGGCCCTGCTCAATGAAGGAGGGTTTGCCATCGTAGGACGCGAAACCATTTCGGAAGAAGAATGGCGGGAAGAAAACGAGAGGAGCGAAAAATTCTTTGACGATTGTTCTTTCCTTCGGAAAACAAAAGATTATTTCTACGAGAGCGACAGCCCGGCACTGGAAGGCAGAAGGCTCAAAGTAAAAATCAAGGTAAAGTCCGGAATCGTCAGTTCCAAGTTGAAAGGAAAGACTGTTCATTACAAAAGGAAAAACGGCAAATGGAAAAGAAAGCGTGCGCACATGCGGATGGTCTTGAACGGCCCTCAGCAAAACGGAGAATGTAACCGGCGAGGATTTCCATGGAACGATTTTCACTCTTCTTACAAAAAGAGAAAGTCCAGAAAGGTCAAGGACAAGATCTGGGGCACATGGAGAGAAGCACTTACGGAAGACAGTAGCCCAAGGTGGCCGACCGAAAGATGTAGAACAGGCGTATTCATTGACAAGAACGAAGGCTTATTTTTCCCTGTATTTTTGCGGAAATAACAGCAACACTTGTATGAATAATGACCGTTTCAGAGCGCCGCTATCAGATTTGCCCAAAAATATGGCACCGATAGCGGTGCTTCTTTTCTTCCTTCAAATCAATATTGTATACTCACAGCATTATGTGGGCATTGGCATCCATGCCGCACCGCCGGCCCGCATTGACAATTGCTGCAACCCATTCATCAAGGCAAAACCGACACTTATGCCCGCCTGGTCGGTTTCTTACAAAAGACATTTGCCAACAAAAAAAGGGAAGGTCTGGTATTATGAAATGGGCATGACGACCCAGGGGCTGAATTTCAACTACCACCATTATCTCAATAATTTAGAGAGCGCCTGGGTTCAGTTCAACATGTCGCACGTAGGCTTTTTTTCTCCCTTTGTCGGAAGCGGCTATGTCTTTAATCTGTCAGAGAAAAAAAACAAACAGCAACTCACCGTGGGCCTGGAGGGATCGGTCCGAGTGACACACGACCTGGGTGGTCTTAGGAACAGTAATTTCGGTGTGACCTTCAACTCAAGCGACCTGACAAGTCCAGTATTTCTGAGGCTCAACCTGGGCTATTCCCATTCTTTCAAACTTTTTAAAAAGATCCCCATCCACTTTCAACTGTACACCAAACTGTCAGCTCAGGACATTGCTGTCAGCCCTCAATATATCCGAAACCCCAGCACCGAAATTTTAGACCAGAGCGGTAAATACCGGCTCAATAATTCGGAAGCTGGGCTAAAACTTTACACCGACCTCGGCAAAGAATACTACCATTTCCACTGGGAGAGGAAAAACAAAAAAAAGAATAGAAAACGGACTGGCCCATCAAAATATCGCTTTTCTGCCGAAGCTCAACTCTACCGTCCGTCTGCGACTAAATATTTCGTCCCACAAGTGGACAGCTTCTCCTTGGAAGGTGCCGGCATCACCCTCACTTCCCAGTACGGAATCAAAGCTGCTTTCGTGCATGCAAAAAATGAAAACTGGGCTACGATTGCAGGTATCGGCTTTGGTGAAGTTTCAGAAAACTACCAATTCACAGCCATTTCCGAGTACACCTTGGATGGAACTGCTGTTAGCAGTGGCACCCAAAGTGGTTCTTTCAACCGTTACTTGATCCCAAACATTGGCCTGGCTTACAAACACCGGTTTGGCAAAAAACTACAACTACAACATTCTTTGTCGTCTACCTTGGTCGTCCCCTTGGGCAAAGAAGACAGTGACTTTTTCCAGGTTGAACAATCCTTTGCAGATACTCCGCCTCACTTGATCCCAACTTTTATCCTCAAAGGAAACGTAGACCATGAATACGGCAGGGATGCAGTCCTTGCTGGCCTTGAATATCAGCCGGAATTATTGTTGCGGATGGACAAACCTGTTTTTTTCGCCATCGGGATGGTGTTCAATTACAGCTATGGAATTGTAGGACAAGGCAGGGTGACTGTGGACAATGTGCGAACACCTTATTACGGGGGCTTCACACAAGGGTTCTCCAAAGTAGGTTTTTCAGTACGGACCGGTTGGCAGTTCAGCAAATAACAATTAGCCTCACTTCTATTCCCCCAGCGCCTGCTCCCGCAACCGCTGCAGAAAAGGCGAAGCAAAAATGAAGCTCTGCAGCAATTCATTATCGCTTTCGAGTACATCATTTTTGTTGCCGGTCCAGGCCAGTTGGCCCAAATGCAGGTAGGCAATATTGTCACCGATTTCCATCACCGAGTTCATGTCGTGGGTATTGATGACAGTGGTGATGTTGTTTTCGTAGGTAATTTCTTTGATGAGCTCGTCGATGAGGAGGGCGGTCTTAGGGTCGAGGCCGGAGTTGGGTTCATCGCAGAAAAGATAACGGGGCTGCATCACAATGGAGCGGGCAATGCCGACTCTTTTCTGCATACCGCCACTTATTTCCGAAGGGTATTTATCATTGGCATTTTCCAGGTTGACCCGTTCCAAAACTTCATTGATGCGGTGGAGTTTTTCTTTTTGGGTCATGTTGGTGAACATATCGAGAGGAAAACCAACATTCTCTTCTACCGTCATGGAATCAAAAAGGGCAGAGCCTTGAAAGAGCATTCCTACCTTCATGCGAATTTCTCTTTTTTGTTTTTTGTCCA
Source organism: Bacteroidota bacterium (assembly GCA_039819485.1). GTDB lineage: Bacteria > Bacteroidota > Bacteroidia > Chitinophagales > Saprospiraceae > UBA6168. The sequence continues at coordinate 76,261 of JBCBRY010000003.1, read as the reverse complement.
AAGAGAAAAAGTCGATATCGTCGTACCATACATGGCCGGCTGTCGGTTCAAAGAGGCCGACCAGAATTTTCAGAAATACCGTCTTGCCAGCTCCGCTTTTTCCGATGATCAGGTTCGTTTTTCCCGGCAGAAACTCCATGGAAATACCTCTGAGCACCTCTGTTTCGTCAAACGATTTGAATATGTCTTTTGCGATGATCATATGATAGCTTTTAGCTATGAGCTCTTAGCCCATTAAAAGAGCAGCGATGAGGTAGTCCGACGTTAGAATCAGGATGTTACTGTATACTACGGCATTGGTGCTGGCTTTCCCCAGTTCGATGCTGCCCCCTTTTACATAATACCCCTGAAAACATGAAACTGTAGTCAGGATAAACGCAAATACCACGGATTTAATGTACATCATTTCAACGTTGCGGGGTACAAAAAATGCCCGCAAGCCTCTTTCATAATCATCACCTGAGATAGCACCGCTCGGCACTACGGCCAGGTAGCCACCAATGATGGCCACATAAGCAGAAATGGTCACCAGTAAAGGAATCACCACGAGGGCCGCCACAACTTTTGGCAGTACCAGATAAGCAGCTGTATTGACGCCCATGATTTCCATGGCATCAATATGTTCTTTCTGGCGCATGCCGCCCAGTTCTGCCGCCATATTGGAACCCACCTTCCCAGCCAGTACCAGACAGGTAATGGTCGGGGCCGATTCGATGATGGCCAGGTCGCGGACGATGTAACCAATGTAGTAGGAAGGAACCAACGTACCGTCCAGCTGGTAAGCAAACTGCACTGCCGCCACGGCCCCCATGAAGACAGAAATCAGGCCGACGATGACCAATGAGCCAATGCCGATATCCTCCATCTGCCGCAGGGTCTCTTTCCAATACACCGAAAATTTCTCCGGACGGGAAAAGGCCGTTTTCAGCAACATTACATAACGCCCGAAATGGTATAAAATATTTAAATTCATAAAATATCGAACCTAATAACCGGCAAGCAATAAGGATTGTTTTTTAAAAGAGCTGCTAAAGTAGGCAAAATGAGCGGGGAGTGGATAAGCAAAAGATCCATTCCATACCTTCAAGGGCAAACGGGCAAAACAATTGGTCGGTCAAGTGCAGCAATATTTCCAAATAAATGCAATGCTTCTGGCAGATCGTTTATTATAGGTCACTCAAATTTTAGAACTTCATGAATAAAAATTATTTCAAACAAAAGCTATCTAATTATTTAAAAGGGATCAGAGAGGGCAAGGATCATGATTTTATAGCACATGAACTGGAGGAGATCAAAAGCGGAAAAAGGACGCAGGGGCAAATTGATTTTGCTGACAAGTTCAGGAACATTGTGGCGGCCGTTTTAGCCATTGGGGCCATTCTTTATTTTTTAATAAAATATTTTTGACAGAAAAAATTAAGTAGCATTGCAAAACACCACTTGAATGCCCAGCAGCTCTAAATTATGTCTTCCATTCCCGCACACCTAATTCAACTTGCCAACGATTACCCTGAAAATCAGGCATGGTTAAAAGACCTGCCTGCCATCATAGAAAAATTAAAAAAAGAATGGCACCTCGACCTCGGCCAGCCCCTTACCGAAAATGCAACCTGTTCTTACGTGGCGCCCTGCACCGTAAATGACAAAGCACCGGCCGTTCTAAAAATTGGCCTGCCCCACGAGGAGGCGATGCACGAAATAGAAGGCTTACAATTGCTCAACGGTCAACCAACCGTACAGCTTTTGCGTTCCGACAAAACAATCAATGCCATGCTGTTGGAAAAATGTGTGCCGGGGACTTCTCTAAAATCAGAGCCCGAACCGGTTCAGGATGAAATCATTGGTGAATTGTTGAAGCGTATTTGGGAAGCAGGCTTTGCCGGTGCGCCTTTCCGGCCACTGGCCTCCCTGGTTGAATTATGGAACCGGGAAACCCTTGCCCAACTGCACCGTTTCCCTGATCCTGAATTGGCCAAAAAAGGTTGCCGGTTAAAAGAAAAACTGGTTGAAACGACTACCTTGCCGGTCTTGCTCGCCACCGACCTGCACGCAGGCAATGTCTTACGGGCCGAACGGAAACCATGGTTGGCCATCGACCTTAAGCCCTATGTTGGGGACCGGAGCTACGACCTGACCCAACATTTGTTCAACTGCATCGAACGACTAACTGCTGACCCAAAGGCAACGATCAGGCGAGTTTCCAAACTGGCCGGGGTAGACGAGAAAAGGGTAACGGACTGGATGTTTGCCAGAACGGCATCAGAAAGTGGCGGGGCTCATCAGCAATTGGCACTTAAACTTGGGCACTGACCCTTTTGTCGTCAACTAAAAAACCATCAAAGGGTTATCCTTACTCTTTCATTAAACAAACCTTTTTTATCATGAGCAGCAACCACAAAAATCATTTTGCAGACATAGATGCCTACCGAAGAAAACTGACCCTCCAGTACAAAGGAGAAACAGTAGCAACAACAGAAAATGCATTGATTTACAAAGAGGTATCCAGCCGGGTTTACGATCCTGTTTATTACATACCAAAACAAGACATCCTGGTCGAGCTGGAAATGGAGCCTGGCACCAAAGGCCATTGTCCTATCAAGGGCCATTATCACAACTGGTACCTCAAAGGAGACCGAACAGCATCTTATTTTGCCTGGAGCTATGAGGCCCCCTTACCGGTGGCTGAAGAAATCAAAGAACACATTGCTTTCAATCCGGCCTATATTACTTTTATTTCGGCTCCATTGTAAAGAGTGGGCTTCTTTGTTCTTTTTAATGAAACACAGGGTACCGATTGTTTTATTGCTTTTTGACAACAGCCCCTGCTTTCCAAAACAGCTTTCCTTTGAAAGGAAGTTTTGAGACAAAACTTTATCATGTATCGATCATTTTTTCTGCAGAAAACATCCATATTTACAATAATCAGTCTATGATCTCCAAAACATGAAACAAACCTTTTTCTTACTCCTGCTTTCTACCCTCGTTTTTCAAACATCCGCTCAAATCTGCGATGGCAACCTTGGTGAAAATATTTTTACGGAGGGTGATTTTGGTTCGGGCACGGCCAATGTGCTGGTACCCGATCCACAAATTGCACCGGGATATAACTACCAGTCCAACCCACCTCCAAACGACGGGTTTTACACCATCACCAACAATACCGCACCCTGGGGGTCTTTTGCTTCCAATTGGGCCGACATCCGGGACAACAGTCCCGACCCCAATGGCTATATGATGGTGGTCAACGCCAGTTTTACCCCCGGCTTGTTTTATGAACAGCAGGTCGACGGACTTTGTGAAAACACGTTGTACGTCTTTACAGTGGATGTGTACAACCTGCTTTTGGGCAATGGAATTGAACCCAACGTTTCCTTTCTTTTAAATGGATCGTTCCAATACCAAACGGGCAACATTCCCAACAACCAGCAGTGGAACACCTACGGCTTCACTTTTGCTACCCAGCCCGGCCAAACCTCCCTTACCCTCTCCCTCCGAAACAATGCGCCCGGCGGCAACGGCAACGACCTGGCCATCGACAACATTACTTTCCGTCCCTGCGGCCCGGAAGCACTCATCCTCCCGACCGATATTGAAAACATCTGTGAGGACGGCTCGCCCATTGACTTGGAAGCAACCATTATCGGCAACCAGTATGATACGCCCGTCGTGCAATGGCAGCAAAGTTTTGACGATGGCATCACCTGGGAAAACATTCCGGGGGCCAATGCACTGACCTATACACATACCAACCTTTCGGGCGGGTTTTATTATTACCGCTATCTGTTGGCCAACGACCCAGCCAACCTGTTGAACTCCAAATGCCGGGTGGTCTCGAACATTAAAATTGTTCGGGTCATCCCTAAATTTTATACCATCGTGGACACCCTTTGCCAGGGCCTTGCTTTTTCCCTTGGCAATAATCTTTACAATGAAACCGGCATCTATGTGGACAGCTTGATCTCTGCCATCGGCTGCGACAGCATCGTAACGCTGGACCTGACCATTCTGCCCGATGCCGACATTACAGCTACTTTTGAGCTAACCAACCCGAGCTGCTCTTACACCATTGACGGCAGCATTGAAATTGATACAATCATCAATGGCACAACGCCCTACTCTATTTTTATAAATGACGAATTGGCACCGCCACCGGGAAATCTCTTCAACATAGGACCAGAGGCTTACTCCTATACCATCACGGATTACTTTGGCTGTAGTTTTGATTCAACGGTGAACCTGCAAACACCGGATCCTTTCACCGTTGAATTAGGGGATGACCTGCAAGTTGAACTGGGGGAATCGGTGTCCCTCAGTCCGTTGTTCTCGCAACCGCCCGAAAGTTTTTCCTGGCAGCCAGCAGACCTGGTAGATTGCAGCCCGGATTGCACCACGTTGGACTTCGCCCCAACCACCTCTGCACTATATACTTTGATTGCGACTTCCGAAAATGGCTGCGTCACCTCTGACTCAATTTTTATTGAAGTAGAGGCGGTCAGAAACGTATATATACCAAATGCTTTTTCGCCGAATGGTGACGGCATCAATGACTTTTTTGCCGTATTTGGCGATGTGCCCAATGTGCAGCTGATCGAAGAATTGCAGGTGTTTGACCGCTGGGGCGGCAACCTCTTTTCGGGTATTAATTTGGCACCGAATGATGTGGTAAATGGTTGGGACGGCACCGCTAGAGGTGAGGCATTGCAGGCGGGCATTTATACGTATTTTGCCAAAGTCCGGTTTTTGGACGGTGCAGTCGTTTTGTACGACGGTAGTGTGGCCTTGATTAAATAACCAATATGGGTCATCCCGATTTTTTGAATCGGCTCAAGTCAGCTGATTTTCAGGCTTAAGACGTCGATTTCGCTGGGTCCCGAACTCGCTTCGGGACCCAGCGAAATCGAAAGAGGGGTTTTTAGGGGATCGAACTGCCCCAAGTCCCGAAAGATCGCCACCAACCCTTCCTGCAATATATCCTGCGCTTCCGAGCGGTTCCGTCCATACCTCAGGCACATCCTGAACCAATGGCGCTCGTGCAGTTGGTACAACTGCTGCATGGCCGCTCTGTCACCAGCCAAAATTTTTTTAATGAGCATTGGGTCGTTGGTCATCATGTGGCGTTACGCTTCTATTTATCCTTGTACTGAAAGTAGGAAAAAGGTTGCCTCGGCTGTCTTTATTCTAAAAATTTACTCGCTTTTAAAATGGATAGAGGATATGAAAGGGGCAAATATTCGACCGGGCACCTGCTCTGAACATGTTTGTCACACTGTTTTTCACAAAATTAAAATTCGTTGAACCAGCCGCAACAAATAATCAGCGCTATTGCTCTTGGAGACAAAACTGCATTCCACGAACTCTATGCATTGTTCTCGGACAAGGTCTACAACACTGCACTGAGCTATGTGCAGAACAAACCGGACGCAGAAGAAATCACCCAGGACGTGTTCGTCAGTGTTTTTCGAAATGCGGCCAGGTTCAAAGGCGAAGCAGCCGTGAGCACCTGGATTTATCGAATTACCGTGAACACTTCCCTCAATCACCTCAAGAAAAAAAAGCGATTTTCTTTTTTGAAATTCGGAGAGAGCCAACTGAGCAGTCCGGATTTTGAACATCCCGGCGTGTTACTGGAAAACAAAGAAAATGCGAAAGCACTTTTCAAAGTAATTGATACCTTGCCCAACTCCCAAAAAACAGCTTTTATCTTGAGTTTTGTGGAAGAGCTGCCGCGGCAGGAAGTTGCTGATATTATGGACGTTTCGCTAAAAGCGATAGAATCCTTATTGCAACGGGCCAAAAAAAACCTGAGGGGCAAACTGGAAAAAATGTACCCCGACCGAAGGAAAAAGTAATCATTGTTGTCTAAGTTGTATTGGAGCCGGAAAAAGGTTGATTGTTTAATTATGACAACCCTCATCAACCTCCTGACAAAAACGACCAATATGGAAAAGGAAAAAGACAAATGGATAAAAGATGTGCTGGGAAGCACCAAAGGCATCCGGCGAGCCAAGCCAGACGCTGCATTATTTGGAAAGATTGAGCGCCATTTGGCGGCACCGGAGGCCAGGTTAGTCGCCTTGCCCCAGTGGAGAATGGCCATCGCCGCCGCAGTATTGGTGCTTTTGCTCAATGTTTTTGCCCTGCAACAATATGCAAAAAACGGCGGACCGAACGAAACCGAACTGGTCATGGATGAGCTGTCTGGCCAACGGCTTATTTCAGATTTCAAACTTTACGAATGATGAGAAAAGAACAACTTTACCAATATACAACCTGGGGACTATTGGTTTTAAACCTTTCAATGATCTCCTTCTTTTTCTTGACAAAACCCTCACCTCACCCAAGAAAGGGAGATCTTGAATTTACAAAAAGGGCCATTGAAATTTTAAAGCTGGAGGAGTCGCAGCAAGCTGTTTTTCTGGAATCGGCAAAAAAACACAACCAGCAGATGGAAGCAGTCAATAACCAACAGCGAGATTTACTCAAACCGTATTTCCAAAGCCTCATCGACCCTGAAAGCCCTTCCGGTACGGACTCTTTGCTCCGACAGGTCGAACTACTGGAGCGAAAAAAAATAGAATTGACCTACCAACATTTTAATGATGTAAAATCTAACTTAAAAGAAGATCAGAAAGCTGGATTTGAAAAATTCATGAAAAGGGCTCTGGACATCATTTTATTGAACCAACAAAAAAGACCACCCCCACCGAAGGATTTTCGCAAATGAGGTGTCTAAAGGGAAAAATAAATGAAAATGAAAAAATTAAAAGTCATCCTTGGCATCGTCCTCATCGGTATATTGACAGGTTGTCACAGCCATAAAATGCACTCCCACGACGACCACCCAACTATAGAAACGACCGCTGCAAACCATCAGGAAGGCTACTTTGGCCCATATACTTTGAATGATAAAAAATACGGTACAAATACCGTCGTCACCATTAAAGGCGACCAACGAACCATGGTCACCAATGCGCTGCCCAACCACGATACGGGAACATTTCCCAACCAGGGAAACCCGAATACAATCAGGGCCCAAAAAAGAACCTACGTCTTTCCCGTGAACCCCAAATATACCGGCGTTGCCAAATGGGCCAGGGAGCCAGGCGTTGCGCTCAACGGCGTCAAATTTGAACCACAGACGGCAGAAGTAGTGGCGTGTGAAAGTGGTGAAAATTACCGCGTGGAAGCCATCCAGAACCTCATCGACCTGGGGCTTGATTTTAACCACGCGCATGTGCAGCCTACCGGTGCGTACCATTACCATGGCACACCCACCAGCGTGGTGGAAGCATTTGACGAAGGGAAAGATTTAGTCCATATCGGTTTTGCGCTCGACGGGTTCCCTATTTATTATTCAAAAAGCGGTGCCTACAAACCCAGCTATCAACTGATCGATAACACCCGCACCGGAACCGACTGTACCTACGAAAACCCAAAGGTCAAAATAGAGATGGAACTCCACGGAACAGAACAAGATGGCACCTATTTGTCTGACTGGGAATACATAAAAGGACTTGGCGACCTGGACGAATGCAACGGCATTACGGTGAGTGGACAATATATGTATTTGGTCACCGACGATTATCCATACGTTGGCCGGTGCCTGATGGGGGAATTCAAAGAAACGGAAAGAAGAGGCCCTCCTCCAGGCAGGAGACCGGGACATGGCCCGCCTACCGGAAGGCATCCAAGAAATTAATTATTAAAAAAATTTCTCTGTCTAAACTCCGTGTGACTAATTGCATTCATTTTTATTACACAGAGTTTAGACAGAGAAACTAGCTTTACATAATTACACGTGAAATTATTAAATTGCCATTTTTAATTATTTAGAAATGGTGTATCAAAAATCAAATCAAGCCTGTTTTAAAGCTATAATTTTATTCTTTTTTTTATTCCTAATTTCATCCTGCGGAAATAAAGATGCCTACCAAACCAGCACCGCTCCACTTAAAAATAATTTATTCAATGCCGATTTTAATTATAAAGAATACGACTCAAAAAAAACCGATAAAATAATTTCCCGAAAAAAATACCTCGATCAATTATACGGTTTTTGGTTGGGCCAGTGCATCGCCAACTGGACCGGGCTGATTACCGAAATGGATAAAATCGGCGGTGATGGAAAAGACGGAAAAGGCGCCGGGTTTTACACCCGCAAAAATTGGGGCGGGACGGACGAACCAAACATTTGGGGTTCCAGCGATTTATCCGACACCATCGGTTTTTATTTTGAAAATGAAGGCGGCGTTTGGGGTGCCGATGACGACACGGACATTGAATATATTTACCAACATTTATTATTCACCAATAAAACATCGGTTTTAACGGGCAGACAAATTCGGGAAGGCTGGTTAAAACATATAAAAAAAGAAGAGGAAAATTATTTGTGGGTTTCCAACCAAACGGCTTTTGATTTAATGCAAAAAGGAATAAATCCTCCTGCCACGAGCCACCCAAAAAACAATGTACATTATGAGATGATCGACGCACAACTGACAACCGAAATATTTGGTCTTTTTGCTCCCACCCGCTCCGATATCGCTTTAAAAATGGCGCACCTGCCCATCCGAACTACTGCCAGAAAAAATGCAGCATGGATTGCGGAATTCTATGTCATCATGTATTCGCTCGCCCCGTTCACCGACAACAAGAAAAGCATAAAAGAAAATATTTTTTGGATGGCCGACGTCGCCCGCCAGCGCCTGCCCGATAATTCTTATTCTGCCAAAATGTATGATTTTATAAAAAACAAATACGAGTCAGGTGCCACGTGGGAAGAAGCCCGCGATGCATTGCATGAAAAATACCAGCTACGGCAGGAGGATGGCTACAAATGGTCGACCAAAGACAAATCCTGCAACGGGTGCTTTGCCGCCGGGATAAATTTCGGGGCAAGTATGGTGAGTTTGTTTTATGGAAAAGGTGACCTGAAAGAGACCATAAAAATTGGAGCATTATGCGGCTGGGACTCAGACAACCCGACGGCAACCTGGGGAGGGTTATTGGGATTTATTTTGGACAGGACAGGTGTAGAAAAAGCATTCAATAAAAAATTTGCCGAACGATTTAATATTCACCGCACAAGAATTAATTTTCCTAATGATGGCATCGACAATTTTTATGACATGGCAAAAAAAGGCATTTATATTATTGACCGGGTAGTGCAGGAAGAAATGAATGGCGGCGTGGATTTAGAAAAGGATGTGTGGTATATTCCGCAAAAAGAGTTGATTATTAAACCGGAAAATAAATAAACACATAGGCACATTGGGCACATAGATTTTGATTTTAATTGAAGCTGAAAAATCTATGTGCCCAATGTGTTAAAAAAATCATGCTGTTAACTCAGTACCAAAAACAACAACTGCGCAATCAATATTTTTAAAATCAACCCGATCGGAAACATCAGTGAGTAACCATACATCGGAATATTATTTTTGGCCCGCGCAATTGCAAAATCCAAAATAGCAGGCTGATTGGCAACCATCCCTGTCAACAAGGAGAACGGTAATTTCAGCCATTTATAACCCAACAAAATAATCGCAAAAGCGGTGAGCAAGCTGATGATCGCACTGGCTATAAAAATGCAGGCTCCCTCCGCGGTAAAGCTTTGGACAAACGCATTGCCCGAACGCACTCCGATCGCACTCAGCAAAAGGATCAGCCCGATCTGTTGTAGGGTAACATTGGCGCTGTAAGGCAACGTCCAGACAACCGGCCCGGTACGGCGCAGTGCCCCCAAGATGAGCCCGACGATGAGCGGCCCGCCGGCATAGCCCAGTTTTAAGTTAAAATTCGCACCCAGCGAAAATTCAATCGTCCCGAGTATCATACCGAGGCCGATGCCCAGGCCAAACGAAAACAGGTTGATCTTACTGGATGCCTGATAGGAATCCCCAAACAGCTCTGACAGCTCCGCCAGGTCTTCTTCGCGGGCGATGAAGCGGATGCGGTCACCGATCTCCAGCACCGTATCGCTTTTCGCCAACATCACCATATCGCCCCGCCGCAGACGGGTAAAAATAGCATGGTATTTCTCTTTTAGGTTTAACGAAGCGATGGTGCGTCCAGCGAGATCAGGGTTGGAAACAAAGATCCGCTTGGTCTTGAATTGAGATTTACTGGCGGTAATGTCGGCCTTGCTGAACTGGCCAAGTGCGGCGGCTACATTATTGATCTCTGACTGGTTGCCCACCACTACGATTTTATCACCTGATCGAAGGACCGTATCCCAATGGGACAGGCTCACTTCATCGTTTTGCAGCACCCTTCCGAACACGACATTCCAATCAAATTCTTTAAATAAATCCCGCAGGGAAACCCCCTCGGCAAACCGGGCACTGTTCACCTCAACGGTGGCACTGGTCAGGTTTTCATCGGATGGATATTCTTTTCGCAGCCGTTCTTTTTCTTCCTGATAATCGATACGGAGCCATCGCTCCAACAGCACAATGGCAATGATTCCGCCCATGACGCCCATCGGATAAGCAAACGAGTAGCCCACAACGGTACTTTCTATCAAACCGGCATTGTCAGCGCCTGCCCTTGTTGTAGAAATCAAATCGATTACTCCCGCCAAGGCCGCAGTATTGGTGGTACTCCCCGTATAAACCCCGGCAATGGATGCTGCCGTAAAACCAAAAACCAGCCACAGCAGCACCGCTACCAACCCCGAAAAACCCAGGGTCAGAATAGCAAAGCCAAAATCCCTGATCCCATTTTTTTGATACGAATTAAAAAAGGCCGGCCCCGACGAAAGCCCCACGGAATAAACATAAATGGAGAGCCCCAACAACAGGATCGTTTCCGGAATCTGCAATTGCGGGTTGATCGCCCCAAACGCCAAACCGGTAAAAAGAATGGCAGCCACGCCCAACGATCCACCCTTTATTTTGACCGTCCCCAACAGGTAGCCCAGCGAGGCCACGACAAACAATAAAAGGATCGGGTTTTCTATGAAAATTTGAATCATGTCAACTGTAGCGCCGAAGTCCCTTCGGCGTGAGGCTATGGTAAAAATGCAATAGACACGTAATGCGCCAAAGAGAATTTGGCACCACTACGCCAACTCCAATTTCAAGAACTCCCCGGTAAAACTTCCCTTCTTCTTCGCCACCTTTTCAGGTGTGCCCTCCACCACTATTTTACCGCCCCGGCGTCCGCCGTCCGGGCCGAGGTCGATGATCCAGTCGGCCATTTTCACTACATCCAGGTTGTGTTCGATGACGACAATCGTATTGCCCTTGTCTACCAATTTGTTGAGTACCCTGAGCAAATGGCGGATATCCTCGAAGTGCAGGCCGGTGGTCGGTTCGTCCAAAATGTACAGAGTGTTGCCTGTCGCTCTTTTGGAGAGTTCCTCCGCTAATTTCACCCGCTGAGCTTCCCCGCCGGAGAGCGTGGTCGCTTGTTGGCCGAGGGTGATATAATCCAGCCCCACGTCGTGCAAGGTTTTTAACTTCCGGTAAATTTTAGGGATGGGTTCGAAAAAAGCAGTCGCTTCTTCCACCGTCATGTTCAGCACATCGTTGATGCTTTTTCCTTTGTACAGGACTTCCAGTGTTTCGCGGTTGTAGCGGCGCCCGAGGCAGGTTTCACATTCGACGTACACGTCGGGAAGGAAATTCATTTCGATCACCCGCTTGCCACTGCCGCCACACGTTTCACAGCGGCCACCTTTTACGTTAAATGAAAAACGGCCGGGTTTGTACCCGCGGATCTGCGCTTCGGGCAATTTGGCAAACAGGGCGCGGATGTCCGTAAACACATTGGTGTAAGTAGCGGGGTTGGATCGTGGCGTCCGGCCGATGGGGGACTGGTCGATTTCGATCACTTTGTCCAGGTGTTCCAGTCCCTTTATTTTATCGTATGCCAGTGGTTTTTTCAGGCTGCGGTAAAAATGGGTCCGTAAAATGGGATAAAGTGTTTCATTGATGAGCGAGCTTTTGCCACTGCCGCTCACCCCCGTTACGCAGGTAAAAGTACCGAGCGGTATTTTCAAATGGACATTTTGCAAATTATGCCCGTCCGCACCGGTCAGTTCCAAAGTTTTGCCATTCCCCTTCCGGCGTTTTTTCGGCACCTCGATCTGGCGTTTGCCGTTTAGGTAATCTGCTGTCAGGGTTTCTTTTTTGATAAATGTTTCGGGCACACCTTCTGCTACCAATTCACCGCCATGTTTGCCCGCACCGGGGCCGAGGTCGATCACATAATCGGCCGCCAGCATGATGTCCTTGTCGTGCTCCACGACGAGGACCGTGTTGCCAATATCGGTCAACTCTTTGAGCGCATCGATCAGCCGGTGGTTGTCCCGCTGGTGCAGCCCGATGCTCGGCTCATCCAAAATGTAGGTAATGCCCGTCAATTGCGAACCGATCTGTGTAGCCAAACGGATTCGCTGAGCCTCTCCGCCCGAAAGTGTTCGGGCTGTCCGGTTCAACGTCAAATAATCCAGCCCAACATGCATCAGGAAGCCGAGCCGGAGGCGGATTTCTTTCAGCACATCTTTTCCGATGGTCAGTTGCCGCTTGTTTAAATGTTTGTCCAGGCCGTTCATCCATTCATGCAAAACCCCCATATCCATTTCGGCCAGCTCGGCAATATTTTTTTCGTGAATTTTAAAATGCAGGCTCTCTTTTTTCAAGCGCATTCCGTTGCACTCGGTGCAGGTTGTTACGGTCATGAAAGACTCGGCCCATTGGCGGATTTTTTCAGAAGTCGTTTCCCGGTACCAGCGTTCCAACTGGTTGATGAGGCCCTCATGCCCCAGGTCATAAGCACTGTCGTGGTGATAATAGTTCTCCGTTTTGAAAGCTTCGTCGCCACCATGCAAAATCACGTCCATTGCTTTCTTGGGTATTTTCTTGACAGGTGTTTTAAAATTGAACTTGTATTTTCTGGCAATCTTTTTCAGCTGTTTAAAAACAATCGTATCCCGCACCTCGCCGAGCGGTGCGATGCCTACTTCTTCAATCGTTTTGGAATCATCGGGAATGATTTTCGACAGGTCGGCCGCATTGATCTGGCCAAGGCCGTTGCATTTGGGGCAGGCGCCGTAGGGCGAGTTGAACGAAAAAGCATTGGGCGAGGGTTCTTCGTAACTCAGGCCCGTTTCAGCATCCATCAAGTGTTTGCTGAAAGCCTTCACCTCCTTTTTGTCAACATCCAAAATGAAGATCAGTCCATTGCCCATTTTCAGGGCAGTCTGCATAGAAGAGACGATGCGGTCATGGCGGTCTTTCGACACTTTTATTTTATCCACTACCAATTCAATGTCGTGCACCTTATAGCGGTCGATCTGCATGGCAGGTACAATTTCCTGCACCTCTCCATCGACCCGCACGGTGGTGTAGCCCTGCTTCCGCATCTGATCAAACAATTCCCGGTAATGCCCCTTCCGCCCCCTGATCAGCGGTGCCAGCAACATCACTTTTTTATTGTTGAACTGCCCCATGATTTCTTCCATCATCTGCTCCTCATTGTAGCGAACCATCTTTTTACCTGTGTTGTAGGAATAGGCTTCGCCGATGCGGGCAAAAAGCAAACGCATGAAATCATAAATCTCCGTGATGGTGCCAACAGTGGAACGGGGGTTGCGGCTGGTCGTTTTTTGCTCAATAGAAATGACGGGGCTCAGTCCGGTGATCTGTTCTACGTCGGGCCGCTCCATGGAGCCGATAAACTGCCGGGCATAGGAAGTGAACGTTTCCATGTAACGTCGTTGCCCCTCTGCATAAATGGTATCAAATGCCAGGGAGGATTTTCCACTGCCACTAATGCCGGTAATGACGACCATTTTGTTGCGCGGTATGCGCAGGTGGATATCCTTGAGGTTGTGTTCCCTGGCCCCTATAACTTCAATCACCTCTTCTGCTACCACAGGCGGGGTGCCATTCTTCTTAGTATTCTTTTTTGCCATTGAAATGTTGTTTGCCGGTTTGTTTAGGGGTCAGGTGTCAGAAGTCAGGAGTCAGTGTTAGTTTTGGTTAAAATTAAAACCTGACTCCTGCCCCCTGAAACCTGACACCTCTAAAATCTAAATATTGTATGTTCCGGCTGCGGGTCGGCGATGCGAAATTAAATCTTTTGGTAAGAAAATGGTTGGCAGGAGAATTTGTTTTTTATTGAAATGAAAAAGGCCGCTGCCCGGTGGGGGCAGCGGCCTTTCTTATGGAAAAACCGAAAAGATTAGTTGCTTCCTGTGTCGTTCACAAACTTTGCGTTGACAGTCTTTGTAGTAGCAGCTTTCTTGGCACTGGCACTTTTGGTGCAAGCGGCTTTGCTACCCTTTTTGCAACAAGCTGCTTTCTTCGTGGCCGAAGCTGAAGAAACTTTGGTTGCCTTGGCAGTTTTGTTCTCGGTCGGAGAAACATTGACGAATTTCCCCCTCTTGGTACAATACTCAACAGCTGTCATCGTGGTCTTGCCTGTTACCGGACATACCTCTTTTCGTACATAGTTTACCTCGCCAGTATTGGCTACCTGCTTTACAATGCTCGCATCAGCAGCAGCGGCTTTGGCCATGGAAGCCGCACAAGTTTTAGCACAAGCTTCTTTTGATTTAGCACAAGACTTGGTCTGTGCGGTGGCGGCGAAAGCAAAAACGCCCATAAATGCAAACAGGAAGAATAATTTTTTCATGTGAATTTTGTTTTAGACTGATTGTAAAAAATTGAAAAGGAACAAAGTCCCTTCATGATTTTCAAGATAAATAAGGTGCCAAATTTAGATAATCCACTAAATCCCTGCAAAACCACTAAAGTCTTTAGCAGTTTTTTAACCTTTTTTTAGGAAATGCGGTCCGGCACCTGACAACCACCGGACATGGAAAAAGAAATTACTATTTTTACCCGGAAACAATGAGTGGATGAATGAATGATGGAATGAGTGAATAAAGGGTATGTTCCGTTCACTCATTCCTTCATTTACTCATTTACTCATTTTGTCATCCACCCATTACCATGCGGATATGAAAAAACTGATACCCATAATCGCCTGCTCCCTTCTCCTCTTTGCCCACTGTAAAGTCGTTAAATACACCCCTGACAAATTACCGACCAAGCAAATTATTTTTGGTGACGGAGGTGGCTTTGCCGGAATTGAGACGTCATATACATTGTTGGAAAATGGACAGTTGTTCAGGCAGGTTGATGTTGAGGGCGCCTATCAGGAGCTGAAGCCCATCAAGCCAAAAGAGGCAAAAGTATTTTTTGACAAAGTGGCTTCGCTACAATTGTACAAAATGGACATCGAAAAACCAGGCAACCTCTATTACTTCATGCGGGAAATTAATGAGAGCATCGACAGCAGGGTTACCTGGGGCGCCGGGGACTACCTGCCACCCAAGGCCCTGGTTTCAACTTACCGGGACCTGAAAGGCTTGTCCGACAAGCAGGAAGTCATTGAGCAAAGGGCCAAGGCCGCAGCGGCAGCGAAAAAAGAAGCGGAACAAAAAGGAAAGAAGAAGAAAAAAGAGGAAGTGGGTTGGTAGTGAAAGCAATATTCAATTTGTAAATAAGTCCTGATCCTTTTTGAGGCCATGAATTTAATCGTGGACATTATCCGAGTGGCTTTCCCATAAAACGGCTTCGCCCGTTTTGAACGCTCAAACAATAAACTGCAAAATCATTTATTTTATCGAGGCCGACTTACTGAATTTAGATAATTTAGTATATCGGCACTTTGATTTAATTTTGAGACAAACACATTTAATTAATATAATCAATTGTAATGCACCGCTTTTTATTTTTAATCATCCTCACGGTTTTTTCCAATTCTATCTTTGCACAATTAAAACCGCATTTAAAAAACAATACAAATAAAAAATTTATTTCACCAAAAAATATTTTGCCCGTACAACCTTTGAGGCCCGGTGTACCATTGGCAAAAAATCCATTTTTTGCAAGGAATAACTTTAGGTCAATTCCCCATATTCCGGCTCCTGTAAAAAACCAACCTGACCTAAAAGTATTTATTTCTCCATCATTAAATACCGCTTATTTAATCAAAGGAAACTATGAATTAAATCCGGAAAAAAACAAGAAAAAAAATGTCAGCGAATATTTAGAAACGATTCAACCCTATTTAAAAATAAAAAACCCAGCATCGGAATTAGCTCTCATAAAAATAGACAAAGAAGCTGAAAACACCTTTGAACACTGGCACTTCCAGCAAATGCACCAGGGAATTCCAGTATATGGCGCAGAGGCTAAAATTCATTTAAACGAAAAATCTGTTTATTTATTTAATGGCCATGTCCACCCGACACCTTCATTGGACAATGTGACACCTGTTATATCTAAAACAGTAGCAGAAGAGCTGGTCATAGAGGCCGTTTCTGAATTTACGCAATTAAAAGAATTTTCTTTTGAAGAAAAAAAATTAATTAATGGCGAGCAAACAAAGACAGAACTCGTCATCTACCATTTCAACGAAAATGAGTACCTCGCCTGGCACGTCACCATCACTCCAAATGCTGCCCACAAACATGCCTATTTTATTGATGCAAAAACCGGAGAAATATTAACCCATTACTCTGAGCTCTGCCAAATTACCGGCCATTTTCATTTAAATAAACATCTAAAATGCCAGTCCACTAAAAATCATACTGAGCGAAGCAAAATCCCGTACCGACAGCCCGGAAAATCAATAACCAACAATGCCGTTCTCGACGGCCCCGCCACCGCCAACGCCACCGACCTCTTTGGCATTACCCGTTTAATAAATACCTACGATGTTAACAGTGATTTCTTTTTGATCGATGCTTCCCGCCCAATGTTTAATTTTTTGCAGTCCAATATGCCGGGAGAGCCTGTCGGTGTCGTTTGGACCATCGACGGACAAAACAACTCTCCGGAAAACAGCAACTTCCAGGCAGTCCTAATCGGCTCAGGGAACAATACTTGGAATAACCGAACGGCAGTGAGCGCTCATTACAACGGTGGCCTGGCCTATGAATATTTCAAAAATAAATTCGGCCGGGAAAGTATCAATGGCCAGGGCGGCAACATTATTTCGCTGATCAATATCACCGAGAGCGACGGGGACGACATGGACAATGCTTTTTGGAACGGCGCCGCAATGTGGTACGGCAATGGCGATGTAGCCTTTGATGAGCCACTGGCCAAATCACCGGATGTGGCAGGCCACGAGATGTCGCATGGCGTGATTCAAGCAACGGCTAACCTGGAATATTTTGGCGAAAGCGGCGCACTGAACGAGAGCTTTGCCGATGTGTTCGGCGCCATGATCGACCCGGACCGTGACTATCAGATCGGCGAGGACATCACCAATAACGCTGTTTTCCCAACCGGTGCCTTGCGGGACATGGCCAATCCGAACAATGGCGGCAACAGCTTAAGTGACAATGGCTATCAGCCCGACCATTACAGTGAGCGTTTCACCGGAAATGCAGACAATGGCGGCGTACACATCAACAGCGGCATTCCCAACAAGGCATTTCACCTGTTTGCCGAAGCGATCGGAAAAGACAGAGCCGAACAGGTTTATTACCGGGCACTGACGGTTTATTTGTTCCGCTCCGCCCAGTTCATTGATTGCCGCATTGCAGTAATTCAAGCAGCACAAGACCTCTATGGCAACACTGAAGCAGCGGCTGCCCAGGATGCTTTTGCCGCCGTCGGTATCGGTGCAGGCAGCGGCACCAACAGCCAGACGGATACAGAATTCAACCCCGGTGATGATTTTATCCTCATGACGGATGATGCCTATGACTGGCTTTATATCTACACACCCGATGGAAACGAAATTGCAGAACCCCTAAGTGAAATATCCCCTTTGAGTCGCCCAAGTGTGACGGATGATGGCAGCTCCATCGTTTATATTGCCACTGATAATACCATGCGCACAATCAATATAAATTGGCAGACAGGATATTTCGACACTTTAACTATCCAGGGTAATCAAATCTGGAGAAATGTAGCCGTTTCCAAAGACGGCGGCCGACTGGCAGCCTTAACAATCGAAAACGACAACAGCCTGTTGATCTATGATTACCAATCGACCCAATGGGATACTTTTTATCTCTTTAATCCAACAACCGGACAGGGCGGCCCGACCACCGGCGATGTACAATTCGCCGACGTACTTGAATGGGATTTCACCGGAGAATGGGTCATGTACGACGCCCTCAACAGCATCAGCACGACAAGCGGTGGAGCAATCGACTATTGGGATATCAGCTTCGCAAGGGTCTGGGACAACGATACGGATGATTTTGCCGACGGGTTTACCAGCAAACTCTTCTCCGGACTGCCGGAAGATGTCAGTGTAGGCAATCCGACGTTTTCGAAAAACTCTGACTACATCATCGCTTTCGATTACATCGACGGGTTTACCAATGAATACTCATTGCAGGCGGCCAATATCGAAACCAGCGAAGTCGGCGTCATTTTCAATAATATCGGACTTAGCTGGCCGAGCTACTCGACGGATGATACGCAGATTGTTTTTGATGCAGAAAATACGAACGGTGTCCCCGTCCTCGCCTTTGTTCCTTTGGCAGGTGATAAAATTTCGGCCGATGGCCAGGCCAGCGTTTACCTCAATAATAGACGCTGGGGCGTCTGGTTTGCCAACGGGGAGCGCGACCTGGTGGATGCCAATGAAACTTTTGCCGAAAACAACATGAGCGTTTTTCCAAACCCTGTAAAGGACCAATTGACGCTGCAATGGACGTCCGCTACATCAGGTGAAGCAACGTTGGAGGTGTTTGACCTGTTTGGCAAAAAGGTAAAAATGGAGCAGAGGGAAGTTTTTGCCGGAGAGATGCAATGGACTGCCGACATGGCTGATTTGGTAAGCGGGCAGTACATGGTGCGGCTGGCGATCGGGGATCGGGTTCAATCATTTAAAATCATCAAGATCTGATCAACGATTAAGGGATTGACGATATTTGATTTAAGCAGGTGTTCATATTAATTCGGATATCGTTAATCCCTTAATCGTTGATCAAAAACGCCTCACCGCTCCGATTGAATTTCCCGCGACCATTTCTCTTCTCCATCACTGTTAAAAATCCGCATCGTCATCACCCGTTCTGTCCTTGGGCCCGTGAATTCAATGATGCCAAAATTCCGCTCGTTCACCACCGTCCCTTCCTCCAGCAGTGAATTATCGCCATCCGCTTCATATACCCCGGAGGTCAGCGGTGACACCGTTAAATCGTAAACCACAGATCCGCTCGACAGCTCCAGTTTACTTAATTCACTGTGATGGACATCGCCGGTGAGGAAGACGACATTCTTGACACCCTCTTCACTGATGCGTTTCAATAAGTATGTCCGCTCTTCCGGGCAGAGGTTGGCATAGCTTTCAAATTTTTTGCGCGGGTTCAGCACCTGCCCGCCGATGCAGACCAACTTAAAAGGGGCACGGCTCGCTACCAGGGCATCGATCAGCCACTCCATTTGATCTTCTCCCAACAAGACTTGATCGCCGGAAACCCGCCGGTTGGGGTTTCGGAAGGTGCGGTTATCAAGCAGGAAAAAATCCATGTCAGCAAACTTGAACCAGCTTGTGATGCCTTCTTTTCCCGGCAGTCCGTAGGAAGGGTTCGCCCAAAAAAGTTCGAATATTTCTTTTGCTAAATCCTTATGAATGAAGCTGCGGTCACTGTCGTTGGGGCCGTAATCATGATCGTCCCAGATGGCGTAATGGTGCGTAGATGCCAGCAATGGTTGGAGTTCCGGTAGCGAGCGGGTATGGGTATACCGATGGATAAACCCGGTGCGCGTGTACCAGTCCACTTCCCGCAGATAAGTATTATCGCCCAGCCAGAGCATCAGGTCGGGGCGCTGCTCGTGCAAGGCATTGAAAATATGGTAATCACCGCCATAGGGTTTGCCGGGGCGGTCATACTTTTTTTCACTGACGTAAAAGCAACTGCCCAGTGCCACCTTGAAGGGCGGCGGGTCGGTCCGCCACTGCCAGAGCGGTTGTGTCTGGAATTCTGTCGGGTAGTCAAATTTTATCGGAACATCATTGATGAGCAGTTCATAGGTGTACACCTTTCCTGGTTCCACTTGGTCGGCCACGAGGTGGGCGGTGAAGCCGTCTTTGCGCAAAGTCCGCACCACCTGGGTCAGGTACCTTTCGGAAACGGTGTCGCGCTCCCAGTAGGCGATCTGTACTTTGGCGGAAGATTTGGTCTGCACCCAGATCATGCTTTCCAGCATGTCCGTGTAGCCGAGCATCGGACCAGACTGGAGGAGTGATTTTTGGGCATTTAATTGATTGAAGAAAATAGCCAGTAAAAGGACGGTCAGTATCCGGTGAGTGATTTTCATGGTTGAATGTTTTTGTGGGGCGAAGGTATGGAGGGGAAGGGAATAGATTATTCCGTTCATATAAATTTTCCTTTAAAAATATTTTTGCGTTACAAATAACCCATCCATGCTGGAATAACTTTTATTTTTACCCATATCATAAAACAAGTCGATCTATTTTAATTAGAAATTATTTAATGCCTTCTCTAATAAACTTACCTAGACCGCATATAATCTTTCTAAAAAGAATAGCCAATAAAACAGACCTCTATCATGGAAAAACATCCAACTCTAATTATCCTCTTTTGCTGCATCTTCCAATTTATAAATGCCCAGTCCCTCACCCTCACCAACGGCAACAAAGAAAAAACTTTCAAGCCCGGCGGCTATTACGAAATCGTGCTGGCTGACAGTGAGAAAGACCTCGAAGGAGACTGCTGCAATTTCACCGACATCAAAGGATCAGTGACCGGGGTGACGGCCGACAGCCTCCAAATGCAACTAAGTTGGTTTGCGGAGCGAAACATAGTCGACGGAGCTAAACTCGCCTATAGCCAGGTATCGCAAAAAGGCAATAATTACGGCAGTTTTGCACATGGCGACATTTTATATTTGCGCCATTACAAATCGAAAAAAAGTAAAAAGCGAAAAGATAACCTCTCTGTATTTGGCGCATTGTTGGTAACGACGGGTGCGGTCACCCTGGCCAACACCCTGCTCATCGACAATAAAGACGACCGGCAAAAACTGCTCTACTCCGCAGCGGCACAAGGTGGTGTTGGCTTTGTGTTGGTTTTTTCTAATATTTCAAAAAAATACCGTTTTAAAGGCAATCAGGATCTTTGGCGAATTAAAAATTGAATTGATTTTTACCGAATATACCACCCTGCTTATTTTGACGAAAGTCCATCCTTTTGTTGACAAAAATCATTCTTTAATAAATAAAACAACCTCTCCTTTGTCAGGCATTCATCAATCATCGACAGGATATGAAAACCATATTGATCATAATCATAGCTCTGCATGGCCTGATACACTTAATGGGATTTACCAAGGCATTTGGTTTAGCTGAAATAAAAGAATTAAACTTACCAATTTCGAAACCCTTCGGCCTGGCGTGGCTGGTTGCGTTCGCCTTATTTACCTGTGGAGCGATATTGTATTTTTTAAAACCCAATCAATGGTTTTGGTGGGCCTTTTCAGGTGTTTCGATTTCACAAGTTTTGATTTTCTTTTTTTGGCAGGATGCTAAATTTGGCACCATTGCCAATGCAATTATTTTAGTGGCGGCAACTATGTCATATGGTTCATGGAGTTTTGAAAAAAAATACCACAAGGACGTTAACAAAAGCCTGGCCCATCATATTGATTTAACAACCAAGACCATTTCGGAAAAGGATCTGCTTCATTTACCACCACCGGTAAAGCGATACTTGAAATTAGTGGGGGTGGTTGGCAAACCGGTCATCAATAACGTAAAAATTGTTTTTACTGGTGAAATGCGGGAAAAGGGGAAGGACTGGTTTACCTTCACTTCTGAGCAACATAATTTTTTTGAAAAACCGAAGCGGTTCTTTTTTATGAAAGCCAATATAAAAGGCCTGCCTACAAATGGATACCATTATTATAATAAAGAAGAAACAGGAATGATGGTAAAAATATTATCGCTTTTTCCGGTAGTTGACTTAAAAGGAAATGATTTGTTCAAGGCAGAAACAGTTACTTTTCTCAACGACCTCTGCCTGTTTTCGCCCGGTGCCCTGATTGACAAAAGAATTAACTGGAAGGCCCTGGATGATTTTTCGGCACAAGTCTATTTCAACAATCATGGCGTCCAAATTTCCGCTGTTTTATATTTTAATAAAAAAGGAGAATTAATTAATTTTATCTCCGACGACCGAACTGCACTGATCGAAGGAAAATTAAAAAGCTATCGTTTTTCCACCCCTTTGGGCAAGTACAACAATTACAACGGTTATTATTTACCCAGTTACGGAGAGGCAGTCTGGCACTTTCCGGAAGGGGAATTTGCTTATGGAAAATTCAACCTAAAAAATATTGCATATAACATCTCTGAAAACCAACTATAAAAAAAAACGAATGGAAATCATTAAATTAACTGACCAAAACATTGAGGACGAACACATTTGCTGCGGCTTTAGTGATAAAAAGTGTGCAGATGGATACCAGAAAAAAAAGGACTGGTTAAAAAAAGAATTTAAAAACGGCTACACTTTTCGCAAACTGGACGCCCGCGGAAAAGTCTTCATTGAATATGTCCCGATCGAGCATTCCTGGCTACCCATAAATGGTAAAAACTTTATGGTCGTTAATTGCTTTTGGGTTTCCGGAAAATTTAAAGGAAAGGGTTACGGAAAGAAATTATTGTTGCAGTGCATCGCCGATGCCAAGTCTAAAAAAATGGATGGCATCATTGCCGTATCCAGCGATAAAAAAAGACCCTTTATGAGTGACCCGAAATTCTTTTTGAAACAAGGTTTTGAAATCATTGATGAAGCACCACCGCATTTTAAATTATTTGGCCTTAAAATAAACCAACAATCTAATTGGCCCCAGTTTAAACCTACGGCAAAAAAAGGCTCATGTAAAAATAACGGAGGCATCACCGTCTACTATTCAAACAGTTGCCCGTTCAATGATTTTTATACCAACGTATTTATGCGTCAATATGCAGACAGCAAAGGCGTACCACTTTCCATCCATCATATCAAGACAAAAAAAGACGGACACAAAATGCCGATACCCTGGGTTTTATACAGCGTATTTTACAAAGGGGAATTTGTCAGCGTTCAAGTAAAACCAGACCGCGAGCTGGACAAATTAATTCCTTAGAAAACCTGTTGGAAATGAAAAAACAAGCAATAATTGACTGGTTGTTAAAAGGAGACATATCCATCCAATATCAGACCTACCGCGACTTGTTAAATACAGATCGAAAAGATTTAATAAAAAAAATCGAGACGGAAGGATGGGGTAAAAAATATTTATCAAAAAGAAATAAAAATGGCCATTGGGGAAAAAGTTTTTATAACCCAAAATGGATCTCCTCTCATTATACATTGGTTGACCTCCGCAACCTATGCATATCAACTGAACACCCTCTAATTCAAGATTCAATAAATAAAATCGCGGCCAATGAAAAAGGCCCCGATGGCGGGGTACTACCTATTGGCACCACACAAAGCAGTGACGTATGTGTAAACGGGATGTTCCTGAATTACGCCAGTTATTTCAAAACAAAGTCGGAAAAATTAAATTCCATTATCGATTTTTTATTATCACAACATATGTCCGATGGCGGATTTAATTGCCGTTCCAATCGATCGGGAGCTACACACAGTTCCCTGCACTCATCACTCTCTGTGCTGGAAGGCTTTTGGGAATATATTTTAAACGGATATCAATATCGATCAAAAGAAATAAAAGCTGCCCAAAAACAAGCGGAAGAATTTATTTTAATGCACCAATTATTTATTTCTGACCGCACCGGAGCCATCATAAAAAAAGAATTTTTAAAATTAGCTTTTCCCCGACGGTGGAAATATGACATCCTCAGCGCCCTCGACTATTTTCAGTACGCTAAATTAAAATGGGACGACCGCATGCAGCCGGCCATTGATGTTTTGCTTAAAAAAAGAAATAAAGATGGGACCTGGAACGTACAGGCCAAACATCCGGGAAAGATACATTTTGAAATGGAAAAAGCAGGAAAACCAAGCAGGTGGAATACGTTGCGGGCACTGAGAACATTAAAGCATTTTGAAATTAGCATTTAATTATCATGCGAGCTTTATTTTTTTTTAACACATAGGCACATAGGACACATAGATTTATTTATTTTTTTCTATGTGCCCTATGTGCCTATGTGTTAAAAAAACTATTTAAACAACAGCCCCACCGTAATAGAAAATGATTCGTCCGGCGTAATTCTGTCATTAAACGGAACATCATTTTGCATGATCACCAATTGATCATTTTTAATGGGCAGGCGTTTATCTTTTCTGAATATTTCTTTGCGTTCCTTGAACCATAAACTTTCCTGGCTGGCAAAATTCCAGAAATACCCTCCCCGGAAATATAGTTCCTGTCCCGGATTCAATTCAATGGACAACTCGCCCGTCAATTTCACATTATGTAAACGGCTGCCGTAACTGAGGCGAATGGACTCTGCCTTAAACTTTTTATTCTTTACCTCGAATTTTCCGTAGTCATTATCGGCCGCACCTACTACGCGGGCATACCTCAAATAATCATATTGTGCAACTGCCCGCAAAAACACTGGACGCCCTTTTGATAAATTCACCTGTGTTCCGACACCAATTGCCCAATCTTTATAAATACTTTTGGTATAGTTAAAAGTATTGCCAAAGCGCATGAAAAAATTCGGATTAAAATAAATATCAAAGTCCCAGCTGGTCGTAATTTCAAAATCCCGATTGGAAATATCATCCGTTAAGGAAAGAATGGTTTCCCCGTCCCCGTCAAAATAATTAATGCTCAAAGGCCCCTCCTGCGTGGACAGCAAATGGGTTCCGGCACCCAATGAAAACCGTACCCTTCTAAAATTGCGGCGCACTTTATTTATCCGCTCCACCTCTTCCGGCATGAAATCCGAATCTATTAAATCCTCAATGTCTACACCTTTTTCCATCGCTACCTGTTCTTTTAATTCCAACATTTCTATAGCCTGGATGGAATCCCTCATGCGCTGAATGGAGTCTCTTTTTTGTTGGATGGCGGCCCGGTATTCTTCCGTAAATACTTCCTGAGCCTTTTTAATATTTTCCAACTGATGCACACTTTCTGCGAGGCCGGCGGTTAGTGGTGTGGTATTATAATTTTTCCAAAAATCATCGTCATAGGAACCTGTTAAATTTACAAACTGGTACCCGCGCCCCATTCGTTCCAAATAAGGGATTGAGCTACCTCGCTCGGTATTGATTTCCGTTATTTTTATTTCGTTGGCATAAATCCCCCCTCTACTTCTTTCACCTTCCCGCAGGGCATCACTGAAATACCATTTACCATCTACTTTCCGGTAATTAACAACATATTTGTTCCCCCTCCAGCTACCGGCATACAAAGGATAGTCATCGTATTTTTTTAAACCTTCAGGCAATATTTCAAATTCGGCGCGGATAAAAGCATATGAATCCTGCTCAATATATATTCGACCTTTCATGCGTCCTTCAATACGCATGTTGTTTTTCTTTTTCCCGGTCAGTGCATCCGCGAAGGCCTTCCATTTATTTCTTTTTTTAACCCTTGCTTTTCCGTTTTCATCTTTATCAAAACCAATAATATAAACCGGGCGGTCATTGTAGGTAGTCACGCTCTCGATCCAGTATTTATATACCGGAAAAAAATTTTCATCAATAAAATCTTCCCGGTTTTTTACAAAATCAAATCGATGGCCCGCCATGTGGCCAGAACTTAATCCAGAATGAACGACGGTATCCAGTGGGTTTTTTAAATTAATTTTTCGGGCCTGCACCAGGCCGACCTGCCCTTCTCCTATTTTTTTATAACTCGACTTATGGATATTCAAAACACCCTCCGCCATGTACCTGTATTGTAAGCTATCATCCGTCAGCGATTCGCGATAAAAACCCAAAACGGTGGTTGGATAATCGGAATAATTGACCGGGATATTCCTAACTGCCCGCCTCACAATATCCTCCACTTTGGTTTCTTCCATCACCACAACTTCAATCAAATCCATCGATGATTTTTCGATAAAAACCGTACTCCCGTTTTTGTAATCTCTTAAAGGTTTTTTATAGGTCTGATAGCCCATGAAGGAAACGATCATCGTGGAATTGGCATAAACGTTCGGCACCTTGAATTCAAAACTCCCATCGTATCCCGTCGTGGTTCCGATCCCTTTTTCCGGTATGCCGACATGGGCGTAGGAAATGGGCTGCCTGCTCTGTTTGTCCAATACTTTTCCGGTGAGGGTGAAATAGTTTTGTCCGGCGACAAATTGGATAGCAATAAATAAAAAGGAAAGGAAGGTCAAGACGGTTCTCATTTGCTTCAGCATTATTTTTTAGGAAATGTACGGTTTTTTGAAGACGGCAGCTCGATGAAAATTGTTACAGCGAGTGATGTATTTAACAGATGCAGCAATGAGGGCCTGACCCTTATAAAAAAATAACGCTGGCAGGACTTCGTACCCTGCCAGCGTTAAAACAAAAACTAAGAGATGTCATTTTTTTCAGAAAATGACATCTCTCACTATGCCCAATTTACTGCTTCACAAAATTAGCCTGAGTGAAAGCCCGGCCATTCTGGACCGTCATTTTGTAAAACCCTTCTTCCAGATGACCAAGGTTCATTTCATAAGTGTTCTGGCCTTCTGTTGCATTGAATTTCTCAGCATGAATCAACTGACCTGAAATATGGTAGACTGAAACAGTCGTCGAATGTTCGACCGGCTGCTCTTTTACCTCCATTGCAATGTACACCACATTTGGCGTTGGGTTTGGACTTAACGACACTTTGATACCGCCGTTATCGGCAATGGGATTTGGTGCTGGATCCGTGCGAATGATTTCAATAAAATTATCGGACAGATCGAAACAACCATCCGTCAGGTCTACCGTGGCTGCGTTGTCTCCTGCGGCCGCAGTAATCGTTCCGGTGAAAGACAGCCCCCATACCCGGCAAATACCTGGGCCGGCACCTTCAAAGTCCTGGCTGTTGCCCGGTGGAATACCGAGGATATTGTTTTGATCATCGGTAATTACATAAGTGAAATTAGAATTGGACGTACCATTGCTCACAAACTCAACTACATCGGGAATGCCATCGCCAGCAGTGACATTGACGGTCGTTTCACCATCGGTCGTTGCAACAGTTCCGCCATCGGGCACATCTCTGTTTACCACCACAAAATTATCAGAGAGGTGAAAACAGCCGTCGGAAAGAGCCGCCACATCTGCCACATTATCTCCCATCGACAATTGCAGATTGCCCGTGTAAGAAAGCGACCACACCCAACATTCACCAACACCAGCTCCCTCAAAATCAACTGTATTGCCAGGTGGCAAACCAAGTACGTTTAAAGCATCGTCCGTGACCACGATTTGCCGGTTGGCTCCTGGCTCATTGGTCGTTACATTAAAAGAAACAGCATCCGCTACCCCATCTCCAGGGCAAGTATAAATGGACGTTTCACCGTCTACCGTTGTCACCTCACCACCATCGACACCCGTCCGGTTAATTTCGATATAATTAGCAGACAACTCGAAACAACTATTTGCCAATGCAACCGCAGCGGCATTGTCGCCCGGCTGTGCAATCAACGCACCAGTGTAAGAAACACCCCAGACACGGCAGATACCAGAGCCGGCCCCTTCAAAATTCTGGCTGTTGCCCGGAGGAATGCCCAGAATGTTGTTTTGATCATCCGTTATAATGTAGCGGTAAGCAGCCATTGACGAAGTAGTATGCTCGAATGTATAAATATCATCGGAACCGTCTCCGGCACAGGTACTGACAAAAGTTTCACCACCAGTAGTTTGCACCGTTCCACCGTCGGGGTTGTCCCGGATGATTTCAATAAAATTGGAAGATAGGCTGAAACAGCCATCCGATAAGTCGACTGCGGCGGCATCATCCCCGGCACCGGCGGTAATGTTACCTGTGTAGGCCAGTCCCCATACCCGGCAGACACCTACGCCGGCTCCTTCAAAGTTCTGGCTGTTGCCCGGAGGCAATCCTAAGATGTTGTTTTGGTCATCCGTTATCACATAAGCATAATTGACATTTGGGGTCGAAGTTTCATGAGTGAACATGACGATGTCGTCATTACCATCGCCGGGGCACGTATAGCGAACGGTAGCGCCAGAAGGCATAGCAACTGTCCCTCCGTCTACACCTGTTCTATTCACAGTAATTGCGGTAGTGGAAATTTCCCAACAGCCTTCTGAAAACCGAGTGGTAAAGACCGACTCTCCTGGTTCGGCCAAAATATCACCCGTGTAAGAAAAGCCCCAGACGCGACAAACACCGGTAGGGGCCACATCGAAGTCGAATTGGGCATCGGAAGTAATGGTCAGAATTTCATTGGCTTCATTGGTGATGGCATAGGCATAATCGGCCGTCGTGGTACTGGTATTGACAAACATGACCACATCAGGGTTGCCATCCTGTGAGCAAAGAGAACGGTAAGTCATCCCGTTTGGCATGGAAACATTGCCACCATCGACTTCATTCCTGACCACTTCGATGTAATTGTCCGACAGGTCAAAGCAATTATCGGCCAACTGGCCTGTCGCAGCGTTCATGCCCGGCATCGCCAATAAATTGCCGGTGTAAGAAAGTCCCCAAACGCGGCATATTCCAGGGCCGGCCCCCGAAAAGTCTTGATAAGCAACCGAGGGCAGGCCAAGGATATTATTGTTGTCATCGGTAATTACATAAGCATATTTAGCGCTTGAAGCACTATTGTTTGAAAAGCCAATGACATCGGAAATGCCATCGTTCAGGCAAGCATAAAAACTGGTAGCTCCTTGTGGTGTAGCGACAGCCCCACCTTCCGGGGCATCCCTCACCACACGGATGGCATTTTTGGAAATGGACCAGCAGCCATCTGAAAACTGCAGGCTGAAAACTGAGCCACCTGCCTGTGCCAGCAAATTGCCTGTATAGGAAAAACCCCAAACGAAACAAGTACCTGGAGGCGCCCCGTCAAAGTCGAACGAATCTCCTGACTCAATAGCCAGCACATTGTAATTGTTATCCGTAATGGCGTAAGCATAATTTGACCCCGAAGTATTGGAATTGAAGAAGGGAACAACATCGGCGTTGCCATCTTGAGGGCAGGTATAAGCCGTGTGTTCCCCTCCCGCAGTGTAGACAGTGCTCACCTCGCACTGGGCGTTTGTTTCTTGTTGGATGGCAAAAGTTGCCAGCATAATTGCAAAAAAGCGGATAAGATTTTTCATAGAAATGGATGTTTTTATGGCTCTGTTGCCGCACAGCTCTGTTCTTTTAAAGCATCTGACAATGAGCAGTATGTTTAGAGATAAACAATAGCCTCCACAGGCCACCAAATGGCAATACATTCAGCGACTGACTATTGCTTTTAGTAAAAAAGCGAACAGGGCAGGTAAGGTCATTTCCCGGCGCAACTCCGCCACGGCAGGTCTGTCATTTTAAAAATAAAACGGTTGCAGCATGCAACAACGGAGAAATACCAACCTGATTTTATTGACTTAGATGAATGGGAATACAAATAAGGTAAAATGGTAAGTGAGGGGTGTTTGATCATACAGTATTTATTTGATTAGAAAAACGGCTCTGCGTTCATTGTATGGTGCCACAAAAATAATGGCCAACTATCCCACCCCATTCACGGAGTTATCACAAAAGTATAACAAGGGCAGAAGTGTCCTGATGGATACATTGAACTTAGGACAGGCGCCAGAAACAGTCATTTTAATGTCAATAAAACAGTAATAAACAATTGGCGTTTAGAGGAGTAGTTATTGTTGTGAAACATGGGCGGTGTTACCGCTTACAGCGGTAACACCGCTCTCCTCGAAATCACTATGAAAAAAGATCCATTAAAAAAACACCTGGGCAAAAAGCGGAGGCCACAACAAACACCTTTTTACTTTTCACTTCCTCCTTATCTTTGCCAACCTTTTTCAAAAATCGTTCATCTATCTCAATGCCCTGAAAACGATTTTTTATAAAAACTTGACAATGAAAAATTTCTTTTTGTTTTTGTTAGCCACCTCCTTTTTGTGGAGTTGCAGTCAGAAAACCTACCAACCCATCCTGCTCCCGGCAGAAGTCGATTTGGACACTATGGTCGTTACCGCTCCCCGCCCCGATAATCTGGCGCAAGAGGAGGAGGAAGTAAAACAACCGGAAGATTACCAGTTGCCCGTCTACAACCCAAGCCACACGAGAGAGCATGACCTGCTTCATACAAAACTGGACGTCCGTTTCGATTGGGAAAAAGAACAGGTGCTCGGAAAAGCAACCCTGACACTGAAACCTTATTTCTACGCAACTAACAAAATCACCCTGGACGCAAAGGGCTTCGAGTTTCACAAAGTATCTTTCGATGGATCGGACGATGCCCTAAAATATGAATACGACGGGCAGCAGATTGTGATTGATTTGGGAAAAACGTTTAGCCGCAACGACGAATTCAAGCTCTTTTTCGATTATACTGCCACACCTGCCGAGTCAGGTGGCAGCGATGCCATCACCTCCGATAAAGGCCTTTTCTTTATCAACCCAAGAAATGAGGAGCCCGGCAAGCCACAACAGATCTGGACCCAGGGCGAAACGGAAAACAATTCCCGCTGGTTTCCCACCATCGACAAGCCGAACGAGCGCTGCACACAGGAAATGTACCTGACCGTCGAAGACCGCTTCAAGACGCTCTCCAACGGCTTGCTGATCTCTTCTGAAAAAAATACCGACGGCACGCGAACGGATTACTGGAAAATGGACATGCCCCACGCACCGTACCTTTTTATGATTGCCGTCGGTGAATACGCAGTCGTGGAAGATGAGTGGAACGGCAAATTGGTCGACTATTATGTGGAACCCAAATTTGAAGAATATGCCCGTCAAATATTTCCCCATACCCCCGAAATGATGACCCTGTTTTCCGATCAGTTGGACCTTCCTTATCCATGGCAAAAATATTCCCAGGTCGTTGTTAGGGATTATGTTTCTGGCGCCATGGAAAATACGACCGCCGTAATCTTCGGTGAATTCATGCAGGGCACTGACCGGGAATTGCTCGACAATTTACAGAATGATAAAATAGTGGCGCACGAAATGTTCCACCACTGGTTTGGCGATTATGTAACCTGCGAGAGCTGGGCGAACCTGACCCTTAACGAAGGATTTGCCAACTACAGTGAATACCTCTGGCTGGAACACAAATACGGAAGGGATGAAGCCGATTTCCACCGCTTACAGGAAGTACAGGGCTACATGGGCCAAATGCAGCAGCAGGGCGGCCATCCACTGATGCACTTCAGTTATGACAACAAAGAAGATATGTTCGATGCACATAGCTACAACAAAGGTGGTCTCGTGCTGCACATGCTGCGGGATATCGTAGGAGATGATGCATTTTTTGCTGCATTAAATAAATACCTCAAAGACAACGCCTTTCAAGATGTGGAAGGACACGAGTTACGCCTCGCATTCGAGGACGTGACAGGCATGGACCTGAACTGGTTTTTCAACCAGTGGTTTTACAGCCAGGGCCACCCAGAGCTGGATGTCGATTATGACTATGATGAGGAGACAAAAGAAGCCATCATCACCGTAGAACAAGTACAAGACCCAGAGCAAAACCCACCGATCTTTATCTTACCGGTGGCCATTGATATTTATGCCGACGGGAAAGTTACGCGCCACGAGGTGGAAGTCAACCAGCGCTTACAAAAGTTCACCTTCCCTTCCGAAACCGACCCTGAAGTAATGGTTTTTGATGGCAAAGGATTGCTGTTGGCGCAGATTGACGAACCGAAGAGCGACATCGAGTACATCGCTCAGTTTGAAAAAGCTCCTAACTTTTTGCACCGGATCCAGGCATTGGCCAAATTGGCCGAAAGCAACATCCCGGAAAAAGAGGCCGTTTTTGAAAAAGCATTAAATGATCCATACTGGCTGATCCGTATGTTTGCCGTAGAGGCGGGTAAATTGAATAAAACCATCAGTCCGGTCATTGAGAAAATGGTCACCGACGACCCCCATTCCAATGTACGGGAAGCAGCCATGAACAAACTCGCCGAAACATTTGATGAAAAATATACGGACGCCGCAGCCAAAGCCGTCGAAGACCGCTCTATCAAAGTGATATCAGCAGGCCTGCAAGCCCTGTTAAGCCTGGACAAGGAGAAAGCCTTGGCTTCCGCCAAACAACTTGAAGGGGAAGACAGCGAGGGCATCATCCTCACATTGGCCGACTTGTATGCCCAAACAGGCGATCCATCACACTTACCATACCTGGAAGAGAAATTTGACAAAGTCGGAGGGTTTGCACAGTATGGTTTCATCGAAAGTTATACCATGCTCGCAGCCGAAGCAGATGCAGCCGGTATGGTCAAAGCAGCCACCCGCTTGAAAGGTGTAGCAATGGACGAAGGCAAAATGTTCTGGCTGCGTTTTCTGGGCACCAAGAGCATCAATGATTTGCATGCTGCCCTTTCAGAAAAAATTGACCAAGCGGGCGAAGCGGAAAAAACAGCTCTCGTCGAAAGCGACAATCAACTGCTCGCCTTACTGGAAGAAATAAAAGCCTGGGAAACGGATGTCCGCATTGCCAGCATGTATGCAAACTTCCCCGACCCGACACCTAAACCTTGATGAACGGTGAACGGTGAACGGTGAATGAAAATGAAAATGCAGGATGAATCAAATCATCCTGCATTTTTTTTGATTCTCGAGCTCTCTAAAAATTGTTCATCACTAACCGTTCACCATTCACCATTCACCACTTTCTTATTCGCGCACGGCATCCAGTTTCAACAACACACAGATCATTAATGTAAAAGCCAATAAAGAAGAACCTCCTTTGCTCAGGAAAGGCAACGGAATACCGATAATTGGCAGCAGTCCCATGGTCATGGAAATATTGACAAAGAAGTGAATAAACAGCACGCTGGCCACAGCATAAGCATATAATCGGTTAAATTCAGACCGTTGTCGCTCCGCAATAAAAACGATTCGGAAAAGCAGTGCTAAAAACAATCCGACAATAATGATCACCCCTAAAAACCCCTGTTCCTCTCCCACTGCCGAAAAGATGAAATCCGTTATCTGCTCTGGCACAAAGTTGCCCTGTGTGATCCTGCCTTCCAAAAAACCCTTTCCCATAAAACCGCCCGCTCCGATGGCCATTTTCGAATTGTTCAAATTGTAGGCAGCCGCCTGCAGATCGGCTTCGCCCGGCTTTAACCACACTCCAATCCTTTCTTTTTGGTGTGATTTCAAAACGTTTTCAAAGGTGAAGTTGGCAGCGAATGCCAGGGCCGACCCAAACAAAAAATAGGAAAGGATCGCCATGTAGATTCTTTGCCTTTTTTGCGTAAACCATAACCCAAGGCAAAGCGACACCAACAAGACAGAAGCTGCCAGGATGGCATATTTTATCTGCCCCATGGCAATGCCAACGATGGTGCCCATTACCAATAGTCCAAACCCAACCACCCAATACCGTTCGTTCTTTTTCTGATAAGCGACCAGGATGAAGAATCCAAGAAAAGCCAATACCGAAGCAATGACCCAGGGTGGATGTACCAAACCCAAAACAAATACCGCAGCCGTACCAAACCCTAAACCGAAGACCCAGCCCGGAAATCCCTCCCGGTACAGCACAATGAAAAAGGCAAAAAACACCAATGCCGACCCAGCATCAGGCTGCAATAAAACCAAGACAGCAGGTATGGAAAAAATGAGAATGGCATAAAAAGTCGTCTGGAACGAGCGCAGGTTATTGGAATAAGAACTCAGGTAACTGGCCAGCGCCAGGCAGGTCCCAAACTTTACAAACTCGGAAGGCTGCAAGGTAATACCCGAACCAAAGTCGAACCAGGAAGTCGCCCCTTTTATGGTTTTTCCAAAAATCAAAACCGCAACCAAAGAGATAATACATGCGATGTAAATCAGGTTCGAAAAAGTCCGCCAAAACTTTGTGTCAATCGCGTACGTGACAATAAATACCCCCAACGCAATAGCTACCCAGATCAACTGCTTCCCGACAGGGGTTTTTAAAAAATTAAAAAAACCCTGGTCGTAAGCTTCTTGTCCTGAACCAACAGTGTAAATCATCGCCCAGCCAATCGCCACCAGTGCCAGGTAAATGGAAAAGGTAATAAAATCAAGGTTCGTGCTGCTCGTTCTTGGTCGCATGGTTGGTGGTAGAGGGTAGAAGGGCTTGGGTATATTTGTCCTTCTACCCTTTGCTCTTTAACATTCGATCAATCTATATACTCCACTTTACGGAGGAAGCGGAAACCGGCAGAAAGTTCGAAAGTCAGGTTTCGAATCGTCCTTTCGGGTATGCTGACGTTGGTCTGGGTAATTGGACTGTAAACGTTCGGAATAGTTGGCTGCCGATATTGAAATGAAAAATCAGGATTGACGGTGAATTCCAATACAATACCGACCAGTTCACTTAGTTCAAACTCGGCACCGCCACCTAACGTGACGCCAAAGTTCCAGTTCTGGACGAATGAATCATCTGGAAAAAAGAGGCTGTTATTCCTCTCATTTATTTCCTTGTATTCATCCAGATTGGTGGAAACTGTGTAATCTCCCCTAAGACCAAACATATAATGCCAGGTCGAGGAAGCTGATAGCCAGTTCTTCTTTTTACCGCCAACCGTCAATACAATATTATTGAAGAGAAATTCCTGGGTAGGTGGGCGAAATACATCTCCATTCACATTAAAAAAATTTCTCCCCCGTATAGCACTTCCTTTCCGATGCAGTCCGGCCTGTGCAAAAAGGGAAAAAGCGTCATCCACAGATTCGATAAAAGCAATGGCATGATACTTAACCAGTGGATCTCTGTCAAAGTTATTCCAGGTCTGAGAACCCAACAAAAGGCCTCCTTTCACCCCAAAATAATAACCGCCATAGTCCTGGGATTTGGCGGCAAAACAAGTGAGAACAAAAAGTAGAAATAATGGTAAAGATTTGAGTTTCATAATTCAATGGGAGTAACTCGGATTGGCAATCCGAGCTACGTTTTTTTGCAAAAATATCATTTCACTTTCAATACCTGGTCGATACTCAGCGTGGTTGTCGCCAAGTTGTTCATCCGCATCAGTTGATCAACCGTCAGGCCAAAACGACGGGAGATGCTGTACAGGGTATCCCCTTTCATGACCGTATAATACAGCTCAGACGCAGGTGGATCAGGCTGTACAATTGGCGGGTTCGGGTCAGTTACCGGCACATCCGGTCTTGTGGTCGGCGGAATGGTCGGGTCTTCTGGTGTTATATCGTCGTCCATAAATTCATCATCGCCGTCAATCACAACCGGTACTTTTTCGGGGACAGGTTCGCTGGTGACCCTCGGCCTGGCACTTTTCCTTACCTTCCATCCTTTCAGCTTAATTCTTTCATCCTCTTGTGGCTGCGCACCCTCCGAGATCCGATTGCGGCACAAAAGCTTTTTGAGCTTGACACCATACTCTTGTGAAATGTCAAACATCGTTTCCCCTTCTTTCACGTAATGCCATTTCTTTTTGCCTAAAAAGCGGTTGCGTTTGGGCTGGATAAAAACGCGGTAATCATCCGGGAGGGCCTCATGGATTTCGGGCAGTTTTTCATTATATTTTTTTAGTGCCTTAATGCTTACGTCTGCTTTGGCAGATAGCTCTTGCAAGGTGATATTGTTTTTGGCAAATACCACTTTGGCATCATTCACTTTCCGTAAATCAAGCCCGGCGATGGGTTCGTCATCGGGCCGTTCTGGAAAAGCATTTTCGGTCATCTGGTCAAACCGGTACAATTCAAACCGCTCTATCAAACTGATCAACTTGGAGTCATAGTTGCCGGCAGTGGCATACCCCGCCTTTTTTAGCCCCCGTGCCCACCTTTTGTAATCAGTGGTCTGGATGCGGAACAAAAACCCGTAACGGTGCGCTTTTCGGGGATCACGTAAAAATTCGGAATGGGCGATAAATGAATCGGTCGCTTTTCGGTATTTCCGAAAACAGGATTTCATCAAATTGCCGAATTCATCATAGTCGTCATCCTCCCGGTAGAAGGTTTTTCCTTTCCAACTGCTGCCGCATTTCATACCGAAATGGTTATTGGCCTTGCGGGCCAGGGTGCTCCTCCCCGCATTTGATTCGAGCAGGCCCTGTGCCAATTTAATGCTGGCCGGAATGCCTGCGCGTTCCATTTCACGGATGGCTATTTTTTTCCACTTTTCAATATAATCCAGGAATTCAGGACTGTCTTCCTCAAATTCAGGGTGGATTCCATCCGCTTGCACGGTGGTACACAAAACTAAAAATGCAATGGCGACAAATAAAAACCTGATGATCATGAGGCAACTTGTTTTGGTGAAATTTAAGCGCTAAACGCCCAGAAGGATCGAGTGATTGCTTGGGAAAATGGATAGTTTGTTTTTAAAATGCTAAATTACGGAGTTTGGAGGAATCGGTAGAGGGTAGAGTGAAAATGATAAATACCTTAAGTCCTTCTACTCTCTACCCGCTACTACCATGAGCTTCGATAAAATACACCTTTTTAATCCATGAATTATTTTTCATATTATTTAAAAGTTATATTTTAGCAACTTGTTTTTAAGTGGTGTGTAAAATGCCTTTTTCACCATTGAAACACTAATTACTCCACACATATACCAACAGCGTAAGAACTATTTAAACAATGAGCATGAGCACACATTCCCGCCGCTACGTATTTGTTGATTACAACGATTTGTTGCAGGTCAAATTCAAGAAACTGGAAAAAGTTTCGACCAGGATCTTTGTCTTCATAGAAGCCAGCCAGGAACAGATCCCGCTTTCCCTGGTCCGGCAAACGCAAAATTTTGGCAAAAACCTCCGCTGGATCGTCGTCAGCAACGCTAATGCTGGTAAGCTCAACTACCACATTGCCTTTATTATGGGCAAGCTCCACCAAAAACTGGATAAAGACGTCGAATTTGCCATTGTTTCCGACGACCCTGACTTTGACGCCCTGGTTTATTACATCAATGAGTCGGGCAGGGACTGCATTTTGGTAAAAAGAAAAGGCGAAAAGAAACCATCCTCCGAGCCAATACCTGAAGCAGATGAAATCGAAGAAGGCACTTTTGAGAGTAAAAACATCCTGATTGACAACGGCGAGCCCATCGATGTATTGGTGGAAGATGAAATCATCAGTAAAACCGCCGAAGAAACCGTTAAGCGCCTGATCCGTTCCGGCAACCGTCCCGCCGAAGTAGAAACTCTCAGAAATTACATAAATTTGCACTTCCAGCAAATGTCTCTTCACGGCCACATCGACCGCATAATCAAGAAGATGAAAGAAGCCAAAGACATTGAAATTGTAGAACAGGAAGTGATTTATAATTTCTGATGTGCCAACCGTGTTGTTGATTTTTGCAGTAAAACCCCTCTCCAAAGTGAGGGTAACATTACCATCCTATTTTTCAGCAAATAATTGACTATGCAATTCGAAGAAATTGATGACATCATGATGGAAGCAAAAATCCTAATGGATGGTTCCATCGACCACCTTAAACATGAATTGGCCAAAGTCCGTACCGGCAAAGCCTCCACTTCACTCGTAAGCGACATCCTCGTTGACTACTATGGTTCAAAAACACCCATGAACCAAGTTTCCAGTGTAACGACTTCCGATGCCCGGACGATATCAATTCAGCCATGGGAAAAATCCATGTTATCCGTTATAGAAAAAGCCATATTTG
Organism: Bacteroidota bacterium; assembly: GCA_039819485.1. Lineage (GTDB taxonomy): Bacteria > Bacteroidota > Bacteroidia > Chitinophagales > Saprospiraceae > UBA6168. Next base: position 38,515 of record JBCBRY010000003.1, on the reverse strand, counting down.
AAGCCAATATTGGCATAACTCCCCGAAACGATGGCGAAAAAATCCACTTGGCGGTACCTCCCCTTACGGAAGAACGACGCAAAGATTTGGTAAAAAAAGCCAAAGCACTGGGGGAAGATTCCAAGATCGGTGTCCGCCAGGCCCGTCACAAAGCAATGGATGCCATCAAAAAGGCAGTGAAAAACGGTTATCCGGAAGACGCCGGAAAAAACCGCGAGGAAGAGGTTCAGAAGATGGTCAATAACCACACAAAGTCGGTAGATGAGCTGGTTGCTGCGAAAGAAAAAGACGTGATGACCGTCTGATCGAATAAAACTTTTCATCATCAGAAAGGGGCAGCTTTGAAAGTTGCCCCTTTTTCATTTTACCAGTACAAACGGCATTGAACAACAGAACAAAAATAATCGGTAGCATCTGGGCCCTGAGCGGAGCGTTGCTCGTTTCCACCAAGGCTGTCATCGTCAAGCTGGCATACCAACATGACGTGGACAGTGCTTCCCTGCTGATGCTTCGCATGCTGTTTTCTCTTCCTTTCTTCACAGTAATCGCCTGGCACACCCTTTCCAAAAACCCCGAAAAGTTGGAGGCGCTCAAAAACCCATGGCCCATTGCATTATACGGATTGATGGGATACTACCTCGCCAGTTTTTTCGACCTGGCCGGCCTCCAGTACATCGACGCCGGACTGGAAAGGATCATCCTTTTCACCTACCCCTCTATCGTTTTACTACTTACCGTTTTTTGGTTGAAAGAAAAAATAACGCTGCCGCAGGTCATCGCTATCATCATCACTTTCGCCGGTATCGGAATTGCCTATCTGGGCAATGTTTCGATCAATCAGGGACCCAATATGGTAAAGGGCGCAATGCTCATTTTATTAGCGGCCATTACCTTTTCCATTTATTACATAGGCAGTCAAAAATGGGTAGCCCATGTAGGTACCCGGCTTTACAATTCCGCAGCGATGATTATCGCTGCCATAGCGATTATCATTCACAACAGCCTCGTGAACGGCTTCAACCTATTCTCCTTCTCAGCTCCCGTTTACTGGTATGCCTTATTGATGGCTACTGTTGCTACCGTCATTCCATCCTTTATGATCGTAGAGGGGATCAGGGTTATTGGTGCAAAAAACAGTTCGATCATCAGTACCATAGGCCCTATTTCGACGATCATTTTAGCCGCTGTTTTTTTAGGTGAAAAAGTGAACACCCTGCAGTGGATAGGAACCCTTATCGTAATCGGAGGTATTTTGTTTTTAATGTTGAAAAGAAAGAAAAAGTAATTCTCCCAGATTCTTAAATATTCTTCGCCGGCCGGAAGTGAGTTCGGGACAGGGCCTTTGGCGCTCCCCTGAAGCATTCCGATTTTACATAAGGACGGCGCAGCCGAGCAAGTCATCTGAAAAATTTTACTGACAAAATTTCCAGCCCTATGATCCAACCCTCCTAAAATATCGTAGAAATTATAAACCCATTGATTGAATATAAAAGACTACATAGCATCCGGCATTCTGGAAATGTATGTTTTAGGAGAAGTCTCCCCAGCGGAAGCAAAGCAGGTGGAACAGTATGCACAGCAATACCCAGCAATAGCAGAGGAACTGAGGGCCACCCAGGAGGCACTTTTGGTCTTTAACGAAATTAGCAGCATCGTACCGAGTGAAGAAGTAAAAAAGCATATTTTAAGCAAAATACCCACAGGTATTTTTCCGAAGCCGATGATAAACGGTTCTGGCAATGTATCTAACAAAAAAGATCGCAATGGGCAGCCGCCTAACAACTTTCTTTGAAAAACCCACTGATTTAACCTTGAGGAATATTCACGCCAAAATATCGGATGAAGAAATTGTTGCTTTGTTAAAAAACAAGGACAGGCAGGGCATCAGTATGCTTTACACCAATTACTCCCGGTTATTGTTCGGGGTAATTCTCCGCATCGTCAAACAGCAAGACCTTTCGGAAAATGTTCTGCAGGACGTCTTTCTAAAGGTCTGGCAGAACATTCATCAGTACCATCCCTCCAAAGGCCGCTTTCCGGCCTGGGTGATGAATATTGCGCGCAACTCCGCAATCGACCTGGTTCGGTCCAAAGGCTACCGAAAAAACAACAGTACGGCGGCCGTCGAGCCAGCTATGGAGCAGCAGTTTTCATCCGAAATAAATGTGGACCACATTGGCCTGCGTGACCTGGTGCAAAAACTTGATCCGAAACATCGTCGGCTGATCGAACTGCTCTATTTTGAAGGATACACCCAAGCGGAAGTATCAGAAGAGTTGGCCGTCCCGCTTGGTACAGTGAAGAGCCGGGTGAGGAAGGCATTCAGTGATTTAAGGATTTTATTAAAATGAAACTAAACACAGAAAAATACATTGCGTCCGGCATTATCGAACAATATTGCCTGGGCCTGGCGACCTCCGAAGAAGCGAGCGAATTGGAACAATACTGCACCCAGTATAAAGCAGTCCGGTTGGAACTGGAAGCAGTACAGAATGCCATGTTAGGTTTCGCCAGCCAATTCGCCAAAACTCCTCCGCAAAGTACTGGCCGCAAAATCCTTCACCGGATTGAGGAATTGAAATTCGACACGTTCCGTTTTTCAGCAAATGGCCAACTCCCGGAATTCATAGCCCTTTCCGAGCATTCCAACTCCGACAAATGGAAGGCCTTTGTAGAGCACATCACACCACCGGCCGAGTATGACAATATTCATTACCATGAAATTTTCAGAAACCATGCCCGGCGGCTTGCCGTCGTCTGGCTGAAAGAAGGTATTGAGGATGAGTCCCACGATGCCCTGAAGGAGAAGTTCTTGATATTGGAAGGAACCTGCCGCTGCCAGTTGGGAGAGGAATTTATTGATCTGGGGCCAGGCACTTTTTTGGATATTCCGTTGCACACAGTACACAACCTGAAAGTGACTTCGAAAGAGCCCGTGAAGTTGATCCTGAGCAAAGAGAAACTGGCCGCCTGACCACCTAAGCTTCTTTAAATAAACACTGAGAAACGGGAACACAGAGTTAAGTTAAAATAGATAACTGTGTCCCCGTTTCTCAGTGTTGAAAAGTTTTACTCCTCACTCAGCACCGGCAATCGTCCCGGTGTGTAAGGAGCTTTCATCTCTGCCAATTTCTGTTCAACCCTTTTCAGATCCACCTCGGCCACTTGGCGCAACTGCGCCAGCGCTGTCTTGAATTGTTTGCTGGCAATACGTTGTTGTTCCTTTTGAGTATTGGTGGGAGCGGAGGTCGTGTTCCACACGGAGTAGCTCATTCCATAAACCCGGCTGGAAAGCGACGGCTTGCTCGGCTTGTCCAATGTAGAAGCGATGCCGTCTCCATAGAACGTTTTGCGAAGGTCTTTGAGCTTGTCTTCCAATGTTTTCACTTCGCTCAACAGGGCCGGCGCCGGCTCGGCAACGGAATAAGCTGCCTTGCGGATATGCCTCACTACATTTCCCAGGTCCCTTAAATAAGAAGAAGCCCCCTGGAAGGTTCTTTCCAATTCTGATGCCTTACGGATATATTCATCCAGGGCGACTTTGTCCTGAGCAGGCAAGGTCGTACCACCGAGGGTTTTCAGTTCAAATTTTTGAGGCTCTACCAACTTCATTTCTTCGCCGTTGATCACTTTGGAGAGGCTGACCGTGTAGGTTCCCGGTAACGCAAACCCACCGCCGTCAGGTGATTGCCAGGGCATGCGCTGGCGGGTACTCAGACGCACCGGGTCTTTGGACGGATAGCGGCCATCCCAAACGATTCGGTTAACACCTTTTTTCATCCCTGTTTTAATTTGGCGAATGATTTCCCCGTTGCTGTTTTGTACGGTAAATAGCAGATAAGGTGATTCCTCATTCCGCTCCGCCTCTAGTTCTTCATAGGTTGGGTAAGGAGTGTCTTTTCCATCCTTGATCAATTTTTTCTCTTTGGCCCGTCGCTTTTGTTTCAGTGTTTTATGGCCTTCTTTGACGTAGTAAGTAAAGGTAGCGCCAATGGGTGGATTGTCTGCGGTGAAAAAAGAATGCCCCTGAAACCCTTTGCCTGTCGTGTAACCATAAGGTGAAGCCTCCACAAACACCACGGCGTCTTTTATAGGTAAGATACGTGCATCATCTTCCAGGTCATTTTCAGTCATATAACGCAAGGGGGAATAATCGTCCATCACATAAAAACCACGACCGAAAGTACCTAGCACCAGGTCGTTTTCCCTTTTCTGAATGTCAATATCGCGTACGGCAATCGTGGGCAATCCGCTGCTCAATTTTTTCCAATACCCTCCTCCGTCACGGGTAAAAAAGCAGCTGAATTCCGTGCCCACAAACAACAAATCTGCCACTTCGTGATCCTCGGCGATGGCATAAGAAGACCCCCTTTCCGGCAGGTTGGAGGAAATGTTTTTCCAGGTCCGCCCCTTATCGTTGCTTTTATAAACATACGGTTTGAAGTCGCCCCGTTTGTGGTTGTTGAAGCAGGCGTAGACCACATTTTCGTCGTGCTGACTGGCAAGCAAGGTGTTGACATAGGTCATGTCAGGTACGCCGGGAAAGGAGGAAATTTTTGTCCAGGACTTCCCGCCATCTTCAGTGATTTGCACCAACCCATCGTCCGTCCCGACGTATAGCAAATTCTGATTTTTGGGACTTTCGGAGAAGGCGATGATGGTCCCGAACGGGGAAGTCGATAAATTTTTCCGTACGGCATCAATACTTTGTACACGCCCCATCACGGGCAAGGTGTTCCGGTCAATTTGCGCCGTGAGGTCATCGCCAAGCACCTGCCAGGTATTCCCCCGGTCATCGCTACGGAACAATTTATTGGCGGCAAAATAAATTCGCTTGGGCACGTGTACCGAAGCCATCAACGGGGCATCCCAGTTCCAGCGGTAGGCATCTTCATCTTCTCTTGGCTTGGGTTGGATACCCGTCATTTCACCGCTCCTTTTGTCAAAACGGGTAAGGCCGCCATACTGATATTGCGCATAAACGATGTTCGGGTCTTCGGGGTCGATGGCCGACTCAAAACCATCACCCAGTTGTGTTACGTACCAATCCGAGTTGGCGATGCCATGCCCGTTGCGCGTGCGGCTGGGGCCACCCATAGAGAAGTTATCCTGGGTACCGCCGTAGATATTATAAAATGGTTCAGCATTGTCGGTGACGACTTTATAAAACTGGGTCACCGGTAAATTCCCTTTATAATCCCAAGTCTTTGCATGGTCAAAACTTTCATAAATACCGCCATCACAACCCGCCAATAAATAATCTGTATCGTTTGGATCAATCCAGATGATGTGGTTATCGACGTGTTTGTACTCCTCGCCCAATTGCTGGAAGGATTTACCACCGTCATAGCTGATCATGTTCCATGTATCCATCGAATAAATGATATCCGGGTTGGTCGGATGGCAATAGATTTCCATGTAGTAATTCCCACTGGTACTGTGTCCGCTCTGTTTCACCCAGCTCGCTCCCCGGTCGGTGCTTTTGAAAAACCCACCACCTTTTCCTGCTTCCACAATTGCATAGAGTACCTCAGGGTCAGCAGGTGAAATGGCCAGGCCGATACGTCCCAATTCTCCGCCGGGGAGCCCTTTGGCTGCTTTCTTCCACGTTGTACCACCATCGGTTGTTTTGTAAAGCGTACTACCCGGGCCACCGCCCAAATAGGTAAACACATGCCGCCGCCGTTGGTAGGCTGCCGCATACAAAACGTCAGGGTTGCGGGGATCCATGATGAGGTCGGTAACGCCCGTGTGTTCATCGAGGAGTGATTCGCCGTCTTTGTTTTGCATGACCTGCTCCCAGTTTTCCCCGCCATCAGTTGTTTTGTACAAGCCCCGGTCGCCACCTTCGCTCCACAGTGGCCCGATGGCCGCAACGTACACTACGTCCGAGTTGCGCGGATCGACGATGATCTTGCCTATGTGTTCCGACATTTTCAGCCCCTTATGTTGCCAGCTCTTGCCACCGTCTTCCGATTTATAGACCCCATCGCCATAAGCTACCGAGCGCTGGTTGTTGTTTTCTCCCGTACCGACCCACACTACGTTTGGGTTGTTCGGATCGAGGGTCACGCAGCCGATAGAGTAGCTGCCCTGGCCGTCGAAAATGGGATCGTAAGTTGTTCCTGCATTTACAGTTTTCCATACCCCGCCCGAGGCCGTCGCCACATAATATGTACTACGCCTGTCCGGGTGTACCGCAAAGTCGGAAATCCGCCCTGAGGTTACCGCGGGTCCGACGCTGCGCCACTTCAGGCCAATGCCCAGGGTGTCCAGCATGTGCTTGGGTTCCTCCTTTTTATCGTCGTCCTTTTTTTTCTTTTTCTGGGAAAGTAAGTCAGTAGAAAATAATAATGTCAGTGCCAGTAACAGGCCGAGTGTTCTTTTCATAATATTAGTAGATTTGATTAAGGGTGGGAAGGTACGGAAAGTGAGCGGAATAGGGAAAGTGGAGGAGGGAAAAGGTGCGGGGCAGACCTTCGTAGTTCACATTGGAGATGTTTTGTTTCCGTGGTTCAGGAAGGTCTTTTAAACCAATGCAGCGGGCGGTATTTTGACTGGGCATTTCAAATTTGACAACATCCTCAGTCCTTTTGTTGTAGGGTTAGGGGTTTCTCCAAAGTTCACCATTGGATCAATGGTCCCTACATGTCTGTTTCAGCATAAACTAACCCGTGACATCCCCATTGATTCATCAGCGACTCTCCCGGAAATTTTATTTTGGAAAAGAAGGCAGGAACAATTAAAAACAAACTCGGCAACATCTTCAAAACATACCTTTACTATAAATCTCTACCACAATTTTTTAGAAAACCTCCTTTTAGCGTACAGAACCATATAACTACATAAAACCTTGTTTATCAATTAGTTAAATACAAACTTTCTCTTATATCACTTTATGTAAAACCGGCACTTCCACTAAAACCTCATTGAAACTCCCAAAAAATAGTACTTGAACCAAGTCTGTTCTGTCTACACCTTTGTCTTGTGTTTTGCGCAAAACATGATTTCACCAAAAGTTTTACCATCAAAAAATTGAAGTCATGAAAAAGATCATTCAAAGTTCCATCCTAAGTACAGGTGTACATTTCAAAATCAGCTTGTTGCTGATGTTTTTCGTTTTAGCATTTTTCGCCTGTGATAAACAGGAAGACGATACCAGTCTCGACGGCGAGACCAGTTCCCCTGAAAAACCGGGCCTTGTCATTACTGGCCCGGGCATATTCGAAGTGGCGGACGACCCGTCCGTGCTGGAAAACTTCCTCCTTCCAGATTTCAGCAACCTGCCAGAAACCTACCAGGTGAAAGGCACTCCTTCCGGCAGTGTTACCTGGCAGCAGGAACCGGCCCCCGGAACAACTGGTTTTGCGGAAGGGCTGATCGTAACACTGACTGTCAGCGACGAGGGCGGTAATACGGCGGAAAAGGAGGTTATTATCTCCAGGGAAATGATTTTTCCAGCATCTGTCGACGGAATTCAATCCTTCGACTTTATTCAGGAACACGAGGCCGAGGTGCCGGTCAATGTATACCTTTTAAAGTATGAAGCCGATGAGGAGCAAGCCTCCCTTGCCCTGGCCATCACACCGGACCAAACTGAAAATTTCGATCCTTTCCTGCTCGATCCGGCTCAGATCACCCTGCACCTTTACGATGAAGAACTTCGCAAAATCAATCCATTGACCTACCCCGACGGCATCTGGGAACTGAGCAGTTCAATGTCATCCTACATTACGTCCTGCGGTGCGTATCTACAGTTTTCAAATATAAAACTCAATGGCGTCCCAGCCTTTGGTGCGCTGACCGGCGGCACGGTGGAACAGCAACGTTTCAGCAGTGATTTTGGCTTTGCCAACCTTACACCACAAGAAGCGGTGCTTCCTCTAAGCTGTGAGCCAAGAGTTCCCGCAACAGTGAATGTACCGGAAGAGGAGCCCTGTAAGTGTACCTGGCGCTCCCGTTTCACCACCACCGACAAGTGGAGACATGACCGGGACTTTGCAAACTGCTGGGGCGGCACACAAAGAGCCAGCGCGTCTTTGCTGCTAAGCGGGGCTAAACCATTTGCCAGCGGCGAAGCCATTGATGAGTGTACTGGCAATGCCGATGTGGCAGTGGCCACAAGCAACACGGAAACACTGGAAGTTTGGGTGGAATGCACCCCCCGGCCCTGTCCGGAGTGCTGTGTACCAAAAGGCAACTGTGGTGCCTCGCCCAGCTTCACGGCTTACGCCAGCCTTGACCCCCCGGGCACAGCCGTCGCTGGTGGCCGTATCAAAATTACTGGATCGGGCGGCTGTAAGGGCCTTAAAGCAGATGCCGCAGGTGCTACCCGCTCTTCCAGTAAAGTGGACGAATCGGTGAAATTCACCATTGGACTGGGCGACAATTCGAGCATCGAGGTGTTGCCGCTCCACAAAAGCAATGGCGTGATGGAAGGTGCTTTCGTCGATACCGATACTAAAAGTGGCAGCGAATGTGAATTCGCCCTGCACGGCATCGGAGTAGGAGATGCCAAATGCCTCGCCGATGCAGACCTTTCAAACTGGTATGCAAGGGCCGAAATAAAACTGCACGAAAGTGTAACGAACATGCTCATCAAGGCATGGTGCACCGACGGTAGTTCCGCCCACTCCAACCTGGGCAATGCGTTTGAGGCAAAATCAGAATGAATGGATGAGGCTTCGTGACGATTGGGGGCGGCCTGAAGGATCGGGCTGCCCTTTACTTCTCAGCAGGAGATTGAAACCAGTCGGATATTATTTTACAATGAACCTAATTCTTCCGACAACATCAGATCACACTTTATGACAACTGGCAACACAACGTAACAATTGGCCAGAAACTTGATCTTTTTTATCCACCATTCAGTACAGGAATTTATTGTTTGTAGTTTTTTTGTCAATTAATAATTTCAAAAAAAGTTGTTTCCCATTATATTTGTTAGTAAACAAAGGTGAACTAGTTCAAATTAACAAACACTCTTAAATTCAGTTTTATGCATCGCTCTTCCTCCTTCTCCGGATACAAAACCCGCCAACAAATTGCTACCGAATACGAAATAAGCACAAAGACATTGATGGGAAAATTAAAGGCTACGGGCATTGAATTGCCCAGGGGCCGTGTTTCTCTTTTTTGGTTAAAAAAAATATACGAATCATTGGGTTATCCTCTTTGCATCTCGAAAAAGGACTACGAAGGTATTTAAACAAGCGTTTCCTGTTTTTCCATAAAACTTCCCAAAACTTCCCAAAACTTCCAGTTTTCAAACGTGTAAATCCTACACTTTTGGAAGTGATAGGACATGCTGTTCGATGCATTAGGCGCCAATGTAGACTTCATGCATGCCAGGGGGCAACCGAAACCCCTTAAAAAGAAGTAGGGTTCGTATATTTAATTTTTAAAAATGAAAAAACTAATCGTTGTTTTAATGCTTTGCTTATCGGGCTTTATGATCGAAAATACACAAGCCGATTATTGGTTGATCTCTTACTGTGGAGAATTGACGCTCGAAAGCTATGAGGCTGTTTACGTCGAAAGTGAATATGAAGGGGTTTATTTCAATGACTATTGTTGATCAAATAACCTCATTCTTTGATTCGCATCCTGCCCGGTTCATTGTTCAGTTGGGCAGGATGCCTTAAATTTTAAACAGGTATGCGAAATACTATACTATTAATGTTAACCTTCATTGTATTCTCGACGGTGGCATCTTCCCAAAACCTCAAAGTAATATACCGGTGTAGCCGGAGTATTTCATTCGCTGATCAGTTAGAATCGGATAAAAAACGAAATCCTCACGCCGCCAATTTCATCGATCAAATGCATAAGTACGCTGAGCAGGTAGATGCCTATGCCATAGATTTCAAATTGGAACAAGCTGGTCAGGTTTCCAACTTTGAAATGATCCCGGATGGAAATGATGGCATATCTACATGGAACTACGAAACAGGGTCTTTCTCCTATTCCCTGGTCACCAAAGATGATCAATGTTACAAAAACCTGGCGGCTTCAAACCTGGTCCTTACCCGCAGCCGTAATAAAATCGAATACTGTGTTAAAGACCACTTATTTGATTTTTGCTGGAACATTCAAACAGACAGTAAAAAAATAATCGGCTATACGGCCTACAAAGCCATCGGAACCTATCAAGGCAGGGAAATCACAGCCTGGTTCACACCAGACATACCAATTAGCAACGGCCCTTTGGAATACGGCGGGCTGCCAGGACTTATTTTAGAGCTGGAGATCTGGGACAACCCCAGTGTCTTCAAGGCAATCGAGCTGGAAATCAGCAAAGACAACACCCCCGATATCACTCCTGCATACTGCCGGGCACCAAAGCAATATACCATCAACGAGATGTGGATTGAAAACGACCGGATCAAAAACCGTAACCGCAAAATGGCAAAAAGCAAAAAATAAATTAAAATGCTTCGAGTTATCAGGTTTGGATGGGTGCTTTTTTTTTGTGTGATCCACCAAGGAGGTTTCGCACAGTACTCCCTGTCCGGTCAGGTGGTGGACCAAGCCAACTCAGAGCCCATCCCTTCCGCCACAGTCATCCTGAAGCTTTGGCCCGAAGCAACGATCGAAACATTTTCTTTGACCGATTCTGTTGGACGATTTGAAGCACAAGCCAGGCAACCCGACCACGAATATCAGATAGAATTCGCCGCCCTTGGCTATGAAACGTTCGTATTAAAACTGGCCCCGGCAACGTCCCTGACTCAACTTGATACTATTGTTAAATTGAAATTCAACAACATCCTGGAAGAAGTAGAGGTCAAGGCCTACCGAACAGGTGTGATTGTCAACGGAGATACCGTCGTTTACGAACCAGATGTTTTTACGGATGGCAGTGAACAGAACCTTGAAGATGTCCTGAAAAAAATTCCGGGGATCAATATTACCAAAGAGGGCAACATTGAAGTTGGCCAACAGGAAGTAGGCACCGTACTCTTTGAGGGCGATGAATTTATGAACACCAACCGGAAAGGCCTGCTAAAGGGAATCCGGGCCGCCGACGTCGCCTCGATTGAGCTTATCAGAAATTATCAACTGAACGAAAACTTTCCCGAAACTTCAAATAAAACAGGTGGGGGCGGGCTGGCACTCAACATCGTTTTAGACAGCACCAACCACAATCAGGTCAAACTTTCCACCAATCTTGGAGTGGGGTATCAGAATGCCCGCCAGGGCCTTTTATCAGGATATTATCTGACTAAAAAAAATAAAATATTCGTCGATACCAGAGCAAATAATACCGGCGAAACGCTACTGTCCCTTTCGGATTACCTACGACTCAAAGGGGATGTGTTCGCCACATCAAATGGATTTAAGCGCAACACGAAGGTGCCTAATATCTTCCTCAATGAAGAAGAAGCACGAGAGCAAGATGGGATTTTCTGTAGCCTGAACTATAGCGGCCGACTGAACAGCCAGTGGAGACTGAGTGGATATTTGTATTATTTTGGCAAACAAAACTCAAAAAGACTCCAAACAACCGAGCTGCTATCCCTGGCATCGATTACCAACCAATTTTTAACTGAAGAAGACCTGTCTCAACAAAATCTTGGTGGTGAGATCAGGACGCAATATGAGTTCTCTGATCGACTGCTGTTAACGTATAGATTAAATGTCTTCTCCGCAGACCAGGAGTTAGAAAATCGCAACATCTCTAACTTGAACGAGGTATTGTTCGCTGACCAAAAAAACCAAACATCTACCGAGCTTTCTTTTAATCATGAACTGTTGCTCTCGCATGTAATCAATAAACACCACCGACTATCCTTTCAGTTTTTTCAAAGTGCCCAACAAGAAAACAACGATCTGGCATTGATGGCCGACGCTGACCTCCCCTTCTCATTAGCGTTGTTCGGAAGGACTGCCAAACAAGTTGAGCAAGCAAATGAACAACAGCAAAACCATTATGGCATCGGTGTCAGACAAATTTCAAATGGGAAGAAATGGGGTCTGGAGACCGGGCTCGACTTATCTATCAATGAGGAAAGTTTTCTTTTCGGCAAAATAGACCCATTTGAAGAGGTTCTTTCAGAGCCATTCGATTGGGAGGGTATGGCTTTCCAAATTACCCAGCAAGGAAGCTATAATTTGAAGCAATCGCTGATCAAGGCCGGTTACCGGATACAGCGTTTAAGCGCCCCGGCCATTGATAATAATAGAGAATACTGGCGGATTCACCCGATGGCTTCCCTCACCCTAAACAGCAAGGACCAACTGTTAAGACTTCAACTGACTTTTAATTCTGAAACCGAAATTTCTGATTTTTTGTTGGCTGATGACAACATTGTCTTACAAAATCTTAATAGGGTAAACCGTTACAATATACGCCAACAAACTGTTTTTCCCAGTACTTCTCTTTCTCTGATTGGATCCAAATTCAATCCTTTGGCGGGATCGACTTTTTTCGTTTTCTCCAGATTCAACCGCACCCAGAGCCCTATCGACCAACCCTTTTTCGATCCGCTTTTCGTCGTCAATGAACAGACACTCACTCCACCACAAAACCTATGGATGAACGGAGTTCTGTACGACAAGAAAATATTTGATCTAAACCTTGGTGTGAGGACCAATGCCATGCTTGCCTGGCAGGACCGATACTCATTCATTGATCAAACAGCCATACAAAACCAGGATTTATTTTTTATTGGAGGTTTGTCCACTTTTACCATGCGCGACTCATCACTCAATTTTCAATTCGATGGAGAGTACAGATTGGGCCGCCACCGCATTGGTTCCAATAAATTGTCTGGTATTGAATTGGCATCCACTTTTTCCCTGAATGGAAGGGCTTTCAAGAAAAGGGTTTTTTGGCACTTGGGCCTATCACATGTACATGAATCCCAACAGAACACAACCATCAATTACTACAACCTCCACGGCAAAATGGGTTTTCAACCTAAAGGAAAAAACTGGTCTACCTATATCTTTTTCAATGATTTATTAAACCTGAATGCCCCCAGTCGCCTTTCTTTTAGCCGCACGCCCAATGCCTTAATAACCAATCGTTACGATTTATTTCCAGGGTTCATTACCGGCAATGTATCCTTTCAACTGTAGCATCTTTTGGCAAAAGAGCTACAGTTGAAAGGACCCGCTGATCGAAGTTTTCAACTTCGCACTTCTTTCATCTTCGTCTCTGACAAAATAATATTACTCCCAAACAAACTTCATCTCCACCCGCCGATTCAACTGCCGGTTCCCGGCGGTTTTATTCGAAACAATCGGCTTCGTCTCTCCATAATATTCCACGATCAACTGGTCTTTGGAAACACCGCTGTTGACGAGGTAATTGCGGACGGAAGACGCCCGGTTTTTGGACAGCTCCATATTCATTTCGGCGGAGCCTTGACTGTCCGTATGGCCTTCGATGAGGAGGCGGTACGTGGGGTTTTCAGATAAAACGGTAGCCAGATCGTTAAGAGAAGGAAAAGACTCTGATTTGATCAGCCAGTGATTGACGTCGAAGTATAGGTTTTCAATGGCCAGGTCGAGAATGGCCTTCTCTTTGGCTGGGATGATGGGGCAACCAAAATTGGACACTTCGCCCGGTGTCTGTGGACAGCGGTCTTCCTCATCGGCAACGAGATCACCGTCGGTGTCGGTGATGGGACAGCCCTGGTGAATGGCAAGGCCGTACTCGTCCGGGCATTTATCGAGGGCATCGGCAATGCCGTCGGCATCGCGGTCGCTGTTTTCGGGACACCCCTGGTTTTTGGGGGAACCATAAGTGTATGGGCACAGGTCATCTATATCGAGGACACCATCTTTGTCCTGGTCTTTATCGGTTTCGGGGGTTTCTTCTTTCTGTGGGCAGCCGTCCAATTTTTTAAGGCCCGGCTCATCGGGGCATTTGTCTTTTTTATCAACGACCCCGTCTTCGTCCCGATCTTTAGGAAGGCCAAATCTGAGACCCAGCGTTATTTCATGGCTACCAGAAGAAGATTCCCTTAGATCATTGAAAGTCATGTCATAAGCATAGGCCAAACCAATGTTCGGCGTCAGGTCGATCCCCACCATGCCAGAGGCTGCAGCACCTTGCCGATAGGTGCCACCCAGCCAAAATTTTTGATTAAAAATAGCCCGCAGAGAAAGATCATACTGCCAGGGTGCTGCATCAGTTATTTTTAATAAAACAGAGGGTTCAAGCGCCACCTTTTCCGACACATTGAATTGATATCCTGACATCAGATAATAATGCGGAATCAACTCCCGGTCCATGCCTTCTTCTCCTGTCAGGTCCACCTCCCTGCCCAACATCTGCGGGTCAGAAACACCGATGTAAAAACCGTTGTCCAAATGCAGATAGACGCCAGCCGTCACGTCGGTCAGGGTTTGGGCCATACCGTTCATGATGATCGGCTCAGGCGTACCAGAGGTATTGGCGCCGCTTGTCGGGCCAAAGCGAAAAACATTGAGACCGACCCCTGCCCTTATTTCCCCGGTACTGCCAAAACGCAACCCGTAAGTCAGTGTTCCACTGCCGCCGGTCCGTTTTAATTTACCTGCGGAGTCATTAAAGAAATAACCACCGACACCCAATGCCCCAACAGGTCCGTGCAGAGAAACGATCTGCGTTTGCGGAGCGCCATCAATCCCGACCCATTGGGTGCGATAAGTGGCACGTGCATCCCAGTGTGGCATAGAACCGGCAATCGCCGGATTGAAGCCGTAGCTGTTGAGGACGTAATTGGAGAAGAGGGGATATTGTTGTGCAATGATGATTTGCACAGAAAAGAAGAAGAGGGAAAGGAGTATTATTTTTTTCATAGTAAAATTTCTGGTAGTTGCATTTGATCGGGAAGGGGCGACATATGGTTTTATTTGTTTAACACACAGGCACATAGGACACATAGAAAAGAGGCATTAAAGCTATGTGTCAAATTTCATCGCACGAGAGTGACCGCTCCCGACAACACCCGTTCCTCCACGTCATTCAATTTCAACACATAGAAGTAAGCGCCAATGGGCAGTAATTCACCATCTTCATTGGTGCCGGCCCAGTCATTGTTGTAGCCTTTCGCGGACCAGACTTCCTGGCCCCAGCGGTTGAAAATAGCCACTTCGTTTTCCGGAAACTCATCGAGGCCGTTGACGATCCAATTATCATTTTCGCCATCGCCATTCGGCGAAACGACGTCTTCTACACGTAGCTCACAGTTTTGGCCAACGGCAAAGGAAAACTCAGCTTCACAGTCATTGGCATCCGTCACAACGAGCAGGTAATCTCCAAAAGTCAGGCCGGTCAAAGTGGTCTCCGAAGCGCCATTGTTCCATTGTAGTTGGTACGGGGCCGTACCTCCTGTGATGGTCACTTCGATGCTACCATCCAAATCGCCTTTGCAGGTTTCGGACTG
The DNA here is from genome assembly GCA_039819485.1 of Bacteroidota bacterium. Lineage (GTDB taxonomy): Bacteria > Bacteroidota > Bacteroidia > Chitinophagales > Saprospiraceae > UBA6168. Next base: position 23,135 of record JBCBRY010000003.1, on the reverse strand, counting down.
GACAGAAGCGGCGGCTTGCAGGCTGGCAGGCTCAGCAAGTGTTACAGCGTTCGACGTTTCACAGCCATCCAGATCGGTGACAGTGTAGCTGTAGTCCCCGGCTGGCAAACCACTGATCACTTCGGACTGATCGCCAGTGGACCAGTTATATTCAAAAGGAGCTGTGCCGCCATTAAGATCAAGCCCGATACTGCCGTTCGTTCCGCCGTTGCAATCAATTTCATCAAAAAGAGGATTGGCTGCAAAACCAACGGCCGGTACATCAATGGCAATCACCAACTGTTGCTCACAGTCGCCTTCTGTGATGACGATTCCCATCTGCACAATGCCCGTGGTGGAAAAAGCTATCCCCTGCGGATCGACTTCATTGGACGTACTCGGAAAGCCGCTGGGCCCAAAATTCCACGAAAAAGTGGCTTCATCAACATCGACGTTGCCGATGATGGTGAAGTCGTAAGTCGTCCCGCAGTTGTCGGTCATTTCAGTAAAATCAATCGCTGCGGAGAAACAGGGCTGGCTGGTCGGCTGCTGAAACCCTTGCGTCAGCGCACCTTCTGCCGTCGATAGTGTCCCACAACCGGGGCATTGGCCAAAGGTGGAGGTCAGGCCACCTGCGCTGGTCATCCAGGTAGCGCCCGTACCGCAAAAGGTGCTGCGGGCGATGGATTGAGCATTTACATTTTGCGAAGCAAAAAGAATAAGTGCAAACAGGAGCGAAGTGAATCTAAAAGGCAAATTGAAACGGCCTTTTAAATTGTTCCATTCTATTTTTTTCTTGATTTTTTTCATGATAAAAACTGAAGTCGTTCTCAGAAATGTCATTTTTTGGAAAAATGACATTTCTAAATGACACTTTGATCCAAGCCTTTTAATTCGATACCAAGTAGCCCGTCAATACCAGTTCTGAATAAAGCGCTGGCTTTGTAATGGTGATGTTTTCCGGCAATGTGACGATGTGCGAACCGCGGGTCAGGTTGGGGCGGAAAAATTCCATTTCCGTTCCATTGACCACCAGCATGCCCGGCAGGGCGTTGGGAATACCGCTTTTGACAAACAGTGTTTTGCCCGCAGGTACGGTAAAACCAGCGGGATCATTGAGGTCGATGACAATGGCTTCCACATCGGAATGGGTATCAATCAAAATACCGGTACAAAAACAGTTTTCCACTTCTGTGCTGGGTGGCAGGACGGGCATATTGGGCGTGGTCGGATGCACAAAATCACCACCTTGTGTTTTGAGCATCATCTCCGGGCCAGCGGCCGTCAGGAAAAGATTTTTGCCATCGGGAATGGTAAAGCTTTGATCGAACAAAACGATGTGTTCTCCAAGTATACCCAACGGAAAATCGGAAGACGCACCCGGCGCCCCAAAAATCCCCGCTCCCAGGTCCACAGAGTTGCCACCGGAAATGGTCAGGATGCAATCCTCCCATTCCAGCTGCTGCAATTCGTTTGAGGGATTATTGTCTTGTAAAACCACTGATGATCCGGGCGTTGCTACACCATTGGCATCCACGAGCTGCAAGGTGTCGCCATCGAGGTCGAGGGATTGGATTTCATTCACCGGATCTTTATCCAGGTCGTCGAGGGCGGTAATGGAGGTTTGTGCCTGCACGGCGACCAGGGCGGTATTGGCCACATTGGCCGAGTCGGCATAGTTGGCCTGATTGGCCCTTTCCGAATCATTTGCATATAAAGCATAAGGCACAGAGATGATTTTCGAAGCTCCCATCAAGGTGAAGTCCATACCACCCTGGGCATCCATCTCGATGCGCAGCCAATAGTCGCCATTGCCCCATTCGATGTCGGAAAAATCAACTTGCGCGCCCCCACCAGTAGAATTTCCTTCGCCAATATTTATGGTAAAAAGACCAAACTGATCAGTCGTGGGCGAGTGAATTTCTTCCCATTCGGCATTGCCGTTGGGACCATTGCTCAAAACGGCCGCCCGGATAGAAATGTCCTGTCCGATCAGATCAGCGCCCTGGTTATCTTTCGCAACGGCCTGATAACAAACGGCTTGTGGCGCCTGGGCCATTGTTGTAAAAGTGAAAAACAAAAGGTTCGAAAAAAAGAATAGCCATCTTTTCATGGGTGGATTATTTAGTTCTGTGTAATCTAAGTTTCATTAAACATGTTCGGCGGCGAAGAATGTCAATTGATTTAGTTTACAAAGCATTTAGTGTTTCAGTTAAATTATTAGTTGTGCATTCGGAAAAAACCGGCAGCACTTATGTTCGATAAATGATTGGTTGAACGGTTGTGGCAGTCTTCTGAAAGTATGTTTGGAAAGGATCGGTTGGTGGGTCTACCCCTTTCGGGTATCGGAATAATTTAAGAGCAGATTGATTTCAAAAATTTTACATTAAAAAATTTTACTATGCGTACAAATCAAAAACAGCGCCAATTTTATATAAAGAAAAAATACGATGTAAAAAAAGCGCTGGCAGCACTTCGAGTGCTGCCAGCGCTTTTTAACGTGGGAAAGCGAGAGAGGTGGATTTACTAAATTTTGGAAATTTAACAAACCTGCTGGAGGTTTGATCAATTCGCCGAATGCTCAAAAACCGCGACCACTTCTACTTTCAACTGCATTTTAGATGACCGGCCATAAGGGCACTCAAAACCGATGAATAAGTTCTCCTCTCCCGGGTTCTCAAAATAGCTGATCTGGGAGTCGACTTTCGTGTCGCCGCCCAGCGGGTACTTTTGGTATTCGCAATGTTCGAATTTATGGATGTTTTGCCAGTCGGCGATAATGTAGGTATTGACGACCTTAGCTGATCCGTTCGATTCAAGGGTGAAAGGAATGTCTTTGAGAGGTGTCCCATTTTTTGCAGAAGAAAGTTTTGACAAAAGTTCGGGTTCTTCGTTCATCTCTTCTTTGGTGGGCAAAACGGTGAACTCATAAAAAAAACCAACCGCTGCTTCCGGCAAGGTGAACGGGACAGCTTCTTTATCCGAACAATGATAAACGAACCCGTGCTTCAGGGTGAATACTGCCGGTTCTTCCAACAGGTTTTTATAGGTGTATTCCTGTGCGTGTAGATTAAGGGAAAAAACAGTGACGAGAACAGTAGATAGAAAGGCGAACGACAAAAGATTTTTCATGCGAAAAGTTTTTGATGAATAAATTGAGTTGATACGCAGACACAAAAAAGGAGCCCTATAAATGACATTTTTACTTTTGCAAGAGGTTGATTTTCGAAACCACAATTCGGGTTTCCAATAAAGGGAAAGATGTCATTTTTTTGTTTTCCCGCTCATGCTTCAGCATGATGACTGTCGCTCATCAAAAAACGTTTGGAAGAATTATTAAAAATTATGCCCCGCCGAAATAAAAATATCCATGTCCAGGTCTTCCAGGGGAAACCCGATGTTGATTTTAATGGGCCCGATCAGTGTTTCGAGGCCATATCCCACATAAATGCCCTGCCGCCATTTCCCATCTATCAAATCACCCGGAGCAGCATTTAAAGTAGACATGAGGTAACCGGCCTGAACATGGTGAATATTTTTGATTTCAATAATGGTTTCAAATCCCAGACTGGCCATGTTCTGTCCATTGAACCGCATGATGGGAATGCCGGGCAACCGAATAAAATTATCCCTTAAATGCTGGTACAGCCCTCCCTGATAGAATAGATATTGTTGATCAATAAAACCAGTACTCAGGCCAATATCGGCGGAAATTTTTCCTGAAACATGACGGGTAAAAGGTAGCGCTTTAAACAAACCCGCGGACATCCAGATATTATTGTCTGCGTCGGTAAAGTCACTAAGGGACGGAGTCAAAAATTTGGCGTTGATGTATGCCCGATGGCCTTGCTTGGGATAAGCTGCATGGTCGAGCCGGTCAATGGTGGTTTCGATAAAATAATTCAATAAATGCCTGCCCAGCGGTTTGATAATGTTCTGGTCGGCATCTTCATTGAAACCATACCATTGCCATTCCAGTCCGGTCTTGATTTGCACACTATTATATGGCGTCCAGCGCAGACCACCTTTTAACTCCACCTGGTTGTGCTGAAATAGTTCGTAATCATTTCTCTCGCCGGTAAACCTAAAATAATCATCCCCCTTCAATGTCGCCCGGACAAAAGGCGTATATTTTTTTAGGGACCGATAAATATATTCCGTTCGAATAAGTGGATTCCTGTTCAGCCGTATATCAATGGCGGCGTAATCCCCACCTACAAAGGTGTGCCGGAACGTAGAGTTCAACAATAAAGAAGCACCAAAGTCATTATCGTAGCGCAAGCCAATTTTGAAAAAATTCCCGTTTTTTTCTTCTAAAAATAATTTCAGAATATTTTTATTTCCTTCCCGGTCGATCCGGTAGCGCATGGATTCAAACAGACTGGATGCCTGCAATTTTTCCATGGCTGTCTGTACTTCCGAAAACAAAACAGGGGTACCGATCGGCAGCTCTAAAATATTTCTGATTTTCTCCTCTTTAATATGTTTTTCACCATCAATAAAAATTGAGTCAATAATATGTTTTTTATCCTCGACAATTAATTGCTCTCTCTTTTTAAAACGGTCGCTTTTATATTCTTTTAATTCCTCTTTTATTTTTTCTGCGGCCTCTCTGCCCAGGGCAATTAATGTTTCTGCTTCATCAAAATCACTGGGATTTAAATCGGGAAAAGATAAATTAATCAGTACATCCGGTTCGTCTTCATATTCGCAGCGAACCTTGTCCATGACGATTTGGTAAGTGCGGCCAATTAAATTAATCAGCCCGGTTGAATTGCTCGTTGAATCGTAATCCGCTATTTGTACACCGATCACCAAGTCCGCTCCTTTTTGCCGCATTTCACGCACCGGAAAATTATTTAACATGCCCCCATCTACCAACAACATATCGTCTATTTTCACTGGATTAAACACCAATGGGATAGACATGGTGGCGCGAAGCACATCCGGTAAATAGCCTCTGCTAAAAACTACCTGGTCTTCAAATTCCAAATCAGCAGCAACACAATAAAAAGGGATCGGCAATTTTTCAAAATCCCTAACATCCAATGCGGGCGCGCACAATTCCTGAAATTTCTGATAAATATTCGTACCGTCGATCAGGGCAGCTCCCAGTTCTATCTGTACACCTTTTCGCAGGGCTGAAAAAATAAACCGTTCCTGGTCGTTGCGGGCTGAAAAAGGTGCATTTTTTCGGTCAATGCTGTTGCCCATCATGACGCCCCAGTCCATTTCCAGAGCCAATGTTTCCAGTTGGTCGGACGTATAGCCAATTGCGTAAAGCCCGCCAACCAAACCGCCCATGCTGGTCCCGCCGATTCGGTCAATCGGGATTTCCAACTCCTCTAAAACCTGAAGTACCCCGATGTGTGCCAGGCCAAGTGCACCTCCGCCAGCGAGAACGACACCGATTTCTTTAGGGGGAGTGCTTTGGGAGAATAGATTAATCGGAAAGAATGAAAAAAAGAAGAACAGACCTAGGAGTGAAATTAAAATATCTATACCTTTCTTTTTTCCTTTCCCCGGCCCCCTCCAAAGGGGGAGATCTACACGTTCTTTTCTCCTCCTCCGGAGGAGGCCGGGGGGAGGAAAAGAAAAAAGGTTAAATACTTTATTTAAATTCATTTGAGGCTAAAATATTTTGCAATAAAAATATCCTAAATAATTTTTGTACAAAGAAGGAGTTGTTAAACAACTTCAAATAATTTTTCCCGCCACTCCATAATCGCCCGCTTGATTTTTTCCGTTTCCACTAAAAAACCATCGTGCCCAAATTCAGAGGTTATTTCTTTATAAGTTGAATTGCTCAAATGTGCGTGCAAAAATTGTTGTTCCTCCGGCGGGATCAGCATATCGGTATTTACGGAAATAATCAATGCTGGCATTTTTAATTGTTGCAGCGCCTGACCGGCGCCGCCGCGCCCGCGGCCCATATCGTGGGTATCAAGCGTTTTTACCATATGCCAATAACTCTGTGCATAAAAACGGCGTTCCAGTTTGTGCCCCTGGTAACGGATATAAGACGCCGCCCGAAAGTCGTCCAATTTTTCCTCCGTATCGGTCTGCCGCATTTTATAAGAACGGAATGTACGGTAGGTGAGCAAGGCCATGCCCCGGGCCGCTTTCAAGCCATTTTTGCCAGCATGGTCCACATTGTCTCGCCAGGTGGCATCGGCCTGTATGGCAAGGCGCTGGGCTTCGTGTGTACTGATCGCCCAGGGAGTTTCCTTGGCCGAAGTCACCAGCAGGGCCATGCTCTTTATTTTATCTTTTAATACATAAGCAAACTCCATCACCTGGTGCCCACCGCAAGAGCCGCCAATGCACAGCTCTATTTCACCAATCTGCAAATGCTGCCGCAACAATTCATGGCACTGCACCCAATCGCGGATGGTGACGATGGGAAAATCAATGCCGTATGCTTCCTTGGTTTTTGGAGAAATGCTGCGCGGGCAAGTCGTTCCATAACAAGAGCCGAGTACATTGGCGCAGACAATAAAATACTTTTCGGGGTCAAAAACATTGCCGCTGCCATACAATCCTTCCCACCAATCGGCTACGTGCGAATTGGCCGTGAGGGCATGGCATACCCAAATGACGTTGTTCTTTTCTTCGTTTAATTTTCCATAGGTATGATAGGCAATAGTTACCTCTGGCAGCACGGCACCTGACTCTAAAGCAATCGGTTTATCATGGTGATAAAATTGCAGGCCTTCAATGTGGACGGGAATGGTGTAGTTTGTTTTTGTCAAAATCAATCAGAGTTATTTTCCTTAGGTAGCTTTTGAGGAAAGATCAGAGATTACATGGCTAATGATATTTGATTTTCTTAAAAAATTTCGAATCAAATATCGTTAATCTTTTAATCAAATAAATCAAACACTCTTGCTCAGTGCCCGGTCAATATCGGCAACAATATCGTCGATGTGCTCCAAACCGACCGACACCCGAATCAATCCATTGGTAATGCCCACCTCCTGCCTGGCCTCCTCTGTCAATCTTGCATGGGTAGTCGATGCGGGGTGAGTACAGATGGTGCGGGTATCACCAAGGTTCGAGCTTAGCGACAACAGTGAAATGGAATCCAGGAATTGGCGGCCCTTTTCCAATCCACCCTTTATCTCAAAAGTAACCAATCCACCGCCTTTTTTCATTTGCTTTTTGGCAATTTCACAAGACGGGTGCGTATCCAAAAACGGATAATTCACTTTTTGCACCTGTGCATGTCCGGATAAAAAATCGGCCAGCGCCAGCGCATTTTCGCAATGTCGGTCCATGCGCACAGCCAGCGTTTCCAAACTCTTGGAAAGTACCCATGCATTGAAAGGTGAGAGGGACGGACCAGTGCTACGGCAGAAGTTTTTGACCGCGGCCACCCGTTCCTTGTCGCCGGCCACCACACCACCCAACACCCGGCCCTGTCCATCGATGAATTTAGTGGCTGAATGGGTGATGATATCCGCACCAAATTTTGCGGGTTGTTGTAAATAAGGCGTAGCGAAACAATTATCGACGTTGAAAATCAGGCCATGCGCTCTTGCAAATTGCCCGGCCACTTCCAGGTCAACAATATCGAGGCCGGGGTTGGAAGGCGTTTCCACCAAAAGTATTTTGGTATTCGGTTTCAATTTTTCCTCCCAGGTTTCCGGTTTAGTTGGGTTCACCAAGTCACACGCAATGCCCCATTTCAAAAAGTGCTTCGAAATGACATTGTACGTAGAGCCGAACAACGCGCGCGAAGCAATCACATGGTCTCCCGCTTTTAAAAAAGTCATCAGCGATGCAAACACCGCAGCCATGCCGGTCGCCGTCGAATGGGCATTTTCCATCCCTTCCAGTGCCGCTATTTTTTGCTCAAACTCCCGGCATGACGGATTGGTAAAACGGCTGTAAATATTCCCCTCTTGCTCTCCGGCAAACAACGCACGCATCTGTTCTGCATTTTCAAAAACAAAACTGGAAGTAGGGAACAAAGGCGTGCTATGCTCCCGGTGCTGGGTACGGTCCGTCTGAATCCGGATGGCCTTCGTCTCGAATTGCATGATGTTGAAATTAAGGTCCTGTTGATTTGATGGTTAGGATGGGAGGAGCGAAGATAGAGCAGCCATTAAGATAGGAACAAATAAGGATGATTTTTTAAGGAAATGCTAACAGTGGGGAGAGACCGCTTCGCTGTCAGGGGTCAGATCGCTTCGCTGTCAGAGGTCAGACGAGTTGAAGTCTGACTTCTGACAATGAAATGGTCTGACCTCTGACAGCAAAGCGATCTAAAAATCAAATTTCCGCCGCCAGGTAACTCGCTTCGTTAATTGCTTTTTTGGCGTCCAGTTCAGCAGCGACGTTGGCACCGCCGATCAGATGGACGGTTTTGCCGCTGGCTTTCAACTCTTCAAACATCTCGCGCAAAGGTTCCTGACCGGCGCAGATGATTACATGGTCGACTGGCAAGACTTGTGCTTCGTCGTTGATGGAGATATGCAGGCCGGCATCATCTACTTTTTCATATTGTACGTTGCCAAGCATCTTCACCCGTTTCATAGCGAGGCTGGCACGGTGTATCCAACCTGTGGTTTTGCCGAGGTTTTTGCCGTGCTTACCACCAGAACGTTTCAACAAATAAATCTCGCGGGGGGAAGGTGCTGGCTTAGGTGCGGCCGCCAAAGCGCCGCCCACCGAGTGCTGCATGTCCACGCCCCATTCTGCCATGTACTTTTCTGTGTTTACAGAAGGCGATTCTTCCTCATGGTCGTGAGCGAGGTATTCCGCCATGTCGAAACCGATACCACCTGCGCCCACGATAGCAACGCTTTTTCCGACAGGTTTATTTTTATACAAAACGTCGGCATAATCGAGTACTTTGGGATGATCTGCACCTTCAAAAGTAACCTTCCGGGGAGTGACCCCGGTCGCAATGATGATTTCATCAAAGCCACCTGCCATGAGCAGGTCTGTCGTAGCTTTCGTATTTAAATACAAATGGACTCCTGTCAGCTCGATCTGTCGGTTGTAATAGCGTATTGTTTCTGCGTAATCCTCCTTGCCGGGAATTACTTTCGCCATATTGAACTGCCCGCCGATTTCTTTTTCTGCTTCGTACAAATGCACTTCATGGCCGCGCTGTGCCGAGAGTGTTGCCATGGCCATACCGGCGGGGCCTGCACCGACGACTGCCAGTTTTTTCTTATTTTTTGTCGGGTAAAAATTCAGTTCTGTTTCATGGCAGGCCCGGGCGTTTACGAGGCAGGAGCAGATTTTCATCGTAAACGTGTGGTCGAGGCAGGCCTGATTGCAGGCGATGCAGGTATTGATTTCATCAGCGCGGTTCTCCATGGCTTTTTTGACCAGTTCGGCATCTGCCAGAAACGGGCGGGCCATCGAGACCATATCGGAGCAGCCTTCCTGTAAAATCCTTTCTGCCACGTCCGGCATATTGATGCGGTTGGTGGCGATCAGCGGAATTTTCACCTCGCCCATCAATCGTTTGGTCACCCATGCAAAGCCGCCCCTCGGAACTACCGTTCCGATCGTCGGTACCCGTGCCTCGTGCCAGCCGATGCCTGTATTGATGATCGTTGCCCCTGCTTTCTCTATTTCCCTGGCCAATTGAACAACCTCTTCCCAGGTACTGCCATTTGGAATGAGATCAAGCATAGACAGGCGGTAAATAAGGATGAAATTTTCACCGACCCGCGCTCGCGTGCGCCGAACGATTTCAATGGGAAACTTGATGCGGTTTTCATAGCTGCCACCCCATTCATCGGTGCGGTGGTTGGTATGCTTGACAATGAACTGGTTGATGAGATAGCCTTCCGAGCCCATGATTTCCACGCCATCGTAACCCGCCTCTTGTGCAAGCGCTGCACAGTCCACATAGTCCTGAATGGTGCGTTCGATATCGTCGTGGTCCATCTCCCGTGGCTTGAACATATTGATGGGGGCCTGGATGGGCGAAGGCGCTACCAGATCCTTGTGATAAGCATAGCGGCCGGTGTGCAGAATCTGCATGCAGATTTTTCCTCCTTCCCTGTGAACTGCTTCGGTAATCACTTTGTGATGCTCGGCGTGTTCTTTACTGGTCATCTCCGAGGCACCGAACCCAACGCCACCTTCCGTATTTGGCGCAATGCCGCCGGTGACAATGAGACCGACCTGCCCGCGGGCCCGTTCGGCATAAAAAACAGCTGCCCGTTCGAGGCCGCCGGGTGCCTCTTCGAGCATGGTGTGCATGGAACCCATAAGAACCCTGTTTTTCAATGTGGTAAATCCGAGGTCGAGAGGAGAAAGAAGCTTATCGTACATGTGGTGTATTTTTTTTGAGCAGCAAATGTAGGGGATTGAAAGAATTGTTCGGTGGCGTTTTTGGTATTCTTATTTTATTGCCAGACAGTCGCGGGTTTATATTATCGAGATTAATCGTTAATTACATTTACGGGCATGTCCGAGGATATACCCACTGCCAATTGGGGTAGTCAGGAGCTTTTGTTTACTTCTTTGATTTTTTCAATTCCCCTCTGAAAAAACCGTCTATTAAATAAGAGGAAACATCAGGGACCTCCTCACTTGTACCGCCCGTAATATTTAATGGATTAACCGTGGTAGCAACCATTTCCGTAATCAGTTTTTTCTTTTTCAGATACTGGACGGACATGATTTCATTATTGCCAATGCTAAAATTGCTGATTAGTCTTTCATCGATATAATAGGCGTCCAACAAAATACCGTTCTTTTCATCAATGACGTAATGCCCCGCTGCTTTATCCTTAAGGACCAGTTGATAATTACGTGCATCTTTTGGCCGATCATTGGGGTGATAAACCAGCCGCCATGTCCAAACATGAGCGGAGTCCGTGGGCAGGATATGCAGTTCCATTGGAAACTGGCTTTGCTTACCTTTTACGTTATGGTTGGTCATTTCACCTTTCCAAATACCTGCCCATGCTTCGGGAAAGCCCTGTGCATTTAAATTATTTACGGAAAAAGAAAATATTAAAAACAGAAAGGCAAGGAAATATCGGTACATAAAAAATGATAGGATATTTTAGAACTTATTTTCCCGCAGAGGCTCGCTAAGTTTAAACGCAGAATCAAACGGGTTTTAAAAAAAACCTGGCGCAACTTTGCGGGAAATTAAGTCATACAAGAAGATATTATTTCAAAGAAACAATATACCCTTTGCTTGGATCGATGTCTCCTTTTAACATATTGCCAAATAATTCCTGCAATGATTTCTGATCATTTATTAAACTTATTTCCAGATGTTTTTCCATATCAGAAATAAAACCCATCATGTGTTGTCCTAATAATAAATTCGTTTTTTCAGCCCCCCACTCCTTGTATTTATTTTGAATATGTGTTGGGGCAAAAAAGAATTGGGCGACTGGTATTTGATTAAAATTTTTATCAGCACTCCAGTCAGTCAAACCGATTAATGCCACATGTTTTAAGGCATCATTTAATTTTTGATAAAAACCATTTAATAAACCAGCATTGCCTGCAAAATCAATAATTACAGTATTTTCATCTGACACGCTACCTATGGCATCCTCATAAGAAATTACGTCATCGTAATAATTATTGCTTTTTACAAAATCGATGTTTCTTGAGGAGGTCAGTCCGATTATTTTTTTACCATCTTCTTTTTTATTTGCATTTAACATGTAAGCTAAACCAAGCGCTGTTTTTGAAGAGGCACTTGTTAAAACAATATTTTCCGTATTAAAAAAATCATTGTCTTTTAAAAAATAATAAATTAAAAATGCAGTGGCAAAGAGGGGTCTTATAATGGGCAGATAATCTTCCTTTTCTTTTTGGAAGCCAGGCATTTTTGATGTACTTGTATAAAAATTATAAATAGGAGCCAGGTGCGAACGGTGTTCCGATATATCGGCAAATCCATGAGGTTTTATATTGCCCGGCGTAACAATTAAATAATCGCTCATGGGAAAATATCCAAAACAACGCTCACCTGTTTTAATGGCACCATTTTCCGAAGCAACGACTTCCGCATATCCCCAGACCGGCACAATTCCCCAAGGTGCGTTAGCTGGAAAAAAATCCCAGTATTTTATTCGGTCCCCTGCCACTGCATATGTAATATTGTTGGAGGTAAAGGCGTATTTATCTATTTTAAAAAGGACTTCTCCCGCTTGCAGTTTTGGCAAACTGTTTTCTTCAAAAGTGGTTTTGAAGAAATTACTTTTATCAACGAAGAAATCATGCTTGGCAGTCGGATACATAAGTGAGTGATTGTTTTATGATTTATAAATATTTGTACTTTGGTCTCGCAAACTTATCATTCTGGGAAGTAAAAAGTCAGAAAATAGTTTAGAATTATTTTTTGGCAAAAAAAATTATCACCAATGACAGCAACGGATAACAAAAAAGAATTTCTTACCCAAAAAGTCCCCGAACTGTTAAAACAACTAAAGCCAGATACTGAACCTGCTTTTGGCCTAATGACCCCTCAGCATATGGTGGAGCACTTAACATGGGTGGCCAAGTCGAGCGTTAAGCGGTATGGCGAGCCCACCGGAGAACCTACCAGAGGGCAGTTAGGTTTCAAAAGATTCATTGAAAAAGGCGCTGTTCTAAAACACAAGCCCAGTGATAAAACCAAGGCGGATTTGCCCGCATTAAAATATGGGTCGCTGGAAGAAGCGATTTCACATATACCCGAGGCAGTCGGCCGTTTTTACAATCATTTTGAAAACAACCCTGGCTATAAAGCCTTTTCGCCGATGATGGGGGAGCTAAGTTTTGCGGAACTGGAGTTGTTCCATTACATGCATTACCGCTTTCATCTTTGGCAGTTTGGGTTGTTGGAGGAATATCCTTGAGGAGGGGGCAGGGGTCAGGGGTCAGGGGTCAGGTTTTTCCCTAACTGACTCCTGACTCCTGACTCCTGACCCCTCAAAAAGTAAGCAAATAAGCCAAATAAACAAACAGGGCTTGAAACGGCAGGCGGAGGAGCGTTGGGACTACGTGCTTTCCTTTTTTCAATGATTTTTGGAAATGGTAGACATTGGCCGGGAACACCAAGACCAACAAAACGATCATGCCCCATGCCGCCATTATTCTGGTAGTGGGAATTAAAATTCCGATAGCGAGGATGATTTCAACAATACCGACAATTATATTGACGGTGGCAGGGGCAGGTACCCAAGGTGGCGTTATCTTAAGGAAGAATTTTGGGTTGCGGAAATGGGAAATGCCTGCCAGTAAGAACAGAGCCGCGAGAAATATTTGGATGGCAAGTGTCAGTGTCATTGATCTTTTGTGAAAGAGGCGGTAAATGAAGTGCCGATTCGCGAAATCTCGAAGATTTCGTAAGTCTTAAATAGCCATTATCCAAGTTAACTGCCTTTGAAAAAGGTAGCAGGCCGGCTGTCTTGATACACCGCTCAGTTTCTATTTACCCAAATGATTTTAAGTTTTTAATAAAGCCATCAATGCCTTTTGCTTTCATTTCTTTTAACAGGCTGGTGGCATCTCTTTTATTCGGGAAAGCACCGACGATGACTTTATAAACCGTTTTCCCTTTCAACTCATTAATGTTTACAACTATCGTTTCGGCAAATTGGCGTTGCAGTTTTTCAGCTGCGATCAGCACATTTCCGTACTCCGCAAAAACGCCCATTTGCACGCCGTACCCTTCGGGGCGTTGCCTCTCCACCGTAAAACGGAACAGCCCCTTGCCTGCTGAAACATTGGTTTCCACCTCAGCCGGTTTATTGGATCCGGAAGTGCCGTCTTTACGGCGCAAAGCCTCCGCCACCGCTTTATCGGCATTGACCCTGCCATAACCATATTTGCGGGAGTGCCCATTAAAATATTCGCTGGGAGATCCAATTTTGTCAGCAGTGCTTTGCAAAATGTCCTTTACTTCCCTTGCGGTCAAATTTGGGTTTACGGAAAGCATCAACGCACAAATACCGGCTACGATCGGGGTGGCGCCACTGGTTCCCCCAAAGTGCTTATAGAGTCCTGGCCGGTCGATGCCGTCGGCCCAATAACGCCAAACACCATCGCCCCTGATGGAGGTACCAATGTCCCAGTTGGCGCGGGCGGCCACCAATGGCCAGTCGCCGTTAGAAGGGGCGCAAACGGAGACTTCCATGCCCTGGTTGGAGTAATTGGAGTAACGGTCTTTGCTATCACTGGCAGCTACACAGATCACATCGGGATGCGTCGCATAGAGGTTCACATAGTCCAGTCCTTCATTGCCAGCGGCAAACAAGATGACACATCCTTTTCCTTTTCTACCTTGCCGGGCAGCTCGTGCAATGGCCTGTTCTTTTAAGGAGTTGAGCGCATAGGCCCGATTGGTCGTCCCCCAGCTGCAACTGACAACATCGGCTCCGTTCTGCACACAGTAATCAAACATCTGTTCCGTGGCGCGGGTACTGTAGGAAGTACCGCTGATGGGCATAAATTTCGACCTGGGTGCGACTCCAACCATGCCATTGCCATCGGAAGCAGCCACAGCAAGACTGGCACAGGGCGTTCCATGTGTAAATGAAATATCACCAGAGGTAAGTCGATCGGACTGCGTCCATAAATCAAAGGGGCGATAAACTTTGTTTCTGAGATCGGGATGGCTTATATCAAAACCATTATCAATTACGGCCAGTACGACTTTGGACGACCCCATATTACCCATCCTGTTCCAGGCATCAACGACTTTCGCATCGGCGCCGGCTACGGTGCGATGGCCAGCTATTTCAATGAAGCCATCATTTTTCAGGTGCCATTCTTCCGAAAAGTAGCGGTCGGTCGGTGTTGTTACATCATATTCGTCGAGCAGCATATCCAGGTCAGGTTCTGCGACTTTGATCAGCGACGATTGCTGGAGCAAGCTGGCTACTTTTATGGGGTTTTTAGAATCTTTGGTCACTCTGGCAATGATCTGGTCATCCGATCTTCTCTCCACCAGGTCAAGTTTGAATTCGTCCAACACCAGTAGTTGTTCCTCCACATCGGCATCCGGATGAAAAATGAGGATGATTTCTCCAGTGGGCACCATAGGCTTATTACTGCCTTCTGCATAGTACACGTGAGTACCGACATCGACACTTCGTTTGTTACGGATTTCGTCCAGCCGATCATCGAGCGAAGCATCTTTTTTATCAATTGAAACGACCTTGAAGCCGCCTAGGCTAGGGAGATGCTTCTTCTTCACGAAGTCGGCTTTTTCAATATCCCTTTTGGAGGAAGTTTTCAGTCCGACAAGGCTTTTGCTTTTTTTGAGGATGAGTTCGCCTTTACCACTTTTGATTTTGTACTTGCTCATGATATGTTGTCTTTTGGTTTAAAAAACCATGGGGAACGCAGAGGGGCACAGGGTTTGAATAGTGTGCATGCAAAACCTATCTACCCATTGGTTTTATTAAATTGGTATTTTGACCCCGAAAATTACTAAATACAATTGGCTTTATTTGAAATTGGAAATTAAGAAATTGGAAACGTCCAAGGGACTTCTGTACAAGGCTGTTGCATGCTTTCCAATTTTCATTTTCTTCAATTCCAACAGGCTCTATTTCAGTTTACGTACTTTGAAGAGCTTTGGATTACCTTTTAAATCTTCAGAATAAAGCGGATTCCATTAAACATTTGAAAACAACTTCATGTATCGCTAATCATTTTGTTAAATTTGCCCCTTCAAATAGCCAAACCAATTTAATGGCGAAAAATATTCGAAAAATAACACCGATCCAGAACTTGACGGACGAAGAGCTGGTGGAGAAGTTTGCAAAGACGCAGAAGCATGCCTACTTTGAGGAATTGTACAAACGGTACATTCACCTCTCCTTTGGGGTTTGCCTCAAAATGATGAAAAACGAAAGTGACAGCCGGGATGTCGTCTCCGATGTTTTTAAAATTCTTTACCAGAAATTGCCCACGGCAAAAGTCCAGTCTTTCAAAGCGTACGTGTATGCCGTTTCGAGAAACGAGTGCATCGCTAAGCTGCGTCAGCGCAAAAGCGAAATGAAAAAGAGGGAAGAATGGCAACGGACCGAAATTTCGCACAGTGAGTTTATGGAAAACGAAGGGCTGCTTGCTCTTGATAACGTTGGCCCTTCTAAAGAGAAACTGGTTGAAGATGCCGTCGCCAATTTGGGCGAAGATCAACGCTTGTGCATCCGCCTTTTTTTCTACAACAACAAAAGTTATAAGGAGATCGCATCCCAGACAGGATACACCGAAAAACAAGTTAAGAGCTATTTACAAAACGGCAAGCGTAACTTAAGGATTGCGCTTGAAAAAGAAATGAGAAAACTATCGGCTTGAGAGTGCAACGAATGAATACTTTTGAGCCGTTGGCTGTTAGCCGTTAGCTGAACGCACCTACCCAACTTGAAGAAAAAACCCGGAGCTAAAAGCTAACAACTAATAGCTGACCGCCAGAACCCCACCACACCTATTTAGATAAAAAAATAAATCATTCTTGTACTTGATTCCAGAAAACGCATGACTTCGATGAATAAAAATATACTCAATGACCTCCTGAACACCCGAGGTCCGATCAGCGAAAAAGAACTGAACGCATATCTTGACGGTAGCGCTCCCGAAGGTGTCCGGCACAACGTGGAAAACTCAATGCTCGACAATCCGCTGTATGCGGAGGCCGTAGAGGGGTACCAGGAAATGGGGCTGTCCAGCATTCCTGAACTCGAAAGCTTTTCGGATTTTGAAAAAAAGCTCCCTGCCCTCGATAAGGGGGCAAAAATCATCCAGCTGACACCTGCCCAGAAACTGTTGCGGGTAGCAGCGGTCGCAGCGGTCCTGCTTTTGGCGGTCTTTGCCTACAATGCATTTCAGGCTCCTTCCCCAGATTCCCTATACGCTGATTTTTATGCTCCGTACAAAAATGACATTTCATTGCTTCGCCGGGGGGATGCCGATGATTTGAATAAAGACTTCAAAGAGGCCCTGGGGCTGTATGCCGTGGGTAAATTCACGGAAGCCATGCCGGGTTTTGAAAAAGCCCTTTCTGCCGAACCGCAAAATGATGCTGCGCATTTTTTCACTGGAATGGCCTGCATGGAAACAAATCAATACGGCCAGGCTATCGAACATTTGAAAATTGTAAAAAGCAACAGTGGCACTTATGCCAGCAAAGCTTATTGGTATACCATTTTGGCCACGCTCAAATCAGGCGATATGGAGTCGGCAAAATCGATGCTGGAGGACTACATAGAAAAAGTGGGCTACAAAAAAGCAGATGCCAAAAAACTTATGGAGCAATTTTGATTTATTTCCATAAAATAAAAAAGGGCGGCCACCTAATGGATGGCTGCCCTTTTTTATTTAGAATAGGCACTAAAATTGAAGTTTGTCCAACTCTTGGTTTGCCCCGGCAAATTTGACAAATTTTGGAATTTATACTCCTAAGTACTAAATTTGCTTGCCTTTAAAAACAACTCACTTCTATTTTTTCAATCCGGCACCGTTTGCAAGAAATTTACCGGAATCATTACTTTCAATCACAATTTGCCGAGTTATCCCATACATGATTGCACATCCTGCTTGGCCATTGTCATTTCATAGGTATGGCAATCGGTAGCGATGTGATAAAATAAAACATTACCATGAACTGTTAATAAGCCTCCAACTAATGGCCATTGATAGTTACAATAATTAATCTTCATGAAAGCAATCAACCGTCACCTTTCACTACTACTGTTGTTTTTCATTTCTTTTTCTTTTTCAAGTATAACTGCTCAATCATTGGAAGCAGTCATTCCCATCGTTGAGTGCGTAGAACTTGATCCATTTGGCGGTGAATCCTATAAGGGTAATCAAACGGAAGAAAAAAATGCTCCATTCAATTATTATATCGTTCGGTTTGGCTATTACAATCCGAACCCGGTAGAAATCGACGCCGTGGAAAATACAGAGTTGATCTATGAATTTATCGATGAATCGTCAGAGCCGTTTTTCGATTCCCCTCCCATTGAGGTGTTTCTTCCAGGTCGTCAATACGATATTTTTTCTGTAATCATCGCTGAGAATGAAATGGTGACTTGGTTAATATACGCTCCTGATGAAACAGTTACGGAAGTTAGTGCCTCTGCCATGGATGAAGGCACTTGCGAGGTCCCCGAAGTAACGAATGTTATTCCCTACTATGTTCCGCCTGAAGACGGCAAGATCGTCAATATCATAGGGGCTGAACTTACTTCCCTGTCCGATACTTTTACGATTAACCCTACCGGCAACTTTACTACCGATTCCGTTTTTCAAATTGATGAAACCAAGGTGTTGATAGAGGTCACAATAATGAGTGGAAAAGAAACAGAAGCACTTGACTTGCTTGTCAATAGTTATGGTATGATGGACATCCTTCCCAACGGGGGCAATACTTTATTGATCACTGGATTCTTGCCGATGGAGTTTCTGGATGACCTAAATAACCACCCCACCATTTTCAATTTTGTTGAACCCGTTTTTCCGCCCATAACAAACATCGGCGTTATCACAACAATAGGTGATGCAGCCCAGGGTTCGGAAGATGGACGTGGCGGTTTCGGGCTTTCCGGAACGGGAATCAAGGTAGGTGTTATTTCAGATAGCTATGACAACTTAGGCAATGCTGCCTTGGACATACAAAACAGTGACCTCCCAGGGCCTGCCAACATGGAAGGAAATCTAACCCCGGTGGATGTTCTACAGGATTTGCCGAGTGGCAACGGAACCGACGAAGGGAGGGCCATGCTACAGATCATCCATGACATAGCACCAGAAGCCGAACTCGCCTTCCGGACGGGCCTGCTCAGCGCAGGTGACATGGCGATGGGCATTGAAGAGTTGCAGACGGCAGGTTGCGACGTTATTGTAGACGATATTACCTACATCACGGAGCCATTCTTCACCGATGGCATGATTGCCCAGGCGGTAGAAAATGTGGTCAACCAGGGAGTGACTTATGTGACTGCTGCGGGAAATTTTGGCATGAGGGCATTCGAAGATACTTTTGACGGAGTGGCTGCACCGGCAGGCATCACCGGCAGTGTCCATAACTTTGACAATGGAGATGTCTTTCAAAGCATTACGCTTGACCCGGGCACCTACATTATTGTTCTCCAATGGGAGGACGATTTTTATTCGCTGGGAGGCAACAACGGCGCGAGCACCGATCTTGACATTTATCTGACCACTGATCTCGGTAACACCTTATTCGGTTTCAATCGAAATAACATAATGGGTGACCCCGTCGAAGTATTACCGTTCAGGGTACAGAATGAGACCTCCACTACCAATATCATGGTTGTTGACCCTTCGGGCACTGCAGATGTCCGTTTCAAGTATATCGTTTTCAGGGCAGTGGACTTCATGTTCGATGAATATGAAATGGGTACTTCCACCATTGTTGGCCAGGCTAATTCGGAAAGCGCCATTACCGTTGGTGCCGTGTTGGTTGATGGTTCGTTCGACAAAGACAACCCACCAGGTGTTGCTTCTTTTTCTTCAAGAGGGGGGACAATCATCAATAATACAGACCGCAACAAACCAGACGTTACCGGCCCCAATGGCGTTAACACTTCAGTTGAGCTAGGTGGCGTAGACCTTGAAAATGACAATATTCCAAACTTCTTCGGCACCTCAGCAGCCGCTCCACACATTGCGGGTATCGCCGCATTGTTGATCGAGGCGAGGGATAAATTTTACAGTGAAATATTTACGCCGGCACAAGTCAAGACATTATTGAAAGCAACTGCCGTTGACATGGAAACCCCCGGAGACGATGTACTCAGTGGTAGTGGGTTTGCACGGGCAGATTTGGCATTGGCCGACATGGCCAATCCTACGCCGATCCTGGACAACCTTTCTGTCCCGATGGGAGTCACTCCGGGAGAAACGTCCTTCCTGTTAACAGTGGAGGGACAATATTTTACCGATGAGTCTGTCATCCTTTTCAGGGATGAAGCCCTACCAACCGCTTTTGTTAATTCCTCGACGTTGCAGGCGACCATAGATCCTTTTATCGGCGATCCTCCGATCAAGGTAAGTACCCCTTCCAAAGCTCCCAACGAAAATGATGGAGGTGAAACGGAAGAGCAACGTTTTTTCATGATCGAAAAAACAACGGTTACTATTACTGCCGATAATAAAACGAAAAAGTTTGGAGAGGTCATTCCAACACTGAGCCATACTGTCAGTGGCTTGCCTCAAGGCGTCACTCTGGAAGACATTGGCCTGGAGGTCAGCGCAACCACCAATGCAACGGCGATGAGTGATGTGGGCATTTATTTTATCACCTGTGAATTTACCGAAACACCACAGGTAGGCATCCTTGAATTGTACGATTTTGAATTCGAGGACGGCATATTTTTCATTGATCCGATGCCAATCACTATTACAGCGGACGGCCAGACTATTTTCGAAGGAGACCCGCTTGACGAAATCACTTTCCAATATGATTACGATGAAACTAATTTGGCTGATCCTGCCAACTTTTTGGCGGACATCGAAACAGAACACCAGGGAAGTTTGGCCAATGCATTTGGGCTCCTCAGTGGAACTGTTCTGGTCAATGGAACTGTACTCGTCAATAAGAGCTTTTTGATTAGTGGTACCGTTTTGGTCAACGGCACCGTGCTCGTCAATGGCAACAACACCGTCCCCATCAATTCCGATTCCCTTTCAGCGATCATAGACGGAACCACCAATGGAACCGTCTTGGTTAACGGAACCGTCTTGGTCAACGGAACCGTGCTGGTCAACGGAACGGTCCTGGTCAACGGGCAGGAATTCTTCAATGGAGATGCGCTTGAAAACGGGACCGTCCTGGTCAACGGAACCGTCCTGGTCAATAATTCAGATCTTAACTCTGACGAATTCATCGTCATTTTCGGAGAGAATGACGAAGCTGCCAATTTCAGCCTTCAATCGCTCAATTTAGTCACGGGTATTGAAGAAGGGGTTCAGAGCATTGTCCCCGGATCATTTCTCAATGATAATTTTGACGTAAGCTATGGGGTTGGCGAATTAAACATTTTACCTCCTCCATTTGAAATCGCAGAGATTATTGTTGAGGATGAAAGTTGCGAGGGTGCAGGCGATGGTTCAATTACATTTGATGCCTCCTTCCTGCCCAATGTTCAGGTTGGCTTTTCGATTGACGGTGGAGTCAACTTCATTTTTGGAACCACCTTCCCTGGCCTGACACCCGGTAATTATGATATTTTGGTCAAAGTATTTGGTCAAAACTACGAATACGAATTCACCAGTACCGAGACCGTAGAAGCAGGACCTGCTGCACAGACTTGGTACAAGGACTCAGACGGAGATGGCTACACCGATGGGGTCACCTTGATTAGCTGCGACCAACCCGTCGGTTACATCATGAATGCCCTGGCAGGCACTGACTGCAATGACAACAACGCAGACGAATTTCCAGGTCAAACATGGTACCTCGACAGCGACGGCGATGGCTATCCCGCAGCCAACAGCGGCATCCAGAGTTGCTCTCAACCAAATGGCTATATCCCGACTGGCGAACCCGTTGACTGCGATGACAGCAATAGCAGCGTAAACCCAGGTGCATCGGAAGTGTGCAATGGAGCAGATGACAATTGCAACGCACAAACCGACGAAGGTCTTTCTGGAGAAACCTATATTGGAAGTGTGAGTTTTTACACCCAGTCCCAATTGGATGAATGGCCTGCATGCTATAGTATCATCGACGGTAACGTGACCATTCTTGGCGGCACTATCATCGACCTTTCTCCACTGGAACAGGTGGCAGAAATCAAAGGCAACCTGACCTTACAAAACTCAGGGTTGAGCGACCTGGAAGGACTGAACGCTCTGGGAAAAGTAGAAGGTAACATCCTGATTTACTTCAACACTTCACTCATTTCTTTGAGCGGCCTTAACGATCTGACCGAAGTGGACGGAAGCCTATCCGTTTATTATAACTTCCTGCTGTCCGATTGTTGCCCCATCGACGAGTTGCTGGACAATGGTGGAGTACAGGGGGCCACGACTATATTCTTTAACAAGTTGGGGTGTAACAGCACAATCGACATCAACAACACTTGCCCATCAAGCAGCAATTTAGTAGCGCCCGGCAATTCAAATATTAATACGTTGAATGAATTCAGTGCTGTTGAATTCAATTTATTTCCAAACCCCGCAAATAATGAAATAAACATTCAGGTTGAAAACAAAAAGGGCGATGCCGGCAACCTCAGGATATTAAACAGTTTAGGCCAAATTGTTTACACCGAGCGGTTTACCGGTTCTTACCATTCCACATCAATCAACCTGAACCACAACGTGTTTGTGAACGGCGAGTATTTTGTCCAGGTCAAAACAAGTGCAGGGGTCTTGATCAAAAAATTAATCGTTTTAAAATAAAACAACCGCGGGCGTTCCGGATAACCTTTGTTCCGGAACGCCCGCCATTTTAGTAGAAGCCCTGTTCGAGTACACATTGTTCTGGCAAGAACGGTTAAAAAACACCGACAGCTCCCTTTCAAAAACGCAATATTCCGATTAATTCGTTCCCTCTTTCATCTTTCACAAGTTCAAAATAAAATTATGTAACTTGGCTTCTCATCAATTTGCAATAAAGATCATGAGCGGTGAAGTCTGCCTAAAAAGTGCCATCTAAAGAAACCGAAAATGAAATCAATAATTTCCATTGTAGTTTTTTCCTTGTCCTTCGTTTTTCAGATAGGTGCGAGCAATCTTGATAGTTTAATAGAGGTGGCCAACGGTTTGCCCGACGACTCTTCCAGGGTGAACGCCCTGTTGGAGATCAGCGCAGGGCTATGGCAGACAGAACCTGAAGAAGCCATTAAATATGCAGACGAAGCCATCACTCTCTGCAAAAAGATAAACTTTCCAAAAGGACTGGCATTAGCGTACAAAAATATTGGCCTGGCTCACTACATAAAAGGGGACTACACCAATGTGCTCGACTACTGGCTCCAATCCCTTGAGGCCTACCGGTCGAATGGCGACAAACCGGGCATCTCCAACTTACTGGGCAATATCGGTGCAGTTTATTTTAACCGGGGGGATGACCCCAATGCCCTGAAATATTTTTTAGAAGCACTGAGGGTTTCCGAAGAAATCAAAGACACTCTTCGAACCGCTACTTTGCTCGTCAATATCGGTGCGGTCAATTTCAACAAGCCAGCCACCCA
>JBCBRY010000002.1:0-182546 GCA_039819485.1 Bacteroidota bacterium | reverse complement strand
AAATTCATTATTCTTATTCGAAACATTAAACATTCCACCAGCATGGCAACAATCAAGGATAATGAATTTGCGCTTCTCAAGCAGGGCGTCACTGTATTGGCTGCTACTACCTGGGATGATACTGCGGCAGAGTTTAATGGTAAAGGTGTTTTTACAACTATTCTCTTAGAAGGATTAAATGGGGCAGCAAAAAACATTTTAGGAGATATATCTATTATGGGGCTTTATGCCTGTGCAGAAAACATGCTTTCGCCCTTTCAACAGAGACCCGTCTTTAAAACTTTTATTGACCAGATTACACCACTGCGCCGATGTACTCCGGTTGTGTCAGAGGTTAATTTAAATAAATTAGTCACACAAGAGTTTTTTCCTAAACCTGAATCAGTCGTCAAGGTTAACCCTGATATTTTAAATAAAAAAAAGGCTGAATTTGATATTTCTTTTGACACTTTTTTAATGCTCAGTACATATGAAAAAGCAGGGCTCTTGGAATGCGATGATGGAAAAAGTTTAATCGAAACAACTTTAGAGTGGGGAGAATGCCGCTTGTCGACTTATGGTAAGCATGTATGGCGACTTTTGAAAAATAAAAGAATTAATAAATGAAAGGTCATGGAAACGATACCAAATGGAATTATAATGATTCTACATGAGGGGTTTACAAAAATCAATCCTCAAAAATGTATAAATGCAATGCCCGAAGCTTGGCAAAAATTATATAGAAAGATAATAGTTGTATCGTATTCGGAGGTAATTGATTTAGGAGATTCTCACGATCTAAATTTTTCACAATATGCATTAGAGCATAAGCGGCAATACGCTGAAAAAATATTGCCCGTAATTGAAGATAATAAAGATTATCAAATAGTCTATTTTGGGTTAGTTTCAATTCCCTTAGGAATTGACTTTGGCCATTTATTTTATAATTATGAAAAAATTGAAATCTATCAATTTCATAATCAAAAAAAGGAGTGGTATCAAGAATTTAAAGAGGAATGGTATCAAAAACCAGGCGAAGATGAAGTTGCTCAGAGAAATCAACTTATTGAGCCAATCTTGCCCAGTATTGATCAAAAGGGTATCGCCAGTGCCTTGGTAAGGTTAAGCTTTTCCCATTTAGTGAAGCCTGAGGAAACGGAAGAAGTATTATCGAATGCGGCAGAGGTTGACTATGGTTTTGAAACCCCTGGAGAGGCAATTATAAATTCAAAAGAGAAGTTGTTAGAAATAGGAGAAGGGGTAAAGGCAATATTTGATAATTTAAGTAATAACAGAAGCGGATTGGAAGTAATCCATCTGTTTGCATCAATACCATCTAGTTTGGCTTTTCTCATAGGAACAAAGATTTCGCCCAATATTCATCCATACATCCAAACTTACCAATATAAAAATACAGAAACGCCAAAATATTCTAAAGCGATTCTGGTCAAGAAAAAAATAAAGGCTACACTAATTATAACTGAAGCCGACCGAAAAAATGCTGCAAGTTTGAGAAAGCTTGCAGATGAAGAATTGAGAAGACACATAGCACCATTTTGTGAAAGAAATAAAGAAGAAGCAAATGGGAGAATCTGGCCGCGCGATTTGATTTTTATTGAGGATGGGGTCATGAATGAATTATTTTGGTCAAGCATACCATCTATTAGTAAAACAGGCATCGAAAATGACCAATGTAGCAGAACTCCAGATGTAATTGAAAATGGATTTATCAGGAAAGGGAATAAGTGGCATATTGATGATTACTTTTTTGTTGCCTTAAATCAAAATGAAAAACTTGCTGGGACTGACAATCTCAGAAAAGCTTTTAGACTATTTTTTTTTCACGAAATTTTACATGACAAGGAACACGACTTAGGGAACGGTAAAAATGAGAATATAGGAAGTTTCCCAAAGATTTTAGAAACGGCAGATTATCAAGCTGATGTTTATGCAATCCTGAATGAATATGGATTTCAACATAGAGGGACTGGTAATAAGATTGAGTATCCAACAGAGTTTTTTAAAGAAACAATTGAAATAGCGTTAGAGACCATGTGGTGTTTTGACAACCAAGGACACGAATTAATTAAAATACAAACAAGAAGGCTCAATCGATATTTAATTTGGTATTGGCAATTAATAAGAATTGAAAAATCAAATAATGACCTAAATGGAATTGTCAAAATCCTTGAAGAAAAACCAATCATTGAACTTACAGGATTAAAAATAAATGTAGAAGATAATCGACCTTATCTTAATCTCGAACAACGTCAAGGAAAGTACTTGGAGTTGGCTGTCTTCTACAATAATAGGGTAATCCGAAATGGTAGTGCATCCAACTTTCAAATAGAAAACTTAATCGAGGGTATAAAGAAAATGGATAGCAATCGAATACTTAATGAGTTGAGGAGGTTTTACCCGGCATTTACCTGATCCAAAATTTAATCATATTAAAATTAAATAGCCAATCTAATGAAACAATCTAATAAAGCAACTATGCATAGAAGGCTAAAATGTTTTATAACATACATTGCTCCGGACAAAGGAAAAAGAGAAGCCATTGAAAGGCAAAGTAATGAAATTCGAGAATGCATTGAAAAACATTCTAAGGAAGATGGATTAACACTTTTATCTAAACCATATTCGGGGTCATTCGCCACAAAAACAGGACTAAAAAGAAGTCTACAGGGCAATGATGAAGTGGAAGGTCAAGATATTGATCTTGCTTTTATAATGAAGGATGAAGATAAAAACGGTGATCCCCTGGGATGCTTAGTAGAGGACTTTGTATCTTATTTGAAAAGCCGTTGGCCAGCAACTGATATAGGCAAATCCAAAAGTTCCGCTTACATTAATTTTTCAGGTACAAAGCTACGTTTCGATGTTGTCCCACTTATTGAAACCAAAAGAAAAAATATTCAGAAATTGATTCGTACCACTGGCAATGAAAGACAGTCCTCCGTTCAAAGGCATGCTGATTTTATTACGAAAAGAACAGGTGATAGCAACCAACTTAAAGGAGTTGTTAAGTTCAATGAATGTGTACGATTAATGAAATGGTGGCGGTACCAGAGACAAACAGAAAGCAATATTTTCGGAAACGACGAAGACGATGAAAAAATTCCAAGCTTTTTGCTCAACCTATTATGTGCACATGCTTATGATGAAGAATCTGTACATGAAACGTATGCCGACACTTTGAAAAAATGGTTTGGCTTTTTGGCCCATGTAGTTAGAAATAGAAAACGGATTGTTTTTGATGACTTTATTAAATCTCACCTTATCAACAATAGCGGACTATGGCAGGTAATTGACCCGATGGACGATTCAAATAATATCGTAGGTCACTGGAAGAGTGATTGGATAGATGAACTGGCTGAATGGTTGGAAAATGGTCGCGATGAAATTATTCGTGCCATACGATATGATGAAGAAGGAGAAGATACTAAAAGTTTGGATTGTTTGGTCAACTTGTTTGGTAATTCAATTAAAAATCATTGCAAATAAAAATTAACATGACATCTTCACATACAATTTCAGATAGCCGTTCATATTCAGAGGCCGAGATCAAAGAAGTGTTGGGTAAGGTATATGATGACTTTCATGCAATAGATGCCAGAGGTTTTGAATCTATCAAAGGGGACTTACTTGAGAGAGTAAGGGGTGATCTATATTATTTGATGAAAAAGAAGGCATTAAACGAATTTCAAATTAAAATTAAATACGGCGTTGAAACTGTAGCCATTCACTACAAGGTAAATCCTTCTGGGACAATTGTAAATAGCAATAGCCCATCTGGAGGGATAGACTACTATGAATATCCAAAAAATGCCGATATAAACATCATTCTTTCTAGAAAAATATTCAATCCAGAAATTAATAAATATATGGCTGATAGAGGATGGACCGGAGGCGGTGTTTTTTTCGTGGGAACAGCAGAAAATAAAGGAGATTATTCCAAAGGGAATTTAAGTATTAACCGATCAATAAGAAAATAATTATGGAAACTGTTCAACTCCAAAAAGTAAAACATACGCCTAGCAGTTCGAAGATAAAAAGACAATACAGTGCGCTGATTGGCTTAAAAAAACAGAAACAGCTTTTATTGTCCAATTTACGGATGATCCTGGATAAAAAAGGATTTAATAAATGGTTGAAAAAATATCATCCAAAAGGCATAGGTTCCTTAGAAGTACATGTCAAACGATCACCGCTTTTAATTCTTGCGGGAGATGTTGGGTGTGGAAAAACGGAATTGGCCAATCTAATTGGAACCCCTCTTGCAGAGTTACTAAATGAAAAAGTAGAAGTTTTTTCAACGCCGTCTGATTTGCGGGGCAAGGGTCGGGTAGGTGAGATTTCAGCGAGAATCACACAAGTATTCCGGACCGTTCAGGAAGAGCTGGAATCGGAATTTGGAATTTTAATTATGGACGAGGCAGACGATGTGGCAAATTCGAGAGAAGAAGACCAACAGCATAAAGAAGATAGGGCAGGCGTAAATGCCCTGATCAAAGAATTGGATTTATTAGAGAAATCAAATAAAAAAATAGCAGTATTGTTTATTACAAACAGGTTAACTACAATTGACCCTGCAATATTAAGACGAGCTACTATTGAAATCTACTTTGAGCGACCCACAAAAGATGTATTATCAGAAATAGTTGATCAAATTTTAAGTGATCTTTCTATTAGAAAAGAGTCGAAATCAGAAATAATAGAAGCTTTATACCAAGAGGATACTCCTTTTACATTTTCCGATATTTTTAGGCGGATTCTACCTCAAGGTCTAAGTATAGCTTGGCAGAAAAATCAAAAATTTGACAAAGAAATTTTGCTCGAAGTAATCAAACAAACAAAAGCATCGCCTAAATTTAAACTATAATGTACTTGTGCTTTTAGGACATAATTGACGACCTTCCATTTACCTTAGGCCAGCAACACCTTATTCTTCTACAACGAATTTTCCGACATAGCGCTTCTCATCTGTTAAAATTTCAAGAAAGTATATTCCGGGAATTAAATGAGATACATCGATCTGGTTGTCAGGTAGAGCCTCCATATCTTTTTGATAAACAAGTCTTGAACAGATGTCTTTTATCATGAGACTCCCCTTGCGGAATGTTTTTCCGGGAAAACGGAAGGATAGCTGATCTGTGGCAGGATTTGGAAAAATGATCAATTCTTGTGCGGGCACTGGACCGGGATCAACAATCGGTAAAACAAGATCATAGCGCTGAACCGTTACAATGTCCGTTTCATTATAGTCCCTGATCGTGGTGATGAAGGAAGCATCGTCATAAATTCGAATGTCATCAATATTTGCATTGGCATAAACTATTGACCCGGTCTGAGCCCCATCTGAACTGTACTGGACAAGATTCATGTAGAATAACAGGTTTTCATATTTGTAGCAACCTGCGGTTACGTTGCCATCTGCATCGACATCCAGGTGACGGCCGGCAGTTGAAAATGCATTCCAGGTTTTCCACAGTTCATTGCCATTTGCATCGAGTTTTGCCGTAAACATACCTTCATTGGAACCAGTCAGATAGACATTCTCTTCTTCATCGACGACAAAATCAAAGATAAGGCTATTGGTCCCTGTGGGAATTTCATCGTATTGCCATTGACTCCCACTAAATTGATCGTACTTAAAAATGGAACGGCCGGACATCCAGTAAAAATTACCCTGATTGTCCTCTGCTTTTTTAACAGTTGAATACCAGTTCACGATCGGTTCTGTGTAATCCTTTAGTTGGTTGCCATCCAGGTCATATATCAGGGTACTCAGATAGCGTTCATCCAAGTCATTAGAATTGGCACGACGACGCACGCGAATGGAATCGCCCAGGTAAGCCAACTGAAGACCACATGTGCTGAAAATGTCATTGGATTCGAATATTTCCCACTCCACCCATCCGGTCGTATCGTATTTAGTGAGGTACATATTAAAAGTAGCGTGAATGGAATCCCATTTTCCTCCGGTCACGTAACAGTTCCCTATACTATCTGCAATAACCGATGTAGGATTAGAATCACTATTATAATTTTCCACTTCCATAATATGCTCCCATAACAACTGGCCACCCGGACTGTATTTCAAAGTCAAAGGAGCGATTTCCCAATCTACCAGACCTCCATCTAAAATAATTTTGGTTTGGGTAAAACCATGTATATAAATATTTCCGGATCTATCGACGTAGATATGTTGGGCGCGGTCAGTTAATCCGAAAGGACTGTCATAGGTTGCACTCCAAAAGATGTTGCCATCCGAATCGAGCTTAACGAGCCAGATATCCTGGTTGTCGAAATCGCGGGCATGCTGCAGAGTCAGGATGTTGCCATCACTGTCAAAATGAATCTTTGGAGGGGGATCGACCTGTGGCGCTAGGACGCCGGGAACAGAGGTGTTCCAAATAATGCCGGGCTGGGAATAAACGCAAGCAAATAGGCAAGTAAACAGGAAGAAAAAGAACGTTGATTTCATGCCAGAACAGTTTTGATTTCAATCAAACATAGTTATTTCTATCAGGGTAAATTGCATTTTAGGTTACAATTGATTTTTATATAAAAGACAAAGGGATATTTCTCTCTATTTAGCAGGGTAATAACAAATTTTGGTTATTGAGTAAAGTACCATGAAATGTGTTACCGCATTGGAGAGTT
Organism: Bacteroidota bacterium; assembly: GCA_039819485.1. Classification (GTDB taxonomy): domain Bacteria; phylum Bacteroidota; class Bacteroidia; order Chitinophagales; family Saprospiraceae; genus UBA6168. Next base: position 175,898 of record JBCBRY010000002.1, on the reverse strand, counting down.
AAAACAGCGATGATGGATGATGGTTAATGCAGGATCTAACTATCGTCAATTAATACGTATAGCAAGGTAATAGCTTTGCTCGATAGTTAGAAAACAGGTGAAGTAAGGGAAAGGATTCAAGCGTTAGGATCATGACTAATTTGAATTAATTTTTAACTCAGTTAGATCAGATAGTTCAATAACTTTGACTTTGATAAAGTAAAATCATCAGGATGAAATTTTTCTTTCAAATAATTGCAATACTGCATTGTGCGACGATTGCTACGGCGCAATGTGAAGATTTTAATTTGGGTTTTGGGGTGAACGGGGTGGCTCAGGTTTCTATGGCAAGTGGAAGTATTACTGAAATAATGAACAACTCATTCTTAGATGCCGATGACGGTATCGTCTGTGTTGGTTATTCGTTTACCAATGTACATGATGCGATGGCAATTTCCTTTCAGAAGGCGGACGGCACAATCAATGGAGAGGTGGGTGGTGATGGTAAAATTATATATGCAGTGGGTGAAGATAACTATGGCAGTGTCGGGATGTTGACTTCGGAAGGCAAGTACCTGATCGCAGGAAATTGGAGTTTCTTCTTCAACGAACAGTATAAATTTAGACAACTCCTTCCAGATGGTTCTCCAGATGATTCATTTGGGGTTAATGGGGAGGTTTATCCTTTTTTACAAGAAAGCGTTATTCAACAAACTAGGGGAATAAGTCAAGATGCTACAGGGAATATCATTGGTACCGGTATCGCTCGTGTATTTAATACGGACTGGCTTGTATACATGAAACTTTCTAAAAGCGGTGAGGAATTGATTGAGCCAAAACGAATAACGCTACCTGGGGTGAGTTCTTTCGTTTCAGGAAAACAGTTAAGATACAAGAACGAAGTGCTCGTAACAGGGGAGGCGCTTGTAGGGGCACAGACGAAAGGTGCTATAGTGAAATTGACAGGTGAAGGAGAGCTGGATCCGGTATTCGGGTTATCAGGAACTGTTCATGCACCCATATCAGATGGTAGACCCTCCAAGGTTGTAAATGTCTTTTCTCCAGATGATGAAACTATAATCGCAGTTGGCTATCATCTTGGAGTGGATAAAAACACCTTATTTATGTTGTCTCTCGATAGCAAAGGAGATCGAACATCTGATTTTTTTGATGAAGGATATTCTCTCATCGATATAGATAAAAATTCTCACCCGGTCGATTTTATGATGAATGGCGATGATATCTACATAGCCGTAAATAACCAAAGTACTTCAAAAGGTGAAATTTATAAAGCCAATACACAAGGTGAACTAATAAATGATTTTGGAGAAAATGGCATTTTCCCATTAGGTACAGGGGATTCTGAAAAACTCGCACGTATTCACCTCAATAGCGAAAATGATATTATAGTCACAGGTATTTCAGATCAGGATTTTACAGTATGGAGTCTCCACACTTGTATGGATGTTTCGGTAGAATCGGAAAATATTAATGAAGAAATTAATTTATATCCTAATCCAGCAGCTGCACAGATTAATTTAGACTTTGGAAAGGCTACGCAAGTTGATGAAATCATGATATTGGACATTTATGGAAATACAATAAATACATTGGGCTTAGATGGCATAATCCGAGAGTCGATCATGATTGATGTTAACAATTTACCGATGGGTATGTATTTTATGCAAGTAAAAAATCAAAATCAAATATTGGTTTCCACTTTTATAAAAATCTAGGGTATAGGAATAAAATTGACTGCACAGCCGAATCCATGAAAGTAGCAATTGGGTCATTCTATCTTAGTTTACCTGATTTGCTGTCTTTTCAATAGAAGGAATTATATAGTTTTCTGACAAAATCCAATTAAAAATACATCGTTTTTGGAGACTCTTTTCGAGGAATTTACATTTGGTTAGCCATTAAAGAAATTTCCGCATTATGAGGTCCATAGCAATACTTCTTTCACTTCTCATTTCCATGTTTCAATCATCGAAAGGCCAGTTGGCGTCGTTTGATTTTGAAAATACTACGAACGACGGGATCGGATCGTACCACGGAACACCAAACGACCCTGGTTACATCCATTATGAAACCGGTGTTAATGGTGATTGTATCAGGATAGATTCAGCTGGACAAATTAGTTTTCCGGTCAGCCTGCAATCTGACTTTATAGACAACAGCTTTGAGATAGAACTGGATTTCAAATATGGCGCTAATAACATCGCCAACAATGAGTTTCGATCGTTGCTCACCATCTGGAAGAAACTTGGCCCTCACTGGAATTCTGGATTTAACATTGAGCTTCGGAATATATCAAATGGAACTTATAAAAGGGCTATTTTTCAGTTTGGCGATGGAGGTTCGGTCAATTATCACAAGGGCAGAGATGGGTTGATGCATGATAATTGGATGAAATTGCGCTTGAGGTACGATGGCCTGACCGGAGACATTTTATACGAAATTTACGATGAAACCTTCGTCCTTATCAGCGTCGAAGAAAACATTGTTGACCAGGGGTATTCTTTGAATGAATTCAATAGTGTACTCACCTCGTTTAATTTAGTATTAGGAGGCGATATCTATGACAATTGCCCCCTTTGGGTTGATAATTTAAAAATATACAGCCCTTCTAAGTCGTACTCGGCAGACCATTACTTTGATATCCTACAAAAGCTCAAAGATCATATTGATCAGACTACCACTTATTCTGATTTGGAGTTACTGGGCATGTTTGATGATGTGAAACTTGGAATAGAAGAAAGGTTTGTTGAAATCAAAGACAGTGTCTTATCTTTTACAGCATATTTTGAAGCCTTTAACCCTCCTCTCTTTAGTTCTACCAACCGAGTGACGATTGATCAATTACCCATAATGGACCAAATTGTTGTGTATGTGCAACAGTGGATATTTGACCACTATCTAACAGAAGGGACGGTAAATGCGATCACGGAAGGATTCAAATATGAGGCACACGAGATTTGGCCAGGTTCCGTGTCTCCGATAGCAGAAAGAGTTAATGGGGATACCGTTACCGCATCAGCAACCTTTAACATGCATCCTTTTACATGGTCGCGTGAAGATGATTTTTGTTTGCGCCCGCTGGGGTACTATGCCCCGGCCGGGGAATTGATCACCATCCAGCCCGACGATGCCTTGATAAATTCAGGCGCAAGTATCGTTGTTGGTTGCCACACCGCAGACTTAAGTATTAACCCAGGTAATAAAATGAATCGATTTCTCCGGATTTCAAAGGAATTTGAAATTGGGTCCGACGAATTTAAAGTCATGAATCCGTTTGGTGGGGGCCTGTACTTACGGGTGCCTGATGGGGCTAATCTTGGAGAAGTTGACCTGATCATTACTGGAGCTGTAAAATCGCCATTATTTAAAAATGACGGCGATGAACAAACGGATTTTGCGGAGTGGAAAGCAATGGCTGACCTGGCATATGTGCCCTTTGGTGATTTTGTCGGCAGAAATTTTATGGCTACTGTACCTTATGGGCATTACTCCAAGTTCACAGACCCGAAAGGCATGCTGGAGATATGGGACTCCATCGTTTACAAGATCAACTATTGGCACGCAAACCCTAAGGAGCTGAGCCGGCCTGAATACTTCCAAATTGACAGGATGAATGAATACGGCTATTATTCAGGAGGATATCCAATGGCATTTAATGCAGTTGGTTACAGAGGGCCGTGGAATAATGCAGAGGATGGCATTCACCGGGTTATTTCCTCAAGCACATTCCATGGAACCATGACGCATGAATGGGGGCATATTTATCGGCACGTTGTCATGCCTATGGAGGCAGAGGCTGTTGTCAACATACCAACAGCTTATGTTGAATATGAAGTATTTGGGCTTGATTTTGATCATTGCATGACCACCGTATATGCAAAATACACCAGAGATCAAGCCATGTGGGACTGGGTGACTTCTCAAAATTTCAGAAGAGGGCATGATATGTCAGTTGATACCCTCCCCGATGGAACCGTTGGATGGAAAATGTTGCAATACCAGCAGAGGGGCTATGCAAAATACATCGACCTCGCCGAAATGATGGGGTGGGATGCTTTCCGGGAAATTCATTTTGAGTTCAAGAGCAGGTACGTTGACGAAGATGATTATGTCAATCAGGTCACACGTGACGATTACGTATATACTGCGAGTGAAGTTCTAAATGTGGACATTCGGCCACTTTTCCATTTCTGGGGAATCCACGAATCTGATACATTAAAACCTTACATGGATATCTTACCAGAAAGCGACTGGATAAAGGAAAGACTTTACTACTATTACAGTATCATACCAACTGACTTTCAAGCTGTTTATGACGCCAATTTTCCAACCAATCCTAATTCTCCATTTTACCCTGTCGCCATAAACTATTTTGATTCTACCTGGGTAACTCAAATGAGAACGGTTACCCAAAGAATCATGAACAAATACTTTACGCCCTATGCTCCTACCATTACTGATGCTGAACTGGTGGGAGATCAATTTCAGATTTTCTGGGAGGATAACGATACGCTCATCGGAGACGCTTTTATTTTAGCTTACCTTGACGAATCTTCCACCGATACCATTTATGTCGATACCTTGCCAAAGTCCGAGAATTCCTACCTTTTAAGTGTTCCTGATACTTCCTGCTATACAATACTGTTATCTTCAACTAATAATAAAGGAACGTCCAATTGGGCACAATTAACCGAGGTTTGTAACTACCCAGATTTGGATATGGATGGATTTCCATCCAATGTGGATTGTAATGATCTTGATTCTACACTGAATCCAAATACTTATTGGTATGCAGACATCGATCAAGATGGTTTTGGAGATCCTGACAACTTTTTACAACAATGTCTCGAACCATCCAATTTTGTCTCGAACAGTGCAGACTGTGATGATACTTTGCCGGACATCAATCCGGGACAAATAGAAGTGCCTTACAACAGTTTTGATGATGATTGCGACCCCTCCACGCTGGACGATGACCTTGACCAAGACGGATATGGTATTGTTGAAGATTGCGACGACAATAACGACCAAATCAACCCCGACCAGACTGAAGTGCCTTATAATGGTATTGACGATGACTGTGATGACACTACCTTGGATGATGATTTGGATCAAGATGGATTCCTGCTGGCCGAAGACTGTGATGATGAAAACGCAGACATTAATCCAGATGGAATAGAAATACCCAACAACGGGATTGATGAGGACTGTGATGGGATGGACTTGATCAATTCCGTGCATGAACTTTCCAGCTCTTCTGTGAGCATTTACCCAAATCCGACAACGGGTATAATCAATATCACAGTCAATGGTCCATTGCAATTTAAAGCGACTATTTACAACCTGGAAGGCCGCAATTTATTCAGCAAAGCCAACCAGCCTTTGCTACAGATTGGCGGGCTCTCAGAAGGTGTATATTTTTTGGAAATAGAAGACCTCCATACTGGATGGAAAATAATTGAACGGATTGTGAAGATGGATTAAGGAAAGAAACCAAGTGGGTATAAAACATGAGTCATCCCAAATTTTCGGGGCAATACAAGTGAAGGCGGCTCGATGCCCGTCGAAATCGACGTCTTAGACCTAAAATTCGATTGTTTTGGATCAGTACAAAAATTTGGGATGACTCATGTGTGTTACCTGTCTTAACAAGTTTGAAAATTAATAAAACGCAGGGCCAGGTTCATCAACAAACTGTACAAAAAATGTAAAAAATCTTTTTGCGCTTATCTGGCAATGCTGTCGAACTAAGCTATTAATGCCTTGTCAACGGGTTCAATCAGTTTGTTTATGATGATCAATTTGAACCTGTAATTAATTTGACGAACATAAAACATCAGATTAGTTTTGCAAACAAGAATGTAATTGTCTACATTTGATTTGCAAACAGGAATATAATATGGCAAAACTTGGTGCATTTGAAGAACTGGTACTACTATCTGTAGGCTGTTTGGGAGATGGTGCATATGGCGTGGCAATTAAGGAATTGCTTCGCAAAAAATGTAAGCGAAACCCAAGTGTTGGTGCATTGCATTCAGCACTGTACAGATTGGAAGATAAGGGCATGCTAAAATCATGGGAAGGAGGGGCCACTTCAGCGCGCGGTGGAAGGAGAAAAAAATTCTATATGCTTACCGCTTATGGCATAAAAGCATTAGAAGAAGCACATCAGATAAGAGCAGTTCTATCTAAAAATGTCCCAGGGCTCAACCTAGCATTCAATGAATAGGCAAGTTCCAAAGCCCCCAGGGATTGCAGAAGCTTTGCTGAGATGGTTTTGCTCGGAGGAAGTGGTTGAAACACTTCTGGGAGACCTTTACGAACTTCATGGTAAGCGGACTGCTGCATTGGGGAAGTGGAGAGCTGATATTTATTTTTTCATGGAGGTAGTGGATTTATTCCGTCCGTTTGCCTGGAAAAAAAAGCATAACCTGATAACGAACTACCGGATGTTGTTTAAACTCAGTCTTAAAATTGCCCGGCGGCATTTTCTGAAGCAAAAAAAATTTACTTTAATTAACATTTTCGGCCTGACGCTTGGGCTCAGTAGCTTCTTATTGATTCTTTTTTATGTCAACCACGAACTTTCCTTTGACCGATTTCATGTTAATAGCGATCAGGTATTTCGAGTCAATTGCTCTTTCCAGGATAATGCCGGGAATGTCACCACGCTGGTAAACTCTCCACCTGCATTAGCGCCTGGTATCCGAGGCAGATTCCCTGAGTTGGAAAAGATTTCAAGGTTGCGGTATACCCAGAATTGCCTGCTCTCTAATGAAGGTGTTCATTTTTATGAGGATCGCGGCTATTATGCAGACTCCGTTTTCCTCGAAATACTGCAATTTGAACTTTTGTCCGGCAGTCCAACAACAGCCTTGGTTCAACCCAATTCAGTAGTGATTACTGAAGACATGGCATTAAAATATTTTGATGATCCTGCCCCATTGGGCGAGACATTATTGTTAAACAATACCATTTCATTAGAGGTCACTGGTATATTGGCCAATCTGCCCGCTAATTCTCATTTGAATTTTGACTTTTTAATTTCCTTTCCGACGTACATCGTCCCGGAAGGTTATGCTTCTGATCTGTCCAGTTGGGGGTGGCTTGGTTTTTTGACTTATGTCAAACTGCAACCGAATACCGACCCTGAACAGTTCGAAGCTGGATTGGCAAATTATTTCGAAGAACTAAACCCTGATGACCCTAGCCCTATTCGGCCCATAGTCCAGAACATGTCCGACATTTATCTTGGATCGGTGGATATGACCGATGACTTGGCAAGCCATATCCGGTCTGGCAATCGTTTCAGTATGAAAGCGCTCATGATCGTCGCAATTTTGGTTCTATTGATTGCAGGGTTCAATTTTTCGAACCTTTCCCAGGCGTTATCTGTCAATCGAAGTAAATCCACAGGAATCAGAAAAGTATTGGGAGCCGATGGAAAAAGTATTGTGTTTCAATTAGTCATAGAGTCGTTGCTTCTGACCTTCTTTAGCCTGCTGCTCTCCATTGGTTTTGTCTATTTGGTTTTTCCTTTTGTCTCACGGTTTGCGAATTGGGAATTTTATCCGGGGTTAATAGAAATACAGAAGGTGGTTCCTGTGATGATTGCAGCCGGAATTTTTATTGGGATTCTTTCAAGTTTTTACCCGGCACTTGGTTTTGCTAAAATGAATGTTGTAAAATCACTCAAGGGAACACTAAAGACCGAGACCCGATCTCCCCTTCAATTTAAGAATGTGTTGTTGACGCTTCAGTTTGCGATTTCTATCAGTCTGATTTGTGCCTCTCTTATTATTTTCAAACAAATAAACTATTTAAGAAATACAGATACCGGGTACACATCTGAAAATGTCGTTGTGATCAAGACATTACCGGAAGACATGTCTCGTTTCTATAAGCTGTATAAAGACCGATTGGTCCAGCATTCATCTGTCCTGCAGGTAAGCCGAAGTGAAAGGGTTATTGGCGACCCTTGGCCTTTTAGTGTCATTCGAAATGTTGATGAAGGGCCTGAAATGAACAAAAGAATTTTCTTTAACCAGGTTGACTATGACTATTTTACCACTATGGGCGTACTCATGGACAGTGGCCGGTCTTTTTCAAAGGAGTACATGAATGATTCCACCCAGGCTATCATAGTCAATCAAAAAGCTGTCGGACTTCTGGAACTGGAAAATCCGATAGGGGAACAAGTTCATTTTTTTGAATTGGATGGGCCGCGCACCATAGTGGGAGTTGTGGAAGATTTTAACTATACTTCCTTGCACCAGGAATTGGGCCCGGCAGCAATAATTCTTCCGTTCATCGACCTTGAATACATGTACGTCCGATTCCATCCCGGGAATCCAAAGAACCAAATTGCAATATTAGAAGATACGTGGCAACAGCTAACAACGGGGACTCCGCTGGAATGGAAGTTTATGGATGCCGACCTTGAAAGCTTATATCATTCTGAAGAGAAATTGTCCAGCATGATTCAGGCATTTTCCATATTGGCTATTTTGCTGGCTTGTCTAGGGCTGTACGGAATTGTCGCCTTTATGGTCAGCAAACGCATAAAGGAGGTCGGCATAAGGAAAGTGCTGGGTGCTTCGGTATTTTCTCTTTATTCCTTGTTTATCAAGACCTACATTTATCAAATCATGGTTGCAACGGTGGTTACGCTACCTTTGACACACCATCTATTAAATGGGTGGCTTGAAAATTTTGCTTACCATATCCGCATTCCGTGGTGGGTCTATCCCACAGCAGCCCTTCTGCTGACCCTGATCACCTTAGCCGCAATAACTTTTCAAATATTGAATGCAGCCAGAGTCAATCCAAGCAGACTGATTAGACAGGAATAATTTGCCAAAGACCATATTTTATGGCTGTTTATCTCGATTACAGGGAAAAGAAAGAAATTGATCGTTCTAAAATGATTTACGCTACTGCCAATATTCTTGAAATTCCCCCAGTTGTGGTGTCCTCTTCCCAAATGGCTCTAATTCCGGTTGGGTGCGGTTTTTAGGAGGAGGTCAGGAAGCTCCATTCATCAAATCAACCTTTGCCTACAATCAGCTTTCCCGAAAACACTTTATTGTTTGTCCCAATTATTTTATAAAAATAAATTCCATGGGTTAAATCGTCGCCCACTATTTCCGTCTCAACCGAATAAATGTTTTGGGTTTTCACCAGTTTACCGTTGAAATTATATAAATATAAACAACAATCTACAAAAGGGCCCTCCAAAAAAGAAACCGTAAAATTATTCGGTGTCGGGTTAGGGAAGATTTGCACGCGCGTATCTTTGTCGGCTATGTTATTAACATTTGTAACAGAATCGGCCAAGACAACCGAAACATCGTCAATAAAAGTATAGCCCTGTCCATAGGCGTACCCCTCGTCGTAAATAATATGTTGTGTCATGGAGTCAGTCAAAAAATTGCCGATGGTAATAAACTCTTCTCCCCCGGTTGCAACAAAATGCCCTTCAATATATGTCCAAGCGGCCGTATCGGTCAATATATTTCCAGTTGGGTTATTGATTTGTGGTGTCACACCCAAAAAAGGTTGGAAGTCACCTTCTCCTACAAGAGGGTCCGCTGAAAAATAGGCCCCCAATGCATCTATCGCTATGCCTGAAAGGTTGGATGTGTTGACATAAAAACCAACTTGGTAGGCCCATCCCGTCTCTAACGGAGCAATCAACCTTGATTGTATGTACTCCCGTAAATCTCCATAACCAAAATTATAGACCCCTGCATAGCCATCTCCGTTGTGAGCCTCCTGATAGCCTGTCCAATTAAATGGGATGTCCAAACTGGCCGCAGGAGGGCTTGGTTCAAAGCAACGGTTGTAATAATCAGGTGTGCCAGTTGTAAGTTCAGGGCGGTCCCAGTGTGTAGCCCGGGAAATCTGCCCACCATTATCTGGGCAACTCTCAAAATTCTCGAAACCGGGGTTCTGCACTAAGTTCTGGGAATGGAGTGCAAAATACGACAGGCAACAAAAAAAAGAAGTTAAAAAGAAATATTTCATATACCGATGTTAGGCCCTCATTTCATTGAAGACAGAGAAGGGGAATTGAAGGGCATTCTTACCCAATAATCCATCAAACCCATGACTTACCATTTAACTATTGTTTGGTTCAGAATGAGTTGACTCCAAGTCCTCAATTAACAGGTGTTATTTTTTTTCAAAAGAAATAAAAAAGGATTATTGATGCTCGGAATAACACGCGTTTAGTTGTGTTTTGCTTAGTATTTGGCAAACCTGACAGGGCAAGCCCAAAGAGCGCAATTACCAAAAAAGCGACATCTCTTGCCAATAACAGCCCATAGCCTGCCAATTATCGAATTATACCATTTAGCTCATTTTCCTGCCAATATTTTTGTAACGATTTCTTTTCAATCTAAAAAATTTAAATCATGTTCAATTATGAAAACCATCTCCCCCTATTTATTTTACTATTAAGTGTTTTGGTATATAGTTGCAATAAAGACAGCATACCTGTTCCTGTTGAAAATGTATCCAAACCTGACGTTTTTGCCTTAGTAAATGAAGATCAGGCCACCCTTTTTGACCGGTTAACGGTCGAGAACCGAATCATTGTCTGGGAAGATGCTGCTGAGGGTGAGAAAAGCCTGACACCATCCAACGACATAGTATGGACCTATGTAGCAGATGTAAATCCACTTGCCTACCAAGGTCAAACCCTTAGTGCGACGCATGTTGAACTTGTGCACGGTTATGCCATTGTGAGTTATCATGTACGAGGCAATCAACATCTGGGAGGAATTGAAGTCATTGATATCAGTGATGGTGAAAACCCGGAGGTTGTGAGCCAGGCTTTTTTTCAGCATGCAGACGTTAACACCATCTCGGTCGATCCTTCCTCATCACCCTCCAATATTCGGGTCTGGGCTGCTCTTTCTGATGAAAAGAAGGGGGCCCTGCTGGTGGAAGTCTTGGTTTTCAATGGAGTTGTTCAGAATGAATATGCTTATATAAATTTATCCAACTTGCTTGAACAAGGTACCTCAGCTTCTGCCAATGGGGTAGTTCAAATTGGAGACTACTTGTATGTCAGCGCTGGAAAGACGCATGGAGGAACGTTTTGCTTCAATGCCAACACGCTGGAGCTGATCGATCATACCTCATTTAGCAATGCCAAATATGTGGCAGCAAACGGTTCCGTAACGGGTGTGTCAGATGTTGTTAGTTTGCAAACCGGTGACAATGCCAGCCTGAAAGTGACAAAACTAGGGCAGGGAGACTTTTCTACGAATTTTCCAATTTCCAACATATCACATCAAAATACAGACGCCCCTTACCGTGGCAAAAACAGTTTGCAATTTCATCCTGACGATCCTGATTTGGTTTACATCGCAATGGGCAGTAATGGTCTCCATGTCTATAATGTTGGCACCGGAGATTTGAATTACAATACACCTGGTGATTTTTTGGCCAAAGGAAATACCAACGGTCTAAGTTTTGGTGGCGATCTATTTTATGTAGCCAATGGAGCTGATGGTTTGGCGGTTTTTCAAACACCTGAAAACCCGGGAAATGCTCCTGAATTGGTTTTCGTTTGGGATTTAGGAGAAGAAAATGCTTCTGCCAACTTCGTGGAGGCACAAGGAGAGTGGATCTTCGTGGCAAAAGGGCAAGGTGGTGTTAAAATCCTGAGGCAGCCCATTCCAGGCTCGACTCAATTATTAGCTGCTCACGATGACCAGGGGGTACCTGACAATCTGGCGGCAGATGAGGAAGTCTGTGAAACACTGTTGCCGCAAATATTTAGCACTGCTTTGCCGGAAGGACAAAATGCCATGCAAGCGAATCCACAATATTTCACAGAAAATGTTCTACGTGAGATATTTGTACAAGAGGATGCCGACATTTATCTGACTTTCCTTCACGAAGGAGCGGGTTATCGCAATACGTTGGGTTATTATTATTACGATGTCAATGACCCGCCAAGCTCGGCTCAGGAGTTGGCCAAAATTGTCATCTTTCCCAATGCCTCCGCAAGTGGCTCGGGCGGTAACCTTCAGCCTGGCAACACCATGAAACTTTTGGGTTCATTTGACGAGAACACTGTAATTGGCTTTTTCCTGATTGCTAACGGTTGGCAAAACGGCGAGGTTACCAATGGGCTCGATCATCAATATACCATTCCGGCCTTTAACAAACATGGTGATACCCAAACCATTATATTCCATGATGAAGTTTGTAACGCTACTGTTGTATGTTTTGAAGATATTAATGTAACTGATGGTGGTGATCGAGACTTTAACGATGCGATTTTCCAAATCCGGTCTGAACCGGCCAGCGCAATTGCCGTAGGGAATTATATTAAGCTGTGAATTTGACCTTAAAACCAGATACATTGGATAATCGGGATAGTTAGATGAGCTTACCGCTTAATTCGGTAAGCAGGTGGCATCAATGAGGACTAAAGCAGAACCAGGTTCATAAAAATACCGTACAAAAATTGTAAAAAAATTAATGTGTCTAACTGCAGTTTTCTGTAAGTTTGATTTTAGGAACATGCTGCTATGAGAAGGCTAACGCTTTACTTGACAGATAAAAAATGGGTGAAGTCAAAGGAAGGATTCCAGCGTTAGGATTATAACTACTTTCAAATTATTTTATGTTTGTAATGAACTTCTCACCAGTGATTTAAGTCGATCTTACTGAAAATGATTTTCTGAATTATATAGGACGTTATGTGTAACAAGGAGTTTGTAACAACCAATTCATAGCAATCAAGTAAATACAAAAACATGAAAAACTTAACCACCTTTTTTGTACTCCTTATTTCGACTGTTCCCTACTCATTTGCTCAAACAATTAAGGTCCAACCCTACTTACAGGACGCAACGCCCAATTCGATTTACATATTATGGGAAACCGATTCAATATCAGAGAGTATCGTCGAATGGGGGCTGACAGATACGCTTGGAAATGTAACAAGCGGAACGGCTCAAAATTCATTTGGCGATGCTATGATACATGAAGTTAAACTGGAAAACCTTGAGCGGTTTACAAAATATTTTTATCGGGTCAAAACGGGTAATGCCCTTTCAGAAATTTATAATTTCAAAACTCCTCCAATTGCTTCCGACCAAGAGCCATTTAGAATCATTGCAATGAGCGATATGCAGCGAGACGGTTCCTTTCCCGACAAGTTTCATGAAATTGTCCATGATGGAATCATTGATTATTTGGGAAGTGAATTTGGTGGAGAGTTAATTGACAACTTGGCACTTGTTATGATTCCGGGAGACTTGGTAGTGACCGGAACGACTTATTCGCAATGGGAGGAACACTTTTTTGACCCCTCCCATGACTTGTTTAACCATGTCCCTGTTTACCCCGTTCTTGGAAATCATGAGCAAAACTCAACATATTATTTTCAATACTTTAAAATGCCGGAAAATGGCACCACTGGATTTGAAGAACATTGGTGGTACAAAGACTATGGAAATGTACGGATCATAGGATTGGACTCAAATGGCCCTTTTGATAATCAAGAGCAATTGGATTGGTTAGAGATGGCACTTGAAATGACTTGCAGTTCAGACTCCATAGACTTCGTTTTTGCCCAACTGCACCATCCTCATAAATCGGAGCTTTGGACACCCGGAGAGTCTGATTATACAGGAGATGTGATTGAAAGACTGGAACAATTCAGTACAGATTGTGATAAGCCAAGTATTCATTTCTTTGGTCATACACATGGATATTCCCGTGGAAATTCAAGAGACCACAAACACCTTTGGATTAATGTGGCAACTGCCGGAGGAGCAATTGATAATTGGGGGGAGTTTCCCAACTTTGATTATGATGAATTTTCCGTTTCTCAAGATGAGTATGGATTTGTTTCGGTAGAAATGACAAATGATACAGATCCCAAGGTAGTCATCAAAAGAATCAGTAGGGGAGACCAGGATGGTATTTTAGAAAACGAAATTACTGACAGTGTCACTATCCGGTTAACCTCCACTGTTGTAGACACCCCTGTTCCTGTTTTTCCCATTGATGAAGAAATTGCACCGGAGTGTGTTGAGTTAGATGCCAATGCATTTTCTTCTCCCAACACAATGGCTTTACACGGGCAAAGCCATTGGCAAGTATCCACCGACCAAAATGACTTTTCCGCCCCTGTTGTTGATAGTTGGAAAAATTTTGAAAATTGGTATTTCGAAGAAGATACACAGGCGGGAGATGACCTGACCGATGAAAAAATAGTAGGACTGGACGAAAATTCGATCTATTGGTGGAGGGTGCGGTACCGTGATAGAGAACTCAACTGGAGTGAATGGACAACACCGGTATCTTTTAGTACGGGAACTTCCATCGCCACACCCAATCTTCTACTGAACCCTGGGGCTGAAGACAGCTTGTTAAATTGGACTGTGACGGAAGGCATTGTCGAACCTCTGACGGATGGAGTTTGTAATGGCATTTCACCTCATTCCGGCGAAAGGTACTTTGCAGTTGGAGGACTTTGTGAGGAAAGTCCGTTAGGAGTATGTATTCAAGGCATTGGTGTTTCTTTATATGCCGATTCAATTGATACCGGAAGTTTCCCGGTTAATTTCGGAGGATATTTATCAAATTATAGCGGTTCCGACTTGCCCGAGCTGCGACTCATATTCCTTGACCAGAACAGCGTAGAGATCGGTGTAAGCAATACCATCTCCACTCTTAACAGTTCATGGACTATGTTCAGCATTTGGGAAAACATTCCTGAGTTGACAAGAACAATACAAGTTGAACTGAAAGGAACTCGAAATGCAGGGACAGACAATGATTCTTATTTCGATGATTTATTCATAAGGGTTGGTAGAAATGAGGGGTGTGATAACATGGTATCAATTGTCAATTCTCCTGTACAGATCGCTGACCTAGAGGTTGTTCCAAATCCCGTTAAATCTATTGGAACAATAACGTTACCGCTTGACAACTATAAAGATATCAGGTTATTTCTGGTAGATATGACGGGTGCGAAAATAAATTGTCCCATAAAATATGAGATGGGGAAAATATATTTTGAAAAAGGGAACCTTACTAAAGGAGCATATATTTTTTCGGTGCGAGAAAAAGGAATTGTCATCGGTTCAGGAAAAGTCATAATTATATAATTTGGCAGGTAAAAAATGACAACCATGAACTAAACATCTTTGCCCATTGACTGCAAAAATTGAGATTGTTCAAAAGGAGTTTTATGCCATTGCCTTCCGTAAAAAAATCTATCATGATTTAGCGGAACTACAAAAGGACCTGGATGGGCGGACAGTTTTAATGCCCGATAAATTCTAACTGTCGGATCGAGTCTTGACTTTTACAATTAAATGCAGTGGCTCTCCACAGGAGAGCCACTGCTTCAAACAATCAGAACAAATCATCTGTTGTTGATCACAGTTAGTTTCTTTGTAATCAATTTCCTTCCGGCTGCTTCTATCATAATGAAATAAGTTCCTGGTTTCCAGGTATGCAAATCCAACTTCAACTGACTCATTTCCTGAACAATTGGTTTCTCTTTCACGATCCTTCCGGTAATATCAGCGACACGAACCCATCCGGAGGAAATGGTCTGGTCAAACTGCACGGTGGTATTGGTTGCCGCAGGATTGGGAAACACTTTTATGGCTATCTGGCCAAGTCCTTTTTCATCGTTTAAAATATTGCCCGGTTCCAGAGAGTTGAACTGGTTGCTGTTCGGATTGGCAGCCAGGTTGTTCGGTCCACAGTTGGCATTGATCTCGGCTACGCTGTTACAACCCGCCGCATTAAAGAAAATACTCATTCCACCCGACACTCCTCCATTGACAAGATTATAAATGGCACAACCGTCACTTAAAGTAAAGTTGTAATAGACCATCAGGTTGCTGCCTACTGAACCGAGTGCATCGAGCCCGTCCAGCGTCGTGAGTGAAGAATTGAAATAAATGGTTAGCGTACCACCTACGTCTAAAAGATTGTCCAGGCCAACCATGCTGGTTAAGCCTGTCGACTGGATAGTCAGGTTGCCTGTAATTTCCTCGAGGTTGGACAAGTTGGACAGGTTGGTGATGTTTGTCCCAATGATCGTTACGGAGCCATCAATAACGGCGTAACACCGGGAAAATGCGTCCACATCTGCCTGCGTGTAGAAAGCTACGTTACCTGTCCAGGTAAGGCCGCCTGTAGTTCCTTCATCGATTTCACCATCACAATCATCATCTATACCGTTGCATACTTCTGTTGCACCCGGATGGACATCATCATCTTGATCATTGCAGTCGCCGCTAACAGCTTGCAATTCAGCAGCGGTGAAGCAGCCAACTGGCCGCTGACAGGCATTCTGCCAGTTACCTGAACCAAAACCGTCACCGTCCTGATCGTCGTACCAGGCTTGGCCGGGGAATTCATCGGCATCGTTGTCATTGCAGTCCCCGTCGGTGGACTGGAGGTCGTTGGCCAGATGGTAACCTGGAGGCTGCGTGCAGGCCATCAGATTGATCCCATCGGAATGACCATCACCGTCCATATCCTTGTACCAGGTCTGGGCATTTGTCCCTGCTGAAATAGTTATATCTACAGCGTAGAGTTCACAAATGGCAGGTACACCAAAAACTTTGAGCACGATATCATATGTTCCGGGGTTTAGGTTGACGAAGCTCCCGTTGAACTGATAATTCACGCCACCATCAATAGAATAACCAATCTGCCCACCGGGACTAGAGGCAGAAAGAGCAATTGTTCCGTCAGCGGCCCCGGAACATGTTTCATTGGTATGGGTGGCGGTATATCCGGTAATAAAAGGATCGACTGTCACCGTGGCATCGCAGGTCGCTGAGTTTCCGTTGCCATCATCGGCGGTCAGGGTAACCGTATTGGCACCCTCGTTCAAACAGGTAAACTGGTTGGGTGATACGCTCACCAGGTTGATGGTTCCACAGTTGTCACTGGAGTTAGCAGCATCGTAGACATCTCCCGGGGTGATGGTCCGGTTACCATCATTGTTCAGGGAAACGGTCATGTTCTGACAAACCATTATCGGGATTTCTGTATCATTGATCGTCACATAATAGCTGCAGTAAGAAGAACCGGAGTTATCGTCGATGCTCCATTCTACTTCATATTTGCCCACCGCAAAAGTCCGCACATTGTTAGCTGCCGATATCCAGGCAGTCCATGGCCCGGTAGGATTGTTGGTTTGATCAACCGTTCGGGTGCGGAACTCCAGGTCGTCAGCACCACAGATGCTGCTGGTAGTGGGTACACCCAGGGTAACACTGGCCGAGCAGAGCCCTGCATCGGTGCCCTGGGTCTGGTCACCAGGACAGGTAATTTCCGGCAGGGCATCATCATTTAAAATTGTTCCGGTGCCATCAAGGGTTGGCAGGTTGGAAGAGAAGGTCACGTTCCTTCCTCCTGCGTTCAGTCCAAAGAGTTGCAGCACAAAGTCTTCATCGATCTCAATCTCACAGTCACCGTTCACGGTTACACCAATCTGTTTGGCCTGTTCACCCGGTGAAAGAGTATGGGAACCATTTGGATTTTGGTAATCAATGTTGACGGTGGCAGTGCCTGAGAGGGAAGTATAATTGAAATCTACATTGGCATCTACTTCCTGGCTCATTGATATTTCAAAATTCAGGATCGGGTTGTCGCCGGTGTTGCCTTCCGTTATCGAAGGAGAGGTAATGGAGATCACGGCCTGGTCATCGTTCCCGATGGTGCCGGTGGCAGTGTTGGGCGCTCCAACGGTGTAGCCCGCTCCCGGTTGTACGGTCAGTTCCACTGTTTCATCCAGCTCTACGGTCATGTCGGGTGTTGGATCAACGATCACATCTATGGAGCTGACACCTGCTCCCATGGTAACGGTACCGGCTGTGGCATTATAGGTCGTCGCACCAGACTGATTATAATCTGTGCTAAATGCGGCTGTTCCGGCCACACCAAAGTTCACCGTAATTGCGTTAGCGGCGCAGTTCCGTGAGAAGGTATATATCAGATTGACTGAACCGTCTTCGGCGACCGAGGTGGGTGTCACAGCTACAGTTACGACTGAATTTTCCAAAGTAATGACCACCTCATCGGTTTTGCTACAGGTACCACCTGTAATGGTCCAGCGCAAGGTATACGCTACTCCGGGTGTTCCTGTGAAAGTGGTATTGTGGTCCGCAGCATTGCCGAACATGCCCTGCCCATCACCGGCCACTTCCGACCACATGCCGGTCCCAAATGTGGGGGCATTGGCAGCCAGGGTAACATTCGCGGCGCACACCGTTTGATCGGGACCGGCATCGGCATCTGATGCTGCTAAGGCATCGCCGGAAATGTCCCAGAGGTTGTAACCAGTGATGAGGGTATTGCGGGCGGTTTCCCCCAGGCAGTATTTAAGGCCGTTAGCGCCGAGAGAGACTTCCGTCCGGACTGGTTGTGCTGCCCAGCCGATGAGGGTGTTGTCGTAGTTGGTGATGTCCATAGCAGTATTATCCAACATGTGGTTCAAACTGGTAACATTTTCAACGTTCCATCCACCAATGTCCTGATTAAAAGAAGTGGCCCCGCCGAAAACGCCGTCCATAAATTTGACGTTATCAGTATTCCATCCTCCGATGTCCTGATTAAAAGAAGTTGCTCCATAGAACATGTAAGCCAAACTGATAACTTTATCGGTTTTCCACCCACTGATGTCTCTATCAAAGGCCGTAGCGTTTTCGAACATCGAGGTCATGGTGGTGACGTTATCGGTTTTCCACCCTCCGATGTCCCCATTGAAAGAGGAGGCCAGCCAGAACATGAATTCCATGTTGGTGACGTTTTCGGTATTCCACCCACCGATTTCCTGATTAAATGCAGTGGCATAAGAGAACATGAAGCGCATATTGATGACCTTATCGGTTTTCCAACCACTAATGTCCTGGTTAAAGGACGAGGCCGTATCGAACATACCGGCCATATTGGTGACCTTGTCGGTTTTCCACCCTCCGATATCCCCGTTAAAAGAAGTAGCATAAGTGAACATGAGGGCCATATTGGTGACGTTATCGGTTTTCCACCCCCCGATGTCCCCATCAAAAGAAGTGGCCCATGCGAACATGGAACTCATATCGGTGACGCTTGTCAGATCAGGATTGTCAGTGGCTGTATAGCCCAGGTTAGAGCAACCCCTAAAAGCACTTCCCATGGAAGTCCAGGCAATATTTCCCCATTGGTCGATGGATTGGATCTTGTCCTTGTCACCACCATTGTTGGAATAGATGCGGGGGAAGTCACCGATGATCTTTATTTTATGTGGGCCCGGTGTCGCATAAGTATGCGTGGCATTGCCCGTGAGTCCGGTGGAGGTGCTGTTGTCTCCCCAGTCTACATCATAGTTGTACCCACCACCGGTAGTGGGGATGGTAATGGTTTCATTAGGAGTGGTGGTCACCCAGGTGGTGATGAAGGCATCTGCAAAATTGCACTCCTTGATATCGCCGAAAATTCGCCAGTTGTTGGGAGCACTGGTCAGGATATTGCGGGCTGTTTCCCCCAGGCAGTATTTCAGGCCATTGGCATGTATCCATATTCCAGGTTTTACTTTTTGTGCTGCCCATCCAATGAGGGTGTTGCCGTAGTTGGTGATGTCCAAACCAGCATTGTCCAACATCCCATACATGTTTGACAACTTCTCAATATTCCATCCTCCGATATTTTGGTTAAAGGAAGTCGCCTTTCTAAACATGCTGGTCATATCCTTAACGTTTTCAACATTCCATCCTCCAATGTCTCTATTAAAAGCCGTAGCGGCTTCGAACATGGCCGACATATCGGTAACGTTTTCAGTATTCCACCCACTGATGTCCTGGTTAAAGGCAGTGGCTCCATAGAACATGTGGCTCATTAAACTAACCTGTGTGGTATTCCACCCGCTGATGTCGCCATTGAAAGAAGTAGCCTCTCCGAACATGAAGAGCATGTCGGAGACACTCGATAAGTCAGGATTGTCAGTGGCCGTATAGCCCAGGTTCGTACAACCCAGAAAAGCATATCTCATGGTGATCCAGGTAATATTGCCCCACTGGTCAATGGACATGATCTTTTCGCGATCTCCTTTATTATTGAAATTGATGCGGAGGAATGAGCCCCTAATTCGGATGGTATAAATGCCAGGTGTACCAAAGTCATGGCTAACATTGCCTGATAAACCAAACTGATCAAAGACTCCATCGTTGTCCCAATCGACATCGTATCCGCCACCAGTGACAGGGATGGTGATGCAGGAGTTACATGATGGCCCCGTGTTGTCGGTCTTCCAGGTGGTGACGAAATCGGTGGTGCTTAATTGCGCAGCGGCACAGTGGGCGGTCAGCAGCATGATTAACACTACCGTGAATCTTGATAAAAGGGCCAGTGGCAAAGCATTGAATAAGCTCATTTTAATGGTATTTTATTTATTTATGAAATAATAGGTTTGGTCTTGCAGGGGTAGGGTGGTACTGGGGACAGCCTCGTACCAGCGAGTTCATACCTCCAGGGTATTGTATTCCAGGGCCGGGAATCCAGCCATTAAAAAGATCGGCAAAGCAGGTCAGGGAATCGGTTGCGGATTGACAAACTGCAGCTCTGTAGTGAGTGCAATCCAGCCATCCTGTATCACATCCCACTGGCAGATGTCCGGAACCAGTTCGGTAAGGTCTTGGAAGACGATTTTTGAATAGATTTGGACAATCGTCAAAGAGGTCAAGTTGAGAAAAAACAGGTTAGAAATTTTTCGTTTCACCTTATTACTATTTTGCTGTTTAGCGTTAAGAAATAATGATGAAACAAAGGTGGAGGGATAGTCCGAAAACCATCTGGACTATCTGCGCATGGAGTAGCACCAGCTGCGCATTCTCTTAAAAACCCCTGGTTTTACTGGGGTTTTCGCCGTATTCTTCCACGTAGGCGCGGGTGAAATAATTGGGATCTGTGAAGCCTACATCATAAGCTACCTCTTTGACAGAGAGGTCGGTGGTAAGCAGCAGGTGCCTTCCTTTTTGCAGGCGAAGCAGCCGGAGGTAGAGCGAGAGCGACTTTCCCGTCAGGGCTTTTACCTTCCTTCCCAGTTGTGAACGGCTGAGGTACATTTTCTGGCTCAACAGGTTCAGGTCGAAATTTGAATCGTCCTGATGTTCCTCGAAAATTTCCTGCAATTGAAGGATGAATGCATCTTCCTGGTTGGGGGCTGTTTTCGATGGTGGTGGAAGCGGATTGTTATAAAGGTCACGATATCGCGCTTGCAGTTGTCGTCGAATGTTCAGCAGGTTTTGCATCCGCACCAAAAGCTCTTCTTCGTGAAAAGGTTTCGCCAGGTAATCATCTGCGCCCTGGCGCAGGCCAGCGATGCGGGAGACCACATCGGATTTGGCGGTCAACAAAATAATGGGGACATGACTGGTGCGAGTGTCCTGTTTGAGGGTCTCGCATAGTTCCAGCCCATCTTTGAGGGGCATCATCACATCGCTGATGATGATGTCGGGGATAGTCTCCAGGGCCTGGTCGATTCCTTCTTGTCCATTGCTGGCAAATTGCAGCTCGGCGTGTCCGGCCAAACAAATACTCAGGTACTGGGCGATGTCCGGGTTGTCTTCCACGATCAGTGCATGGGGAAGCCCTTCTTTCGGGGGAGTTTTTATAGAAACAGGCCCTTCTGTGCCAAACACCTGGGTTTGCACATCCACCAATTTTTTTGTAGGCATGGGAGCCGCTCGTTTGGTAATAGGTAGTAGCACCCGGAACGAAGAACCTTTACCGATTTGGCTATCCACTTCGATGGAGCCACCAAGCAGTTGAACAAGTTCGTTGGTCAAGGAAAGGCCAATGCCCGTACCCAATTGAGAACCAACCTTGTCGTCGGACACCCGGTAAAAACGATTGAAAATATAAGGGATTTCCTCTGCGTTGATTCCCGGCCCTGAGTCTTGAACAGCCATCTCCAAATGCCGGCCAACCTGATTTTCTTCCGAGATTTTGAAAGTAACCTGACCTTTTTCCGGTGAATATTTAATGGCATTGGACAATAAATTGGAAACGATGCGCATGATCTTTTCGGGGTCGTGGTCCATTTCCAGTTGTTCCAGTTCCGATGCAAAAGTCAGGGTTTGTCTTTTGCTGATGGCCAAGCCTTCAAATTGCTCACTCAGGTTGCGGAGCAGGGGCAGAATATCCCCCAATTGCCAGTTAACGGTCATTGAACCGGCCTCCAGTTTTTGCAGGTCCAAGATTTGGTTGACCAGGTCTAATAGGTTGGAGTTACTCCGGCGGATCATTTTCACCCCCTTTCCCAACCACTGATCAGGTTGCTTTTCGATTTGGTCGGCCATACCGGAGATGATGGTGAGCGGTGTGCGGAATTCGTGGGAGATGTTGGCAAAAAAGCGGGACTTGGCTTCGTCCAGGGACTTGAGCTGTTTGGCCTGCTCTTCAATGATGGCCTTGTCTCGTTCTATTTTTTTGGTACGTTCCTTAACCATGATTTCAAGTTGCCTTCTGGTCCGTCGCTCTCGAATCAACCACAGCAAAGGCAGGGCGGACACGATGAATATCATCAGGACAAGGAACCAGGTCGTTTTATAAAATAGCTCTTTGGCATGGATGGCGATGCGTATAGGCTCCTTTGCGACTTGTCCCCGGTAATTCTTTCCCCTGATAACCAGGTCATATTTTCCAGCAGGTAAATCAATTAAGCTGATTTCAGGACGGTTGCCTAAAAAAGTCCAATTGATGGGTTTCTCTTCACCAGGGTACTCAAGACGGTATTCATATTGGTTATCTTGAATATTTTGCAAATCGGACAAGCTGACCCGCAACTTCAGGTAGCGTTTCGCTGCGGGCAGTTTTACGGGCAAAAGCTCCTCAAATGGTTGGCGAAGGAAGGTGTCTTTTTCGGTTGTCGGATTAAAATAACTCAATTCTGTCAAGACTATTTGTAAGTTGTCCTTGACCAAAAAACGTTTCTTGACCAGTACTGGATCAATGACCGTTACGCCATTGATAGATCCAAAAACCAACTGGCCCTGGTCGGTTTGATAGGAAGAAAAACGGTTGCCTTCATTATTGGCCAAACCATCTTCTTCATATAGCTTGACCAACAGTTCTCCTTTGGGGGACACCAGGTTTAAGCCGTGGTAAGTATTGACCCATCTAACTCCTTCCGCATCGTTTAAGATACTGACTATGGTATTATTAGAAAGGCCACTGTCCTTGTCAAGGGTCTTCACTTCTCCCGTTTCCGGATCGTAAATATGCAGACCTTTAGAACCAGTGCCCAACCAAAGATGTCCATCTTCACCTTCGTTTATGAAATACACCACATCAGATTGAAAAGGTAAATGAGGGTGAGGTTTTGTCAAAATGTTGGTCTGGGGGTTTATTTTCCAAATACCATTTTGTGTGCCGACCCACAACTGACCATCCGAAGTTTCTTTGATTTGATAGACGGTCGACCGAAAATCAATGGTATCTTTTCCTGAGAGGGCTGGACTCGTTTTTTTGGTGTCCAAATCAAAGTAGTACAACTTGTTGCCCTCATCACTAATTATGGCCATTCTTCCATCTTTAAGCAGCGTAAAACGGCTGAATGAAAAGCCAATTTCATGGACATGACAGGCTTCGGTTTGTGGATCAAATTGGATGAGGGACTGTTTACCATTAATAAAAAGCAGGTTGTCTGGGCTGCGTACGATATCGGCCAGGATATTACCTGAGTTGGAAAGGCAAGGGACTTCACCCAAGGGGTCGATCATTTTATCTTTTATATTGATCGTTGTAACGTTAGTAGCCAAACCCTGCTTTTTTACCAGCAATCGATGTTCACTCAGTTGTGTGATACTCCGGGTTGCTCCTATCGGAAAGCTTTGTATCGCTTGCAAGGGTTTCAGTTCGATGAAGGTAATTCCCCCCAGGGAGCGAGAGATAATCGTTTGACGAAAATCCCTTCCTTGCAGGTTTCCGGCTCTGCTTCTTGGATTGTTACCGGTCTCTTTCGTTAAATCCCAAAGCGGTGGAAGTTGGAACCAGTTATTATCATGTGCATCTTTCAACAATAATTCATTCTTTTCAGCTTCCTCATTGGGCACCAATAGGATATTGCCCACCCGATCTTTATTGTACCAGTGGTTCTCAGTGATGGGGTAAGGAAAGGAGAAGGCTTGTGCAGGAGAAATGGGGGAAAAGGTTTTTTGGGCGGTGTCAAACTGAAAATACTTGTATTCTTCCTTGAAAAGCCTCAGGATAGGCTCCTCTTCTTTTTGTCCAAGGAACAGGTCAATCACACTTTTATTTGAGACCGTTGAATGATCACAATTGGATGGAAAGAAAGCGGGACAATCAAATTGAAGTGTCGTTTGGTCTTCCAGGTCATATCGCCACAATTTCATTTTATTTTGTCCCCAAAACCAAATGGCTTTTGTTGTTCGGAGGATAACAGGGCGATAAATATAATTATCAGTAATTTTAGTGTTATATGCATCTACACGAGTCGTCAGCTTCATTTCTCCTTTGCTGAACTCCAATAAATAATAATGCTCCCTGTTGGAGGCCAGGATGGTATAACCAAATTTCGTCGAAAAATTTACTGTCAGTACGGTTGTGTTGGAAGGAAGATCCTTCGGAAGGGAATAGGTCTTTAATTCCAATTTGTCCAAGTCCAATATAAAAATAGAGTTGGAAAATGAACTGCCCTGTTCAAAACGACCTAACAACGCTCCCTCATCATTTATTCCAATGAATAAGGGAACCGCCTTAGCGTCGCCCAATAATTGATGGAAGGGTATTCTGATAGAGCGATATCCATCATATTCATACAGATAAGTGTTTTCCTCTCCTTGTCCCGGACCACAATTGGTCACATAAGTCCTCCCGTTAGGGGCAAAAAAAACTTGTTGAAGGCAAACGGGTAAGCCATTGGCCGCTGTAAAGGTGGTAATGTGGGAAGGCTCGATTTGGGGCAAATCAGGGAAGGACTGCCCTGAAACCTCAAGGCAGAGCTGACACAGTATCACTAAAACCAAATAACGTCTATCTCTAAAAGTGGCCATAATCATCCCAATGCTGGGATATATTCAACAGGTTGTACTGTCGAATTTGTTTAGTAAACGAATTTTAAAATTAGCACAAAAAATGTTTGGAGCTAATTCAAGAGAAATAACTGATCCTAATTTGGTCGGGTATTGTCAACATCAGTCAAGATACGAATTGATAGAGATGGGTTCTCAGGGGGAAGGGGCACTAATTGAGGGTATGCAAACCATTCTTCACTTGCTGCGAAGATACGGATCAGTGAGGTTATGAGTCAAAAAAGGAAATCTTTGGTGTTCTCTCGATGTAAGAACGGTTTGGAGGTAAATTATTGATTTACAGATGGTTAAGATTCGGAATTTGCTTTTGTACAAAAAATGTAAAAAAAATTGAATGTATCTGACTTTAGGTTTATGTACATTTGGTTTTTAGCGAATATGCTATTTTGAGGAGGCTTTTGTTTTATCTACAATTGAATTGATTGTACATAAGCTCAACAGGCTGAGAATGTATTCCATACTCTATCATTTTTAAACAGCTTCAGTACATAATTTCTCTTTTTCACATTAGTTCATCTTCCATTCCCACTCAGAGATATAAAATCACTGTTCGGCTTATTTTCATTTGTTGGAACCAATTGAACGAATAGATTTGTCCGTGCAACAAAAAACTAAGCCTTAACGAACTCCCGATTGAATGAGATATGTCTGCATTGACTCATCGAATATACATTAGCGTGATGGTCGGCATCGTGGTGCTGACGACGGTCTTTTTGTTTGTAAAAGGCATTCCTTACTACACCACTCCTTTAGAAGAACGGTTTTATCATCCTGACCATAGCTGGTTTAAGCCCAGTGGGATTTTTGGTCAGGGGCTTGGCATCATTGGCACCTTACTTATTTTTATAGGTGTCTCAATCTATATTGCCCGCAAGCGCTACCGGTTCATGAACAAACTGGGGCGGGTAAAATACTGGCTGGAGTTCCATATTTTTCTCTGTACGCTTGGGCCAATCATGATCCTGTTTCATACGGCCTTTAAGTTTGGGGGCATTGTTTCTGTTGCGTTTTGGAGCATGGTAGCGGTGGTGCTCTCTGGGGTGATCGGCCGCTTCATTTATGTGCAGATTCCCCGAACAATTGAAGGCAGGGAATTAAGCCTGAATGAACTGCAAGGGATGAAAAGTGATATCGAGAAGATGCTGAAACATTCTTATGGATTAAGCGAGCAAGACTACCAAACACTTTTAAATGCCTCCCAAGTTAAAATACCACAAAAGAGCAACCTTTTATCGAACATGATTAATAAATATTGGGCAGATAAAAAAGCTGTTAAAAAGGTGCGGCAAATTTTGCGAACCAACAATATGTCCAAAGAAAATGTGAAAAAAGTGGTGGGGCTTGTTGAACGGGAACTCTCCTTATCCAACCGTATTGAGCGTTTGCAGACGATGCGCAAGCTGTTTAAATATTGGCACGTTGCCCACATGCCGTTTGCCCTGATTATGCTGGTCATAGTGCTTGTGCATGTGGCCGTGGTTATTGCGCTTGGATACACCTGGATTTTTTAATTATAAAATGACCGATCCGGTTTACAGCCATGTTACTCGAACAAACGATCATATATGTCACCGTGATTTTGTTCTGCGCTTTGGTTGTTTATCTCTATTTGAGAAAAGAAAAAAAAGCGTCCGACAAAGTAGCATCGAAGGTGGAGAAGGCCAAGGTGGACGGCCTTTTCGAGCCTGTTTCTTTGCATCCCCGTATCGACCTTGGATCATGTATCCAATCGGGGGCATGTGTGGAAGCCTGTCCTGAAAAAGATATACTGGGCATCATGTATGGGAGCGGTACGTTAATCAATGCCTCCAACTGTGTAGGGCATGGAGCCTGCTTTCATGCCTGTCCTACGGAAGCCATCTCTCTGGTCATAGGCACTGAAAAACGGGGGGTTGATCTTCCCCACGTCAATGAAAAATACGAGACCAACGTAGAAGGAATTTATATTGCCGGTGAACTGGGGGGCATGGGGCTGATCAAGAACAGCGTAGAGCAGGGAAAGCAAGCAGTGGAGAACATTGTCAAATCTGGTTTGCCCAAGAATGGGGCAGAATATGACCTGGTCATAATTGGTGCTGGGCCTGCTGGAATTGCCGCCTCTCTAAATGCCAAAAGGCATGGTCTGAAATTCTTGACATTAGAACAGGATACCTTGGGTGGTACCGTTTATAATTTCCCCCGATCAAAAATTGTCATGACGGCCCCGATGAATCTGCCTTTATATGGCAAGGTCAAACTGTACGACACCAGCAAAGGGGAACTATTGAAGATATGGAATGATGCCCTTGGCAAAAACAATATTTCCATTCGTGAAAAGACAAAAGTGGAGAGCATCCAGCCCGCAGCCAACCATTTTGTAATTAAAAGCAATAAAGGGGATGAGCTGACTGCACAGTCTGTCTTGATTGCAATTGGCCGTCGGGGAAGCCCAAGAAAATTGGGAGTGCCTGGGGAATTGTCAGAGAAAGTAGCCTATCGTTTATTGGAACCGGAGCGAATTTCCAACAAAAAAATAATTGTCGTAGGAGGGGGTGATTCCGCCGTGGAAGCAGCCATGTCACTTGCCGAACAGAATGATGTCACCATCTCCTACAGAAAGGATGCATTCAGCCGCATCAAACCAAAAAACCGGGAACGTCTGAATTATTATACCGGCATGAATAAGTTGGAAGTAATCTATAGTTCCAATCTGACAGCAATTGAAAAAAACAGGGTAAAAATGAAATTGATAGATGGGGCAATTTCAGAATTGGAGAATGATCTGGTCTATATTTTTGCAGGTGGGGAATTGCCTGCCAAGTTTTTGCAGAATGCCGGCGTGAAGATTTCAAAACGTTTTGGCTACACCATGCGGAAACATGCCAAATGAACCTATAATTTTTCAATTTGAAGATACGCTTATTTTATATTGCCGTTTTCACCTGCCTTTTTGGAGCAAATACCTTTGGCCAATTGTCACCAGGGGATTTAGCATCTTCACATGCTCATCTTGAAGGAATCTCCAATTGTACACAATGCCATGCCCTGGGACAGAAAGTATCCAATGCCAAGTGCCTGGATTGCCATTCTGAAATAAAAGTTCGCCTGGACAGGCAAGCGGGTTTTCATGCATCCAAAGATGTCAGGGCTCAGGACTGTGCTACCTGCCACAGTGACCATCATGGACGAAAATTCGATATGGTTCGATTTAATGAAGACAGTTTTGACCACAATCTCACTGGATACAAACTGACCGGCGCTCATGAAAAAATTGACTGCCGTGATTGCCATACCTCTGAAAGAATATTGGACGAAGAACTAAAAGACCGAATTGAAACTTTTCTCGGACTGGGAACAGAGTGCATCAACTGCCACGAAGACTATCACCAAAACACCCTCGATAACGATTGTACAAAATGCCACTCAACCGATGCTTTTTCTCCGGCATCTCTTTTTGACCATGCCAATACTCAATTTGCCCTTTTGGGTAAACACCAGGACGTGGAATGCATCGAATGCCACCAAATGGAGACCAGAAATGGAGAAGAGTTCCAGCGTTTTGCCGATGTCCCTTTCACTAACTGCAATAGTTGTCATGACGATGCGCACAACAACAATTTAGGAACTGACTGCAAGCAGTGCCATATAGAAGAGTCCTTTAGCTCCCACCGAAGGTTGAACAGGTTTAACCATACTAAAACTGGTTTCACTTTGAAAGGTCAGCATCGGAATATCGATTGTTACAGCTGCCATGCACCACAATCCAGACCAATAGATATTTTTCAAGATAATTTAGGCATAGCTGCCGACAACTGTGTTGCCTGCCACGAAGACATCCACAAAGGGAAATTTGGGGTTTCCTGCATTGACTGCCATACCGAGGAATCTTTCCGGGTAGCAGGCAGTCTGGACAATTTTGATCATGGATTGACCAATTTTGCATTGGAAGGAAAACATGAAACGGTTGATTGTCGGCAATGCCATATTTCAGAAAGTTTTACCGACCCCTTACCACATAATACTTGTGCAGAGTGCCATTCGGACTATCATGAAGGAGCATTTGTTGATGGTGCCAGTCGGCCTGACTGTGTCGAATGTCACAAAGTTGATGGGTTTTCTCCCAGCCTGTATACGATCGAGGCACATGCTAAGAGTGATTTTCCTTTGGACGGTGCGCACGTGGCTACACCTTGTTTTGCCTGTCATCTTAGGGATGGAGACAAATGGCAGTTCAAAAATATTGGCCTGAACTGTGTAGATTGCCATGAAGATATCCATGTAAATGAAATTACCGCTTCATTTTATCCCAATCAGAATTGCCGGATTTGTCACAACACTTCATTGTGGAAAGGAAATAAAGGTTTTGATCACGGGCTTACTGCATTCGCTCTCGAAGGGGGACACCTGGAAGTTGATTGTGCTTCCTGTCATGTGACTGAAACCGAGCCATTCAGACAATTCAAAGGAGTGTCTCACGAATGTTCATCTTGCCACGAAAATGTGCATGGTACGCAGTTTGAAACGGACGGATCGACGGATTGCCGGAGGTGCCACGGCTTTGACAACTGGGAAGCCAGTCGTTTTGACCACAGTCAGACACATTTTCCTTTGGAAGGCAAACATGCGGAAGTCGAATGTAGCCAATGCCACCAAGCCAAAGAAGAGGAAGGAGATATTTTAGTCATTTACAAAATGGATAGCTTTGAGTGCATCGACTGCCACAATTAGGGATTGACCACAGAATCTAATTTGAATGGATAGTTTAACACAAGCCACATTAGGGGCAGCCATCGGGGAGCTGTTTTTGGGTAAAAAAATGGGTAAGAAAGGAGCCCTCGTCGGGGCCGTAGTTGCTACAATTCCTGATCTTGATGTTGCCCTCTATCTGTTTTATGGCCAATTGGATATGCTCAGCATCCATCGGGGTCTTAGCCATTCGATTTTATTTAGCTTTTCTGGAGCCTTATTAATTGCCTATATTCTTAGCAGAATGAAACTGGCGAAAGAGGTTTCTTTCAAACGGCTATATGTATTTAGCTGGGCAGCACTTATAACCCATATTTTATTGGATGTATTTACGGCTTATGGCACTCAGATCTACGAACCGTTTTCTGATGAAAGGATCGGCTTTGACAGCATCAACGTGATTGATCCGCTTTACACTACACCACTTATGATTGGATTGCTGTGCAGTTTGTTTTTTATAAAAAATGATGAATACAGAAAATATGGAAATATCAGTGGTTTGTTGGTGAGTACTTTTTATTTGTTATTAACACTGGGCATAAAGCAGCACGTAGAAAATCAATTTTACTCCGAACTGAAAAGAAACAAGATTGAACATGAGGTCATGATGACCATGCCGGTAGGTGTGGCAAGTATCAATTGGTACGGCGTGGTAAAAACAGAAAAGGAAATCTTATTGCGCAAATATTCACTGCTCAAAGGATATAAGGGAGCATTTGAATTTTTTCCGATCAATGATCATTTACTGGAAGGAATTAACCGCAAAATTGTGGATAAAATGATCTGGTTTGCAAAAGGCCTTTATACAGTCGATGGAGATCAAAATCAAATTAGGTTTTACAACTTGCAAGTTGACATGAGAGGAATGGTCATCAAAGAGGAAATTAAAGCTCCCACCAAGGGGTATTTCCTGATCACCAGGTCTCCTAATGGGGAATACCAACTTTCTTCAGGGAGTCATTGACATTTCTTATCCATACTTCCGCATCGTATAACCAAACCGCTTCGTCACAACCACCCCTGTTTTTTTCAAAAACTGCATAGGCATTTCCCCTCCTACAAAAATGTAGACCAGGTCATTGGGTAGGACAGTAGATTGATCCTCACCAATCTCAAGTTCTACTTGATCTGTTTCGATCTTTTGCAAATTAGAACTATGCACGATCTTTATTTTGTTCATGCCCACAGCATAATTTAGACGTTCCCTGTTCTGGTGTTTGATCCGCCAGAATTTATCCTTGCGGTAAGAAAGGATCACCTCATTTTGGTCGGCCAGGGCGATGGCCGCCTCTACTGCCGAATCGCCGCCACCAACTACCAAAATCTTTTTGTTTAAAACACGTTCTGGTTCCAACAGGCGGTAAGCGACCTTTTCAAGATGTTCACCAGGGATGCCCAGTTTTCTGGGGCTTCCCCTGCGTCCGATGGCAAGCAGCACTCTTTGCGTTTCGTACTCATCACCTTTGTTTGTCTTCACGATGAATGCCTCTCCGTCAGGACTGATACTTTCGACTTTGGTGTGCTCTTGTACATCAATATCGTTTTTTGATAAAACGGCATACCACAGGTCCAACAATTCTGCTTTGGAGGTTCCGTAGAGTTTGGCCTTGCCATGCAATGGCAGATTCATTGGAGCGGTCATGACAATTTTAGAACGAGGGTAATTGAAAACAGAACCACCAAGCGTATCCTGTTCCAAAGTCAGTGCGTTCAACCCCAATTTCTTGGCCATCAGGGAAGCGGAAATACCAGCAGGTCCAGCCCCCACAATGATCAGGTCATACTCGGACTGCCCCTTACGAATGCCTGCTTTCACCATGTTTTCAACGGCCATCTGTCCTTGTTCCACACTGTTCTTGATCAGGCCCATACCTCCCAGTTCACCGGCGATGTAGATGCCTTTTATGTTCGATTCGTAAAATTCATTGACGTGGGGAAGTTCGGTCCCCCTTTTCTCTGAGCCTAAAACCAATGAAATGGCCTCGACCGGGCAGCCATGAAAACAGGCTCCATGACCAACACAGTTGGATGCTTCAATCAAAGTACCGCCGCCATCCAAAATGCCGAGAATGTCCTGCTCTGGGCAGGACTTGACACAAGAAGCTGACTTGATGCATTTATTTAAATCGATAAGGGGATGCAGGGAGACGGGAACGTCCAGCCCTTCTTCTTTGGCCCTTGCTATCTTTTCTTCGACTATTTTGGAAGCTTCTCTTTGGCCTCTCAAATAAAAATAAACCACTCCTGCACAAAAGAGCAGCACCGTGGAATAGATCAATATTTGTTCAAGCAGCATTAAAGTGGTCAGCTTATGTTTATTTTAAAATAAATAGAATCAAGCGATGTATAATAAGTCGGTAGTTAGCCAAAAATAAACCTTGGTTTGGATTTGCAAAATGGAAGGTTACTGAATCAGGAAAAAGCGACCCTGATCCAGCAATTGAGCCGTTCAAAAAGAAATTTATGTTTTTGCCTCAGCCTACCGCCTTCCTCATTCAGACTGAAATTTTACTGGTTGAAAGCTTTCCACAATGGTTCTTCCGTCGATTTGAATACCTTTATCTTTGTTTCGACACCAGCTCAAATCCATTGATCATGAAATCCTGCCTGACTATCTGCTGCCTGATCATTTCATGCAGCCTTTCAGCCCAAGGGGAGGCTAAATATTATACGGAAAATGGAACGGTAGCTTTCAGTTCTGAAGCTTCTTTGGAAACCATTAAAGCCACCTCCAATAAATTGGTGGGAACAATTGATCCCGTTAAAAATACATTCACTTTTAAACTGGAAATTATCAGTTTTGATGGGTTCAATAGTCCCATGCAAAAGGTTCATTTCAATGAAAACTACATGGAAACTGACCGTTTTCAAGTAGCTTCCTTTAGTGGCAGAATCATAGAAAAAGTAGACCTGAACAAGCCTGGGTTGTATTCATTGCGTGCGAAGGGTAAATTGAATGTACACGGCATCAAGCAGGAACGTATCATTAAATGCACGGTTAAAGTCAAGGATGGGAAAATACGTGCCCAGACAAAATTTTCTATTTTGTTGGATGAACATGGTATTCAGCTGCCGAAGATCATCAAGCAGAAAATTGCAGAGGAAGTCATCGTGGAGGTGGATGCTGAACTCGAAAAACAACAAATGTGAGTGGTTTTGGTAAAATATGGCTGTTTATATTTTGGGTGGTGACTGCCAACGCCCAAAAGCCGTTTTTTAAAATACATGAACTGGGAGAGCCGTTTCAAAAAGCCATTCCTGAAATCATTTACGAAGACAATAACAGCGCCCTTTGGGTAGGCACAACCGGAGGGCTCTTTTTGTACGATGGAATCGAATACCGGCCCTACCTAAAAGAGGACAGCACTTCAAACCACGTACGTTCCATTTTCCAGGATAGCAAAGATCGATTTTGGGTAGGGTACGAGGACGGTACGATTTACCATTTAGTCAATCACCGATTGGTTCTTTGGTCAATTGAAGAGGGCTGTCCGAAAGTACCTGTCAATGGTTTTGCAGAAGATGCTGAAGGAAATATTTGGATCTCGACATACGGAGAGGGAGTCTATTTTTATGACGAAAAACGACTCTACAATTTTAATACTGACGATGGCTTATTAGGGGACGATATTTATGTCATGCAGGCTGCATTGCCAGGCCACGTCTGGGTGGGCACGGACCGGGGCATCAGTAAATGTTCTTTTTCCAATAATCGCAAATCCATTGAAAATTACACGAGCCAGGAGGGGTTGCCCGACGATATTGTAAAGGCCATTTTGATCAACAGAGAAGGACAACTTTGGGTCGGCACCTATGATGGAGGGGTAGCTTTATTTGACCCGGTAAAAAAGACTTTTTCAAGACCTCTCCCTGATCGGCATCTGGGCATCGTCAACTGTCTTGAAATTTTTGAAGGAACGGATTTATGGATCGGCACACAGGATAATGGCCTTTGGCGTTATTCCTTGACTCAGGGAGAACTAAGCCCATTGCCAAGTTTGGAAAATGCCAAGGTGACCGATCTGTTACGTGACATCGAAGGGAATATCTGGGTGGTCAGCAGCACACATGGCATTTGTAGTGCCAACCGTCAGTTTGAATTCATTCCCACAGACATTGAAAATGTTCAATCGGTTTTGGTAGACTCTAAAAACCGCTTGTGGATCGGCACTCCGAGTGGCCTTTTTACACACTTTACAGACCGCTCGGGAGCCAACAGTTTTCAGCAATATGGTACGCTGGCCAATTTGAACACTACCAGTTTATACGAAGATGTTTTTGGAAATATTTGGATAGGCACGTTTGGGGAAGGGCTTTATATTTTCCAACCAAACTCAGGGGCAGTCCGTCACATCCATACCGCAAATGGCCTTGAAGATGGCAATGTACTTTCCATTGATGGGGTCGATGATCGGGTTTGGATAGCCACACTGGGAGGGGCAATGGAAATCACCTATGATCAGCAGGTTATACAAAATGGCGAATTGGGGTTCAGGAGCATCAGCCGAAAGGACAACCTCGGCACCAATTTCATTTATAAAGTCTTTATCGACAGTAAAGGGCGGGTCTGGTTCGGCACCGATGGCAAAGGTATCAGCGTGCTGGAAAACGATGTTGTAAAAAACTACCCGGTAGCCAAACACGAGCACCAGAAAGATGAGTCGGATGAGGATTACCAACTGCATGCGGTTTACTCCATTACAGAAGATAAAAAAGGGAGCATCTGGCTGAGTACGGACAATGCCGGTATTTTCGAATTCGACGGCGCTCAATTTAACCACCTTACAGTGAAAGAAGGAATCCGCGACCTTGAAATAACGAGCTTGGCGACGGATGCTAATGGCCAGATCATCATTGTCCACCCGACAGGTCTTGATGTTCTGACGCCAAGTTCCAAACACCTCATTTATTATGATAACGAAGTCGGGGTGCATGATCTCGACCCCAACCTGAATGCCGTTTGTACCGATCGTTTTGGCAATGTCTGGATAGGTGGGAAAAACAAGATCATCAAATACACGGCCCTAAAGGAAGATTTGGAAATTCATCCAAGGACGTTTTTGAATGATGTTTCAGTTTTTCTGGAGCCCATAGATTTTGAGGAAACTAACGTTTTTTCCCATAAGCAGAACAACCTTGTTTTTGAATATCTGGGCATTTGGTATACTGACCCACAAATAGTCAAGTACCGCTATCAATTGACCGGGTATGATCTTGATTGGATAGAATCAAAAGACCGGAAGGCCACTTATTCCAACCTGCCTTCGGGCAAGTATACTTTCAAGGTCACTAGTACTGAAAATGATGCCTGGGCAGATGAACCCGTCATTACTTATCCATTTGAAGTGCTGCCGCCCATTTGGATGCGGTGGTGGTTGATTGCGATTGTGCTTGGCGCAGTTGCCGGACTGTTTTATTTGTATCAAAAAAACAGGGACAAGCGAATTCAATTGGTCAATTTATTGGAGAAGGATAAGGTCGAAAGTCAGTTGGCAGCTTTAAAAGCGCAGATCAACCCACATTTCTTGTTTAACAGCTTTAATACGTTGGTTTCTGTTATTGAGGAAAGCCCTCAATTGGCGGTGGAATACGTCGAAAACTTATCTGATTTCTACCGGAAAATCATGCAGTTAAGGGACAAAGAAATCATTTCTATACAAGAAGAAATTGAATTGGTTAAAAATTATGCCTTCTTGCTCGAAAAGCGCTACGGCAAAAATTTTAAGCTGCATATCAACCTAAAAGGCCAACAGACCTACATTGTCCCGTTCACGCTTCAACTGTTAGTGGAAAATGCAGTCAAGCACAACATCATTTCAAAGAGCAAACCTTTGAAAGTAGATATTGAAAAAGGAGAGGAAGGCCACATCACAGTCAAGAACAATCTTCAACCCAAGCTGACCAAAGAGAAGTCAACCAATTTTGGATTGCAAAGTCTGTCTCAGCGCTACAAGCTGCTCGGCAACAGAAAAGTAAAAGTGGAAGAATCTGCTACATTTTTCAAAGTCAGCATTCCTATAATTGAGTGATGTTGGGGTATTGGGGTATTGGGATATTATGATATTATGATATTATGATATTATGATATTGGGATATTGTTGCAAATTCTCCCAATATCCCAATATCCCAATATCCCAATATCCCAATATCCCAATACCCCAATACCCCATTTTATTTCACCCGACTTAAATCCTGCAATATGAAAATCCTGATTATTGAAGACGAAGCCGCTGCCATGAGACGGCTCACCAAGCTACTAAAAGAAATTGACCCTGGTATAGAAATAATGGATGAACTCGATAGCATTGAGGCCTCCATTAATTGGCTGCATAACAATCCAATGCCGGACCTGCTGTTTTTTGATATTCATCTGGCGGATGGTTCCAGTTTTGAAATTTTCAAGCATGTTAAAATCGAGAAGCCTATCATTTTCACCACAGCTTATGACGAATACGCTTTGGATGCTTTCAAGGTCAATGCCATTGATTACCTGTTGAAGCCTATCAAAAAACCGGAGCTTGAACAGGCCATTCAGAAATACAAACAACAATCAAAGCCAGCCAAACTGGATTACCAAAAACTGGCTGATGCCATGACCAGAGATCAGTCAGACAAAAGGTTTTTGATCCGTTTCGGACAAACGCTCAAAGTGGTGAATTTCCTCGATGTAGCCTATTTCTATACCAGTGCCAAAATCACTTTTCTGGTCACCAAAACCGGCAAACGCTATCCTATAGACTATTCGCTGGAACAATTGGACGAGATGGCCAACAAACAAAAGTTCTTCCGTATCAATCGCCAGTTTATCATCAACATTGCTGCAATTGACGAAATGTTTGCCTATTCCAAATCAAGGGTTAAACTGACCCTCCAACCACCTTGTGACCTAGACACGGTAGTCAGTACCGATCGGTCTCCGATTTTTAAGAAATGGTTGGTGGGAGAGCTTTGAGGTTCTTTAAAGTTGACCAGATGAATTGTCAAATGAAACGGTGTCTATATCTTTAGGATGGGCCCGTATACCTTTCCTTTTTATATGCTAATTTTGTCTCGCCTGCTAAACCATCAATTGTATTCAAAAAATATTCCTGCATCATGGCAATTTTCAATTTGAACATCAACGGAAAAAAACAACAGGTGGACGTAGACCCGGCCACTCCCTTGCTTTGGGTATTGCGAGACCACCTAAATCTGTACGGCACCAAATATGGCTGTGGCATTGCCCAGTGCGGTGCATGTACGGTCCATTTGGGCGAGACGGCCATGCGTTCCTGCATGCTGCCCGTTTCGCAGGTCGGCAACCAAAAGGTGACTACCATAGAAGGCCTGTCCGAAAATGGGGACCACCCCGTACAACAGGCCTGGCTCGAACATGACGTGGCTCAGTGTGGCTTCTGCCAGACTGGGCAGATCATGAATGCCACTGCATTTTTGAAGGCTAACCCCAAGCCCAGCGACGAACAGATCGAAGCCGCCATGCATGGCAACATCTGCCGTTGTGGAACCTACTCCCGCATCAAGTCAGCAATCAAAACGGCGGCGAAAACAAGCTGAATCCGTTCATCCTAAACCACCAATCAAAAATTACATAAAATGTCCATCATAAAAACAAAATACGGCCGGCGTTCTTTCCTGAAATCTTCTGCCCTTGCCGGCGGTGGCATGGTACTCGGCTTCAGTTGGCTGGCATCTTGCCAGAACAGGACGGAGGAAGAGATCCTGGCCATGCCCAAGGAATGGTTCGAAATCAATTCATATCTAAAAATCGGAGAAAATGGGGTGGTGTCTATCTATGCGCCGAACCCAGAGTTTGGGCAAAATGTTCGGACCTCCATGCCCATGTTGATCGCAGAGGAATTGGACCTCGACTGGAAAAAAGTGATCGTGGAACAGGCCCCATACCACGCAGAAAAATTTGGCTTCCAGCTTACCGGGGGAAGCCGGGGCATCATGTCCCGCTGGGAGCCGCTCCGGATGGTCGGTGCATCCGCCCGTCACATGCTCCGGGAAGCTGCGGCGCAGGCCTGGCAGGTTCCAGTGACAGAAATCACCACCGAAAAAGGTGTCTTGTACCACCAGGCAAGCGGCAGATCGGCCGGCTATGGTGAAATGGCATCGGCAGCCACCAGTATCCCGGTTCCGGAAGAGGTAACCTTGAAAAAGGTCGAGGATTTCAGGATCATTGGCAAATCCCATAAAAATGTTGATGGGAAAGATATCGTCACGGGCAAACCCATGTTCGGCATGGACTACCATGAAGAAGGAATGCTGATTGCGATGATTGAGCATCCACCGGCATTCGGTATGACTCTTAAATCGGTTGATGACACTGCGGTAAAAGCCATGCCTGGAATCCAGGATGTAGTAACCATCAAGAGCTACAAAGAGGGTTTTGAAAAAGGTGGGTTTGATACCAACGCCTTTCCCGAACTGGTGGCCATTGTCGGTAATTCCACCTGGGAAGTAATGCAGGCCAAAAAACAATTGCAAGTGGAATGGGAGCCTTTTGCAGCCTATACAGAAACGGTCAGAGGTTTTAGGGGCGATGTGACCACCAAAAATGTCCCAGGCGGCCTGGAATCCAGCGAAGGGCACAAGGCGCAAATGGATGCTTTGGCTGCCAAACCGGGTAAAGTTGTCCGTAAGGACGGCAACCCGGAAGCTGTATTTAAAAGTGCGGCAAAAGTGATCGAAAGAACTTATACCGCTCCCTTCCTGGCTCATAATTGTATGGAACCAATGAACACTTTCGCCCATGTCCAAGACGATAAAATACGCATTGCCACACCCCTGCAAATACCGTCACTCATCGTTCCGACCATTGCTTCAAGCCTTGATATCCCACCAGAAAACATTGAAATGGAAATGACCCGGATGGGAGGTGGTTTTGGTCGCAGGGCCTATGGCCACTACATTGTGGAAGCAGCCTTGATCTCAAAGCAAGTAAATGCACCGGTCAAATTGGTCTATACCCGTGAGGACGATATGACCAACGGTATTTACCGTCCTACTTATCAAGCAACTTACCGAGCAGCTTTAGATGAGAATAATAATTTAATTGCTTTTCATGTAAAAGCAGGTGGCATTCCGGAAAGCCCCTTGTTTGCCAATCGTTTTCCGGCGGGTGCTCTGGACAATTATTTAGCTGAAGAATGGTCGGTTGACTCTAATATCACCATCGGCGCTTTTCGTGCGCCGCGTTCCAATTTCATGGCCGGGGCGGAGCAATCTTTTTTGGATGAAATTGCCGAAGAGATGGGCAAGGACCCCATCGAATTCCGATTGGAATTATTGAAAAGGGCCCAAGATAATCCAGTTGGGGAAACGAATGATTATGATGCAGAGCGATATGCCGGCGTGTTGCAACTGGTTCGGGAAAAGTCAGGCTGGGGGCAGAACGATGCAAGTTTGCATAGAGGTGTTTCTGCTTATTTCTGTCACAATTCCTACGCCGCTCACGTATTGGATCTGACCGTTGAAAACGGAAAGCCTGTTGTGCAAAAAGTCACGTGCGCGATTGACTGTGGCATCGTGGTCAATCCTGATGCCGCGGTCAATATGGCAGAAGGTGGCATCACGGATGGCATTGGTAATGCTTTTTATGGAGAAATGACTTTTAAAGACGGCGTGCCGCGGAAAAACAATTTTCATCAATACCGCATGATCCGCATGGGGGAAGCTCCAAAGGAAATTGAAGTGCATTTTGTGCAGAATGAAATTGACCCTACCGGGCTTGGAGAGCCGCCTTTCCCACCGGTTTTTGGAGCCGTGGCTAATGCGCTGTACAAGGCAACCGGCAAGCGCCAGTACCACCAGCCATTTTTGGGAGAAAAAACGGTACTGGGATAACATTGCCCCATCTTTACAGCTTGTTTGAATAATAATTCCAACACCATATCTTCAAGTAAATATTTATTAATGAAGTAGTTTGAAAACTCCTTGCTGGCCGCAAATCCAGTCTTTTGAGGGAAGGTGGCCGATGGTTCCAGCCGATATGAAGTTGAAATTAAGAACGGTTCATCTGTTTTGGAAGTCTTAATAGATGAAGAAGGAGAAGTTCTTTGCGAAGAAGTTACTGACGACGATGAATGATTATAAAATCATCGTCCTAAAAGCTGAAAAGTCCCGAACCTTTAAATAAAAGGTTTGGGATTTCTTATTCTATGGATAAGGGACAAATTATTATCATTATTGAATTTCAGAACAAATTTTTCCTTAGTGAAAGAGAAACGAAAAACGGTCTGTCAAAATTTCAGAAATAACGATTAAAAGTATTCTATTAAAAAATGGGGTGCTGCAATCTCCAATTCATTGTATCTCTCTCAACAAATCCGATTGAACCATGAAAAATTCCTGTTCAGTAAATCAATTCACTTCGATAAATTAATGGTACATAAATTTATATAGCATTGTCGCCGATTAAGCAATGTCACCAAAATGTTAGGCAACTCTCATTAAAGTGCATTGCGTACAGGCAACAAAATCAAGTCTATAAAGCACTTGTACCGATTTTTCATCATACTAATATCATTGAACCTTTCTGCGGAGTTGTTTTCGCAGAACCCCCATGGTGATGAGTTTAAGGTCAATTGTGCCTCCTGCCACTCGCCGGAAGGTTGGGAGATCGCCCAGGAATACTGGACAAGTATTGAACTCCACAAACCAGTAAGATCAAAAATGACAGGGATGCCCATACCTGTCGACACTTCCAAATTTCACCACAACAAGACGGATTTCCCATTGGAAGGTCAGCATGAAAGGACGGACTGTCGTAGCTGCCATGAAAGTCTGGTCTTTTCAGAGGCTCAGACAGACTGTATTTCCTGCCATACCGACATCCATCAAATGACCGTTGGGGATGACTGTGCCCGTTGCCATAATGCAGAAAACTGGCTGGTTGACAATATCACTGAACTGCACCAGGAAAACGGCTTCCCTTTGTTGGGAGTGCACAATACCGTTTCATGTTTTGATTGCCACACCTCGGAGACGGCTTTGCGCTTTGATCGCATTGGCAATGATTGCATCAATTGCCATTTGGATGAATTCCAGGCAACGACCAACCCTGATCACGAAGCAGCTGGTTTTTCAACTAACTGTATTGAGTGTCATGACATCGACAATCCTGACTGGCAAACGGAAGTTGTGGATCATAGCTTTTTTCCGCTCACCAAAGGTCATGAAGTAAATGAATGTGCGCAATGCCACGTTGCGGGCGATTTTGCCAACACACCGAGCGATTGTTTCGCCTGTCACCAGACCGACTTTGAAGAAGCTGAAAGTCCTAATCACCAGGCCGCCAACTTTGAGACGGATTGTGCCAGTTGTCACACCACCGACCCTGGATGGATGCCAGCCGATTACCTTGCTCACGATACCGAGCATTTTCCCATTTACAGTGGGGCACACGAAGGCACTTGGAGCGACTGCGTCGACTGTCACAACAATTCAAATGACTATGCCATTTTCAGCTGCACCGTCTGTCATACGAACCCAGAGACCGATGAGGCACACAATGGCATAAGTGGATATAGCTATGAAAATTCTGCCTGCCTCGCCTGTCATCCAACTGGCGACATTGACGGCAGCTTTGACCATGACGATACCAATTTTCCATTAACCGGCGCTCATCTCAACGTGGAGTGTCTCGCCTGTCATTCCAATGGATACGCAGGCACCCCCACTGATTGTGCTGCATGCCATCAGACGGACTTCGATGCAACCATCAATCCGAATCATGGGGAATTGGCGCTGTCAACTGATTGTGCTTCCTGCCATACGACCGAACCGGATTGGACACCTGCCAGCTTTGCCAACCATGATGATTATTATGTTTTAAATGGAGCTCATGCGGCCATTGCCAATGATTGTGCGGTTTGCCACAACGGTGACTACAACAATACGCCAACCGACTGTTTCGGTTGTCATCAGGCTGATTTTGACAATACAACTGACCCCGATCATACCCTTGCTCAATTTTCAACGGACTGTGCAACTTGCCATACCGAAGATTCCTGGGAACCCTCTACCTATGACCATGACGGACAGTTTTTCCCGATCTATAGCGGTTCGCATAATGGGGAATGGGGCGAGTGCATAGACTGCCACACGAACCCGTCCAACTACGCCGAATTTACCTGTATCACTTGTCACCAAAACCCTGAAACGGACGATGCCCACGTTACCGTAGCAGGTTATTCATATGATTCTCCAGCTTGTCTGGCCTGCCACCCAACTGGTGAAGCTGACGATGTTTTTGACCATGATCTGACGGCATTTCCGCTGACCGGAGAGCACATAAATACGGAGTGTGTTGCCTGCCATATTGGGGGCGTTTTTGCTGGCACACCGACCGACTGTGCGGCTTGCCATCAGATGGGTTTCGATCAAACTGTCAACCCTGACCATAACAGTCTTGGTCTTTCAACGGATTGTGCAAGTTGTCATACGACCGAACCGGATTGGACACCTGCCAGCTTTGCCAACCACGATGATTATTATGTTTTAAATGGAGCTCATGCGGCCATCGCCAATGACTGTGCGGCCTGTCATAACGGAGATTACAACAACACGCCGACCGACTGTTTTGGTTGTCATTTAGAAGATTATCATCAGACAACTGACCCGTCACACGTTGATCTTCAGTTCTCTACCAATTGTATCGAATGCCATTCGGAAGATGTTTGGTCGCCTGCCACCTTTGACCACGATGCCCAGTATTTTCCGATTTATAGCGGATCACATAATGGGGAATGGAGCGACTGCATAGATTGTCATACCAATCCGTCGAATTATGCCGAATTCACTTGTATCACCTGCCACGTTAATCCTGAAACGGACGATGCACATGCCGGGGTCGGAGGATATATATATGAAAGCACGGCCTGCCTCGCCTGTCACCCGACTGGTGACGCAGACAACGTATTTGACCATAACAACACTAATTTCCCACTAACGGGAGCACATATTTCGACTGAATGTATGGAGTGCCATACAGGCGGATATACGGGTACGCCGACCGATTGTGCATCCTGCCACCAAATGGATTTTACGGCAACGACGAATCC
This sequence comes from Bacteroidota bacterium, assembly GCA_039819485.1. Classification (GTDB taxonomy): domain Bacteria; phylum Bacteroidota; class Bacteroidia; order Chitinophagales; family Saprospiraceae; genus UBA6168. Next base: position 133,015 of record JBCBRY010000002.1, on the reverse strand, counting down.
AAACCACGTGGCAATTGGTCTATCTACCGATTGTGCCAGTTGCCATGCGACCGATCCCGGTTGGATGCCAGCATCATTTGACATTCACGATGATTATTATGTATTGAATGGAGCCCATCAAACCATCGCCAACGATTGTGCGGCCTGCCATAACGGGGATTACAACAGCACACCTAGCACCTGCGCCGGCTGTCACCAAGCTGATTTTAATGAAACGACTGACCCCAACCACCAAACTGCGCAGTTTAGTACCAGTTGCACAGATTGCCACTCGGAAGATGCGTGGTCGCCGTCCTCATTTGACCATGATGATATTTATGTTTTAAATGGCGCACACGCAAATATTGCCAATGAATGTGCCCTATGCCATATCAACGATAATTTCACTAATACACCGACTTCATGTGTGGGCTGCCATCAGGCCGATTTTGATGGTACGACCGACCCGGATCACGAAATAGCCCAATTCAGTACCAATTGCACCGAATGCCACACAGAAGATGAATGGGTACCATCGGTTTTTGATCATGACAATGTGTACCCGTTGGTGGGAGCCCATACAGATATTGCCAATGATTGTGCGGCCTGCCACATCAATGGAAATTACAGCACTACGCCTAATATCTGTGTGGGATGTCATCAGGCTGATTTTGACAACACTACGGACCCTGATCACAATGCCGCTCAGTTTTCAACGGATTGTGCGAGTTGCCATGATGAGACGGCTTGGGAGCCTGCCAGCTTTGATCATGACGCCCAGTATTTCCCGATTTACAGTGGAGAACATACTGGCGAGTGGGATCAGTGTGTTGATTGTCATACTAATCCGAGCAATTATGCAGAGTTCACTTGTACCACCTGCCATGTGAACCCGGAGACAGACGATGTTCACGTCGGGATAAATGGTTATTCCTACGATAGTCCGTCTTGTTTCGCTTGCCACCCAACTGGTAGTGCCGAGGATGATTTCGATCATAATAACACGAACTTCCCACTAACTGGTGCGCATATCTCAACTGATTGCATTGACTGTCATGCCAATGGTTACCAGGGAACACCAACCGATTGTGCTTCCTGTCATAATGACGATTACAATCAAACCTCTAACCCCGATCATGCTGGTCTTGGTCTTTCAACCGATTGTGCTTCCTGCCATACCACCGATCCCGGTTGGAACCCAGCGGAATTCCCGGACCATGACAATTACTATGTACTGGATGGAGCGCACTTGGATATTGCCAACGACTGTGCAACTTGCCATAACGGCAATTACAACAATACGCCAAACACTTGTGCCGGTTGCCATACCCCAGATTATAATGCTTCCACGAATCCCGATCACGAGATTCTCAGCCTTCCGACCGACTGTGCCCTGTGCCATACCACAGAGCCGGATTGGGAGCCTGCTGCATTCCCGAACCACGACGATTTTTATCCACTAAATGGGGCGCATGCACTGATCGCAGATGACTGCGCAACATGCCACAACGGCAATTACAACAATACACCGAATACCTGTTTTGGCTGTCATGAGGACAATTACAACCAGGCTACAAACCCAGATCACCAGGCAGCTCAGCTGCCGACTGACTGCCTTGATTGTCATACGGAAAGTGAGTGGTCCCCCACAACTTTTGATCACAGTATTTACCCGTTGGACGGTGCGCATGAAACCATTGAGAATGACTGTGCGCAATGCCATATTGGCGGCAATTATTCCAATACACCGAATACCTGTGTTGAATGCCATCAAGCAGATTATGACCTAAGTGCCAATCCCGACCATCCTGACCTGGATATACCGACTGACTGTGCAATGTGCCATACATCCGAGCCTGACTGGACACCAGCGACCTTCCCGATCCATGATAATTATTGGCCGTTGAATGGTGCGCACCAAGCCATTGCCAATGATTGTGCGTCGTGCCACAACGGCAATTACAGCAATACGCCGAACACCTGTTTTGCCTGTCACGAGGATGATTTCAACCAAACCACCAACCCTGATCATCAGACATTGCAGTTTTCAACCGATTGTTTGGATTGCCATACCGAAACGGCATGGAGCCCTTCCAATTATGAGCACAGTATTTATCCGCTGACAGGTGCACATGCAGTCATTGCCAATGACTGCGCCCTGTGCCACATCAATGGTAATTACAGCAATACACCAAATACATGCGTAGGTTGTCACCAAGCCGATTACGACCAAAGCACCAATCCCAACCATCAAGCATTAGGCCTTTCAACCGACTGTGAAACCTGCCATGCCACAGAGCCGGACTGGGAACCGGCCACCTTTGCGATCCATGACAATTACTATGTCCTGGATGGAGCACATCTGGCCGTCGCCAATGACTGTGCTGCTTGTCACAATGGCAATTACAACAATACGCCAAACACTTGTATGGGCTGCCACCAAGCCGATTACGATCAAAGTACCAACCCAAACCACGCAGCTCTGGGCATTCCAACTGATTGTGAAACCTGCCATACTACAGAGCCGGACTGGGAGCCAGCTGCTTTTCCGATCCATGATAATTACTGGGTCTTAGATGGTGCTCATTTGGCCATTGCAGACGACTGTGTGGATTGCCATAATGGGGATTACAACAATACACCCAATACCTGCGTGGGCTGCCACCAAGCCGATTACGATCAGAGTACCAACCCCAACCACAATGTTCTGGCCATCCCAACTGACTGTGCTACATGCCATACGACCGATCCCGATTGGATGCCGGCGACCTTCCCGATCCATGATGACTACTGGCCGTTAAATGGCGCACATGCCATGATCGCCGATGAATGCATTGAATGCCACAACGGCAATTACAACAATACACCGAACACTTGCTTTGGATGCCATGAAGATGACTACAATGGAACCACCAACCCCAACCACCTGGCTGCCCAGTTTCCGACGGATTGCCAGGACTGCCACGATGAGAACGCATGGACACCTTCCACATTTGACCATAATAATATCTACCCTCTAACGGGTGCGCACCAAGCCATTGAAAACGATTGTGTCCTTTGCCATGTAGGTGGAAATTACAGTAACACGCCAAACGATTGTGTGGGCTGTCACCAGCCAGATTACGATCAGAGTACCAACCCCAACCACAATACTCTGGCCATCCCAACTGACTGTGCTACATGCCATACGGCCGATCCCGATTGGATGCCGGCGACTTTCCCGATCCATGATGATTACTGGCCGTTGAACGGAGCGCATGCGGCCATTGCTAACGACTGTGCGGTTTGCCACAATGGTAATTACAACAATACGCCGAACACCTGTTTCGGCTGCCATGACGACGATTACAACAATGCCACCAACCCAAATCATGCCTCTGCGGGCTTTCCAACAACTTGTGAAGATTGCCATGACGAGACAGCGTGGGTGCCGTCCTCGTTCGATCACGATGCAATGTATTTCCCCATTTATAGTGGCAAACATGAAGGTGAGTGGACCTTGTGCAGCGAATGTCACATCGGAGGTAATTTCTCGACCTTCAGTTGCCTTGATTGCCATGAACACAATGACCCGGCAGAGGTGGCCGATGACCACCAGGGGGTTTCGGGGTATCAATATTCCAGTCCAGCATGTTATTCTTGCCATCCTAATGGAGAAGAATGACCTTTAGTTAAATATCTTAAATGAGGTTTTTCTACTTGATATTTTTCATTTTGATCTGCTCAGAGCGTATCTCTGGACAAAACCTTCCGGCGAAAGCCAAAGGGCAGGTTTCCTACATTTCTTCAACCAATATTTACGTCAAATTTTCTTCTACAAAGTCTATTCAAATCGGGGATACGCTATACATGACTTCCGCAAATGAACTGAAACCGGTAATGACCGTAAATAGCAAGTCATCCATCTCCTGCGTTTGCTCCAAATTGGAAAATGTGGAAGGCATTGAGGTTTCTGATGAGATTATTTTTTATAGAGCTCCGGTTAAAAAAAAGGAGCCGGCCGTGGAAAACTTACCCGAACCGCCAACCGAGACCATTCCTGAAAACACCGTGCCCGTAGAACCGGTGAAAGAAGAGGAGGAGGAAATGTTCAAGCAAAATATCAGGGGGCGAGTTTCAGTTGCCTCGTATAGCAACCTTTCCGAGACAAATGATGATGTACACCGCATGCGGTATGCTTTTTCCTTCAGGGGCAACAATCTCAAAAATTCGAGGTTTTCGACCGACAACTACATTACTTTCCGGCATACGGCAGGGGAATGGGGCGAGGTGCAGGAAAACCTGAGTCAGGCTTTGAAGATCTATTCACTGTCTGCCAAATATGACTTCAGTCAATCGTCCAGCATTTCGGTTGGCCGTAAAATCAACAGGCGAATTTCCAGTGTTGGGGCCATTGATGGGCTACAATATGAGAAAGGGTTTGGCCAGTTTCGTTTAGGGGCAATTGCAGGTTCCCGGCCTGATTTTACAGATTATGGAGTCAACCTGAACTTATTCCAGACTGGGGTCTACATTGGGCATGATACTGATCCTGGGAAAAACTACCGGCAAAGCACTCTCGGGGTCATGGAGCAAAGGAATAAGGGAAATGTGGACCGCCGATTCACCTATTTTCAGCATTCAGGGACTTTGGTGAAAAACATGAACCTGTTCACCTCTTTTGAATTTGACCTTTATGAAAACATAAATGGAGCAGCGAAAAACAAGCTCAGTCTCACTAATCTGTTTGTCTCATTAAGGTATCGGGTTTCCAGAAAGTTCAGCCTTTCCACTTCCTACGATAACCGTAGGAACATCATTTTCTATGAATCCTATAAAAACTTTATCGAACGGGTGATAGAACAGGAGACCCGCCAGGGGTTGCGGGCAGGTTTCAATTGGCGGCCATTGAAATTGGTCAGTTGGGGGGTAAATACCAGCCTGCGCTTTCAAAAAGACAAGAGCAATAATTCAAGAAACGTAAACAGCCATCTGTCCATAAGCAGGATTCCGGGAATTAATGTGAGGGCTGCCCTACGGGCAAATTTCCTGGAAACGGGTTACCTGAACAGCAGAATCTACGGACTGCGATTATCAAGAAATGTTTTTAAAAAGAAAGTCAACTTGTCTGCTTATTTTAATATGGTGGAATTGAATTATAAAGATGACAGGATGGACGTTCAACAAAAGGTGGCAGGCATGAATTGTTCTGTTAGGGTATTGAAAAAACTGTCATTGTATTTTTATTACGAAGGCACTTACAGTAAGCAACGCCCTAAGTTAACCCGCCTGAATACCAAAATCATCCAACGGTTCTGACATTCGTAACTCGGATTGTCAATCCGAGCCGCTTTTTGGGCGACCTTCTTAAATGACTTTTCATTTCGTCCCCCTTTGCTAACTTTGAAAATCATTTGAAAGAAATAAAAGATCAGCAATGAAATTTATACAACCTTTATCCTTTTTGATTATCATCACTTGTTTGTTCGCCTGCGATTCTGGCCCAAAGGTAATCGAGGCAGAACCTGCTGCTCCAGAGCAAACTGCCAATAAAAATGATCAGAAAGACAACGGGTCAGTTTTTATGGATGTTCCGAATCCTGGCAACAGTAGCGGTGAACATCGTGTGACGGTAGAAGAAATATTGAACACCGAAAAATATTCCTACCTGTATGTTGCTGAAGGAGAGAAAAAATTCTGGGTGGCTATTTCCAAAAGACCGATCGATATTGGCGCGACCTATTATTACAAGGGCGGCTTATTAAAGAGGAATTTTTACAGCAAAGAGCATGACCGGGTATTCGAAACGGTCTACCTCGTATCGGATATCAGGAAGCAGCCAATTACTGGAAGCGGGGGAAGTGGATCGGCTGTTGACCAGGCACTGAACCGCATCAATGGCAATACCGCAACAGGCGTGGACGTCAGTGCAAATGATATTGCACCTGTGGAAGGGGCTATAAAATTGGCCGAACTTTTTGCCGATAAGGCTAAATTCAATGGAAAGACAATTGTGGTAACTGGTAAATGCGTCAAGGTCAACCCGATGATCATGGGCCGCAACTGGATACACATCCAAGATGGTTCCGGTGAGGAATTTGACCTGACCATTACGACCACCGAGAACATACCTTTGGGGCATGTGGTCAGCCTCGAAGGGACCATTGCACTCGACAAGGATTTTGGTGCGGGGTACCGTTATGACATTATCATGGAAGGCGCCGTTTTAAAGTAGTCTTTTTTAAGCCTTAATAACTGCTTTATTCTTCCGGTAAACCCGGTGCCGCCAAAAAGCCAATAGGCTAACGATGGTCAAAATAATTACGGAATAATAAATCGGAGGAGGGATCGGCATAGGATCGCCGGCTGCATAGGAATGAAGACCCGACAAATAATAGTTCACACCGAAGTAAGTCATAATGACGGAAGCCCATCCAAACAACGTCGATACATTGAACGCATACACTCCACGGAAGCCCGGAATAAAACGCATGTGCAGAATAAAAGCATAGACCAAAATAGTGACCAATGCCCAGGTCTCCTTTGCATCCCAACCCCAGTAGCGCCCCCAGGATTCATTGGCCCATACACCTCCAAGATAGGTTCCAATGCTCAGCATGAACAGCCCGCCGATCAAAGTCATCTCACTGATATAGGTCATTTCCTTGACGATGCGGTACACGTTTTTCCCGTTTTGCTGGTTGCCAAAAATCATGAAGATCAGGTTTAAAACGCCGATCAGTGCCCCCAACATGAGGAAGCCGTAACTTCCTGCGATCAAGGAGACGTGAATCGTCAGCCAATAGGATTTCAGAACAGGGACCAAAGGAGTGATTTCGGGATCAAGCCAACTCAGTCCGGCTACCATTAAAATAGTGGCGGCCAAAACGGAAGTCGCAGCCAATCCTCCCAATGATTTTCTGGAAAAAATCAGCCCTGCCAACACCGTTGTAAAGGCAATGTAGATCATGGATTCATAGCCATTGCTCCAAGGCGCACGGCCCGATACATACCAGCGGAGGGCGAGGCCAAACAGGTGCAGCAAAAAAGCGAAAGCAAATAACCCAAATGTAATCTTGGAAGGCCATTTCAAATTGAGGCTGGGCTTAAATACAGAAGTGAACAACAGCCCCAAAAAGAACAAGCCCAACAGGCCGTAGATTTTTCCCAGACGGGAAAAAACGTTCAGGTCGTTCAATAAAAGTTCCGCATTTATTTTCGTTTCAGATGGCAGGATGCCGGCTCCGTTTTCTCGCTGATATTGATCCAGTTCGTCAAGGAGCTGGTTGGCCAATGTCCAGTCCTCGTCCATCATGGCCTGCTGTAGTGTTGGGATGTAGGCAGGGTAAAATTTTTGTACAAACGGATCGGTAACGCTTACCTGATGAGCATGTTGGATATCCGCTGGCGATACCCAGGTATTGTTTTCATCACCGGGCACCGGGAACATTTTCATGAAGCGCCCGGAAAACACCATGCTGGTAATGTTGATTTTTTCGTCCAGTTTCAGGATTTCTTTTTCAAAAACGCCCCTGTCTTTTTTGGGTGTATTAAAAGCAGTCCTGACATGCACTTTGAACTTGTAAGCTCCGTTGGTTTCAAAGAAATCACTGTAAGTGACTATTTTTTCATCGGTACCAAGAATCTGTTTTATTTTTTCATGGTGCCCTAATTTAATCAGGGGAACATGGTACCAGTCTTTAGGATTAACTGCCATTCCAAGAACAATCTGCTCCGCCGTGAAGCCATAAAGACTTTCTTTTTTGGAAAGTTTCCGGATTATCTCACTGGCATAGGTGTTCATTGGTTTGAACCTCCCACGATGGTCTTGCAGGATCAGTTCCCCGAACCGGGCGGCATGGTCAATATGGACTGCATTGATCCCTTGTTCGGATGGCGGCGTAGCATTGACAGGCAGCAAACAGGAAAGAAAAAAACCGATGACCAACAGGGTAGCCGGGGCCGTAGCCTGCCTCATTTTTTGAATATTCCTTTTCAACTGTTGAAATCGACTCTGTCCACTGAAAAAAGTTAAAGCCAGTCCAATGGTCAAAAGCGCATAACCAAGGTAAGACACCCAAGTGCCCAGGGCATCATGGTTGACACTCAGGTAGGTCCCTAACTCATCTTTGTCAAAAGAGGATTGGAAAAAGCGGTAGCCATCATAGTTCAGAATATTGTTCATGAAAATGCGCTGATCGTGTATAAGGTTGGATCGATCATCGATCAGGGTCACTTCACTGGCATAGGAGGAAGCGGAGTTCGTGCCCGGATATTTTTCCATGATAAAATCATTCAATTTGATGGAAAAAGGCACCGTGATCCTTTTGGCACCATAAGAAACAGCAAAACCCATATTGCCCACTTCCATGATCCTGGGACGGCCTTCCATCCCCTTGGAGCCAAATACCGAAAAGGTCTTTTCTTCTCCGCCGGTGCTGATTTTCATGGTGAGGCCCCCAGTGCTGTTACTTGCCATTTTTGGGGAAGATGATTTGATATCGACCCGCCCCTGCGGGGTGAACATCCCAAAGACAAAGCGCTGCTGCCCACTGGCATACATGTTCCGCAACAATAACGGATGATATGTCCCGGGAGACAGTGTATCCCTTTTTTGAGTAGCCATTTGCATGACATCGAACACCACATTTGATTTAGCGTAAACTTGCCCATTTTCGTATTTTATGTTGAAAGCAGAAGGGTCTTCCGTTTCCCTGAAATTGAACAGTGTGCCCCGGATGCGTACCCGGTCACCCTGTTTGACGAAATATTCCTCCCGGCCATTCGCCCCGCCGATCACTACTTTAAGGACAGGCACTCCATTGTCGTCATCTACCAAAGTCTCGGTAGGGTTAGGCATAAAATCCAGCACCTCAATTTTCACTTCCTGTCCAGCGATTGAATATTCCTCGTCAAAGGAATTGTCTCCAAGGGTCGCGAACATGACCGGTTCATCAAACTTATATTTTTTGCCTCCTTTCATGGCCTCAAAAACAAGGTAGGTGTCAGTCGAAAGAAACGAGTTAGATTGATCACCTTCCCGAATATGCATCATGCCTTCATACCCCAGGTAACGAGTAATGCCTGCTCCAATAATAATAATGATCATCGCCGCATGAAAAGTCAGCAAAGCCCATTTCTTCATTTGTACCATACGGAAACGGAAAATGTTGGCCGCCAGGGAGATGCAGAACAAAATCAGCAGGATCTCAAACCACCGGGTCTTGAACACTACTTTCTGGGCGGAACTGGTTCCAAAATCATTTTCGATGAACGTGGCAATCCCGATGGAAGCAGCGAACAGGATCATGTACAGTCCGGCAGCGGAAGGGGAGAACAGGGAATTGAATATTTTCTTTAGTAATTGCATAATAATAGCTGACTACTATTTGGCCAAGAAAACCCGGCACATCATTTAAATGCTGAATCACTAAATTAAATAGAATCAAGACTTTTCAGCGGTATTGGGCTGGTGATATTGCTGATGAGGAATAATAGGTGGCTGAATTGGGTATTTATTAAGACATAACGAGTGTAGCTTCTCAAGAACGGCATGACATTAAGGACTTTGGAGGGGGTTAGGGGGAGGAGGTACTCGTTTTGTTTTTAAAAATTAAATGTTGTCCTGTACCCAGACGTTTTCCATAAATGTCACAAATTGCTGATCAATAATCCAGATACTCAGTTTCCTTGATATCAAATAAAACAAGCTTTTATCATCAAATAAACAATTTGATAGACGACTCATTATATTGGTCCTTTAAAGCATAATGCGGAATGAGTTCGACCTTCACTGCATATTATCCATGCCGTTCTTACCATTGGGCCTTAATCCTTTTGGGCTGTCTGATTTATGGTTTCCTTCCTGCTCAAAACCCCATTGTTGATTCATTACAGCGAGTAATCGCTGATACCAGGGACGAGAGCACCCGCCTGAAGGCTTCCAATCAATTAGCACTCGCATTAATGAAGACCGACCCTGATAGTGCCATGCAATTGATCAGAAAAACGATTCCCAATGTCGAGGTACTCGGTGATCAGGACCTATTGTTTGAAGTGTTTTATACAAAAGGCCGGATTTATGAAATCCGGCAGCAACTCGACAGTGCTTTGATGACCTTTGGAACTGCGAGGGACCTGGCTGCATCGAGTAATAACCAAAAGAGTGTTGCTTACTGCTACATACAAATGGGTTATGTGTATCACACAAAAAATGAGAGTCAAAAAGGGCTTAGTCTCTTGAAAGAAGCATTGGCAGTGGCGGAAGAATCCGAAGAAGAATTAATGGAGGTCATGGCAGCCAATGCCATAGGTAGAATCTACTCTTTCCTCTCCGAATTCGACTCTTCCAACATCTATCTGAATCGGGCACTCACCATCAACAAAAAAAGGGGGGACAAATACGTGATGGCCCAACTCTACACCAACATCGCCAATAACTATGTCCGCGCATCTGAAATGGATAAAGCCATCGAGTATTTTTTGCTTTCACAGGGATTGATGCGTGATTTAAATGATATACCAGGTGTTTCTACAACTTTCCGGAACATTGGTGTCACTCATTTTATCGACGGAAACTATCCCAAAGCTTTGGAGTACCTCCACGAAGCCCTCAATACAGTTGAAGGAACGGAACATCAAGCAGATATCATCCAAAATCTCGATTACCTGGGAGAGATTTATCTGACCATCAAAGATTTCGATAATGCCCTGTTGTACTGGGAAAAAGCAGGCGAGGCATATCAGGTGGCTTATGATGATCAAAAGAACCCGAATTTTTTGTTTAACCGGGGACGGACACACCTGGCAAAAAATGAATACGCTGCGGCCATTGAACTTTTGTTAGAAGCGAAAGAACGAAGGGACGAAATGGGGCAGTTCATCGGAGGGGATCTTTACTGGAACTTGGGCCAGGCACACGAAAAGCTTTCCGATTACGATGCCGCAGAAGAAAACTATGTCAAAGCGCTTGAACTTTCACAGAACCAGAATACTAATTTGATAAAACTGAAAAGCCTGTACGGTTTGGGCATAACCGCTGAGCAGCGAGCGAATGTTACCAGGGCCCGGGGGTATTTTCAGGAATCGTACGATTTGGCAAAGAAGTCCGGTTTGAAAGAAAATGAAATGGAGGCCGCTAAAGGTCTTTACAGGGTTTATAAAAAACAAAATGATGCTGTGCGTTCACTTCAGTTCCTTGAGATTTCGACCAATATCCAGGATTCTCTTTATAACGAAGAAAGCACCCGGAATATCGCCAAACTGGAGGCAGGTTTTGTATTTGAAAAAGAAAAACAAGAACTGGAATTTGCCCAGCAAAGTGAGTTAGACAGGGAGGCTAATGTGCGGAACATGCTGTGGGCAGCACTCGCCATGGCAGGTTTGATACTTGCGGTCGGTTTGTTTTATTTCCGCTCCAAACAAAAAGCCAATGCGGAACTCAGCCGGTTGAACGAAGAGCTATCCGCTCAAAAAGTGGTTGTTGAAAAACAGAAAGAAAAACTGGAAGAACTGGATGAGGCCAAGTCCCGCTTCTTTACCAACATTTCCCATGAGTTTCGTACTCCCCTCACCATCATCTCCGGCATGGCCAGCCAGGTCATAAACAACCCGCAGGACTGGGCCAGGAGAGGGGGTGAAATGATTAAACAGAGTAGCGGCAACCTGCTCAACCTTGTCAACCAGATCCTCGACCTGCGGAAGCTGGAAGCCAATAAACTGAAAGTGGAAATGGTCAACGGGAACGTAGTCGACTACCTGCGCTACATCATGGAATCCCATCACTCCTTTGCGGCCCAAAAAGGCATTCAAATACATTTTCTGAAGGAGGGGGAGGACACCATCATGGATTATGACCCTGATAAATTATTGCGCATCGTTTCCAACTTGTTGTCCAATGCCATCAAGTTCACGTCCAGTGGTGAGAACATTTATTTGCGAACAGAAGAAATATTTGTGGATGGGAACCCTGCTTTTAGCCTGCAGGTACAAGATACCGGCGTGGGTATCCCTGAGGATCAGCTGCCGCACGTTTTTGGCCGCTTTTACCAGGTAGATGATTCTGCTACCCGAAAAGGGGAAGGTACCGGAATCGGCCTTGCTCTTACTTATGAACTGGTGCAACTGATGGGCGGTCAGATAGATGTGCAAAGTAAAGTCGGAAAAGGTACCACTTTCAAAGTAGTATTACCCATCACTCAAACCGCTACTGCGAGTAGCTCTTTGCCATCCTTCACCAACAAGGATACAAGAGTAGAATTGATCGGAACCACGGGACTTCAATCAGTACAGCCTCTTGTCCGCAATGAAGAAGCAATTTCAGATGACTTGCCTCAATTATTGATTGTGGAAGATAACCCTCAGATAGTACAAATTCTTGTCGCCTGTCTGGAGAAAGAATTCCAGTTGGAAATTGCCGATAATGGACAAGCCGGCATCGACAAGGCCCTTGAGCAAGTACCGGACATTATCATCAGCGATGTGATGATGCCGGGAAAAAACGGATACGAACTGACCAATACCCTGAAAACGGATGAACGGACAGACCACATTCCCATTGTTTTGCTGACAGCCAAGAGTGATCTGGATTCGAGAGTCAGTGGAATCGAGCAAGGAGCCGATGCTTACTTGGCCAAACCATTTGAGCAAAAAGAGCTTTTAGCCCAATTGAGAAACCTGTTGGAAATCCGTAAGAAATTACAGGCTCGCTACGGGAAATATGCTGCTTTTGAAAGTGAAACTCCCAAAGTAGAAGATCCGTTCATGGAAAAGTTCTATTCCCTGATAGAACAGGAAATCGCCAACGCCGAATTAGACATGAAACTCCTGACCAAAACACTGGGCATGAGTCGAAGCCATATCCATCGAAAACTGAAAGCACTTACCGGCCAATCCCCTACCATTCTTATTCGAAACCATCGCCTGCAAAAAGGCAAACAGTTGCTCGACACTACTGACCTCACTGTTTCAGAAGTAGCTTATGACGTCGGTTTTACTTCCCTCAGTTATTTTTCTAATGCTTATTTTGAAGAATTTGGCGAACGCCCCAGTGCAACACGTAAATAATTCATTTTCAATTTTTTAGGCCCTGCTTTTTTTGGGCTGTTGCAACATCGTCTGTAACCTTTTCCTCCGCAGGAGACCTCATTTCAAACCCTTGCGACCTGAGTGCAAGGGATTTGACCGCACTACTCCCACCTTTGTATCATCAATCAGAAAATACAATCAAATGACATTTAAAAAATCAGATCAGTTACTCGGCATTAATCCTTAAAAAGGTTTCAACGCATGTCTGTCATGACCTCTTTACAACCGGTTTTTTAAAACACCTTTTACCCTTCCTATTATTCATTTTCGCTGGCTTCAACACGTAGTCTGTCCTATACGACCCTGTGGTCAAAAGAAAGGTCTGCAATGGAGATTTAGCCAGCACTTAATGCCTGAATCAAATCAGGAACAAACATTTTACATCAGAAAAAAAATCAAAAATGAATTTACTCAATCCTTTGTTCACCACGATTCACTTTCAGAAAAAAAATTATCCATTTTTAAAATGGCAATTGTTCTTTGGTTGCCTGCTATTTGCTTTTGCCATTCATGCCCAAAAAACCTGGACCGGTACAACGAACTCTGATTGGAACACTGCTTCCAACTGGCAGACCGGGACCGTACCAACTGCTGCTGACGATGTCATCATCCCGGATGTTGCCAACGACCCCGTGATCATAGGCGGGGCAAGTGCCGTGGTTAACTCCGTTACCGTAGAGTTCGATGGCTACCTGAGCATCGCCAATGGTGGAAGTCTTGAAACGCAGGGTGCCTCGCCCAGCCATCCGGTTTTCCCGAACGAGACCTATGGCATTTTGAACTTGGGGAGGATAGACAACAATGGCAGCATTTCCGTTGTAGCAACGGCAAGCATACCAGACTTTGGTTTCGCAGCTAAAGAAGCAACTATTAATAATTATGTAACTGGTTCTATTTCCATTGATGACCCGGCGGTCGATGGTTTGTTCATTTGGACGGTTGAGTTCAATAATTATGGCACCACTGAAATTGGCATTAATTCTACTAGTGCCCTTTCTCGATATGGGATAGGTACCGTTCTGGAATGCTCCATTAATAATTTTGCAGGGGCCATTTTAAATATCACCAATTTTGTGGAGCGTGCCATAAGCCTACAATTTTTGGGAGCTTTATATAATGAAGGCCTGATACTCATCAACGAGGAAGGTACGCCCATTTCAAGTGGAAAAGATGGTCTTTTTGCGCAAGGAACAGTGACGAATACTGCCACCGCAGAAATCAAGGTTGACCATGTAACTGAGAACGCAATAACGCTATTTTCAAGTGCACCATTGTTCAATAGCGGATTGCTGGAGATCGGTGCCAATAGCCCTTCAAAGAGTATCGGTACAGGTATTTTAGGCAATAATGAAAATATCACCAACCAAGCGAGTGCTAACATCAATATTGACAATGTAGCTCAAAACGCTGTAGTTAACGGTACCGGGCTGTTTGAAAACTATGGTAACATCAATATTGGCCAATCAGGTGGTCCCGGTTCTATTAATGGTCGTGGCTTATTTTGGAATGGTCAATTTGACAATTGGGGGATCGTAAATATTGACCATACAACATTTGATGCAATAGAATTCACCAATGGGGTTTCCAATAATTATGGCACAATCAATATCGGTAGGCTTGGTGACATTGCTGAATTGGAAGCCTTTTTCGTTGGAAGCCCTTTCGGCTTTATTAATCATTCCTGTGCCATCATCAATATTGCTTCCAATAATGTAATCCAGGGGTTATTAACCAACGGTATAACTAACAATGGCCTTATCATCGAAAATGGAGATGGTACCAGTGTTGTCACCGAAAACAATGGGATCATCCAGAACCTCAATGGTGGCAGTTTTAGCATTTTCAACAACAACGAAATAGTCATTGAGCCTGCCACCGGCAACTGTAATGTGGCCAGCCCGGCCTTTGATCTGGGTGCCGTTATTGATTTCAATATTATTGGAGTATTTACCGATGAAAATGCCACCCAGTCGGCAGGCATCTACGATGTCAGCACCAATACCTTCACGGCCAATGCAGGACTTGGCCAATCCGAACTCTACGTCCAGATTGAAGACCCGGACAATGGCTGTACCAGAGTCGTTTCGTGGTCGGCTGATATTCTTGATAGCACCCTGCCTGTTTCCAACTGCTTTAGCCCAACTGTCCAGCTCGATGCCAATGGTAGTTATACCCTTCTGGAAAGCGATGTCTTCGATATGGACAACAGTTCTGATAACTGTGGCACCGTCAACTTCGTCAGTGCTGATCCTGCTACCGTCGATTGCAGTAATGTAAGCAACCCTGTCACGGTAACAGTTACCATTAACGATGGAAACGGAAATGAAAACACCTGCACCGCAACGGTCACCGTGGAGGACAACCTGTCACCCGTAATCACCTGTGCCGATGCCACTGTCGAGCTAAATGCTGACGGAGAGGTCACCATCACTCAGGCCACTACTTTTACCGGCAGCAGTGACAACTGTGGATTCATTGGCCTGGAGCCACTGGCCCAGGAAGTGTTCAATTGCGACGATATTGGTGAAAATACAGTTGTGCTAAATGGCTTTGACGGCAACGGCAATACCACCTCCTGCGAAGCAACCGTTACGATCGAAGACAACATTGCACCCGATGCAAGTTGTGTCGCCAGCCCAATCAGCGCCACCTTGAATGCAAACGGTGAGTACACCATCGACCCGGCCAACCTCAACGACGGCAGCTCGGACGCTTGTGGTATCCAAAGCCTTGTGGCCAGTACAACTCTGCTCGACTGTTCGAATGAAGGTACTAACTTAATTACCCTGACAGTCACCGATGTAAATGGCAATACCAACACCTGTACCGCAACTGTAGAAGTAGTTACTTTCTTTTCCATCAATAACATCACGGAGAATGATGAAACCTGCACCGGTCTTGGCGACGGAAGCATCGTTATTGATGCAACCACCAGCAGCGGACAACTGGGCTATTCTATCGACGGAGGTGTCAATTTCCAGTTTGGCAGTACTTTTACTTCCCTCATACCGGGTACTTATAATATCGTTGTCAAACTCTTCGGCATCAACCACATTTGTGAGAAAACAGCCACTGCTACCGTCGAAGCGGGCAGCCAATCTCAGGTCTGGTACCGTGACCAGGACGGGGACCAGTACTCCGACGGCACCACACTAACTGCCTGTGCTGAGCCTGCTGGCTATTACCCTGCCGGGGAGTTACTTGCTACGAGTGGCGACTGCAACGACAATGATCCCGAAGAATATCCTGGCCAGACCTGGTATGAGGATTTTGACAGTGACGGTCACTCGTCTGGCAATACACTAACGGCCTGCCAAAGACCTGCTGGTTACTACACCGTCAATGAGTTGACCGCCACCAATGGTGACTGTGACGATAGAGAACCATCCGTCCATCCAGGTGCTACAGAAACCTGTAATGGTATCGATGATGACTGCGACGGGGAAATTGATGAAGGTACTACCGGAGGACTGACTTACACCGGCAACGTCGCCTTTGACACACAGGCCGCCGTGGATGCATTTTCAGCATGCTATTCCATCATCGACGGTAACGTGATCATCACGGGAATTGACATTACCGATCTATCGAATCTGTTTAATATAGAAGAAATCACGGGCGACCTTACCATTCAAATCACCGGCCTGATTAACATGAACGGACTCGACAACCTTGTTGACTTGGGTGGCACGCTGACTATTTATTTTAACTCTTCACTGACCTCCCTCGACGGACTCGATGCACTGGGAACAGTGGGCGGAAATTTATCCATCTACTATAATTTTTCCCTGAGCGACGCTTGTGCTATTTACAATCTCATCAATGGCGGTGTCAGCGGCAGCATGATCATTTTCTTCAATGCCGTCGGTGCCAACAGTGTGGCCGAGATCAATGCGAACTGCGGACCGAACAACCGGATCGCTGCACCAAATAACCCGGTTGAATTAAATGCTTCATCACTCGACCAGACGACTAAAGCCAGAACAATCAGTAGTGTGAGGGTCTTCCCCAACCCTGCCCTCTACATGGCCACCGTGCAATTGGAAAGTTCAGAAAACACCGGCACTGTCCGGCTGCTCGACCTGACGGGGAGAACCTTGCTGGAACAAAAAGTTCAACCGGGCAGCGACCACATTAACCTGCAACTGTCCGACCTAAAGGCCGGCACCTATTTCGTGCAGGTAAAAATGGAAGGCCACAAACTACTGACAAAGAAGCTGATCGTCATTGACTAAGGACTCTTCCATATAAGGTTTAACTCAGCATTTCGAAGCAATTGAAGTATCGAAAGCTACGCCGCCTAACAGCATGAGTTTTAGGAGAGACCTGTCTCAAAAATCAGAATATATAAGACAACAAACTTTAAGTGACGCCCCCCACGGGCTTCACTTAAGGCCCAGACAAATCCAACAGAAACCACCAACTACATTTTTCATCAGAAAAAAAATCTATCATGAAAAAATTACTGCATGTATCCACCACCATTGCAATCTGTTGTGAAAACACCCGATCTGTTTTTCATCAACTTTTCATTTTCTTCTTATTGCTTTGCTGTATTTCCATCAACGCACAAAATACCTGGACCGGGACTGTCGATACAGATTGGAACACTGCTGGCAACTGGACCGGAGGTATCCCGGTTGCCTCCGACGATGTCATTATTCCGGATGTCACCAACGATCCAATCATCGCCAGTGGACAGGCGGCTGTCGCAGCTTCCGTTACAGTGGAAGCCAATGCCAGCCTGACCATTCAACCAAATGGTAGCCTGACTATTGATGGTTCGAGCGGAAACGGCCTCACCAACAACGGCAGTATCAACAACGCCGGTGAAATCAATATCGACAATACCATAGAACATGGGCTACTGTGCTCCAACAGTGACTTCCAAAATTCCGGGACGATCAACATTGGCCAGAACGGTGGCTTCGATAATATCACCTTAGATGGGATCAACAACGAAGGCAGCTTTACCAATTTATCAGGAGGAACCATTAACATGAACAACACAGATAGGTTTGGTCTGAGCCACGTGGATGGGACATTCCTGAATGCCGGAAACATCAACCTGGGGCTGAATGGAGCAAACAATAATGTAACCTTTCCCATCATCAATGAGGATAGCTTTACCAATGACGGAATCATTAAAATAGATAAATGCAGACTAGACGGTATTCTAAATCAGAATGACGGTGTTTTTTATAACAACAGCGAAGGAGAAATTCATGTGATCACCAATTTTGCCGGTGGCTCTGGCATCTTCAATGAAACGGTATTTTACAACAAGGGATTGATTGTGCTGGGAGAAGGTGGTGCTATTGCCAATATTGGTATCAGAAACACCAACAGTTCCACCAGTGTCTTCTACAATGAACCCGGAGGAGAGCTCTACATCAGAAATACAGTAAACGAGGGCATCTTTAACCGTCATGAATTTTATAATAATGGTGGAACCATCGATTTTGAATTCATAGGCCGGGAGGCCATTTACAATGCACTCGGAACTTTTGAAAATACCGATGGAGGGGGGCTCACTTACGATAATATCGATGACGATGGCATTTGGAATACAAACAGTGGCGATTTTTTAAATGATGCCACCATCAACATCGGTACAAGAGATGGAAACATTGGAAAAAGCGGCTTCCGCAACAACGGTAACATGACCAATGGCCCTTGTGGGAAAATCAACTTAGATCATTACCTGAACAATCCTGGTGTCTTTAACAACAGCGGCCTTTTCAATGTCAATACCCCCGAAACCCACACCAATACCGGCACCCTCGACAATGAAGGCATCATCAACTACCTGCAACTCCCGGAAATCCCCAATGTGATCAATAACGAAGTCATCATGACCGCAAGCACTTTCAGTGTCTGTGAAGATTTTAATCCCGTATTTGAACTGGGCACTACCGTTGACTTAATCGTTGGCATTTTCACAGACGAAGCAGCAACTGTTTCCGCAGGCTCTTACGACGTGCTCACCAATACCTTCGAACCGGACGGCTTCCTAACGGAAACGACGCACATTTTTTATGTGAAATTTGAAGACTCCGCCACAGGTTGTACACAAATCGTTCCCTGGGAATTGACCCCATCCAACTGTTGTCCCGAAGTCGTGACCTGTTACCTGGATAATGACGGCGATGGCTTCGGCGATGCTGCCTCAAGAGAGGAGTTTTGCCAGGTATGCGATGGCGGATATGTGTTGGACAATACCGACTGCAACGATATGGAAAGTGCAGCCTATCCAGGCGCCGAGGAAATCTGCGACGGCATCGATAACGATTGTGATGGAGTAATAGACGGCGGCACTGCGGGGAGCCTTACCTACACTGGCAACATTGTTTTCGCAACCCAGGTACAGGTGGATAGTTTCCTGGATTGTTATGGCATCATCGATGGAAATGTGATCTTTCAGAACACCGATATTGTTGACCTGTCCAACCTTTCCCAGCTAACAGAAATCACCGGCAACATGACTTTTTATGTCACTGGATTAAGCAATTTCTCCGGCCTTGAGAACTTGTCCACCGTAGGCGGTACCATTACGATCTATTTTAATCCTTCTCTCATCAGCCTTGATGGTTTGGAAAGCCTGGCCTCTGTGGGCGGCGGGCTGATGGTTTATTACAACTTTAGCCTCTCTGATGGTTGTGCCATTTATAACCTGATCAATGGAGGGGCATCTGGAAGCACGGTCATTTTCCTGAATGCTTCGGGCTGCAATAGTGTAGCAGAAATCAATGTAAATTGTGGATCGAACAACCTGATCATTGATCAGGACAACAACGTCGGTTCCCTGTCTTCGCAGAGCAATTTCTCGACCGAAAAACATCCGACTCAGTTTACAACCAGGCTCTTCCCTAACCCTGCTTTCAGCCTTGCTACTTTGGAGTTTGAGGAGCCACTTGAAAGTGGAAACATCCAGATCATCGACCTGACGGGCAGGCGGATTTTCGAACAATCAATTACCAAAAACACTAATCAAGTTTCATTGAACCTGACAAATTGGGAACCCGGTACCTATTTTATTCTTATCAAAACACCCGGTAAACAGCCAATAACCAAACGATTAATTGTGATTGATAACAGATAATGTACGAAAGCACAAACTCCTACGACCCACGAGATGATTGTGGATGACAAAAACAGAAGACTTTTTTTCTGATTATTTGAAGCTGGGCCTTCTTAGGAAGGTCCGGCATTTTCACAAACATCTGCCTTTTGGTCTATTTCAAATTTCACCAGAAATCCCTCACTCAACAACAGCATAACTGATCTAAAATCCATGATCCCATGAATGACGGGCCTTGTTGCCCAAAGCCCTTTGCTATGCCAAAATCCAAACGATGGAAACAAACACTTTTTGACGAACAAAACAATCATTAAAAAAATAATCATGAAGAAAATCTCAAATATCTTGCTGCCAGTTGATTCAGCTGCTGATTGCAGAACCATATTTCTGTTAAAATCAATGCTCCTGATCGCCTGTTGGTTGATCAGTATAAACTTACAGTCACAAACCAACTGGATCGGAGCGGTCAGCTCCGACTGGAACGACCCAGCCAACTGGACGGCAGGCGTACCCGGCCAGACAGACGTGGTAGGAGTACAGTCGCCCGCCAGTTTCGATATAATTATCAGTTCGACAACGATAGCCAATGTCAGGGGAATAGTCATTCAGTACAAAAAACTAACCATAGAAAGTGGAGGCATCCTCAATATTGGTGAAGGCAATGGATCTGCTGCTTTTAGACTAGATGCAGAAGTCTTAAATCAGGGCACCATTAACATCGGTCAGTCTGACGCCGTAACTGGTATTGGCCTTTTTGTCCTAGATGAATTTACCAATGATGGAGGCGTGATCAACATTGACCAAACATCAGAAAGTGCCATTCGGGTGCAAGACATCGATGCCGGGTTCAAAAATCAAAATGAGGGGCATATAAATATTGGACAGAATACAGGATCGATCGGATTTGATGGCATCAACAACAATTTGGTTGTCACCCCTTTTATAAATGACAATGCAACTATTACGATTGATAATGTTGGCAGATCAGGCATATTTACTGATCAACCTTTTGAAAATATCAATGGAGGGATTATCCTTATTGGTCAAAATGGAGGAAATATCGCTGAGACAGGTATAAGTACAGAGATAACCGGCACGGGCTTTAAAAATGATAATTCGGTCATCGTGATCGACAATGCAGTTCGTTTTGGGCTTCAAGTTTCCCTGGGATTCGAAAACATAAATGGAGGGATTATAGAAATTGGCGATGGTATTGCAAACATCGCACTGATGGTCACCAATAGTACCGGTTTTATTGATAATGATGCTTGCTCTGTTATCCGGTTAAATAAAAATTTTGACACTTTCAATGTGACCAATGATGGTTTGTTCGAATTAAATACGGCTGCCCAAAGTTTTAAAAAAGGTACGTTTGACAACAACGGTGTTATTGTGGATATACAGGGAACCCTGCCAAATACCGTCACGAATAATGAGGTCATCATCGCTCCAACCACTGCCAGTGATTGTGAAGTCATTAACCCTGCATTTACCCTTGCCAGTACCATCGACTTAAATATTGTTGGGGTATTTGCCAATCCATCGGCCACTGTTTCGGCAGGTACCTATACCACATCTTCCAACACTTTTGAACCAGACCCGGCACTGTCAAATGGCATGCACAACCTCTATGTCAAAGTAGAAGATACCAGCAATGGTTGTTCATACATTGCACCTTGGAACCTGACGACCTCCAATTGCTGTGAATCACCGGTCATGTGTTATGCCGATAGCGACGGCGACTCCTTTGGTGATCCGGCCAGCGGACAAATGCACTGTGAGTCCTGCACCGGAGATTTTGTTTCTGACAACACGGACTGTGACGACTTGGACCCCGACGAGTTCCCCGGTCAGACCTGGTACATCGACGCCGACGGTGATAGCTATGGAGCCTCTTTTGCTACTGCCTGTGAACGGCCAACCGATGGCTTTCTTTTAACCGAATTGATGGGCGACCCCAGCGGAACCACTTTTGCCGAAGGCACCTACACCGTTGAGTATACAGCCACCGATCCATCGGACAATACCGAGACTTGTACTTTTACGATCACCGTGCAACCGGACGCAGAAGTCCCGGTACCGACCTGTACTTCAAACATGATCGTATTTCTCGATGTTAATGGAAGCTACACGATTCAGGAAAGTGATGTACTTGCGGGAGGCACCGAAATGAAGGAACCATCTATCCGGGGGCCACTGAAATCTGTAATGGCATAGACGATGACTGCGATGGAGAAATTGACGAAGGAACCACCGGAGGACTGACCTGGACCGGTAATCTGTTTTTTACCACTCAGGCCGCTATTGATGCATTCTACCTGCAACTCTTCCCGAACCCGGCCACCCACCAGGCCACCCTGCAGTTCGGCAGAGCCATCTCTTCAGGAACGGTAACTGTGACGGATATGACAGGCAGGACCATACTTCAAAGGGATATGGAAAGTGGTGAATCCCAATCCCTGCTGGATGTGTCCGGCTGGAAGGCAGGTACCTATTTTATCAAAATACAACTGGATAATGAAAAAGTGCTCGTGGAGAGACTGGTGGTGATTGACTGAGTACGATAAATTCTGTTTTTTATCCCGGCCGAGTACACGTCATGTGTGCCCGGCTTTTTTAGCTCCTTTCTTTCTTGATTTAATAATTGTTGAAACTCCGAAAGCCGGACGTAATATAAACCGGGGCATAGCACCTAACGGGTCACATAGCGGGATACCTTTAACTGTTTTCAGGATTTTTAAAATCCATCTGACTTAGTGGCTTAGTTGTTTTGTAACTGATTGAGATACAGAATATTAAGAGGTATAGAGCTAAGTCACTTCTTTCCTGGCTAAGTCAGAATAGCAAAGTCACCAAGTCAGTAAAAAAGTAGGTTTATAAGAAGCTGTTTGAATTTATAAATATTGACATGTAAGAAGAACATCCGAAGGAAGCTGTATATTTATTTATGCCTAAAAAATACACTTCTTCCTTGACAGATGCTCAATGGCAAATCATAGAAAATAAATTGCCTGAGCAAATGGTCGGCCGAAAGCGGGACTGGCCCCTTCGCCTGATCTTTGATGCGATCTTTTACGTTCTTAAAAACAGCTGTGGGTGGCGGGACGTCCCAGGGGATTTCCCGCCTTCGGGAACTGTTCATTATTATTTTCAAACCTGGCGTGACAACGGGCTATTAGAGTTCCTTTGCCAGGAGCTTGGGGGCGATTACCGGGAACTGGTCGGCAAGAACCGTTCTCCAAGTGTCGGTACAATCGATGCCCAGTCCACCAAGGGGACGGCTGTCAGTTCCCAGTCCGAGACCGGGTACGATGCCGGCAAAAAAGTCAAAGGGCGGAAGCGCCATTTGATGGTCGATACACTCAGCCTGATCATCTCGGTCTGGGTCAGCGCCGCCGATTGGCAGGACCGGACAGCAGCCTGTTGGCTCTTTGTCAAGACTTACATGAACCGGGTCGATTCCCCCAGGCTGCAAGTGTTCTTTGCCGACGGAGGATGCACCGGGAAACTGGTCCATTATGTTAAAAAACAGTTCCGGCGACTCAACTGGCAGCTCTATATTGTCAAAAAAGACGAAAACCTTAACACTTTCAAGGTGCTGCCCAAACTTTTCATGAAATATATCATCTTACTCTTGTTGCTCAGCTCCTCTGTAATTTGCTTCACTCAAGGCGAACATGATCATCTGTGGCTTTTTGGATATACTTCTGATGGACAAAGAACTATGCTGGACTTTAGTGATGATCCAATGGAGATTTCAATGGTAGAGTTTGCAACAGATATTGCGCCTACGAACACCACAATGTCCGATAAGAATGGAAACCTGCTTTTTTTTAGCAATGGCTGCCAAATAACAAATGCCGATTTTGAGGTCATGGAGAATGGTGACACCATCAATCCAGGAATGATGCAGCAAATTTATTGTCCTTCTCAAGCAATTAATTGGCCACAAGGGGTTATAGCGTTACCATTGCCAGAAAGTGATTCGCTCTATTATGTTTTCAATTTGAACCTCGAAGGAGTCTACCCAACTCCTCCTTACTTAGGTATTGCACCAAGAATTTTATATGGCCAATTAATCGATATGACCGAAAACAATAGATTGGGAAGGGTCATTGAAAAAAATATGGTTATCAAGCAGGACACCTTTTTATAGAAATGCTAGGACAAAGATGCTTTTGTAAGGTCTCAAGTGATCCCATTTCATCCAATAGCGTATTGATAAACAAATACTTTCCATCAGGTTCGATATTAGCAATTAGGGAATTATATTTGAATTTGAATTTGAATTTGAATTTCATTGATTTATAGTTCAAGTATTTTTGGGTAAGAATTGGTATTGGAATCCACTCACTCGACAAAGAATGGATATTTCAACAAATCTCTAATGAGTAAAAGCAAAGCAATTTTTTCAATAATAATTCGAGGATTCCTTGTATGTCTATTTATCTATTTAGGCTCAGTGAGCCTCCTCTATGCTCAAAATGAAAACCTTCCCGCTCCTTCTGAACGTCTTGAAGATTCACTCCAAATCGCCAATAAATTAATGATAGCAAAACAAAGCAAAAGTGCTATTGCTATCACAAGCCGATTGTTGGAAAAACTAAATGAGGAAGGGCAGTATAATTCTCCTTTTGGTTTAAAAGTAAGGTTGGTACATGGATCAGCTATGATTCATGCTGACATGAACAGAGCTCCTTTTGACTTTTTATGGGAACTAAAAGACGATAGTAAAGCAAACAATAATTGGGTGGTATATGCTGAAACATGCCGGGTGATAGCCAGCATTTTGGAATATAGTGGACGATCGGAGCAAGCCTTAGAAAACCTTAGAGAAGCACAGACAACCATTCAACAACATCAACTTGACTCAATATACCCGCATTTTGCCGTCCGCATATCATCCTGGCATCGAGGACAAAGTAATAGAGACTCTTCTATATTTTATGCAGAAGAAGCCATTCGGACTGGAAAACAATTTGGGAAAATATTTGAACAGGCAGAAGGCCATTTGTTGCTGGGGATAAACTACTCGCGTACTGATACTGCTAAAGCCATTGCACATTATAAAGCTGGAGCTGAGTTGTATCGAAAAGTTGAAGAATACTCTACATTTTGCTTTATGCATATTAGTCTCTCAAAGTTTGCTTTGCGGAAGAAGAATCCAAATGAGGCTAAAGCTCATATAGATACTGCATTTGCCTACCTTCCTCTTACTGGTGACAACAACATTGGACAGCTTCATTGGGCTTATACTGCCAAAGCAGATGTATTCCAGCAAATGGGTTTCTCCGATTCAGCTTTTTATTATTTGAAAAAAGGCCATGCTCTTCATTTGGATCATGTAAGGGCTGAAAACTTAGAAAAAGTGATAGAGATCGACAATAAATATAATGTTGAAAAGAAGACAAAGGAACTAGGGGTAGAAAAGGCAAGACGAAACCTACTATTGACTATTGCTGCCATCATCGTTCTTTTTTCAGTCATACTTGCCTTTTATTATTTAAAGTTAAAAGAAGCAAATAAACTGACGATTATACAATCCGAGCAACTCAAAAACTTAGATGTTGCCAAGTCACGTTTTTTCGCCAATGTAAGTCATGAACTTCGAACTCCTCTTACCCTTATGACCGGCACCATTAACTCCCTTCAAAAGGAAGATGGATTGAATGGTAAACAGGAGAGAATGCTCCAAATAGCGCAACGCGGTGGCAAACAGCTGGAGGTACTGGTCAATGAAATACTTGATTTGGGGAAAATGGATGCAGGCAAGCTGGAAGTGATAAGAGAGCCGGTCAAATTAGCCTTGTTTTTTGATAATTACTTTTCACAGTTCGAATCCCTGGCAGAACGAAAAGGCGTCCAATACAATTTTGAAACCTGGGTAGCTGCTGATGTAGAGGCCAAAATAGATAAAGAAAAATGCCGTCAGATTGTTTATAATTTATTGTCGAATGCTTTCAAATTCACTCAGCAGGGGCAAAGTGTTCGGGCAATTATTAATGTAGAAAACGATGTGCTGGAGCTCGAAGTTACCGATACAGGTGATGGTATACATCCAGACGACCAGCCCCAAATTTTTGATAGATATTTTCAAACCAGGCAAAAAGGCACTTCGGCTATGGGGGGCACAGGTATAGGCCTTGCTATTTGCCAGGAATATGCAAAATTAATGGGCGGGCAAATGAAAATGAAAAGCATATTCGGGAAAGGAACTTCATTCAGATTGATACTTCCGATAGAAATTTCATCCATTAATAAAGGTACTACAGCATCGGCGCCTCCCAATGTTCAATCAGCTCCTAAATCAGAAAAAAGCACTGTGAAACCAGAACCATTGGTTTCGAAAAAAACACCCGTCATTTCTGAAAACCCAACCAACAAACCATCCATCCTTATAGTCGAAGATAATCCTGAGCTGCAAGACTACATCAGTATGGTATTGCAAGATAGATATCATGTGATGACAGCGGACAATGGACAGGAAGCACTGGATTTAATAAATGGAAAATGGACAATTGACAATGGACAATTAATTCACAAGGCGATGTCATCAACTTTGCCCGAGAATCCTTCTGTTGATAATTTTCAACTTTCAATTGATTTAATTCTTTCTGACCTAATGATGCCGGTCATGGATGGCTACCAGTTATTGGAAAAATTGAAGCAGAATGAAGCGACCTCACATATACCGGTCATCATGCTAACAGCGAGGGCCGATTCAACCGACAGGCTCAAAGCACTCCGCATTGGGGTGGATGATTATATGTCGAAACCCTTCGATGAGGAAGAACTGAGGGTGAGAATTGAAAACCTCTTGAAAAACCAGGCAGTAAGAAAGGATGTGGTAAAAGAACAAGCAGAGTCGCCGCAGTTTTCAAAACAGGACAATGAATGGCTGGAAAAATTTGAGGCTTATGTGCAGGAAAACCTCGACAGCGATATTTTGGATGTAACTAAAATGGCCAGCGATTTTGCCATGAGCAAGTCCACCCTGCTGCGCCAGTTAAAACGATTGACTGGATTAAGCCCCAAAAACTACCTATTAGAAATGCGCCTCAACAAAGCCCGCCTCCTACTTGAAAACAAAACCTACAATTCTATTGCTAAGATTGCCTCTGAAGTTGGTTATAAAGATGCCCGATCCTTCTCCAAGGGTTTCAAAAAACGATTTGGCAGATTACCTTCTGAGTATTTGGCAGATTGAGAAGTGTAATTCATCGTAGGGGGTGATTCATGAATCACCCCTACATGCATGATGCAGTATTTTATCACCCCCTGTTTGACGTCTAAAGCCACATTCCGCGCAAGATTGACGCAAAAAGCGACATGATTGACGCAAAAATCCACCTCGCATACCCCCACTTTTGCACCATTCATGTTTGAAATAACATTTTGACTTCGACACCGACCTATCTCGCAGTATTGTCTTTTTCTTGTTAAAAACAAAACCATACATCCTTTAAGACCGCAACGACTTTTTCAACAACCCGCACAAGGTTGTAAGACCATTTTCATAATATAATTTGACAAACATTTTAATCACTAAATAGATGAAAACCTACCTACCACTTTTCACTTCCTCCATAAGACTAATAAGTTTTGTAGTAATTCTTCCATTTATTAATATAAATGAAAGCATTGCAGCAAATATTACATGGACAGGCACCACTGACACAGATTGGAATACTGCCTCTAATTGGAGTCCGGCACAAGTGCCAACATCTTCGGATATAGTTACGATTCCAAATGTGACAAACGACCCAATTATCAGTGCAAATGATGCAGAAGCAATCTCGGTAACTGTAAATTCCGGGGCAGTGCTTACGATTACTGCTGCTGGAGTGCTTTCCCTTGATGGAACAGAAAATATTCTTTTATATTTGAATGCAGGTACCGTGGAAAACAGTGGAATTATTAACATAGGTCAGACTGCTAATGGAGGGAATAATGGAATCTGGAATGGTGGGGGAACATTCAACAATAATGCTGGAGGAGTTATCAATATTGACCACACATCTAGTGATTGTATTCGCGCCATCAATAATGGCGATATTGATAATTCAGGAACTATAAACATAGGTCAGAATTCGCTTTCTGGATCTGCTACTGCTTTTTCCATTATTAATAATAGCAGCTTAGACAATAATGCTGGCGGTGTAATAAAAATCGATAGAAATAATTCAAGTGGCAATGCTATCTACTACTATCAATCTACTGTAAATAATTCAGGGACAATTACTATTGGGGCATTATCCTCTTCTTCTAAATTTAACACTATAATTAATAACCTCGGCTCTAGTCCTGCCCCTGTTTTCAACAATAACTCTGGAGGCATCATAAATATTCATAATGCAAATAACGCTGGGCTTCAAATTAGGGCTGACGGAACTTTCAACAATAACTCTGGAGCGACAATTAATATTTATGAATTTGATACTAGGGGGCTTCAAATTGACGCTGATGGAACTTTCAACAATAACTCTGGAGCGACAATTAATATAGATGGTACAAATGCTGGTTACTTTGAAAACTCGGGAACATTCGATAACTCTGGAGAAATAAATATAGGCACTGATGCATCGTCCTCTAGTACTTC
The DNA here is from genome assembly GCA_039819485.1 of Bacteroidota bacterium. Taxonomy (GTDB): domain Bacteria; phylum Bacteroidota; class Bacteroidia; order Chitinophagales; family Saprospiraceae; genus UBA6168. The sequence continues at coordinate 104,291 of JBCBRY010000002.1, read as the reverse complement.
TGTAGGGTTGGCAACATTCAGCACTTTTAACAATAATTCAGGTGGCCAAATAAACATTGATAGATGCGGTGAATGTGTAAGGAATAATGGGGCATCAGCCACTTTTACCAACGAAGGCACAATAACCTGTGGTGCCAATTCAACGATTTCTGGGGAAGGTGTTGCCAATGAGAATTTAGGTACTTTCAATAATAACGCATCAGGAATAATTAATATAGATAATACTGGGCAGCGGGGAATATTTAATAGTTCGACATTTACAAATCAAGGCACCTGCAACATAGGATTGAATGGCAGTGTCGGCGATTATGGGATATATAATAATGTTAATTTCAATAATGATGGAGGTACTGTAAATATTGATAGAGCATCAGTTAGAGGTATCTATAATGCACTCACTGGTGCAACATTCGATAATGCTGGTGATGTGACCTTCGGGGCAATTTCTTCACCACCCACTTTGATTAGTAATTGGGGATTTAGCAACAATAGCAATGGTACAATAACTGGCTCTGGTTCAATTTTAAGTAGTGGCTTCACAAATAATTCTGGCACAATACGACCAGGCAATTCACCAGGCATCATTACTTTTAGCGGCGCAGAAGATTTTTCCAACAGCACCCTTGAAGTCGAGATCAATGGAACTGGTACAGCAGGTACTGATTTCGACCAGATTGTATGTACTGGAGCGGCTACATTGAGCTCAGCCTCTACGATCTTGAATGTCACCACCAATTATTCCCCGTCTGATGGTGATCAGGTGCTGATCTTTGATGCGACAAGTTTGGTGGGCACTTTTTCGGCTTCCTCATCCTTGGGCAATTGGACGATTGCATATAATAGTCCCTCCAATGGGGATGTTACATTAACTTATGTAGTTCCACCTATTGAAAGTACGCAGACTGGAGATTGGTCGGATGTCAGCACCTGGGTCGGTGGAGTGGTACCGGTCGCCGGAGACGAAGTAATTCTCAAGAATGGACATGTAATCACCATAAATGGAACCACGGCAAATTGTGGTACGGTCACTGTGGAAAGCGGTGGCACACTGGATAACCGGGGGACTTTGAACAACACAGGTCTTGCCATCATAGATGCCGGCGGTGCTTTGACTTCCTTTAATTCTGCAACTTACGGTACCGGGGGCCTGCTGATCAATGGTTCTTACGTTGGAACAACACAGGGCGGCAATTTCTTCCTGACCTGCAATGGCGATGTAACGATTGGAACAACCGGGTCGGTTGATTCTGACGTGGAGTTTCAGGGGGTTGGCGGAACCTTTACCAATAACGGAACGATTACGGATCTTGTGGTTTCCGGTTTTTCGTTCATCAATTCCTCGACCGGGCATATTGACCTCTCTGGTGGGTCGGGGTTTGAAATAAAAGAATCCAATTTTACCAACAATGCCGGCGGAATGATCACTACGGGGGGCGCTTTCCTCTATAATGCGAATAATGTTGCCAGTGTTTCATTTGCCAATAATGGTACGGTAAATATCGGTTCAGGGACTACGTTCACTTTATTACGATCGGCTGGGGTTAGTTTGGATTTATCCAATTTTGACCCCATTGCCGGAGCATTGAATTTGAACCTCCCTATTGCAGGCAATAGTTTTACGTTCACAGGTTCGGTCACCAACAATGGTGCTATTAATTGCGTAGGATGTGGCACGACCACACCCCTAATTTTTGGAGGTGGTTCCTTTCAAACGATTGATGGAGCTGGTACCATTGAAGCAAGCAATGCCCAATTTGGAGGTCAAATCAACATTGACAATAGTAGCAATATTGAACTTGCTGGCAGCCAGAGTATGGAATCCGATTATTTACATTTTGTCAATGGAAAGCTCATCTTATCTGGAGCGGGGGACATCACTACCAATACTGTTACTGGATTTGATGCATCGAAATATGTAGTGACCTCAGGGGCTGGCATGTACAAACACTACATTCATTTTAACACTATTGAAACATTGCCAGTAGGCCACAGCACTTCAGGATATAACCCTTTGACGATCAGGCCAACCAATACTTTTTCAGAATTCAGTGTCAATGTTTCTAATGGATTGAATAATTCTACCGGCCCTGATTATGTAGACATTGAATGGGACATCACCCCAACCAATTCTCCAACTGCTGACCTGACTTTTCAGTGGAACTCACCTGGAGACGAAACTGGAGCATTTGATCCTAACAACTGTGCTGTCGGCCATTGGAATGGTGCCAGTTGGGACATTGTATCTCCGAATGCTGCTGCTTCCTGTGGAAGTGGGGTTTGTTCTCGAACCGCTACAGGGGTTTCATCTTTCTCGCCATTTGGAGTAGGTGAAGCAAATTCCCTACCTGTTGAGCTTATTGATTTCCAGGCCAAGGTGCAAGAGGGTCGCACAGTCCTTCTCGATTGGCGCACCGCAACAGAGCTCAACAACGAAGGTTTTGAAATCGAACGCAGCATAAATGGCAAGAACTGGGAACGACTGGGCTTTGTAGCCGGCACTGGTACTACTTTCGAAAATCAGCAATACAACTTTACCGATGCACGTCCATTCTCTGGTATGAACTACTACCGCCTCAAACAAATGGACTTTGATGGGGCATTCGCATATACCAATATCATAAGCGTGATAGTGGATGTTAAGACCAATCGTCTCAGTGTATTCCCAAACCCAGCCATTAACGAAACCACACTCGCACTCGAAACAGATTACATCGGCGAAGCTACCCTTAGCCTATACGACTTCATGGGCCAACGGGTGAAAACACAAACAGTCTTTCTTGAAGGCATTGCCTTCCGTATAAGTATGGATCTGGTCGGGCTGCCGGGCGGTGTGTATTTGGTCGAGGTGCACGCTAATCGGGAGTATTGGCAGGAGCGATTGGTATTGAAGTGAAGAGAGTTCAATTGACTTGCAAGAACTGATGGATCAATTGAAAATCAAATAGGATTAATGAAGAATCAGGTTCATAAAAATACTGTACAAAAATATTTTCTGCTAAATTGTAATGTATTGATCGTCAATGTTTTATACTTCACAAAATAAAACAAAAAAGCCTTGCAAATCATTGATTTACAAGGCTTTGTGAAAATATGCGGTCTAGACGGGATTGGAATGTTCGAGGGTAAGTGTTTGATTTACAGTTGTTTAGAAAATGGAAATTGTTTTTATACAAAAAATGTAAAAAAAATGTGTGTGTTCTCATAGTGCTCATGAAGAGGGCTTCGACATTCTTATCAATTGTTTTAAATTAATCTAATGTTTTTAGACAAGCTAATGTAACTCTTCAAATAAAGTGTAGGATATATTCAACCAATATAGATTTTAAAATCATCCAATTTATCCGTTTGAAGGACCAAATCAGCATTAGGAATGCTAAAGAAACTTTTGTAACTGGGGGAACTAAATAGTGCTTAAGCTGTATTGGGAACACCTTTTTTCTGTACCAAAATTTTTCATCAACTTTGCAATATTGTTGGGAAAATACAAGCATTGTAAAATTGCCTCGTCAAATAATTCTTAAGTCCTCTGTTGTTTTATTTTTATTGTTGGCCCTTACGGCAAAGGGACAGGACTTTATTTTCCAACAAGAGACATTTGGTACGGAAGATGGCCTTCCTCACCGTGAAGTCAATGCTATACACCAATGTAGTCGAGGGTTTATTTGGGTGGGTACACCACAAGGGCTGGCCCGCTTCGACGGTTACCATTTCGAGCGTTTCAATTCCAGGACAGACTCTCTTTTGCACGATAACATCTGGCGAATATTGGAAGATGCCGATGGATGGTTTTGGTTGATACCTGAAGCCTCTCACGAAGATTTCGATATTTGGCATCCGGTAACCAGACAACGGACAACTTTTTCCCAGCGATTTGGAAAGAATTGTTCGAGCTCCAAGGTAAAACCTCCACAATGGATCACGAGTGCCAATGACCAAACAATTCTGGTTGATCAAGATTCAAATACCCTGTTTTCCTACCATCCTGACCGGGGGGTCAGCTTAATCGCTTTAGAGGGAGCTGGGTTATTTGATTTTAACCGTGAAAATAATTTTAGCAGGGCGCTTATTGCCGCCGACACCAGCATTTGGGTCTATACATCCGACAATCATTTGGCCGAGTTGACCTGGAATGGAAGTATTATTCAAGAGGTTCAACTTTCTTCTACTCCGCTGAAACAGTTTAACGCCGCTTTCCACAGTCACTCCTTCCCATTTGTTTATACAGATTGGGAATTGAACATTGCTCACGAAAACAAGAAGAAAACCTATTTGATTGACAGGGATGGAAACCACGAGATGCTAACTAAACGGTACTGGATTCCTACTTTGTTGCCAACTGCCGATGTGCCGGGAACGGAGGAGGACATCCTGATTGACGTAAACTCTTTTTACCAACTTGATGGCCATCACCTTTTTACCCTGCCAACCGCTATAGCGAATGAAAAAGAGGATATCGGTTCCTTTCGCACCATGATCCTTTCCGAAAAAGGGGATCTGTGGATGGGGGAAAACTTTGTCCTGCACAAAGTCAGTATTCGCAAAAATCCTTTTAAGCACTTTCTCCATAACGATCCTGGTGGCCGTAAAGCGATAAGGGGCATTTTCGCGGACAAAAATTTGATCGTTGCCAATGTAGAACATCTCGGCCCTGCCATTATCAATCCGGGCGCTCCTCCTACAGAACCCATTCCCTTCGAAGCTTTCGGGCACTTTGCAGTCTACAAACTCACGAACGGCCAAATTGTCACCGGATATGCCCGGCACTTAGGGGTGTTGTCCGAAACAGGGAACATGCACGCTAAGTATTTGACGGACGCAGACATATGGGCCATTTTTCAATTGAATGAAAACACCCTTTGGCTAGGTACCGATGAGGGAATGCGCATTTTTAGTCTCAATGAAGACAAAACATTGCCTTTTGAAAAATACAATGGCTTCGACGACCTGTCCGATGCCCTGATCACCTTCATTTCCAAAGACACAGAAGACCGCATTTGGATCTGTACAAACAAAGGATTGTTCTGTGCGATGGAAGGAGAGGGCGTTGTAGCCCATTTTGCAAAAAACCGGGAAAGTCCCTTCCGGGTTCCCAGTGATGTGATCTATCATTTCTACCAAGATCAGCATGGCGCTTTCTGGCTGGCCAGTGGAGGTGAGGGACTGATAAAATTGACCGTAAATCATGGTCGGCCGGAAGGAGGAAAAGTGGAACAGCAATACACCACGCTCACTGGTCTTTCCAACGATGTGATCTATGCCGTTTATCCCGACGATTATGGTAATTTTTGGCTGACCAGTGATCAAGGACTCATGCAGTTTAAAGTTGAATCCGAAACCGTGCAGACCTTCCTGGTCGAAGATGGGTTGCCCAGCAACGAGTTCAACCGGTTGGCCCATTTCCAATCTTCCGATGGCCAACTATACTTCGGAACCATTGATGGACTGATCACTTTTCACCCCAAAGATCTGCAATCAGTGGAAGGACAAATCGACCCACCTTTGCGCATCACGAATTATGAACAGTTTTTGGGAGAAGAAAGCCGCATGGTCGAACGTACTTCGGAAATTTTGGCAGACCGAAAAATCACATTGCAGCCTGACGACCGATTCTTTAGTATCAGCGTGGCATTGCTCAATTTTGAAAATGTCCAATCGACCCGTTATGCCTACCGCTTCAAAGGACTGGAAAAGGACTGGAACTATTCTTCTGAACAAGTACTCCGTTTTGGCCGGTTGCCTTATGGCAACTATGAACTGCAGATAAAAGCACAGGACGCGAAGGGCCATTGGTCATCCAATGAAATCCTGCTTCCGGTGAGGGTATTGCGGCCATTTTATTTGCAGGTCTGGTTCATCGTGCTGCTGCTATTAATGACGGTGATTGGGCTGGTGGCGTTTTTTAAACAGCGTACCCGTCGTTTGCAAAAACAAAAGGAATTACTGGAAAAACAAGTCGCCGAACGTACCGAGACCATCCGCCAGCAAGCCGAAGAGCTGAAGTCTTTGGAGCAGTTGAAGTCCCGCTTTTTTGCCAATGTATCGCATGAACTCCGCACTCCGCTGACCCTCATGCTCGGCCCGGTCAACACGTTGCTCAAAAGGGAATACTGGCAAGAAAAGGACAGTCGCCTTTTGCATTTTGTCAACCGCAACGGCAAACACCTCCTCAAATTGGTCAATGAAATCCTGGATTTATCCAAAATGGAAACAGGACGGCTGGAGGTCAAAGAAACGCCGGTCAATTTCTACCAATTCCTGCAGCCGCTGGTCGCCCAGTTCAGTTCGTTCAGCGATAGTGAGTCGGTTCGCTTGCAGTTCGACTACCGGCCCGACCGCCACCTCGCCATTTTCCTTGATGTCAATAAATTTGAAAAAATTGTCCATAACTTCCTTTCCAACGCCATAAAATTTTCACCCGAAAAAGGCCAAATCCATTTCAGGGTGGAAGAACGACCGACGGAGCTGCTCATCCGCATCAAGGACCAGGGGCCCGGCATCCACCCCGATGACCTCCCTTACATTTTTGACCGCTTTTATCAGTCCAAACAAATTGACGCGCCGGTACAAGGAGGAACCGGTATCGGTCTTTCCATGTGCAAGGAACTCGCAGATCTGCTCGGTGGCTCGGTTTGGGCAGAAAGCGAACTGGGCAACGGCAGTTCTTTTTATTTCCGGTTCCCTAAAAAGATAGTGACCGATGGGGTAGAGGTCGAGTCAGTGGCAGAGTCGAAGTTGCAAGTTGTTAAAACGGCTACTTTACCGGTACTGAATGCCACCATCAGCTCCGCGGAGCAAAGTAAGACATCCATTCTCATCGTCGAAGACAACCCCGAACTGCGTGCCTATCTCCAATCTATTCTTGCTGAAAAATACCGGGTCGTCACCGCTGAGAACGGAAAAATGGCCTGGGCGCTACTGCTCAATGAAAAGGCCCCGGCGTTCGACTTGATCGTGAGCGACCTGATGATGCCGGTCATGGACGGGTTTCAATTGTTGGAAAAAGTGAAGGCGCATGCTACTTTCCGCCACCTTCCTTTCATCATGCTGACGGCCAGGGCCGATGTGCGGGTGAAACTGCGCGCGCTGCGCATCGGGGTGGACGACTACATCACCAAGCCATTTACGGAGGAAGAACTGCTCGTCAGGATGGACAACCTGCTGCGCAACCAACAGGAACGAATGTTGGCCCGGTCAGAACACCAGAACGGCCCGCCGGTCAACGAACCGTCCCCGGTCGCAACAAAAGTCCTATCGGCGCTTCACACCCAGGAACAACAAGAGTGGTTGGAAAAATTGGAGCAGACCGTCATCGCCCAACTGGGCAACCTCCAGCTCACCGCGGAGTTCCTGGCCCAGGAAATGGCCATCAGCCGCCGCCAACTGTACCGCCGGATGAAAGAACTCACCGGCCTCTCCATCAATGACTACATCAACGAGGTACGTTACCAGCAGGCCCGCCAAATGCTGGAAGAACGCACCGTGGCATCGGTGAAGGCCGCCGCCTATTCCGTCGGGCTGAAAGATGTCACTTATTTCTCCCGCCAGTTCCGGAAGCGTTTCGGTAAAGCCCCCTCGGAGTACCTGTAGCTTTTAAAAAACGCTGTTTTTTCCTCTTCATGTCACGATTGTCCCATAAGGTTGGCACAATTGTCAGGTCGCCTTTCCCTCATTTTTGCACCGTTATCCATTTAACTGATGCCATGAACGACCTGATCCTTCTCCTCACTTCCATCATCGCCCTGTACCTGCTGCACCTGCCTGAAAAAACCAAACATTCCGATTAAAAACAACCGTTGACAGACTGGCCCCGCGACCGAAAAGAAACAGGCCAACGGACACTTTTTTATTTTTTAAGTAAGCTGTCCGGGGAGCTATTTGAAAAGAATTCACTGAAGTTGTTTAACAGTTTCTGTTGAGTCGAAAATACTTGGAATTGCGGCCAACAAGGAGTTTTTAAACAACTTCACTACAAACCTTTGATCTATGAAAAGTTTACTATCCATAATTATGCTTGTGTGCTGCGCTGTATCCGCTCTCCCTGCCCAAATGACCGTTTATAAAGTCAGAAGTACTGATTTATGTCAGTTTAATCTTAGCGATTTTTATATTTTCCATACTGACCCCAGCGGAAACTGTTGTCAGGCTAATAGGAGCGATTGTGATCCAGGAGGTAGCAGTCATATAGGTTCATATGATTTAAATATCAACGGCGGTATTACCTATACTACAAATAGTATACATCATAATAGTTCTGAAGGATGTGCCAATTTCGTTTGGAACATTTGTCCCGTCCCTACACTTCCGCTCACCCTGAATATTTTGACAGGGCCCCTTGCAGGGACGTACGAAATAGATGCAAATGGTTTTGCCAGTCCACTGCCCGTGGAGATGGCCTCTTTCAAAGCCGAGGAACAGGCAGGGGCGGTTCGGCTGACCTGGCTCGTACAGTCCGAAGTCAACAACGAAGGTTTTGACGTGCAGCGCAGCAGCAACGGTAGCGAATGGCAAGCACTGGACTTTGTGGACGGGCGGGGCACGACCGACCTGGAAAAAGAATACCATTTTACGGACCCCAACCCATTTTACGGAACCAATTATTACCGGCTGATGCAACGGGATTTTGATGGCGGGTCCGAATACTCGAAAGTGGTCAGCGTAAAAGTTGTTGATGCTGCCCGAAAGTCCTTCTCTGTTTATCCCAACCCTGCCTCCGGCGAGGCCCAGGTTTTCTTTGAAGGAAATCATACCGGAGCAGTACGCCTGACGGTGCACGACCTTTTTGGAAAGACGCTGCACAGCCAGCACTTCTACCCTGAAACAGAAAAGTTCAACACCACGCTGACATTAGGGGACCTTTCCGCCGGGGTCTATCTGATCACCCTGGACACTGGGTTGGGAAAATGGCAGCAACGGCTGGTGGTAAAGTAAGCTTCTACTGCGACAAATTTTTCTGGTTGTGGAAGACAGGTTGATTGCTTTTAAGAAACTTGATTGCTTTAGGTGAAAAAGATATTTGACGGAGCTGCTTAACTGATTTGATAATTGGCAGGAATTAATGAGGACTAAAGCAGAACCAGGTTCCTAAGAATACTGTACAAAAATATTTTCAAGTAAATCGTAACGTGCTGATTGTCAATGATTTGCAACCAGTGCCTAAAAACAACAAAGCCTTGTAAATCATTGATTTACAAGGCTTTGTGAAACTTAAGCGGTCTGGACGGGACTCGAACCCGCGACCCCCTGCGTGACAGGCAGGTATTCTAACCAACTGAACTACCAGACCTTTTTCTGCATCGAGCGCACTGTTCAACGAAACTGCGCTCAATATGTTACATATAAATATTGCTCCTCTTTTGAAGCGGCTGCAAATGTATATTCCTTTTTTGTTAGTTACAATAGGTTGTGGAAAAAAAATTAAAAAAAACCACTTCTGGCCTGCTGGGGAGTGATGGATTGCTACCTTTGTAGTTGCAAGCTTAGGCAAAAACCTGCTTTGGCGCCCATCCCAAAGGGGCAAAGCAATTAAAACAACAATGAGCTAATGGTTTTTTTGGATTTTGAAAAACCACTCGAAAGCCTGTTTGAACAACTCGATAAGATCAAACAGGTGGGTGAACAAGGAGATCTCGATGTGTCGCCGATGATTGATGAGTTGGTCACAAAGATCAATGACAAGCGGAAAGAGATCTATGACAATCTCACACCTTGGCAAAAAGTACAACTCTCCCGCCATCCTGAACGGCCTTATACCCTTTTTTATATCGAACAGATGTGCGATAATTTCGTCGAGCTGCACGGCGACCGCTTTTTTGGCGATGACAAAGCCATCGTTGGTGGACTGGCACAACTGGACGGCCAGACGATCATGATCATGGGGCAGCAAAAGGGGACCAATACCAAAATGCGGCAGTACCGCAACTTTGGAATGGCCAACCCGGAGGGGTACCGCAAGGCATTGCGGTTGATGAAGCTGGCGGAACGATTTGGTTTTCCGGTTGTGACGCTGATCGATACGCCGGGTGCGTATCCGGGCATCGAAGCGGAGGAACGAGGGCAGGCAGAAGCCATTGCCCGCAACCTTTTTGAAATGTCTCAGTTAAAAGTGCCGATTGTCTGTTGTGTGATCGGAGAGGGAGCTTCTGGCGGGGCTATCGGCATAGGCCTCGGAGATCGGGTGTATATGTTGGAAAATACCTGGTATTCTGTTATTTCACCCGAAAGTTGCTCATCTATCTTGTGGCGGAGCTGGGATTACAAAGAGCAGGCTGCGGAAAAACTTAAACTCACAGCGGATGATATGCTCTCCTTCGGTATCATCGACGGTATTATCAAAGAACCACTTGGTGGGGCACATTCTGAACCGGAGCAAATGGCCACCATCTTGAAAGATCATTTGAAAAAAGCCCTGGCAGAGGTCGGCGCCCTGAGCACCGACGAACGGATCGATGCCAGGATCAACAAATATAGTTCCATTGGCATTTATGAAACAGTAGCCCTGGAGGAGGAAGCAAAAGAAGAAACAGAGGTAATACAAGGCTAATGTTGTGAGGTCGGGAAAACGACCTGTTTTTTGTTGCCAAAATTTCAAATATGGAAATATTAGAACAAACCCGCATCCGTTTGCACCAACGACTATTGAGAAAAGGATTGCCCGCCCATCAGGTCAAGCGCAGCTCCGTCTTTTTGGAAAATGCCAAATCCATTGGCGTATTGTTCGATGCTACTGCCCTGGAAGAGCGCAACATTGTTTTGCAGTTTGCGGAGAAAATGAAGCACCAGAGCAAGAAGGTCAAACTGCTGGGATATTTTGATGAAAAACTAAAGTCCAGCGATTTTCCCTTTCTGTATTTTGATAAAAAACAACTCGACTGGGCCTTCCGCCCCAAAAGCGAGGAAGTGAATGCTTTTAGCAAAGAGCCATTCGACCTGTTGGTCAATATTTCCAAGAAAACAATTTTACCACTGGATTATATTGCCGCCTATTCCAAGGCAAGGTTTCGGGTCGGCCCATTTACAGAAAATACCTTCTGTTATGACCTGATGATCGACATCGATGAAAAGAAAGGACTAACTGCTTTTCTGAATCAAGTGCTGCATTATCTGGGAAAAATGCAACCGGAAAAGAAATCGGCTGTTGTTTAGAAGTGAGAGAGCTTTTTTAATGAATTATGACAATTAAAAAAGGAAGACCGTTTCACACTTATGAACAAGATAAAACAATCCATTATAAACGTGACCGGCTGACCTTTGGCTTCTGACAGTGAAACGTTTTGACTTTTAAAATTTTACAAATACTATGACTAAATTTAGAGGAACGGGAGTGGCCATTGTTACACCCTTCAAAGATGGAAAAGTGGATTACCCCGCTCTGGAAAGGATCATTGAGCATGTGTTGCAAGGCGGGGTCGAGTACATCGTATCAATGGGGTCGACGGGGGAAGCAACGACCCTCTTCCGGGAAGAATGCAAAGACATTTTTCGTTTTACCGTAAATCAAGTCAATGGCAGAGTGCCTCTCGTAGCGGGGCTTTTTGGCGCCAACAGCACAGGGCATTTGCTGGAACGTATTGACCAGTACGCCGACGCTCTGGACGGCTTTGATGCCATGATGTCGAGCACTCCCTCTTATGTAAAGCCCACCCAGGAGGGGATTTTTCAACACTATAAAGTTGTCGAGGGTCATACGCCGCTACCCATCATTTTATACAATGTACAGGGGCGCACGGCCAGCAATATGACAGCAGAAACGACCCTCCGGCTGGCCAATTACAGCAAAAAATTTATTGCCGTAAAAGAAGCCTCCGGCAACCTGGATCAAATTCAAAAAGTCATCAAGGACAAACCCGAAAACTTTCTGGTCCTTTCTGGCGATGATTCACTTACATTAGGGATGATCGCCTGTGGTGCCGACGGAGTTATTTCCGTTATCGCCAATGCCTTCCCGGCCCAGTTCTCCGGCATGACCCGGGCTGCCCTGGCCGGTGATTTTGACAAAGCCCGCCAACTGCAATATGAATTGTTCGACCTCCATCCCTGGCTTTATGCGGATGGCAACCCGGCCGGCATCAAGGCGGCCCTCGAAATTCTGGGTTATTGCCGTAAAGAATTGCGCCTGCCACTGGTACCGGTCTCTGAAAGTACCTATGCCAATCTGAAAAAAGAAGTCGAGAAAATTGCTGGTGTATTGGTTTAATAAAAATTCAATTGGTACCTGAAACGAGCGGTGCCTCCGTTTCAATACGGAGACACCGCTCGTTTTTTGATAAAAAACCAAATTGAGCGAAGCGAAATCCCGCACCGCAGGTCGGGAAACCAAAAACCAAAAACCAAAAACCAGAAACCAGAAACCAGAAACCACAATCCCCACCATGGCTTATTTTTTGAATTAGGAGTAACCTACCCTCAATTAAAACCATGATGTATGAACCGCTCAATCCCACACCTGTCTTTTGCATCCCTTTTTTTTATCCTGGTCCAGTCTTCATTTGCCCAAAATTATGGCTACTGTGATTGTGTCACTTTGGGCAATTGCCCTGTACCGATCAATGATAATGGAACCTTCGAATCGATCATCCCGATCGATATGCCAGGGCCAAACGATCTGTCCCAATGCCCATTGGAGGAAGTCTGTTTTACGATTACCCATACCTGGATTGGGGATCTCAGCGTCAGCCTGACCTCGCCTGCCGGGGATAACTACCTCTTGATGGCGGACGTGAACAATGATTATGGAGGTTGCGGCATGCAGCAAGATAACATCGAAGTTTGCTTAGTCGCAGGTGACAACAATCCGCTTACCAATAATACAGAATACATATGCCTGCCTGGCCCTTGCAATTCGGCAAGCGGGGTATGCTGCCTAACCGGCGAATATACCCTGCCCTGTGGAGGCGTAACCGATCCGATCTCCGGGGCACTGCAGGCACCTAATTGTGACTTGAATGATTTCAACAAACCAGGAAGCCCTGTCAACGGTATCTGGTTCCTGCGCGTCACGGATGTATGCAATATGGATGTTGGAACGTTAGATAACTTTTCCCTGAAATTTGCCTGCGACGATTTTGCTGATAGCACTCAATGTGAGGCAAACGGCGGCTATTTCTATCAGCCGCCCATTCGAGTCTGTGAGGGAGACTTGCTATTGGCCGTCGAAGCCGAATCTAATTCTTGTGCGCCACCTGCTCCGGTCGACTTGTTCAAATACGTTTATCTGGTTACCAGAAATGATACGATCGTTTCCGTTGCCGATTCAGTAGATATGACAAACGAGATGGCCGGGCATTACCTGATTTATGGTTTCAGCTTCGAAAATGCCGCTGAACCGCAGGTAGAAGCGATGGTTGGCCAGCCGTTTTCTTCAGTGCAGACGGTGGTCAACGCAGGGGGCTTTCCTTATTGCAGTGATTTGTCGATCAACCATATCGAAGTGGTGATCGACATTGGCGCCTTTTCGTTGCCGTGCGAGGATGTCAGGGTGGATGCCGGTCCGGATATCCTGGTGCCTTGTGGCGAAGAGCGCATGCTTTACGGCGAAAGCTCATTTGGTACGGGAAGCGAATGCATAGACTATCAGTGGAAGAAGCTATTCGGTTCGCAAAACTCTGACAGTGACTCTATGCTTGTAGAGGAACCAGGGCAGTATGTTTTTTCGGTGGTCGTTGATCAGGTGAATTGTGTTGTGTCGGATACCATGAGGGTCATTTATGACCCGGGCTTCGATGTACAGATTGAAGCATCTTATGACTGCCTGAACCAACAGGCACTGTTAGAAGTACAGGTTGACGCGGGAATCGGGTATCAGTACCGGTGGTATAAATTGGGCTCGAATAGCTGGATTTCAAACTCATCCGAATATTTGACAACGGAAGAAGGCAGCTATCGAGTTGGGGTAAGGAACTTGCAGGGCTGCTGGGGGTATGACACGGTTATAGTGGATTTTTCATCTTTGGTTATTGAAAACATCGAGATTGTAAACGCCGATTGTGATGAAATCAATGGGTCGGTCACGTTGCACCTCATTCAAGGCTCATCCGATTTTGAAATTTTGTGGAGTACCGGCGCAACCACACAAACAGTCACCGGACTTGCTCCCGGAGAATACACGGTCACTGTGACGGATGGCACCTGCTTCTATGAAAAGGGGATTTCCGTGGCAGAAGATCTTTCCTGCAAGGTGGTGATGAGAGGGCATGTTTACAATGATTTTTTTGAGCCTGACTGCATGGTAGACAATTACACATACGGCGTCGAGGGTATCATGCTGCACCTGCTACCGGAAGATATTTACACCTATTCCAAACCCGATGGCAGCTATGAATTTATCGCTTTCCCGGGAGATCACATCATCGAGTACATTGACGAAGACGAGTATGAACCAATCTGTCCGGGGCCGATCTCGTTTCAGCTTCCTGACGGAGGAGAAATTTCAACGAACAATAATTTTTACGTAAAAAAAGAAGCAGGCCAAAACCTGAAAGTAAGTGTGACGAAAGGCCCTGCCCGCCCGGGGCGTCAGCAACAGTATACAGTGTCCTGTACTAATCTGGGAAGCAGTTCCGCCGATGCCATTCTCACTTTTGAACATGACCCATTGCTGGAAGAAGTTTCACTATTGACAACGGCTCATTTTTATGATCCCGATATCCGGGCAGCTACCTGGTTCATAGCTAATATGGTGCCCGGCGAAGAGGAGGTCTTCCAGTTTAAAATGTACCTGCCATCGGATGTGGCAATCGGTACGGAGCTGACAGGCTCGGTAAAAGTGGACCCTGTCGATATTGATAATTATCCTTCAGACAACACTATTAATTGGACGCAATCAGTCATCGCCTCTTATGATCCCAATGAAAAATCATCCCATACCGGCGACAACCAATGGGGTGGGGCGATCTCCGCAAATGATACCACGATCTTGTATCAGGTCTTGTTTCAAAATACAGGAACAGATACTGCCTTTAATGTCGTGATCCGCGATACCCTGGATGAAAAATTAGATGTGGAATCCATCCGTGTTGGAACGGCGAGCCATGATTATGAATTGGAATTTGAAGGGCGAAATGTGTTGGTCTTTAATTTTCAAAATATCATGCTGCCCGATAGTAATATTAATGAACCGGGCAGCCACGGCTTTGTGACTTTTAGTATAAACAGATCCAAAGAAATAATTCCCTATGAAGAGATAAAAAACAGCGTCGCTATTTATTTTGATTTTAATGCACCGATCATTACTAATGAAACTGTACATTTTTTGAATGCAGAAGTTGTGACTATTGAAAATACCGTCCATTTATGTCAGGGAGAAGTTTTTAACGGTGAAATATATAATGACGACACCGTTCTTATCGATACTGTTTCTTCGATTTATTTGGACAGTATTTTTATAACCAACATTAATATTGTGATACCTTCCGAAACATGGATCGAAGCAGAGATGTGCGATGGTGACAGCATTGAATTCAACGGTGCCATACTAACGGACGCAGGCGTTTACACGGCTGAGCAAATGGATATAAATGGCTGCGATAGTCTGGTAAATTTAAATTTAGAGGTTTT
Organism: Bacteroidota bacterium; assembly: GCA_039819485.1. Lineage (GTDB taxonomy): Bacteria > Bacteroidota > Bacteroidia > Chitinophagales > Saprospiraceae > UBA6168. The sequence goes on along the minus strand of JBCBRY010000002.1, from coordinate 88,739 downwards.
TCCCAATTGGCATATAGAGGTAGACACAGCCGTTGTAGTCGGTGGAGAGATTTATGGCTACACTGTTTTTTCCGATACCACCATTGTTCAGGAATTGCTTGATAATAATGGCTGTGTTTATACGCTGACAGCAACCGTCTCGGTATTCGTCAATTCATATGAACTAAAGGAAGAAATAAACCTGCAAATATTGCCGAACCCAAACAATGGCCAATTTATTTTAAAAGGAAAATTACCGCAAAGCGGAAAATATAAAATTGTTATTTACAATATTTATGGTCAGTTAATTACTAGGCAATTCAATGATGTTTATTTAAATAAAGGTTTCGAATTGCCAGTGGAAAATGAATTTCTTGCGAACGGTATTTATTATTTGCAATTGGCAGGGAAAGGACAAAAGGCTGTTGTGAAATTTGCGGTAACAGATTGATTGTCAGGTTTTTAGTGTTGGTTGTTTTTTTAGGCAACCAACACTAAACTCAAACTCATCGATACCGGTCGTTCAGTCCTTTGCCGGCCAGTATCATCGGCGCTATTTTATCAATGCGTTTTAGTTTTGTTGCTTCTCGTTTAGCTTCGGCAATATATTCAGCAAATTCTTTTTTTCTTCCAGGCGTGAATTTTTCAAATGCTGTTTTCACATTTTTATTTTCATTAAAATAATCAATTAATTCTTTTGGCAGGGCCAGTGCTTTTTTTTCCGGCTTCATTTCTTTGCCGTCCTTTTGGTTTTGGATTGCTTCTTCCACATATTCCAAAATTAGTTTTTCGTCAATATCCTTTTCCGATTCAAAACGCCATTGCCGCAGGGCTTTTGTCTTGCCCTCCTGTGCATTAATTAATTTCTTTTTTTGGTCTTTTAAAAAAACACCCTGATGGAACCAGATGCCGACATATGATTTAAATGCTCCCAGTCCAACTATATTTTTTTGGTTGATCGTGTAGGCAGGCATGCCCCATTTCATTTCTTCTTTTAATTCGGTCGTTAGCAGGATGGAACGAAGTTTTTCCAGCTCGTTTTCCCACTGTGGAAAATGGCCGATAAATTCTTCTGGTGAGGTAAATCTTTTCATAAAATAGAATTGCTTTTTAAGCAAAATTATTATTTTATAAAACAAACCACAACTGTAGGTAGGCACGTAGAGAAGAAGGCAAAAAGGACCCCGGGAACCAAAAACCTTAAACCAAAAACCAAGAACCCCAACCCAACTCCTATATTTACCCACTCAAATCAAACTAATGACTATGTTCCACAAAATTTTCCTTTCACTCATCTTGCTGACTTTGCTCGCCTGTACGCCCCAGAAAAAAATGGGTGACACTACCGGCTATACTTCTCTTTTCAACCATAAAGACCTCACTGGCTGGACCATTGCCGGACGGGAGAAGTGGTACGTTGACCAGGGAGAACTCGTTTGCGAAAGCGGACCCTATGAAGAATACAGCTACCTCATGTCCGATTCCAGTTTTACCGATTTCGACCTGCAACTGGAGTTCAAGCAAGAGGCTTCCGGCAATAGTGGCGTGTTTATCCGCTCCAGCATAGAAGGGGTGAAAATCAGTGGCTGGCAGGCCGAAGTGGCCCCCAAAGGAAAGCATACCGGCGGCATCTATGAAAGCTATGGACGGGGCTGGTTGATCAAGCCCGGCGCCCATCTCGACCACGTACTGAAAGAAGGCGAGTGGAACCATTACCGCATTCAGGCCATCGGCAACGAGGTAACCACCTGGCTCAACGGCATTAAAATGATTACGCTGGAAGATGAAAAGATCGGTGCCGCTTCCGGACAGATCGGCCTGCAGATCCATGACGGCGGAGGCATTAAAGTGCGGTGGCGGAACATTCGGATCAAAGAGTTTGAGGAAAAGAACAACTAAAAAACACATCGGCACTTAGGACACACGGTTTATAATTAACAATAAACCATGTGCCCTAAGTGCCGATGTGTTTTTTAAAAATAATTGGATTGCGGAAGCGGTTTATGCACTTATCTTCCAATCCAGATTTCCCTGCCCCAGTTCCTCTAACCTTTCCTTTAAGTGCTTGTTGATCACGGCTTTTTCCTCCGTGATTTTTGCTTTGATGGCGTGCGCACCGACCTCAGTGTCGTGTTTCACTTTATTTTTTACATTGTTTGCCAGCAAGGTCGTTTTTTCCAGGTTGGCCATTTGATAAACGTGTTCGTACTCGTGCAGGACGTAATCGTACGGACTGCGGTGTGAGATGAGTTTTACAAAAATCGGTGCCGTTTCGATGGCGATGAACAGCAGCATGATAAAAATGCTGGCAAAGAAAATTGCTTCGCTCTTTTGTCCTAATCGGGACAGGGCTTCCATGCGTGCCGCCATGCCACCGTAAGCCGTCCGTTCCAAATTGGTGATGTCGTTTTGTACAGCCAGTTCGAGTTCTTTGATTGCATTTTCTTTTTCTAAAATCAGCGGCTGATTAGTGGCGATGAGAGCGGCCAGTTCGGCATCGGCCTTATCGGCATCGGCTTTTTTTGCCCGGTAGATGGGGCCCATGTTTCTGATTTGGGAGCCGCCTGTACCGTCGGCTTCGGCGAGGGCCATTTGTGCCAGCGTGTCGCGCAGGGCGGTTTTATCTGCAATTTCCTTTTTTAACAAAGCCACCTCCTGGCGATGACTTTCAATCTGCGGTTGGTACCTCATTGTTACGAGGTCTTCCTGATTCTTAAAAACCTCTTGTTCCATTTGTACCAACTCAGCATTGATCTCTTTTTCAAATATTTTCAGCTCCAAAGGTTTTGATATGACAATGGCCAGCAGCACGGCGAGGGCCAGTCTTGGTGCTGCTACAAACCAGTCGCGCCACCACTTGCCATTGCTTTTCATCGACATCACTATATAACGGTCGAGGTTAAAGATCATCAGTCCCCAAACCAGGCCAAAGATGACCGCAAAGAAGTAGGAATCGAAAACGGTGAAAAGTGCGTAGCCAGCCGAGAAAAAGGCCAGTACACCTGTAAAGAAAACAGTTGCTCCGATGCCCATGTACTTGTTTTCGTCAGTAGGGCATTTTTCTAAAATGGAGTGATCCACGCCGGAGCAGAAGAGGAAAAAATTTTTAAGTCGGGTCATAAGATTTGGAAATTGAAAACTGGAATTCCAGTTGAGAAGGATGTTTCAAAAAGCCAAGAACGGATGAGACGTGGAAAGAGCGCACCGACGTTACAAAACTCCGTTTTGTACTCAAGAAAAATCCTTTATGGGTGATTTCGTTTCTTAACGGGAATAAAGTAGCTTTAATTATTTGATCGCTGCACGTTTTTAGATCAAATCGCAGGAATGAAGGATACAAGAGGGTAAAATTTTTTTCAGCAAATATGTAGAAGTGGTGATTATTAAAATCCTTTTCTTTTGTTCATCTTGCGCTTTTTAAATTTTAAAACAAATCAAACCAATGGAGCAATCAAAGCTTGATCAAGTTTTCCTAAAAGCCGCTGAATATCACCAAAACGGACAGTTGCCAGAGGCTGAGAAACTGTATAAGGAAATATTGGCAGCCTCTCCCGACTTCACGGCAGTGTACGGCAACCTCGCAGAAATATACCTTCGTCAGGGCAAAGGTGACCCCGCTTTCAACTTGCTGAAGGAGGGAGAGAAGAAGTTCCCGGACGATCTTAGTATACTGACTACTATGTGCGCCTTTAATGCACAGTTGGGAAATACTGAAAGAGCCCTGATGTATGCCCTTAAAGTCGTCAAACTGAACCCCTCGTTTGCGAATGGGCACTTTAATTTAGGCAACCTTTATATGCAGATGGGCCGGACGAACGAAGCATTGGAGGCATTTAAGGCATGTGTCGCCCTGGATCCTGTATCCGTTCATTCCCATTTGAATATTGGTGTAATAGAATATGGGCAAAAGAATTTGGAAGCGTCGGCGGAAGCTTTTCTGAAAGTAATAGAAAGTACTCCGGATTTGGCCCAGGCGTACCTGAACCTGGGAATCGTGCGCATTGATCAGGGGCGGCATGAAGATGCAATGGCACTGTTTGAAAAGACACTTTCGCTGCATCCGGCCAATGCGGAGGCACACAAACGAATGGGAATGATCCTGCACGTCAGGGGAGATGTGAAAAATGCGGTCGAAAAATATGAGAAAGCGCTGGAACTGGGGAGCCAGGGTTTGGAAATTCAAATGTTATTGGGCAATGGATACCGCGACCTCGGCGACCATGACAAAGCCAAGGACTACTTTAAAAAAGTATTGGCAGCAGACCCTGAAAACAAAGAGGCCAAAAACAACCTTCAATTTCTTTCTATTTCTAAAATCAGCAGCTGGCATTTTGAAATGTTGGCCGACGCAGCAAGGAACAGCGCCTACTATGAGGCTATCTTGAACCAGGTAAAAGAAGGCGACACCGTACTCGATATCGGTACGGGCTCTGGCCTGCTGGCAATGATGGCCGTTAAGGCCGGGGCTAAAAAAGTGTATGCCTGTGAATTGGTTTCCGATCTGTCGGAAGTTGCACGGATAGTGGTTGCGGACAACGAAATGTCTGAAAAGATCGAAGTGTTCAACATGAAATCAAACGCCCTGAAAGTAGGGGAGCATTTGCCGGAGAAAGCAGACGTGGTGGTTTCTGAAATACTTGATTGTGGCCTTTTGGCAGAAGGAGTATTGCCTTCCTTGCGGCATGCATATGCTGATTTGTTAAAACCCGGTGCGTTGTCGGTGCCCCGGGGAGCCGATGTATATGGTGTATTGATGGAGGTGGATCATTTAAAGCAAGTGAATCCCGTAAGGGAAATTGCTGGTTTTAACCTGAGTGCCTTTGAGCGGTTCAGGATGGAACATAATTACCAAAGGGTCGATTTGAGGGCGCTGCCCCATCGTCGGATGAGTGAAGTATTTCATATCCATTCTTTTGATTTTCAAAATCTTCCCAAAGAATTTTCTGGCAAGAACCCTTTTAAAAAGCAGCTACAAATTCCAGCAATAGCCGATGGCACCGTCCACGGAGTTGCATTTTGGTTCACATTGCATATTGATGAAAAGATCAGCCTTTCCACTGGCCCCAAAGGGGAAATGATCCATTGGGGACAAGCACTGCAATTTTTAAAAGATACAAGAAATGCGCAAGCTGGCTCCACCATTGACCTGACATTTTTGCAAAGCGAGGTGTTGATCGCATTTGAATGATCAGAGAGTGGCCTGATTTCCTGATTTCCATGCCTGAATTTCGAACAAACCCCCTTCCTTGTTTTGTGGGAAAGGTGCCGTCCCTGTGCAAGGCGACCAGTGTATTCGTCGATGCAAGCTACCTGTTTATCCATAATTCCTTGTAAAAAAAGCTACCTTGTATTGCATAATACCTTGCGATAGCATATCTTTGCCTTGTCAATTGAAATGAAAGGGGTCAGGCGACAGGGGCCAGGAGTCAGGAAAAAACGCATCTGACACCTGGCTCCTCGCCCCTGGCACCTCAATAAAAACCAGTGCACTGAGGCATATCATTTAATCATCAATGAAAGTTCATAACCTCTTGGAAAATACAAAACAACAAATGCGGAAGGGTGTCCTTGAGCTTTGTATCTTGTCCATCATCTCTGACGAGGGCGAGGCATACCCAAGTGACATTATCGAGAAGCTCAAAGAATCGGAGCTGATCGTCAAGCAGGGTACGATGTACCCGTTGTTGGCAAGGCTCAAAGGTGCTGGTTTGCTAAACTACACCTGGAAGGAGTCCGATGCCGGCCCGCCACGTAAATATTATATGTTAACGGAAATTGGCCACGAATTTCTGGGTGGCCTGATGGGCACCTGGGGCCAGTTGGTCGAGGCAGTCACCTATTCCACTAAAAATTTGCAAGCAAAATAGTTATGAGAGCAAAGCACAGAGAGCAAAGAGAAGAGCTATGTTCACTTCACCCGACTGAATCAGGCCTTTTGTCTTTACTCTCTTGTCCTTTTACTTTTTCGACTACTTACATAAGTAACATCAAATGAATAAGATCTCCAACATCAATCTCGGGGGCTTCCCTTTCACCATCGACGAAGATGCATATCAAGCGCTCGACAAGTATTTGAAAACGATCCATAAGCACTTCCGTAAATCGGAAGGCTATGAAGAAATCACCACAGATATAGAGACCCGGTTGGCAGAACTGTTCCAGGAGAAGCTGGAAGGTCGCCCGATTGTCACATTGCCCGACGTAAAAAATGTTATTGCCATCATGGGTACGCCGGAAGATTTTGGGGCTGCCGATCCCTTTATGGATGAGGCACCCAAATCCTCCACCGGCAAGTTCAAGCTCAAGACCGGGAAAAAGCTGTTCCGTGATCCGGAGCGCGAGGCCATTGCCGGCGTCTGTTCCGGGATAGCTGCGTATTTTGGGATACAGGATCCACTTTGGGTACGGTTGGTTTTTATCCTGCTGGCCATTTCTGGTTTCTTTGGATTAATCGTCTACCTGATCTTGTGGGCAGTTGTGCCAAAGGCGGAATCGTCCAGTGACCGCCTCGCGATGCGGGGCGAACCAGCCAATGTCGAGAACATTTCGAAAATCATTGAAGAGGAACTGGACCATGTTTCTCAAAAGGTAAGCGAACTCGGGGAGGAGCTGAAATCTGAGTTTGCCTCAAAAAAAAAACCTTCGCAAGAACGTATGAAGAAGAAACCCCTCGTGAAGGGACTTCCATCGGGGGCCATATCCGTTCGGCCGCTTCCAAAGGGGTTCATGTTTTGAGCCAGATTATCAAGGCCGTTATTGGTATCATCAAGGGCGCTTTCCGGCTGGTCGCCAAAGTTGGCAGGCCACTGATCCACATCATTGGGCTGATACTGATTGCCATGCTGGTGCTATTTTGGATCGCCTGCATCATTTTGTTGTTTTTTGGCCAGCCCTATGCAAGTTTCTTTTTAGAGGGCTCTGCGACTGCCAATTTCCTGGGCACTTTCAATATCCTTTTCATTATTGGCATTCCGTTACTGATGCTGGTGCTGTTCATCATGCGGGTCTTTTTGAAATCCAATTTTCGACCTAAATGGCAGTTTGGGCTGTGGGCTTTTTGGCTCATCAACCTCGTCAGTTTTTCCATGATCGGAGTCTCTACTTTCCAGGATCACCAGTATGGTGAAGAGGTAAGGGTGGAAGAAGAGTCAATCGACTTTCCTTACGATACGGTTCGGGTGGAAATGGAACGTTCCCCATTTGGCAACTCATGGCATCCTTTCGGTGACGATGCACTGGTTTCAGATGACCAGTTATATGTGCGCAATGTCCGGGTGATTTTTGAAAAGTCAAATACCGGCAAATTAGAGATTGTTCAGCGAAATGAAGCCAAAGGAGGTAGCTTGTCCCAGGCAGAAAGGAACGCAGCGGCCGTTAATTTCAGTTACGAAATAGAGGGCAACACCATCAAGTTGCCAGCTTATACCATATTGGAAGAGGGGGAGAAATTCAGATGGCAGCAGGTGTTCTTCTATGTGTTGGTACCCGAAGGAATGTATGTTGAAAGGAACAGACGGTTGTCCAGGAACATCAGCTGGGTAGAACAAGACAGGGACTACCGGTTTCCTTCGAAGTGGGATGCAGATTACATTTGGCAAATGGGGGAAAACGGGATGGTCGCTCCTGACTTCATCAAAAACAGGGTGAAAAAATACAACCTCCGTGGCTTTTCAAAAATCAGGTTGGACGGAAATATAAAATTGAAGATAAGGCGAGGCAATCGTTTTCAGATCACGCTGGAAGAGGCAGACAATCAGAAAAATGTAGAAGTTGTCATGACAGATGGCCGCCTGAATATCTCAACCATCGAAGACACCAGGGAAGACTATGAAATGGAAATCATCATGCCCAACCTCGAAGAACTGTGGGTTTTACAATCCAATGATATTGAAATCAAGGATTTTAAGTTGGACCAACTCCACCTGGTCAATGAAGGCCGCGGCCATATCAACGCCTTTTCCGACGTCAAAAATCTGAATGTCGAACTAACGGGCGACAACGAATTCGAAATACGCGGTGAAGGCGAATACCTGAACGTTATCCTCACCGATGATGCCGAAATGGATGCCGAACATTTCACCGTAAAAAATGCTAAAATTGAACTGGACAATGGCAGCTTCGCTAAAATTTCCGCAACGGATACCCTTTGGCGGAAAGTAATGGACGGCGAAATCATTTCACGCCGTGACCCAGTGATCATCGATGCCAATGAAAGTGAAAACGAAGAACAGTAAACATATGGCTAAATGGTTGGATCGCTAAATGGCTTTGAAAGTAGCCTTCCAACCATTTGGCCATCCAACCATCCAACGATGAAACTCTCTACCTTCTCCATCCTGCTCATGTCCCTTTTCTGTTTGATGAAAGCCCAGGTGATTGGCCAGACAACCCAGTTTGCCACAGCAAATGCAGCTGATGAACTGTACCACGAAATAGCATTGATGGACAAAAAAATATTTACCGCCTTCAATCATGGTGATACCGCAACCATCAATAACCTGTTTACCAAAGACCTTGAGTTTTATCATGACAAAGCAGGGCTTTCTGATTTTGCATCCAACGTAAGAGCCATTAATGAGCTGACCACAGGTGATATTAAGATTCGCCGTTCTTTGGTGAAAGGTAGTATGAAGGTGTTTCCCGTTCCCGGTTTTGGTGCCATCCAGGAAGGCCAGCATGATTTTTTTGAAACCCTGCCCGGCCAGCCCGAACGCCAGACCGGTACTTTCAAATTTCTCCACATCTGGCAAAAAACCGACTCCGGCTGGAAAATCTCCCGGGTAGTCAGCTATGGACATTAGTTATGAAGTAGACGAGTAACGAGTACTCAAAACCAAAAACCAGAAACCAAAAACCAAAAACCAGAAACCAGAAACCAGAAATCTGTAACCAACTATTTCCACTTCCCGTCCAAGCCTTAAATGCGGCTTTCCGGTAAGCCAAATTTCGACAAATGGAAAACGACAATCTACTTATCAAAAAAACATTGCAAGGCGACAGAAATGCCTTCGGTGCATTGGTAGGACAATATCAGGACTACGTCTTTTCCGTCACGTTGAAAGTTTTGAAAAACCGGGAAGAAGCAGAAGAGGCCGCGCAGGATGCCTTCGTGAAAGCCTACCGGGCCCTGGCCAGTTTCGAACAGCGTTCGAAATTTAGTACCTGGCTCTACCAGATTGCCTGGCGCACCGCCATCGACCGTTACCGGTCGCGGCCACGGGCCAATCATTCTCTGGACGACGACCAGTCGTACCTACAGGTAGCCGATCATGGAGCCACTCCCGAACAGCAAATACAGCAGCAAAACACAAGGGCGCTCATCGAGCAGGCCCTGGGCCAAATGAAACCACAGGACGCCACCTTGCTCACGCTGTACTACCTCAACGAACAATCCGTCAAGGAGATCGCCGATATTACCGGCCTGACGGAAAGTAACGTTAAGGTCAAGCTGTTCCGCCTGCGCAACTCGTTAAAGAACGTGTTGACCCGCAACCTGCGGGGGGAAGTAAAAAGTTTGATGTAAATTGAATGGTTGCTGGTTTTTGGTTCTTGGTTTTTGGTTGGCATGTACGCTAACTAAAAACCAAGAACCAAAAACCAAGAACCAAAAACCAATTTCAAATGTCCACTCAGGAACTTTTATGGAAATATGCCGAAGGCCAATGTACGCCTTCCGAATTGTTACAGATAGAAAAGCAGTTGACCGATGATCTTGCCTTACAAAAAGAACTGGATCAGGTACTCGAATTGCAATCTGTCCTCGTAAGTATGGAGCCCGATGCTCCGTCCATGCGGTTTGCACAAAACGTAATGGATACCCTGCCTGCCATTTACCCCAGCGAAGTCACCGAACCGCTGATCAGCTCTATTTGGAAAAAAATATTCTGGGTGGCCTTGGGCGCGCTTGCTGCGGCCATCTTTTTCCTTCCCCGCTCTGCACAGCCTTCCGGTGATTTACTGACGCCTTATCTGGACCCGATTGCCTCTGGCATCAGCCATGCTTTTGGCCAGGTGCCTACCGTCACTTTACAGTATTTTGTGCTGACGTTGTTGTCTATTGGTTTACTAGCGTTGATGGATAAATTCTTTTTGCGAAAAGTGAGGGGATTGATGTTGGTATAACAATGGGCTCGCAAATCGATAAGGGCTCACCCCGAATCACTAACGAAAGGCCAAATGACGACAGCCCCGAAGGGAACTCAGGACAGGCTATCGGATCCTTTTTTTAACAGGTCTTACTGGTAGGAACAGGCTTACTCAACAAAATTTTCTGTTTAAAATTTCCCACAAAAACATTACGATTGAGAAATTAAAAACAACTGTTGAATCTTGAGATACTACCACCTTTGTCTGTTTCCATTGCTAATATGCTGGCTGTTCACGTCCACCACAGCCCAATAATATATATGATGCCCAGCTCATCACTACCGACGATGGACTTGCCAATTTGTTGACCACCGCCATACATCAAGATAAAGAGGGATTTATTTGGAAAGGGACCCAATATGGCTTAAACCACTATGATGACTACACTTTCTTGCACTATACCAAGGAAGCGAATGGTCTTAACAGAAATGAAAACATCCGGGTGATTCGTACAAGAAGAAGCATGGATGGTCGGGTCTTCATCAGGTGCAGTGATTACTGGTGCCTTGAAAAACAGTCAGCAATTGGATGAAAATGGAAAAGTGGTGATGTTGCTCCCTGACTCTGGAAAGAACTATCTGAGTACTGTGTTCAGTGATGAGTGGATGGCGGAGAATAAACTCATGTGATCAAACCAATACAGGGTTTTCCGGCTATTTAACAATTCTCTTACGGTAAAAAGCAATGAACCCCATTCCTCGATTTTTGCCAAATAAGAAGAAGTGGGGATAGGGAACATTGGATTTCATGTCTTCCCCTCCATCATCCTTTACTGCGTAGCAATAGTATTCAATGGCCCTTTTCAATTGAACCGGAGGGGCTAAGTTTACGTGTGTCTTTTATTTGGCCCTTTTCTTAACGGGTTACCGTTTCTCCACATTTTCCTCTCAAAACGAGACTTTTCCCCACGTTTTCCGTCCCCTATATGAAGTGATTATTTACGTGAGAAATGTGACAGGCAAAAACCTTGTAATTAAATTGTTATTAGGGGGAAATAACCCTCGTAACAGGGTTTCTGCAATTATTTCAGAACATAATTTGTGAAGTAATTTTTTCTCATTACATTCAGGCAAAATTTGACAGGCCTACCTACATCTCCAATCGGAAATTCGACCCAAAAAACTAAAAGATCCAAATCTACATTCACTAATTTTTTAAACATCAAAAAACAAAACTATGAGGGTTCGTTTATACAAAAAGACGAAAGACAACCTTTCTTATTTTCAATTTATTGCCGACGATGATCAGGTTGTACTGAATAGTCAGGGCTATACTGGCAAAGACGATCGAAATGGGGGCGTCCGTTCTGTGGTCAACAATGCTGGAAACGCTGACCGCTATGACCGGCAATCTGAAGACGGCACACATTTTTTCCTCTTAAAGGCAGGTAATGGGCAGGAAATCGCCCGTAGCGTGACTTACGGCAGCGAGGCGGAGATGGAGGCTGCTATTGCCATATGCATAGCTGAAATTCCCGGGATCGCAGGTAGTGGGAAAGCCGCACCTGCTGCACCCGCCGAAACAGCAGGTACCGAGGCTGCCAACCCGTATGCCGGTGACAGGGATGGAGATGACAACTACAAACCTTTATCTTTTTATCAGTCACGCATCTCTGGAGTGGAGAATGGCTTCGACACTTTTGCAACAGAAGACGGCGCCAATTTCTACTTTACACTAAACAGAGGGGGGTATATTATTTTGATCAGTGAATCATATACCTCGCAGAGCGGCCGCAACAATGGCGTAGAATCCGTTACTAATAACTTGCCGATTCCCGAACGCTACCAAAGGATGGTTCATCCAAATGGCAAATTCTACTTCAATTTGCTGGCAGGCAACAACCAGGAGATCGCAACCAGTATTTGGTTCGATGCAGAAGGGGGCCGGGAAACTGCGATCAGCGCATTGCTGGCAATGCGATTTGGAGAGGGGAGCGGTGAACTGGAAGCAATGGAGGCAGGGTATCAGGCTTCTGTGACCATCGACGAAGCACCCGCTGTCCGTGAGACGGATGAACCCAAAAAGAAGCGCAAGAAACGTGTGAAGAAAGAACCCAAAGGAGAAAAAATATTGCTCAAATCAGGTGGGTATCTATTCAATGATGTGACTTACCAGACAATGAAGAGCGCCAACGATAAATACTATTTTTCATTCCGTACATCCGATGGGAAAGCCATTTTGCTGAATGCCAACGTGCGTGGTTATAATTCAGAAGAAGAAGTCGATGAGGCCGTACAGCGCATCATAGAATTTGGACCAACCGAAGCCAACTATCAGGGGAAGACGACCAAGAATGGTAAGTATTATTTTTACCTGAAAGATGCCGATGGCAACAACATTGGCAAGAGTTTCTTTTACGATACTCCGGAGGATATGCAGGCAGCCATTGGGTTGTTGGTCGGTCAGATTGGCGCAGTTGCCGAAACGCCAGGTGGTACTGCCGGAGTACTGGATGATTATCTGCCATGTGATCGTTACGCGGGCGAAGCAGGTTTCCACCGCTTTTTCAACGCCCAAGGGGAAGAGTGGTATTTTGGATTTAACGGGAATGACGGAAAAACCTTTTTACGTTCAGAAGGATACACGACAGAAGCCGCAAGGGATAACGGAATCGCCTCGGTAATTAAAAATGCACCACTGGAAGAACGCTGGAAAATGATCGAAGAAAATGGCGAATTTTTCTATGCTCTTCGCGCTGGCAATCATCAGGAAATTGCGCGGAGCTGCCCTTACGGAGATGCTGCTGCCAGAGATGCTGCCTGGGCCTGGGTGACGGGCCCCGATTCAACCATCGGATTTGGTTCGGTAGACCGGGACGGAGTTCGTTGGTCAGTTGCCATGATCAGAAAAGAAGAAGAGGAAGCTGCTGCCCGCCAAAGGCGAGAAGCAGAAGCGGCCGCAGCTGAAGCAGCCAAACGCAAGGACGACGACTACCTCGCCTGCAAAGTGTACGAGTCGCACCTGGGCGACGTTTCCGAAAAATATCCCGGCTTCATCACGTTCGAGGAAGAAGGCGAATACTACTTTGCGTGGGTAGAGGACGGAAAAATAGTGCTTCGCTCGGAAGGCTACACCACGGAGAGCGCCCGCAACAACGGCATCGAGTCGGTAATGAAAAACCGGGAGATCGAGGAGCGCTTTAGTTTTGATGAAAAGATGGGCTACTACTTCCTGGTGCTCAAGGCCGGCAACCACCAGGAGATCGGGCGCGGCTGTCCCGAGAAGGATGCCGCTGCGGTGATGTTCTGGTTCCCATCGGCCCGTGCGTCGAGGTTGGCCGCGGCTGCCCCGCCAAAGCCGGAGCGCAAGGACGACGACTACCTCGCCTGCAAAGTGTACGAGTCGCACCTGGAAGATATTTCCGAAAAATACCCCGGCTTCATCACGTTCGAGGAAGAGGGCGAATACTACTTTGCGTGGGTAGAGGACGGAAAAATAGTGCTTCGCTCGGAAGGCTACACCACGGAGAGCGCCCGCAACAACGGCATCGAGTCGGTGATGAAGAACCGGGAGATCGAGGAGCGCTTCAGTGTGGACGAGAAGATGGGCTACTACTTCCTGGTGCTCAAGGCCGGCAACCACCAGGAGATCGGGCGCGGCTGTCCCGAGAAGGATAGGGGAGCAGTGGTGGGCTGGTTCCCATCCGGTATGGCTGCCGGTGCTGCTGCCAAGCTGGCTGCTGCTGCAGTATTGTTGGTGCCCGCTGTTACGCCTGAGGAAAAAGAAGATGACTACCTGCCATGTTCAGCGTATGCCGGACACAACGTTACGGATGCAGCGAACCGGGTGGCCTTGTTCGAGACCGATGGGCAGTATTATTTTGTCATTTATAATGAAGACGGTGGTGTCCGCTTGCGCAGTGAAGGTTTCGAAACAACAACCAACCGCGACGATGAGCTGGGGGCAGCGCTCAGGCATTTAGATAATCAGGAAATGTACCACACCTTGGAATGGGGCAAATACCGGCTCCATATCCTGAAAGATGAAAATGGCCGTGAAGTTGGCCGTAGTTGTCTGGAAAGAATTCCAGTAGCCGTGATACCACCTGCTGAAAGAGAAGATGACTATTTGAAATGTGAAGAGTACGAAGGCCACAAAGTAAACGACAAACAAAATAATGTAGCCTTCTTCAAACATGAAAATGGCCAGTTTTACTTTGCCGTGTACGACAATGACGGAAAGGTGCGCATTCGAAGTGAGGGCTTCCGGGATGCCAAAGAACGGGATGTTGAGCTCTCAGGTGTTTTGAAAAACATCGACAATGAAGAGATGTATGAGGAGATCAGAAAAGGCAAATACCGAATCCGGGTACTCAAAGACAAGACAGGCCGGGAAGTAGGACGAAGCTGCCTGGAAAAGGATGAAGTTGCCGCTGCTGTGCCGTTGGCTGGAGCAGGTGCCGCTGCCGCCGCCGCCGCAGTTGCCGCTACCGCTGCCACGCCGCCGCCACCACCACCAAAGACAACACCTCCGCCACCTCCGCCACCGCCACCAACACCAAAGCCAACACCTCCACCCCCACCGCCACCGCCAGTTGAAAAGGCAGGTGGGTTCAGATGGTGGTGGTTATTGCCGCTCCTGTTGATTCCTTTATTGTGGTTCCTCTTTAAGGACTGCTCTGGTTGTGGTGCAGCAGCTCCACCACCACCGCCAATTGAAGAACCGGCCGTAACTACGCCGCCAGCAGACACCGTAAAAGAGAAAGTTCCACCGCCACCTCCACCACCGCCCACATGCGACTGTGGAGCATTTGCAAGTGCTGTTTTTCCTAATATTTCTACTGATAAAGCCAAATCGTTGAAACGATTAGGTACTTATCCGGAATTTGGTAATTCCCATAGCCTGGATGCGGCTGGATTCTACAACAAGTTAAAGGACCGCCATGCCGCGAGTCGGACCGACCGGACCTTCCTGGATAAAGTGTTCAAAGCAATGGGATACACCAATGGATTTTCTGACGCAACGGCAGACATGTTTTCCAGCGTGACCCTGACACCAGGCACTGACGGCTACATGGGGTACGGTGTGGGGCACCAGACGGTTTATGCCAGTTTAGACACAAAAGGACAAGACCTGGAAGCTTTCCGCATCGAAGCAGCCAACGGCTGTACCATGCATTTCATGAAGACCTGCGGAAACCACTTCTTCTTCTGCTCCAACTGATTTTTTTTATGAGATTATGATTTGAATAGATTACCGTCCCGATTTTACATCGGGACGGTTTTGTTTTTTAAAATAGCTCTGAACATTTTTTGTAAACAACACCTTACGTTTTTGATTCTATACCCACCTCCGAAGCTTTTTAAGATCTCCTTCAACGCTACCTGAAATCCTTTCCAGCACCATTATCCTAAGTAGTTGCTCTTTTAAATTTTATTTTATAAAAGCTGCTTCCCAGGTGAAATCACCTGTTGGATCAGGCATTAATTAGTTAAATTATGATAAACAATTATTTATTCTACCTGACCCATTCGTGGTCATCACAATCCTGCCGAAATTTCTTTTTAAAAAAAATGCAGTTCCTACTACCGATGCTGATCGCACTGCCGTTTTACGCCGTCGGTCAGAGTTGTGGGCTGCCCGGCGGATGTGCTGCGGACGGAGTTACGCTGTTTCAAAGTACCTGTAATTTTCCATCTGGTGTGGCGACTACTTTTTCCTGCGAACAGTATGTCAACTTTGCTATTGACAGAGGCTACTTAGGTGCCCCCTACACAGTATCAAGTACCCGCAATCCGAATACTATTTCTGCTGATAATTGTGGGTCATTTAACATCGGTCTGATAACCATACCGTCCAACGCAGCCAATTTTTTGGTCGCTGATGTGGCTCATTTTGGTGGCGACCACTATGCCTACCGCATCAATTCCTCGAAATACGTTTCCAAAACTTATCCCATTGATAAGCACCATATTGTCATTCATGAAACCGACCTTTCCTGTTATGGACATGGTGCTTTCAATACGCTTTGGAAATATGTTGGCAACGAAATAACGGCCTCTCCATCTTCTGCCAAAACCGGAAATACCATCCACCTGGCCGCTAATTCACCCGTTACTTTGAGTCTGATCAATACATCTGGTGTTACTTATTCGTGGTCTTCCAATAGCTCCAATATTTCTTTTGGCAGTCCCAACAGCGCTTCCACTTCCGTCACCTTGCAGAATTATGGAAGCTGTACCACCAATCCAACCATCTCGGTTACTTATCGAGGGGTGGGTATGGCCGCCAATACGGCCCGTACACAAACATACTCAGTGGATGTTACCTCTTGTGGAATCAACGGAAAATATACTTATGGCTCAACTTGCAAAGTCCTTTCGACTTTTAATTCAACGACTTCCTATGCCTCGCAGGTGACCATCACCGACTGTCCCGATAATTCACTGACGTGGACTAAAACCAGTGGCTCTGGCAGTTTTTGGGTAGGCAGTGGCGGCAAATCGGTTTCTATTTACCTCAACGCTGGCCAGTCGATCAGTTTCAATGTATCGGGGGGAGGTGTTACCAAAAGTATTGCCTTCTCTCGTAGTAGCGGTGGCGGTGGCTGGGGCTGGTACGTGGCCCCACCCAATGACAATGAAGCATCCGGAACAGAACTGCCGAATGTGGAAACAAAGGAGGTACAAGAACAAGACATTTCTTTTGAACATTCAATAGGCCTTTCGGAGAAAAGAAAAGCGATATCTGTCTTTCCCAATCCCACCAGAGGGAACCTGACCCTGGCGGTCCCGGATGCATTAGCGGGAGAAACCGTAACCATCTACGATGTCACGAGCAAAATTCTATATCAGAACAAAGCTACCGCCCTGCAACAGGAAATCGATCTTTCAGCACTGTCAAACGGCATTTATATCCTTGCCGTGGGAGAAGAGCGGATCAAGTTTGTGAAGCAATAAAGAAAATTTTTCTGCCCGTTGAGGTGAGCATGATTGATGTGGATTGGGGCGGCTTGCCGCCGTCCTAATCCGCCTTTCCCGTCATCGAGTTGGACTTGGGGTTCAACTTTCGGATATGTTTTTTATTCCGGCTCAAATCCCATCACCAAACTGACTCTACCCATCTGTCCGAATGTAGTGGCCCCAACTTTGTCAAAACCGATCCCATAATCAAAGCCCAGTGTGCCGAACATAGGCAATTGAACCCGCAAGCCCAGCCCCGTTGAGCGCTTCAGGTCAAATGGATTATAACTGTCAAAGTTCCGATACGAATTGCCGGCCTCGGCAAAGGCCAGGGCATAAATGCCGGGACTGCTCGACACCAGATAGCGCATCTCCAAAGTGAATTTATTGTAGAGCGGCGTGGCTACTATTTCCCCATCCACGATATTGTTTTCAAAATCTTCCAAATCGTATCCCCGCATGGTGATATTGTCGGTGCCCAAAATAGAATTGCTGTTGTTGCTGAACATATCGCCGCCCAACAAAAACCGCTCAAAAGGCGATGTGCCGATGTTTTTATTATAAGCGCCGACATAACCGAATTTCGCACCCATTTTTAAGACCAGTTTTTTGCCCAGCGATGTGTACCATTCTGCATCAAGCCGCACCTTGTGATATTCCAGAAAGCGGAAACGTTCGTTGGCACTTAAGTTTGCGTGGTCTTTATTGCTAAACAAAGAAAAAGGTGGTGTAAGCTGTGCCGTCAGTGCTATTTTTGAACCCGATGTCGGAAACATCGGGTTGTCAATTGTTGAACGGGCAATGGTCTGTTGAATATTGATATTGTAAAAATCTCCGTCCGTTACCGCCTGCCCATCGTCAGATTTGAAAAGACCGTCTGAATAATTATTCAAATTATATTTTCGGAGATTCAGTGAAGTCGTACTGACAAAATTATCATCCGGCCACTTCAGCCGCGTACCCAGGCTGACCGTAACACCCAGAGTGGAAATAGAGGAAAAGGCGTCGCTGGTATTATTTAATCCATTGGTGTTTCTGGTATAAAAAGTTGCAAAGGAAAAGGCATTCGGTTTTTTTCCGCCCAGCCAAGGTTCGGTAAAAGCAATATTGTAGGATTGATAGGCCTTGCCGTTCGACTGTGCCCGCAGTGAAAGCATTTGGCCATCGCCCATCGGCAGCGGGTTCCAGGTGCTTCGGTCAGTCAGGTTTCGCAGGGAAAAATTGTTGAACGTGACGCCGACCGTGCCGGTGATGCCTACGTCGGGCCCACCGTAGGCGACGGACATTTCTAACTGGTCGCTGTTTTTTTCTTCTACGTTATATTCAATGTCTACGGTGCTTTCCTCTGGATTGACGGGCGTGTTGATGGTTATTTTTTCCGGATCAAAAAAGCCCAGGTTAGCGATGGCTCGTTGTGACCGGATCAAGTCAGCCCGGCTGAATTTCATGCCCGGTTGCGTGCGGAGTTCCCGTCGGATGACGTGTTCGTTGGTACGGGTATTTCCTTTAATGACCACTTTGTTGACCGTTGCGAGGGGGCCTTCATAAAGTCGAATTTTTAAATCTACGGTATCGTTTCGGATGGCGGTTACTTCTTTTTGTACACTAAAAAATAAATGCCCGTCGTCAGAATACAGTCCGGTCAGGTCATCATTTGTTTGGCTGAAATGCAGGCGTTCTTCCAGTTTTTGTGCGTCATAAATTTCTCCTTTCTTTATTTTTAATACTTCGAGTAATTGTGCATCGGTATATTTATTATTTCCTTCAAATGTGATGTTGCCGAAAAAATATTGTTTCCCTTCGGAAATATTTAATTGACAAATAAATTCACCTTGATTGTTTCTATAAATAGTGTCGTTCAAAATGGTAGCATCTAAAAAGCCTTTGGTATTGTAATATTGGATAATATTTTTTTTTCCTTCTTCCCATTCTGTCCTGATAAATTTTGAAGAAGCAAATAATCTCTTTTTTGCCTTGGTCGGAATCAATTTTTTTAATTTTTTATTTTTTATTTCCTCGTTGCCAATTACATTGATTTTAGCCACTTTTATTTTTTTACCTTTTTTTATATTTAAGACCAACCGCATGGAATTGTCAGAAAAGTTGGGCTCTTCATGTGCCATTACATTAACGTCGGCAAATCCTTTTTCGATAAAATATTTTTTGATGGCATTGATGGCATTGGTTTTTTCGTGTTCCGTTACGATCATTCCTTTTATCAAGTAATTATTTACGGCGCTGTTTAGATCATCATGCCTCGATTTTTTAACGCCTTTAAAAGAATGGGCACCTAACCTTGGCCGCTCTTTTACTTTTATTTCCAGGTTCACTACATCGCCGATAATTGTTTCTTTAAAAATCTGCACATCATAAAAAATGCCCTGTTTCATCAGGTTTTTAATGGCCCTGCTCGTTTCTGGACCTGGTATGCGAATGCGGTCACCCTGTTGGAAGCCGGCCATGGCCAGGATGGTTTTTTGGTCGGCTGTTTCCGCGCCGGTGATTTTTATTTCACCGATTTCAAATTCTTTTGGCTGGGAATAATTCACAGGGCGGATATCCGCGGTTTGCCCGATGAGCAACGTACTGCATATTTGAACGATAAAAGAAGCAATGGTTTTTTTAATCATGACAATAAAATGCCCGGTGGAGAAAGTGCACGTAGCACTCGCACCATTGTTTGGCGTATGGATGCTTTAAGTATTAGTGAGGAAAATGTAGGCTGGCCCGTTTTGAAGTGTCGGCCATTTGAAAGGAAAGAGGCAGGAAGGAGGAAAAAAGTTGTACGGCCGGTAGCAGGTATCAAAAAGGTTGTTCATAAACTGATGAATGTTTTGTCGACTTTTTAAAATCTCGTGCCCACTCTAACGCCTTGGCTATTCCATCTTTTTTTAAGACTTTTAACCCCTTCAGAAAAACCATTTACTATATGAAAGATAAAATCAAAGATTTATTAGTTTCGGGAAAGCTGGCAGAAGCAATAGAAAAGCTTGCCCCTTTTAACGAGGAAATATCTATAATAACAGGAGGAGATCTTCGCAGGCTGGAAAATGAATACCTGCACGGCAAACTGGATCGTGATACTTATAAGAGTGACCTGAACAAGATCACGGGGCGTTTGCTGAAAGCGCTGAATGCAACAGATTTTTCAGAGAAAGCAGGTGGTGCCCAACCTGGCACTACCGTTCAGGGTACGTCCCCTGACCAAGGTGCCTCCTCGGTTCAAAATACACCGCCCGTTGATGGCGGTAGTTCCAAAAAATCAGTCTTTTTTTCTTATGCACAAGAAGACAAGAAGCTGCAAAAGAGATTGCGAAAACATCTGGCCGTGCTCAGGCGAAGTGATAAAATAGATGTCTGGAGCGATGAAGAAATCAAAGCCGGTAGCGAATTGAGTGCAGAAACCATCAAGCTTCTTCATTCTGCTGACATCATTTTGTTGTTGGTCAGCCCTGATTTTGTTGACTCAGATGACATCTGGAACAACGAAATAAAAATTGCCATGCAACGGCACGAACGCAAAGAAGCGGTGGTCGTTCCCATTATTTTGCGCTCCGTCAGCGATTGGCACGAATTGCCCTTTGGCAAATTGAAGGCACTGCCCAACGGAGGCAAACCCGTAACCGAATGGCCCAATACGGATCAGGCGCTTTTTAACGTTGCCGAAGGAATTAAACGGTTGCTGTAAGGGGCAGGCATGATTGACAAAAATTGCTGAAATTTAGCCAGTCTACAGCCTCAGTTGCATGGCCGAAGTCCCTCCGACCCGCAAATGCCCGTTGGCCGAACGGGCTGCGGCCGTTCCTTTTTTCCACATATACAGTTCGATAAAAGCCAGGTTGCCCAGCCAGCTCACCCACGATACCAGGACGTACTGCACCATGGGATCGATCATAAAAAACGAACCGAGCAGCATTTGGTACACCCGCAGGCTGATGGCCGACAGGGTCAGGGCGTAGCTCCGCATCATCCATTTTTTGTGGGCCTTAAATTTTTTATTACGGGCAGTCACATACCCCTGATAAGTAAACCACCACCACAGCGGTGTCAGGATGAAAAAACTCAGTTGTGCCATCCAGCCGCCATTGGCATGAAACCCCATTACCAGTCCGCTTGGGGCGCTTACCAACAATAATAACCCAACATATATTTTGCCCAGCCGGCGGTGCAGCGCTGGGTGTTTTTTTAAGATATAACCGGAAAATAAAAAGGCGCCACTGCACAAAACAAATAAGCTGCTGAAAATATGTGCATAAAATGCCAGCCGATAGTAGTCCACATGAAGCAGGTGCTGTTTGGTCAGTAAAAAATCGACATCCCAGCGGAAAGTTGTATAAGGAAAAATTATGCTGGCCATGATATAAGTAAAAAATAAAATGGCGGAGCTTCGTATAAACGATAGGGAATATTTATGCATGTGTTTTTTGTAATTAAATTCCCGCAGGATGCGAAAAATTTTTCCACGGGATTTAGGCAGTGCTTTTTTAAACTCTGCGCATCATCGCGCCTAAACTTTGCGAACCCTGCGGGAAACTTAAATCAAAACAAAGAAGCCTTGGCGGTTGTCGGAATTTCTTTCAATTGTACGACCGCGCCATTTTCTTTTATTTCAAAAACCTCGGTGCCCTTTATTTCGTAGCCGGTGATTTCATTGTCCAATATTCCTTTTACACTAAGGTTTTCTTTCCAGATGTTCGTGTATTTATTATTCCAAATTCTTCCCTCTTTATCGATTGTAAAAGTCATGGATTCATCGACGGAGGAATAGGCAGCTGTAATGTTTGGATATCTCCTTTTGTTGGTTTTATCCGAAATTAAATTACCTTTTAAATCATAAAACAACAGGTTGTAGGTTTTATTGATGTCACTGCCAAACGGTGGACTGGAGCTGTAAATAATTGCTACCATTTTTTCATTTGGATAAAAACGTGCAACGGGTATTAGTTCAGGTGTTCCCATTCGGCTCATTTTTCCAAATCGGGAATTAGGGATGAATGGTGAGTTTTGGATGGAGTGAACGGCCCGCCGTTTTTTGGATGGTTTAGCCTGCTGAGGTTTTTGAACGGCTGTGATCTGTGGAGCATATAGCTCATTTAATCCAAGGCTATATGGTAATTCTTTCTTTTCAAAATGGCTTAAAAATTCTATAAAGGATTCTTTCGAAAAGCCCGTGCTTGCTGGGTTTTCCGGGTTTTCTTTTTGAGAAGAAAAAGTAGCAGAAGTAATTAAAATAAATAACCCTGCGAGTGCAATTAAATTTTTGATTTTCATTTTTTATTATTTTATTATTTAATTATTCAAGCAATTTGTTTTTTTGGATTAAATCTTTATCTAAGCCCTGTTTTCCTCTCCGTTTAAAATCTGCGAAATTTTCGTTTTTAATTCGTTGTACAGAATTCCGCAAAACAATAAGCAGTATTAGGGCAGAAAAAAAAGGCTTGCTAAAAATTTGTTTTTTTATTTTAAGAAAAAGAAATTTAAAAAAGAGCGTGTTTCATCACCGTTCACCGTTCACCGTTCACCGTTCATCCCAAAGCAGTTGTTCACGGCCCTTCATTTTTCTCTTTAAATCCCTTTTCCTTAGCCTGTTTTTTAATGGATTTTAGCATGGAATCTTCCAGTCCGTTCTTAGGGGTATTTTTCTTTTTTTCTTTTTTGAACTCACGACGTTTTTTATCCAGTTCTCTTATTTCGTTTTGTATGGTTTCCCTTTCCTGAATGACCTGCTGAATGGCTGTTTCCATTTCTTCCACTGACAAATTTTGTAAAGTGTCGGGGAGGAAGTCGGCCCTGTTCAAAATGGATTTATCTTCTTGATAAGCGTCGGCCAGGTCCCAAGATGTATTTTTATAAGCTTTTGAACTTTTGAAGACAGTACGGTTCGTTAAATTGGCGGTGCTCTGAAGTTTGCCGTTGGCGTCCTGCATGGATTGGTTTTGCAATTTCAAATGACCATCTTTTCCGTACGGGATATAAGTGGCATTTAATTGTGTATTTAATTCATTTATTTTTTCATCGTATGGCGTTTGTATATATGCCGTCTCCTGGTTGTGGTCGATGTTGGTATAGGTGCCCTTGGCATCGACTGCGCCTGCCCGCCAGTAAGTATTGACGCCTTCCTGGTAATTGCCGCAAAAAATGGTGTTGACAATCACGTCATTTTCCACCGCTTGACGACAGGCTACATCATAACCGACCGGGCCTTGCGTGAATGGCTCGTTGCCGGCGATATAAATAATTTTTAAATCATCTGGGTTGTTTCCCCAGTCGAGTTCTGTGAGAGCCGTTTGTAGGATTTGGCCACAATATTCCTCTCCGCCATTGGTGGTGAGTGAAAATAACTGGCTGGATATTAAGTCCATGTCGGTGGTAAAGCCGGAAAGTTTGTTGATCTGATTCCGTCCACCTTTCCGTGGGTTTCCATATTCGTAAAGAGCAATTTCGAGAAGGGGTTCTTCCCCGTTTTTTTCAGTACGGGTCAGTTCATTCAAAATGTTCCAAAGTTGTGATTTTGCCTGGGCGATCAGTCCCTGCATCGAACCGCTGGTGTCGAGCAAGAGGGCTACCCGGATGGCATTTTTACCGGAAGTGTTTTTGTCGTCAACTTCCTCTGCTGAAGTGAGCG
Source organism: Bacteroidota bacterium (assembly GCA_039819485.1). Lineage (GTDB taxonomy): Bacteria > Bacteroidota > Bacteroidia > Chitinophagales > Saprospiraceae > UBA6168. The sequence continues at coordinate 65,087 of JBCBRY010000002.1, read as the reverse complement.
AAGGAAATGCACCGGCCGCAATTGGTGACTGCACCGCGGGCGGGTTGAACAGCCTGAACCCGGCCTGCATTTGTAAATAGGAGAAGCCCAGTCCGGTGGCAATGACCAGTAGTCCGAGAGTGATTTTTAAGCGACGCATGGTTGTTAGTTTTGAGTAGGCGAGTTTGCGGGTCGGCAATTTTCTGAGTGGGCGGGCAGGCCATCAGGCCAATCGGCATTTTCATTTGTTGCCTGTTTTTTCGCAGACTGCTTTATTGTTTTTTGATTGAAAGAACGCACCAAATTTCCGGGGAAAAAAAATGGAAAAAAATAGGTAATACGGGGAGTGATTTCCTCACTTGGTGAAGACGCCCCTTCACTGGGTGAATGCGCCATTGGGCCCCTTTGGGGGAAAAAGTATCAAAAAAAAGTATCGTACCTTTATGGCCGTATGCAGCTGATGAAATATATATTATACCTGCTGGTTCTGTTTGTAGCCTGCCCTTTGTACGGGCAGAAAGAGAAGGATAAAATGTCCAGTAAATACAAGCGTTATCGCGGGCCGACGCTTTTGGAACAGGCAGAGGCATTACAGGAAAAATCACCGAAGGAAGCCATTCAAATATTGCAAAGGGCAGTCCTGGAAGCGACCAAAAAAGGAGATTTTCAGTCGGAAAGTGAAGCTTACGTTTTGTTGGGAAACATTTATGAAAATATTGACCAAAAAGAGTTGGCCGTGCAGCGGTATGAGCAAGCTTTAGCGGCCCTGGGAAAATCAAAAAGAAGGCTCCCCAACGCCGAAATCCACCAGCGCATCGGGCAACTTTCGGTCGAATTGGGAGATGATAAAAAAGCGGAAACCAATTTCAGGATGTGCATCAATACCAGCCGCAAGGAGGAACTAAAATTAAAGTGTGAGGAAGGGTTGATCGATGTGCAGTTGCTCAGGGGCGATGGTTTTTCAACGGTAAAAATGTTGGATTCGATCACCTCGAATTATGCAATGGATAGTTTGTCATTTGCCCGGATAGAGGCTCGGCGATCGCAGGGCTATGTACAACAAAATGATTATTCAAACGCATCACAATCCTTTTATAATTCATTAGAAGCTCTGCCTACGAACATAAAATTGGACAGGGAAGACATGGTGCCGATCGAAATGGCGCAGCAAAAGCTGTTGGACTTTGAAGCTGCCAGTAATACCGGAAAAATCCAGTTGCAAGGTCGGTTGCAACAAATTATTAATCAGCAAGATGAGAATGATAATTTCATAAAAAACAACTCGATCATCGCATCGCTGTACGAAGAGGATGATAATTTGGCAGAAGCCAAAAAGTTTATTGATCTATCAAAAGAAATAATCAGCGAAAAAACGGACGCCGCCGTTGCGGCCGATGTTTATAAAAAATCGGCTGAACTCAACCAGCGAAACGGCAACCTGTCCGCTGCCCTGGATGATTTTGATAAATATATTGCCGCCAAAGAAAAAGCGATTCAAAACCTGGAAAACGACCTTCGGCAGCAGGTCGAAATTGTGAAGGGCCAAAAAGAACTGGATGAGCAAAAGCAGATTTATAATTTGCAGGAAAAAGAAAGGGAGCTCTTTCAATCGCAACTGACCACCCAGAAAATAATCATCGGTTTCCTTTCATTGCTGCTCGTTGCTTCACTTGTTTATTTTTATTTTTTGTTCAAAAATGTAAAAGCCAAGCGCAAGGCCAACCAGATGTTATTGTTAAAATCGTTGCGGACGCAAATGAACCCGCACTTCATTTTCAATGCCCTCAATTCGGTCAATAATTTTATCGCCAAAAACGATGAAAAATCAGCTAATAAATTCCTCTCCGAGTTTTCCCGTCTCATGCGGAAGGTGCTGGATTATTCGCAAAAAGATTTTATTGCTTTTGAGGAAGAAATGGAATTGAATGAATTGTATCTGAAATTGGAACATTTTCGTTTTCGCGACAAATTTGATTACACGTTTAAAAACAATGCTAAAAAATACGGCTACGACCTTGATATCCCACCCATGCTGATACAGCCGTTTATCGAAAATGCGGTTTGGCATGGGCTGCGTTACAAAGAGGAGAATGGGCATTTATCGGTAAAAGTAGAGGAAAAAGAAGACGGGATCATTGTGGAAATAAAAGACGACGGCATCGGTCGTAAAAAATCCAAAGCCCTGAAAACCAAAAACCAAAAAAAAATAAAAAGTACCGGCCTGGAAAACGTGTCCCGGCGCATCGCTCTCATCAATGAGATTTATGATAAAAATTATGAAATCAACGTGAGTGACGTAAATGAAAATAAAGAGGACACGGGTACACTGGTGCAGATAAGGATTCCGGTTAATAGGGGTTAGACCGCCTTTGGCTGTCAGAGGTCGGACCGCTTTGCTGTCAGAGGTCGGACCGCCTTCGGCTGTCAGATTTTAATCAAATTCGTCTGACCTCTGACAGCAAAGCGGTCCGACCTCTGACAGCCAAAGGCGGTCCGACCTCTGACAGCCACAGGCGGTCCGACCTCTGACAGCCACAGGCGATCTGACTTCTAATCATATGACCCTTAACGCCCTCATCATCGACGACGAACAAGACAGCCGGGAGACGCTGCGTAATTATGTCGGGAAATATTGCCCGCAGGTAACTGTTTTGGCAGAATGTGCCAATATTATCGAAGCAAAAGAGGCCATCTTAAAACACCGGCCACAGCTGCTATTCCTCGATATAGAAATGCCGCACGGCAATGCCTTTGATCTATTGGAACAATGGGGCGAAATTGACTTTGAGATTATTTTCATTACCGCTTACAGCCAGTATGCGGTGCAGGCATTCAATTTGTCGGCGGCTCATTATTTGTTGAAACCGGTGGACATAGAGGAGCTGGAAAAAGCGGTGGAAAATGTCACGCATTTGATTTCACAAAAAGAAAAACTGAGCAGGGCGAACATTCTGCTGGAAAACATGGCAGCACTGAACGCCCAAAACCGAAAATTGGTGCTCCCGTTGATGGAGGGATTTGATGTCGTCAAAATATCGAGCATCCTGTATTGTGAAGCGCAGGATAATTTTACCTGTTTTTATTTTCTGGACGGTAAAAAATCCATGATCTGCCGCAGTTTAAAATTTTATGAAAAGGCGTTGTCCGAGTTTGGTTTTTGCCGGGTACATCGCTCGCACATGGTCAACCTGGAGTATGTAAAAAGGTACATCAAGGGAAAAGGCGGTTCGGTCATCATGGAAAATGGCAAAGAGATCATGGTGTCGAACAACAGGAAAGAGGAACTGATCCGACGGGTGGTGGAAGGGTAAGTCGATGCAAAATAACTTTTGCCTGACGGGCGCCCAAAACGAGTTCGGGACAAGGCGCGGTCGGCTCTGCGAGCTTCGCAGGAAGGGGGATAAGGGAGAGGAGCCTTGTTTTGGGGAGCGGCTCGGGCAATTTCGGATAAAATTGGTACTGCTGATGCTTTTCGGTAAAAGCTCTGTGGTATCTCATTTATATTTTCCAGACCACATTCTGTTTATCATGAAAAAGAAACCCATTTCTCCTGAACAAATAGCGGCGTATGACCGGCTTTTGGCCACCCATTCACAAATAGAAAGAAAGGGAAAAAACATGCTGTACACTTCTGTGAACGGACATATGTTCACTGTTTTTTCGACCGATGCAAAGCTGGGTATTCGTCTTTCGAAGGAAGACCGCCAGGCTTTTCTGGAAAAATACGGAACGACCTTATTAGCGTCTTATGGAGCCGTGATGCGGGAATATGTGACCGTGCCGGACGACCTCTTAGAGAATACCGAAGAATTGAGCCCATACCTGGCAAAGAGCTATGATTACGTTACTTCACTTAAACCAAAGCCGACTACAAAGAAGAAAAAATAATTGGTTTTGAAAATCTTTTGGATGGTAGGAGAGGAGGGAAAGCTGTAGAATCAATCTTCAATTAATTTTTTTAGACGTTTCAGCAAGGACTGTTTGGCCTTTTTTTCAGGACTTTTTTTCTCGTCTTCCAGGTCTGACGTCAGGGCATTGGCCATTCTTTTGATGTCAGACTTGTGAAACGAGCCATAAATGGTCGACTCTTCGTCGTTGGGCTTTATCTCGTAGTATTTAGTTTTTTTGCTCATTTTTTATTGTTTGGAAGTGCTTACCCCTGTCGTATAACGATTAGTTTACATGTGATTCACATTCGGTTTACGCAAAAATATCTGTTCACTTCGTTTTTTCAAAGAAAGTTTGAAAAACTTAACATTGGAAATCGCTCGATCTATCTGCGTTCATGGATTTTTGACTTTTGAAAACAGAGGTCAGCAAAGTACTGATCGGTTTTTTGACATAAAATATTGATTATCAGCGGTTAATTGATCTTTCGGTGCAGTGAGGGTTAATCTTTGGATAATCATACAAATTTGTACAAATATTAATTCAAAAAAGCTAAAATATGGGACTCATCGAGCAGGCAAAACAGTGTAAAATATGTGCTGACTTTTTACCCCACGGCTGTCGTCCCGTTTTTACGGTACATCCACAGTCCAGAATCGTCATCATCGGGCAGGCCCCTGGCCGGAAGGTTCACGAATCGGGTGTTCCCTGGGATGATGCAAGCGGTAAGCGGCTACGGAAATGGATGGGAGTGGATGAGGCCACCTTTTATAACCCTGCGATTTTTTCCATCCTTCCGATGGGCTTTTGTTATCCCGGGACGGGCAAGTCAGGCGATCTGCCACCCCGGCCCGAATGTGCCCCGAAGTGGCACGAAACACTATTGGGTTTAATGCCGGCCGTTCAGCTGACCTTGTTGTTTGGGCAATATGCACAGAAAAGATATTTAGGAGAAAACAGGAAAAAGAACCTTACCGAAACTGTTAGGAATTGGGAAGCATATACCCCCAGGTATTTACCCATGCCGCATCCTTCTCCCCGCAACCAGATCTGGGAAAGGAAAAATCCGTGGTTTGCGGACGAGGTCTTGCCTTTTTTAAAGGCGAAAGTTGCCGGGATTTTGGGATGAGCGACAATTTGCGGTTTACTAAAAGCGCAGAAAGCCAAGGGGCTTATCCTCCCTCGGCCTCGCATAGATTGCTTGAAAGCCATTTCTTTTATATTTTGCCAGCTATAATGCTTTTCATAAAACCTTTTAAGAACAATACAATGAGATCATCCTACTACTCCTTTTTTCAATTCAGTTTACTGTTGTTTTCGTTTATGTCTTGCCAGGAGGCAAGTAGCAACATTCCCGCACAATCAACACCTGATTGGGCGGAACTGCCAGCTTTAAAAAATAAGAAAGTCCTCATCGTGCATGGAGGCTGGGATGGCCACAAACCGGATCTCTACGCTCAAAAAGTCAATAAATGGTTGATGGAGGCAGGAGCACAAGTGACGGTATCCGATTCACTTGGTATTTATAAAAATGAAACTTTGATGGCGGAGATGGACCTGATCATCCAGTCGGTGACTTTGGGTAAACTCAGCCCAGACGAATTTAAAGGATTGGAAAAAGCCGTAAAAAACGGGGCAGGCTTTGCCGGAAGTCACGGTGGTTTTTGCGATGCATTCCGTAACCATACCGAATATCAGTACATGACCGGAGGGCAATTTGTCAAGCATCCCGGCGGGCAGGTCGACCACATCGTAAATATAATTGATCCTGACGACCCCATTACCCGTGGTGTCCCTGATTTTGAAACCCATACTGAGCAATATTATATGCACATCGATCCAAATGTAAAAGTATTGGCAACTACTACCTTCAACGGGGAGCACGACAACTGGATTGAAGGCGCAGTAGTGCCGGTCATCTGGAAAAAATACCACGGCAAGGGGCGCATTTTCTGCATTACGATCGGGCACGATCCCAACGAGTTTGACGAGCCGATACCCCAAAAATTATTATTAAATGGATTCCGCTGGGCCAGCGGAAGCAAATATGAGCCGATGGAAAATTGGCTCCGTCCCGTTTATCAAAAAAATTAATTTCTATAAAAATTGCCCAGTCATCTATTGAAAATTTCCTTATAGCTATTTCTGAAAAAATAAATAATTATAGGCGGTATGTTTGAAATATGAAAAATATATCCGCTCTCCTATTATTGGTTTTTCTTTCTGCTGACTGCATGATCGCTCAGAAAGAAAATAAGATCATATTTGCCAGACCCACCAAAAAATATTTAGTCGAAGGACAGTTTTATAAATTTAAAAAATTGGAGCCTTTTTTTAATCAGTTTCCAGATACCAGGAAGGCATACGAAAATCGATATATGGCCGCCAAACGAACAGGACAGGTAGCCTTGGGGTTGACTATGACTTCTGTACTTGCTTTGTCTTTGCCATACGGAGAGGACCGCCCGGGGGAAGATGGTTCCAATATTGGAATGGGAATTATGTTGGCCGGTACAGCATTCGTTAGTTTTGTTGTTTCTATTACCGCATTTTCTATTTCCGAAACAGGCAAACCGAAATTAATCAAACTTTACAATAATCATTTTTCAGAAGAAACAGGTTTTCGTTCTCAAAAAAATCAATATCGCTTTGGGCTGTCGGCAAACGGAGTGGGCTTGGTCGTGAACTTTTAAAAATAGATCAGCGCATGAAATATTTATCTGTTTTTTTATTGGTTATTTTTTCTCCATTAATTTAATTGGCCAGAAACAACAAAAAATAATCTACGCCGAGCATGTGAAAAAATATTTAGTAACCAAGTATTTGCTAAGTTGAAAGTGTTGTTTTTTAGCGCTCTTTTTTTTCGATCACCTGCATAACTTACATTAAATTAAAATCATAAAAAATACCTCGCCATTTCTTCCCATTCCTTTTCGAGGCTATAATCGGGCATCGGTCGTCCGGCCCGGCGGTACCAATAGCCTGCGTTCCACTGGTCGCCTTCCTTTCGATGGAGGTAGGCGTGAATCCAGTCACCTTCTTTGGTAGGAATATCCTGGGCGATATTATGAGATGCATCCCAATCTCCCCTGCCATCATGCCAGAGAGATTTTAAATAATCGCTGCAACCTGCTGGTGGTACATTTTGATTTAAAGAAGATTGGAATTCTTCGAAAGTCATGGTGGTGTTAGGTATTGAAAATTAATTAATGACGAACTCGCCTTCCACTTTTTGTTTATTTAATTTCATCTCCAATTTATAGGTGCCTTTTTTAAAATTTTCTATCGGCAAACTATATCTTTTTCTATTGGTAGAAATGTCGAGGAAAAATGCTTTTTGAGCAAGGCCGTCTGAGCTGCTAATTTCGGCCGTGATTACCTGTGGATCAAAGCCCTCAATAAAAACGGAAAGATTCTTTTCCGAAATTTTATTTGAGAAGGAGACAATTTTTTTATTTGGCAGTCGCCGTGCTTTTTTTGTGTATTCTTCACAGAAGACCGAATCCCGGGTTAGCTGGGCTGTGCCGCAAAGGTCGAAAATATAATTGGTGTTGGCGTCGTCAAATTGTGATACTGCCAGGTAGAATGTATCTCCGGCCCTGCATTTAAGCGGTGCCAAAAAATTGTTGTATACATCGCTGCAGCCAGCATGTTCATGTAATTGGTCGGACGGTTCAGCGGTGCTCAGTCCCATAATTCCAAGGCAGCGTTTACTTTCTTCTATGAGCTTATCGGCAGCATCGAATTGGATGCCTGATTCCATGCAGCGGATCATTGACATTTGTTTCAAGCCTTTGTTTTTAGGGACTTTAAATATGGCAAAATCAATATCGCTCCAGGTATCATCATAAGGAGAAATGGAAAACGTCAAATTACCAGGTTCTTTTACTGTCCACTTGATCCAAAAAATATTTTTGTAATTTCCGCCGAGGCATGGCATTTCTTCGTTGACGGATGCATTTTCCAGAATTGAAAAATTAAACTTAAAAATCCCTTTGCTGCCAATTTCATAAGCCGATTCAATGGTACTGTGACTGTTTTGAGAAAAAATAAAAAGCGGTAAAAACAACATTAGATTGATCGCGTATTTTCTTTTGCTTGCCATTTTACTGAAATTAAAAATTTAGAGATTTTTCAAAAATAAGCACAAATTATTTAATGCCTGTTGTGCTTGTCCCTTTTGGAGTGTTTTTTTCTAAGGAATGAATAACAACCATTGCTCCCGCTAACAACTTTATATCACCGGCGAGTGCCTGCTAAGCCATTCCGTAAGTCAGGAGATTCGGGGAATTATTTTCTTTTATGGCATTTGTTAAAAAATGGACGTACGGGAAAGTATTTAAATGAATCAGGCGATTTTTCCAAATTTGCTGCTAATTTGGAGCCCCGATAAAGGTTGTTCTTTATTTCAAAATTCTTAATTTCGAATAAAGCCTGGTGGATAATTTTTTTTTCATAAAACCATTTTTTATGCTGCCGGAAACCCTGCCCTACAGCCGGAGTTTTTCGGAAAGTATGAATTGGGCTACCTACTGAAGAAACACCAATTCACCCTTTATTTTAATAATGTAAAAGACGCCATCAACGGTATTTATTTATTGGACGGAGAGGTGACTACTTATCAACAATTTAATAATGGCGCACAGAGGCAATATGGTTTGACCTATAATTGGACCGGCCAACTATTTGATTGGTGGTATTTTTCGCCAAGCGGAAATGTATTTTACCGGGAGTTCATCAATGAAGATAATGTTTCGATGTTTGGACAAACCAGCTACCGCTTGAAGGTCAATAATAATTTCAAAATAAATAAAACGACAAGTATCGATTTTGCCGGGCGTTATATTTCACCTAAAAAAGATGCTTTTTATGAAGCGGCTGCGAGGTATGAAGCAAATATTATTTTCAAAAAATCTTTTTTGCATAAAAAGTTAAATGCACGTATTTATATCCATGATATCTTTAATACCCGCCGTTTTATCAACCGCCGGCCTTTCGCTGATTTTGAGACACGCAATGATCGGAACCCCCGAAGCACAGGCGTAACTTTTTATCTGGCCTACCATTTTTCCAACAACCATAAAACGAGCGACAAAACAAACAGGTCGGGAAATGATGCCGTTGACCGGTTGTAATGCCTTGTTGTGAATATTTTGTTGAATCAGGGATAAACCGTACAACAGATGTTCAAAACCGAACACTGCTGTGTTTTTATTGTAAGAAAAACAAAAGTATAAAAAACTGTCAATCAGTGATTTGTGGCTGTGGCATGGCCATTGAAAATTATTTTGGTAAAAAAAGCAGCACGGTCAAACCATTTGATCTTTTGTGTTGTCCTTTATTTCATCATTATTTCTTTACAATCAAAATCACCTTAAATGAAAAAGCTAATTTCTAATTTCACTTTCCTCTTGGCCGTTATTTGTCTGGCCTTTTCTTCTCCTGTCTTTTCGCAGATCGACGAATCGTTTAGCAATGTGAAAAAAGTAAAATTTGACATAGCCGTTGGCGATATCCAGTTGCAAAAGAGCAATTCTGGCAAAACAGAATTACTGGGCAATTACGACGAAGGAAAACTGAACGTTGAGGTGCTATTCAAAAACGGTGAATTAAGTGTAATTGAAAAAACAAAGAAAAAAAAGACACGCGGCAGTATCGATTCCAAATATACCTTGAGTATTCCCGATGATATTTTTGTGAACATCAATACCGGAACCGGCGATGTCTCCTTAAACGATTTATCTACTAAAACGAACATCAATACCGGAACCGGAATGGTTTCTTTCCAGAATTATAACGGAGCGTCTAAATTGAACAGCGGTACAGGAAATGTCAGGGTCATCGATAGCAAGGGTGACATCGACATGAACAGTGGCACCGGCAACGTCATGATCGAAAACTCTTCTGGTGACCTCGTTGCTAACAGCGGTACTGGCAATGTAAAAGTGGACAAAGTAAAGGGAAAACTGGCGGCCAACAGTGGCACCGGCAATGTGAAGGGCAGCAACGTTCACCTGGAGGGTACGGCCAGCTTTAATTCCGGAACGGGTGCTGCACAGTATGTCCTTACCGGAGAAGTCTCCAACGATCTTTCTGTCAATTCAGGCACGGGCGATGCTATCCTCGACATGAACGGCCAGCGTTTTGAAGGTACCCTTATCATGAAATGCGACAAGGACCATGGTTCGATCAGCGCGCCATTTTCGTTTGATAAAACAGAAACCAAGGATGATACCCTGATCAAGTACAAGTATTTTGGCGATTCGGGCGTAGAAATCCAAGTGTCTACCGGAACGGGGAAAGCGAAGGTGATGAAGTAGGAGTTAATCCTCTTTTACAATTGAAGGCGGCTCGATGCCGCCTTCAATTGTCCTTTCCCGAAAATTCGGGATAACTCATATTTGTCTTTTCCCGAAGTTTGGGATGACTCTACTTTACCTAATGTTTACCTTATTAAAAATACCTCTCCCGATTTTGTTTTTTCCTTTCCCGAAAATAAATCAATATAATTGATCAAAAAAATATAAGTACCGACTTCGGCAGGCTCACCATTGATGTTTCCGTCCCAATTTTTTTCCATTAAATCAGCATTGAATACCAACCCTCCCCAGCGATTGAAAATTTGTGTTTTGATGATTTTCACATCCACCACAAAAATTTCAAAGAAATCATTGATCCCATCGTTGTTTGGACTAAAGGCAGTCGGAGAAAAAATATTTTCGTTACAGGAAATAATATCAACATATACAGAGTCAGTCAAAATGCAGTAAGAGAAATCTATATCGACCCGGTAATTGCCCGAAATATCTACCTGTCGGGAAGGGCCCGTTTGGCCATCGTTCCAGAAATATTCAGTGGCTCCGGCAATATCCGTATTCAATTCAAAAAATGTATCATTACATAAAGTGGTGTCATTTCCCAAATTTATTTCCGGGACAGGCACAACCGTTAATTCAGTAGTGTATGAATCAGCACAGCCGGCAAAATAAACAGTATGGACCAATTCAAAAGTCCCGGGTTCGTCGTAACAGATTTCTCCGGGCTGCTGGAAAGTCGAAGAGCCGGGTGTGCCTTCTTCAAAAGACCATTCCCAGGCAGTGGCATCGGCTTGGCTCAGTTCATTGAACCCGATGCACGTATGCTGGCAAATGGTATCCGGCACTTCAAAAAAAGGCAGGGGGGCGTTGGCAGGGGCACAAAAATCCGTAGCGGTCAAATTGGCGGATTGCCACTCCGTCTCTATGCCAGGCTCGACGGAAAAATCGATGGCTGACCAGTCAAAATGCATCGTGTCGATAATGATCGGTTCTTTCAAAGTGCAGCTATTGAAATAATCACAAGCCATTGAGCGGCCATCCATGTCCGTTTTTAAAAAAAGCCCGCCGATGGTTCCGTTGTTGATCGTTCTGCCCAATACAGCTATGCCGTCCGTGGTCAAAAACGCCTGCCTGAAATTGGTGACGCCGCCATTGTAGCCCCGTTCCCAGATTATATCTCCATCGCCACTCATTTTCATCAGGCTAACAACGCCCGGGCCATTATAGATGCCCGTCAAAATTAAATGGCCGTCATTGGCCGCATAGGCACCTGCAATATTGAACGGCGTATCCAACTGGTCGGCCCAATCAATTGCTCCGTCCGGGTTAAGCCGCATGATAAATTCCCGGTTGTCGCCCGGGACAAAACCGGTAACAGCCATGTCATTATTGGGGAAGATGGAAAGGTTGACGGGGTTTGGAAAATCAAAAGATTTAGCGTGGACCGGAATGCCCGTTGGTAATATTTTAATTAAATGAGTGATGAAATTATTAAAAGTATTTGGGTCTTGTCCACGGGCCAGTATCCAGTAATTCCCGGCGTTGTCCTCGGTTATTTGGGTGATTGTTCCAATGTTGTTGTTGGTGAAAATTTTGCTCCATACAATGTCCCCGTTTTTATTAAATTTAATACATCGAATATTGTCCTGTGGCAAGTTGTGAGAAGTGATAATGTGTCCATCGGACGTGGCGAAAAGATCCTGGTCGGTGTTTAAATTGTCGCCCACGAACCTGCTCCATAGTGGTTGTCCCTGCTCGTTAAATTTTACCAAGATCAATTTCGATTGCACCGTGAGGTTTTCTCCGGTCTCTATCAATGCGTAAATTTCGTTTTCAGTCGAAGCGACTACTTTTTGTACCTGGCTACTGTTGGCAGATATTATAGACTGTGCCCAAATGATTGCCCCAAATTTATCCGTCAAAAAAATAACTGCTTTTCCAAAACCTTCTGTTTCATTATAACCCATCACATAATTTTCATTGGGCAATTGTTGCCCGTTCCGCAGGAGGCCGGTATTGATCTGGTATTTTTTTAAAAAAGTAATTTGTGCAGCGAGACTGCAAGCGATTAACAGGAATAAATATGTGATTAAAAAAGGCCGCATTATTTTGCTGTCATGGGGATCAATGACTGTGAAGTTGTTTGAAAATCTTTTAGGTGTTTATAATTTTTATTTTTTCTCCTGCTTTCAGTTCCCGCCCGACAAGTTAATCATTTCCGTAATTTTGTTTTTTTGAAAAAGGGGGACCACCGCTTCAACCCTAAAATGACAAATAAATAAAATAGTTTTAATGAAAAGATCAATTTTCTTTTTCCTGTTACAGCTGATGCCACTAATGATTTTTTGCCAGAAAGATTATAGAGTCGTACAGTTCGGCGCAGTGCCCGATGGAAAAACCATGAACACCAAGGCCATTCAAAAAGCCATAGATTCAGCCCATGAGGATGGAGGTGGGAGAGTTGTTTTTTCAGCTGGCCGGTTCCTGTCGGGCACCATTGTTTTAAAATCAAATGTTGAGCTACATTTAATGGACGGAGCAGTTTTGTTGGGCAGTACGGATCCCGACGACTACTTAAAAATAAGCCGGTGGAAAGGGTTGGTCATGGCAAATGGTCAGCAAAACATTGGTATCAGCGGCGAGGGAACCATCGACGGGCAGGGGAGGAAATTGGCGCTGCACATCGACAGCCTTTTTTACGCAGGACAAATCGATAGTGCAAGGTATAATTTTGTGGAAATGCGCCCTAAATATTATTTGCGCCCACAGAACATCGAATTTGTCAAATGCAAAAATGTCAGCGTCACGGATGTCACTATTAAAAATGCTGCCTGCTGGGTACAGACCTACGACGTTTGTGAAAATGTAATAATTGATAATATCACCGTCGATAGCGATGCTTATTGGAACAATGACGGAATCGATATTCAGGACTGTAAAAACGTTCAGGTCACCAATTGTTTTGTCAATGCTGCCGATGATGGGATTTGTATAAAATCACAATATCCGGAACATGATTGCGACAGTATTTACATCGCTAATTGTACGGTGCGTTCGAGTGCCAGCGCGGTCAAGTTTGGGACAGTGTCGCACGGTGGGTTCAAAAATGTGGTGATTGAGAACATTAAAGTCTATGATACTTTTCGCTCTGCCATCGCTATAGAAGTTGTGGATGGTGGTATCTGTGAAAATATATTGGTGCAAAATATAGAAGCTGAAAATACAGGCAATCCAATATTTATCCGCTTGGGGGACCGAAGTAAAAAAAGGCCGCCAGGCATTTTAAAAAATGTTACCATTAAAAATGTAAAAGTGCAAGTACCCTTCGAAAGGCCCGACTATAAATATGAAATTCGCGGTCCCGCACTGCCTTTTTTTCATAATACCTTTCCTTCTTCCATTACCGGCATTCCCGGACATCCGGTGGAGCATGTGCTTTTGGAAAATATTGAAATTACCTACCCGGGAAGAGGCAATAATGGATTGGCCAATTTGCCCCTTTCCCGATTGGAGGATGTGCCGGAAAAAATAGCAGATTACCCTGAATTTTCTATGTTCCGCGAGCTACCGGCCTGGGGTTTTTATGTACGGCATGTAACTGGACTGAAAATGGAAAATATTGTAATAAAAATAGAAGAGCCAGATTATCGCTCTCCGATGGTTTTTGATGATGTGGATCAGTTGGAAATCTGTAAATTAAAAATAGAAGGTGAAAATAAACCGGAACATATTATCCTGCATGATGTGAAAAATGAAAAAATCAAAAAAGATAAAAATGTGCTTCGTCTAAAGTAACTCGAAAAAGACCAAAGTAACTCGGATTGTTAATCCGAGCCCCCTTCTCGGATTGTCAATCCGAGCCCCCTTCTCGGATTGTCAATCCGAGCTACTTTTTATTTTTTTATAAAAATTAATAATGACGGTTTTTATTTTTTTAATTGTCAAAGTGCAATATTTTGATCGGTATATTTATTTTTAAATATTTGATATTCAGTATTTTATGAAAATTGTAGGAAGCTCAATAACATTTTGTTTACACCTCCTAATATTCTATTAAAACCCTTTAGTTAACGAAATTACAAGAAGGCCATAACAGTGCTTAACATTTTAAAAGCGTCCATTTGTTGTGTGAAACGCAGAGCGGTTAAGGAGTCAGGGTTCAGGTTTCAGGATGCAGATATAAAGTCCTTTAGAAATACAAAACTGACTCCTGAAACCTGAAACCTGACTCCTCACAAATTTTCTAACAAATAAAAATCTACAGTTATGAAACAATTGCTTTTGATCCTGGCTTTTTTGACCACTTTTGGTTTTACTGATGCAATGGCCCAACAGAGTTCTTTTTATTTGGGCGCACGCGGTGGAGCGAATATTTCCAAATATAAATTCACTGAAGATTTAAAAGAATTGTACCCCACATCGAATGGTGTTTTTGGAATGAACGGTGGTTTTGATATGGGGCTTCAACTTAATAAATGGACCATCAGCACCGGTGTCCAGTATATTCAAAAAGGAGGACAGTACCAGACCGATAATTTTGATGACGATGGCTCCATCGGTTATTTTACGGCCGAAGAAAAACTGCATTTTATCAGTGTGCCGGTACACCTCGGTTACCGCGAATACATGGCCAGCAATATTGGCTGGATGATTTCCGCTGGACCTTCCTTTAATTTTGGACTGGATGGAAACCTGGATGAAACCACTGAATTTTTTGGGACGGATGAAACAGAATTTCAGAATTATAAAATTGGTTTTGGTGAAGGTGTAAATGAAGATTATAAAGGGGTACAAGTTGGATTTCAATTGTCACCAGGCCTGTTCGTTGATTTAAATAGCCGCAGCAAACTGACCTTTAATGTAACGTGGGATTTTGGTACCGGGGATATATTTAATCCAAGATATAAAGATGCCAACGATTTTTTCCAGCTGTACGACGGAAATCAAATCAGCCGCTCGACGATGTTCACCGTCGGGTACGAGTACCACTTCAATTTTGCGGATAAGTATTGATTAGTTGTTGGTTGTTGATTGATCTCCCAATCAACAACCAACAATCAACCAACAACAACTAACAACCAAGTCAAAAATGAAAACCTGTAATAATTGTAATACGATCAATGAAGTGACCGCCATTAAGTGCAATACTTGCAATATGTACGGAGATTTCACGCCATTGTCGAACTCGGTAGAAGAAGTGCCGGATGTGCCGACAAAAAATATTCAATGCACCAATTGTGGAAGTTTTCATCCGGGAGAAGGGGCACACTGCCAGCACTGCCGGTTTCCGATGGCCACTTCAATGCCAAAATTAATTCCGAATAAATCGATCCAGCTTTTTAGAAAGGTGGGGTGAAAAAAGTAGAGGACAGAAGGTAGGGCGTATAGGGACATTTATCTCTCCACCCTCTGCCATCATCCATCTACCAATAAAAAAACAGCTATGTCAAGAAGAACGAAACAGCTTTTCAGTTTGTCCTTGTTGGATTTATTGACAAGCGCTTTGGGAGCCATAATATTCCTCTTCATCATCACACCACGCGGAGGGGAATCGGCCGCCAAAGTCCGGCAAGCGATGGTCTATTTTGATACCACGCAAATGAAAATACATGGCGATCTGCACGATAGCCTTTTGGTAAAATCGGAAGGCGATACCTTGATGACGGTTTTATTGGCTTACAAAGATCTGCCCAAACCAGCCGAGCAGCCCAAAGGCAAATATGTGTACAATGAGCCTCGGCCATTGCCCAAGCCAGAACCAAAAAAGCCGAAAAAACCGGTGAACCAGCCGCCAGCCAAAAAGCCGGCGAAAAAGCCGGCACCCAAGCCCAATATCCCGAAAAAGAAGGAGCCGGTCCCCGATCCGGCACCGCCTAAACCGGCACCTCCGGCGCCGCCTGTTTTCAAAGGCGATTCGCCGTCGGTACCCGCCAATGTGTCCTTGGAAATACGCTGGGGCAGCAAGGACGACAACGTCGATTTATTTGTCTGTAAAGGAAATAGCTGTGTGTACGGTGGCAATAAAAAAGACAACAAAATCGGTTATTGGGACAGTGGTAAATCAAGGAATAAATTATTTGGCAACGACCTGAGGACGACCCTCGAAGCCGTTCGCCAATTCGATAAAATTATTCCGGGCGAATACAAAATATATGCGGAGTTTAAGGAAAGTAAAAAGAATTCTAAAAGCGTTTATGTAAAAGGACTGGTGTATACCAAAGACGCAAAAGGCCAGGAACGCGGAGAGAATTATTCTAAGAAAATAGAACTCGGAAAAGGACGTACCCTCCTTGCTACGGTAATCATCAAGAGCGATGGGACGTATGTTTTGAAAAAATAAATTTTAATGGGTTTATACCATGATGATTTCAGGTCGATAAAAAGCTGATATTAATTCACTGAATAATGATCTGTCAATTTTTTATCCACCTGAAATCAACTTGTAAAAAATAATAAATTATGTTTAATACAAAGCGTTTGCAAATCATCTTTAGTGTGGCCTCTGCCATTGGCATTTGGTTATTGTTGATCTTCCTTGGTAATATGGCACCTGCCGGTTCGGGCATGGAGCGGATGGTGGAATTGTTGGGCGGGACTACGAGCGGTTATATCCAGGTCAGTATCTATGCTGTGTTTTTTTACAGCATTTTCGAATTATTATCAAAAAGAAAATTTTTGAAACAGCAATTTAATGCCTTTAAATATGGCTTGTTGCCCGAGCAAGACCAGTTGGTCCTGACACCGGAGGAAGTGGCACAAATTAAATTGAATACCATCAATATGGAAAAGGGCGGCCAGTTTTCAATGGTCGGTGATTTTATCAAAAAGGCCTGTACCCAATACCGCAACGAGCAGAATGTAGGGGAAACCCTTCAGGTTTTTAATGCCCAGGTCAACAACAGTAAAGAAGAGATGGAGTCCGACCTGGAAATCGTACGCTATTTATTGGGGGCCATTATTTCACTTGGTTTTATTGGCACCTTGCTGGGACTGTCCTCGTCGATTGGGATGGCGCATCTGGCCAAGACAGTGGAAGGTATGCCGGAAGTGACCCGTAGCTTGAACCTGGCCTTTGATACTACTTTGGTGGCATTGCTGACCGGGTTGGTGTTGAATTTTTTATACCACCGCTACTTAAAGGAAATGGACACCTTTTATTCCCGTTCCAAATCCTACGTGATCAATAATCTGATCAGTCGAATATATCAGCCGGTTGGGTAGTCTGCCGGTAAAGGGTAGAAGGTAGCGGGACTTTTGGCAGGTATCTATTTATTTTCCAATTGTCCTGAATTGCCGACTTAGGAGCAACCCCGGCGGTACCCCCCGTTCCAAGGCGGTGTTACCGCCAAGCCTGCCTCTACCAAAAAGAATAAAGCTGTTTTTTTGTAAATCATGAAAATAGAATGGTCACCGTACTCTGCGGTGGCCATTATTTTTTTGTATTTGACCACCAAGAATTTATAAAAACGGTTATTTGAAACAATGTCAAAATATAGCGATGGTCATGGCTGAAAAACGAACAATAAAATATGACTATGCGTTGTAGCTCTTAAGCATGATAGGAGCATGATCACCCAACTTGGATAGAAATTCAAATACATGTCGAATATCACTTGTTGCGAAATGTTTTGCTCTTAGGTGTGCAGGAATTGAGGTATGTTTTACTAATTTTGAACCAGACCTACCATTTAAAGGCATTTCACCAAACCACTTACGCTGCTATTTCACCAATACACCGGAACACCTATTAATATTTAGCAAGAACAAAATTTTGAATAATGGATAAGACACTACTCACCAAGGCATTGGGGCTTTGTTTCATGATAGTTTGGCTCAGCACCTCTGTATTGTTAAGCCAAAACCCAACTCCGGGAAACATTGCCAACATCGTGGCGGCAGCTAAATCGAGCGATAAATCTTTCGCACAGGTATCTTTTTTCAAAAAACAAAATGCCACACTGACGGATAAGAACGTCCAGCAGGCAGTTAGTGAAGCGACTTTGCTCACGTTGGATAAAGACGCCCGGAACCTGTTTCTCAAATCGGCACCAGAGGCGCTGGAGTTAGAATTACCTTATAAAAATGGTACCCTTGAACTGGAACTGGTTCGGCACAAAGTACTCACGGATGATTTTACCGTCATTACCAGTGCCTCCAACGGTGAGCCTGTGCCGTACACGCCGGGTGTTTTTTATCAGGGCATTTTAAAAGGAAAAAATAAATCAGTGGCGACCCTGAGCGTTTTTAAAGATGAGGTAGCGGCCATAATTTCCATGGACAATGAAAGCACGCTTGTTTTGGGGCGTATAGAAGAGAAAGGAAATGAAGATGACTACATTCTGTATGCTGATGAAGACCTGCTCGGTAGTTTTTCTTTTGAATGTCATGCCGATGAATTGCCGATGCCTAAAATGAATAGCACGCCTTCCACTTTTGGACCTATCAATGCGCAAAAGGCATTGCCGCAATGTGTCCGCCAGTTTTTGGAAGCGGACTATGCGCTGTATCAGAACAAGGGGAGTGTGACGGCGACTGTCAACTTTTTGGCACTCGTTTTTGCCGAGGTCAAAACGCTTTTCAATAACGAGCCAGAGTTGGCCGACCTGGGGATGTACCTTTCGCAGGTTTATGTTTGGGTGTCTCAGGATTATTACAGCACCAGTAGTTCATCAACGGCACTTGCTCAGTTTGAAACCATCCGTACTACATTTACGGGCGACCTGGCCCACCTCTGCGCATTGGGCGGAAATAACATTGGCGGCATCGCCTACCGCCCCGCTATCTGTCCGTGGACTTCACCATACGGGTATTCCAATATTGACGATTCTTATCTAAATGTCCCGACCTATTCCTGGACGGTAGAGGTGCTGACACATGAACTGGGGCACAACCACGGGGCGCCACATACACATTCCTGCGTTTGGGGCGGTAATCGTGATCGGCCGATCGATTGTTGTGGCCCGAATGCAGGGTTTCCGGAAGCGAGTTGTGGTGGAAGTTGTACGAATCCGATCGAGACACCCGGCAATCCGGGAACCATCATGAGTTATTGCCATCTGGGAGGCGGACCGGGCATAAGTTTTACGGAGGGTTTCCACGAACAGGTGGTTGATACGATGGTCTATTATCACAATACCGAGTTCAATTGCCTGTCTGCCAATTGCCCGAGCTACTCATGCGATTCGGTCATTAACGTTACCGTTACCAATATTGGTGACGATGAATTTACCCTCAACTGGTCATCCGTCAGCGGAGCAACTGCCTATAATATCCAGTATAAGATCAATGGGGCTTCAACGTGGACCAACGGAAATACGACCGCTACTACATTTACGATTAAAAATCTTTCAGCCGATACCACTTATTCTGCGCAGGTACAGACCGTTTGCGGTGGCAATTCTTCTGCCTATTCTACAGGTATAATAGTGAGGACTTTAGATGCCTGTCCACCTCAGACCAGCAATACCGAGTCTTCAGCCAACCCGGTCTGTAGTGGCGATAATTTTACCCTTTCGATGAGCCAGGCGTATGCGGCCGGCTATGCTTTTCAGTGGCAATCCTCACCAACAAATTCAGGCTATACCGACATCGGGGGAGCAACTTCCAGTACCTACGTGACAAATCAATCATCAAGTACCTGGTACCGCTGTGAGATCAGTTGTTCGGGGCAGAGCATCTATTCGACAGGTTTAGAGGTGACAATGGAAGCGAATTTTATGAACTGTCACTGCACGCCCGGTAGTAGTGCCTGTTCTGGTGGTGCCACTATCCAAATAGATGAAGTGCAACTGGACGTTTTGAACAATGCGAATAATGCCTGTTCGACCAACGGGTATGGTGATTACACGTCTGGTCAAAGTATTCCCACGCTGACGGCCGGTACCGGTAATTACCTCCAATTGAACATCGACGACCCGTCATACACTCAATTGCACAGTATATTCATCGATTTTAATCAGGATGGTGATATGGACGACCCGGATGAAGAAATCCAATTGCCAAATATGCCTGGATCAGCCGACCGGGCCGGTGTAATTAACGTGCCTGCTTCGGCGCTGCCCGGAAATACCCGCATGCGAATACGAGGCAGCAACAGTGGATATGCGGCAGATGCCTGTTCCGCATTTTCTTTTGGTGAAACGGAAGATTACACCATTAATATTGCAGCCTGTACCGGCGTTTGTTATGACCTGCCACAAGTGACGGACTGTGATATCGGTGGCGGAAACTTTTTTAGAATAGAAAGGGTGCAATTTGGCACACTTGATAACAATAATGCATCGTGCACTGATATGATCGGATACAATGATTATACAACCGGTCAAAACGTGCCCACCATTACGCAAGGGGCTACGCCTACCATTACCGTTACTATTGGCAATTTCCAACAACGGGTTTCTGTTTATATTGATTTTAATGGAGATGGAGACTTTTCCGATGCCGGTGAGGAAACCCAATTGCCGTTTAGTACAGGTGCCGTGCAAACGGGTACTGTCGCAGTACCCGCCGGGGCCACTATCGGGAATACCCGCATGCGGATCAGGAGCCAGAACCAATCGGCAGGTTATCCCCCGAATGCTTATGATGGATATGATTTTGGCGAATCAGAAGACTACATCGTCACCATCGCCTCAGCACTCCCCGTCGAGCTGATTGATTTTACCGCTTCGCTAAATGACCGCAAACAAGTGGACCTCGAATGGGCAACCGCCAGTGAAACGAATACCAGCCATTTTTGGGTGGAACGCTCACGTGACGGGACCAATTATGAGCCACTCAGACAAGTGACGGCTGAAGGCGACACACAGGATAAACAAATCTATTCTGCGATGGACGAACGTCCATTCTATGGTATCAATTATTACCGGCTCCGCATCGTCGACCTGGATGGCTCGGAATCCTATTCCCCCGTCCGTTCGGTGCAGTATCAGCCAACGGGCTTTGCACTGGTGGAAATTTTTCCCAACCCCGCCAATGAAGTGGTAAAAATTCGCTACCAGGCCGACGAAGAACAAATGGTCCAGTTCAAATTGGCGGATGTCACTGGAAGGATTGTCGGCCAATTTAAAAACGCGGCCGTTAAAGGTGAAAATCTGGAACAGGTGGAAATCGCCGATTTACCTTCCGGCATCTATTTTATTTCCATCGACGACGGCATCTCCGAAATTACCGAACGATTTGTGAAGTGGTGAACGGGTAACGGATAATGGTGAACGGTGAACGGTGAGTGATAAGTATAAGTGCATCTTAAAATTCACCGTTCACCGTTCACCGTTCACCGTTCACCATTATCCATTATCCATTATCCATTCACCGTTCCTAAATCCCGCCCGGCCGGTCGTGGCTCATGAGTGAGACGTGCAGATGATCGGCAGTGCCGACGTGTCGCAACGTATTGAAACCCATTGCCTGGAAATAAGTCTTCAGAAGCCAGTTGCGGACATTGCTGCGGCCGTTCACCCGAATATCGACGGCATGTGCAAAGCCGTCACTTTGCGCATAATGAAGGGAATGGTTTTTCTTTTTCAGTCCCATTTTGCGATAATCTTCCGGTCGCCGGTTGGCGTCGGTTACCAACAAGTCATTGTCGATAAAAATAACCGTGCTGATGCCCAGCCTCAAGATCGGGTGCAGGCTCGTAAATTCATTTTGTACCTGCTTGTGCTTGGCGTTGGCCGCCGACAAAAACAAAACGCCCGGCAGGCAATAAACCAGCACCAAGATCAGTGCCAGCCAATATTTTCTTTTTAAGCGTTTAAAATTGCCTACCCGGCCAGTAAAATAACCATGAATGAAAACAAAATAAATAGTCAGTACCAGGGCACTGAACACAACTCCTCCCAGTAAAGAGAACCAGGCGTACAGCTCATATCTTTCGTGGAAAAATACAGCTCCCCGAATCAATACAACAAATGGCAGGATTAAAACGAGGAGGGCTTTTATCAGGTTGAATAAAATACTTTTCATAGGGCCGATTCGATGCTTTATGATCAATGCTTTTATCTAAGCATTTTCAGATTTAAGTGCAATCAAAAATGACACTTTTATCTTGGCAATCACCTGGTTTCCAAGCCTCGAAACTCTTTTTCAGGCAGAGGAAAAGTGTCATTTTTTTTGACCACCTAAGCCCTTGGACAAAAATAAGGGGCGCTAAAAATGACACTTTTATTTTGACAAATATTTGATTTCCAAGCCTCGAAACCCTTTTTCAGGCAAAGGAAAAGTGTCATTTTTTTTGATCACCTGCTTACTTAAAATTAAATAACGATAAAATATTTGCTTCATTTATTAGACGAAAGTCACAAAGTTTACGCCATTTGGTTTTTCCATTAAAATGGGACGCTCGCAAAAAATCAGCGTCCACTCAAAAAAAATAACCCGTTGCTCAATAGCCGTTTTAATTTATAGGTGAAGAAGTGAGCTTTGTTCTGTAATTGACGGGCGGTGCATCCTCGATAGAAAAGCGACCCGAAGTGAATTCGGAGAACCGTTCAATTTGTAAAACAATTATTTATTTAATCTAAAAATCTCAAATTATGTCAACCAAACGAAAGCAATCAGATCACCTTCCTGCCTCCACGCTCTTACCAAAGAAATCATCGGTAAAACAAGCCGTGACTTTTCAATCCCGGTTGGGGTACAATAAATTGTACGACCCAAGAAATGACCGTTACCTGGCACTGCCTGAAAACTTTATTGCCCAGCCCGTAGTGCCTGGAAAATACATTGGAGGTTCTATGGACGGGAATATTTATCTGGAAATAACAGAAATGCCAAATAACGTTGAGGGCATACCGGAAAGTTATTGTCACGAAGATGCCGGGTTGTTGCTATCTGCAAAAAAAGACGAAACAAGATTAACTGCCGAATCTACCGGCCGGTTTTTTACAGGTAAATTACATGCGCAACCCGTTACAGCTTATTTAATTTTATTGCGCATTTCAGCTGACGTTAATTATTTAATTACGCTCGCCACTAAAATGGCATATCCGGACCTGGATTTAAAAGAACTTGCCCGAATGACGGTAAGTAAATTGATGGGGTGATTATATATTTATAATTACGCTTCAAACAAAACTTATATCTTTTTTCTTTTGATCTTGCAACAAAATTTGTGGCAGTTAGAAATTCCGTCTTTAGCTTGCGATTTATGTCGGCTCGGCGCCGACATAAATCGCAAAGAGAATGCCGATGGCCGGTTTGTTCCTCGACAATCCATCCATTCAAAATTCTGTATGGTCGGTCTAATATACTCAAAAGCGCATTAATATCTATGGACACTTTCCGTTCGATAACGAACACTGAAATTTAATCTAATTACTTTTCTAATTTCATAATAAACAGATAATCAATATTTTAAATGGATGGCATGCCCATTGAACCAAAAGCTGTTATAAATACTAAATCATAATTTATAACGCAAAATGTTATTTAAGAACCACTTCAAAATTGCCATCCGCCAATTGCGCAAGCAAAAATTTTATACCGCCATTAATGTTACCGGGCTGGCGGTGGGCATTGCCTGTTGCCTGATGATTGCTTTGTTGGTACAACATGAATTTAGTTTCGACCGGCACCACCAAAAAGCAGATCGTATTTATCGGATGTTGTGGTCGGCAAGCAATTTGTCACAAAACCCGTTTGATTTTGTTGGCGTCGTTTCTGCGCCCATGGCCAAAGCGATGGTGGATGATTATCCGGAAGTGGAAAACGCAGGGCGTATTTATTTTTTGCGGGGCGATTTTCGAAATACACTGGTGCGGCGAAGTGGTGAAATAAAAAATACATTCGAACAAAACTTTATTTACGCTGACGCAGAAATATTCGAGATTTTTGATTTCCCGGTTTTACAGGGAACTATTAAAAATAATTTTGGCGAACCGTCCACGATTATTATTACAGAAAAAATAGCAGAAAAATATTTCCCCAATGAAAATCCCATCGGTCAAACTTTTATTATCGATAATGACCGGGAAGACCCTTATCGCATATGTGCGGTCGTAGAAAATACACCAGCCAATTCTCATATTCAGTTTGATTTTGTTTTGCCGAACGGTGAGCTTCCGATGGCGAGCAGCACCAGTTGGATGAATTCCAATTTTTACACGTACGTTTTATTAAAAGAAGGTGCGACGCAAAAACAGGTAGAAGATAAATTACCGCAAACAGTGGAAAAATATTTGCCGCCCGAAGACCTGCAAAGTTTTTTCGAGGGATTAAATGATGGTGATAGCCCTTATCAATTTTATCGCTTCGGTATGCAGCCATTATCGGAGATGCATTTATATTCCGAAAAAATCGGAGAGCCTCAACAAATGGGCGACCGCCGCTATGTGTTGATGTACGGGGCCATCGCATTTATCGTATTATTAATTGCGATCATTAATTTTATGAATTTATCCACGGCCCGTTCTGTCAATCGGTCGAAAGAAGTTGGTGTGCGAAAAGTATTGGGCTCGTTTAAAAAAGATTTGGTTTTTCAGTTTTTATCCGAGTCGGTTTTATTGAGTTTTTTGGCCTTTATTTTTGGGTTTATTTTCGCCCAGCATTTACTGCCTCTTTTTGGTAATTTAATGGGAAAAGAATTAACCATGCCAATGGGCGAGCCGTGGTTTCTTCCGGGGCTGTTGGGAGCGAGTTTATTAATTGGTGTTCTGGCAGGATTATATCCCGCTTTTTATTTATCCCGATTTAAGCCGATTAAAGTTTTGTCGGGCCGGGTAAATATGCGGGGCAACAAAAATTGGTTGCGGAGCAGTTTGGTGGTGGTGCAGTTTGCGAGTTCGATTATTTTAATTGCGGCCACGGTGGGTATTTATAGTCAATTAAAATACATCCAAAATAAAGAATTGGGTTTTGAAAAAGAACAGGTCTTATTGATAAAGGATACCTACACCATTGAAAATATAAATTCCTTCAAAGATGAATTAAGAAAAATACCCGAAATAAAATCGGTCACCGCAAGCTCCTTTATTCCCGTAAAAGGCGCCGCCCGCAACCAGACCAGTTTTTGGCCCGGAGGCGAAGACCCCGATGATTTTGCCTCCTGCCAAAAATGGTTTGTCGACCATGATTATTTGCGCACGATGGGTTTTAACATCAAAGAGGGCAGGGGGTTTTCCACCGATTATCGGCGCGACTCCAACGCCGTGGTGATCAACGAAAGTTTTGCCGAAAATTACGGCATCACCGATCCCATCGGCAAAAACATCAACACCTTCATCGGTTATGATGAAGAAACGCAGACACCCATTCCCGGCACTTTTACCATCATCGGCGTGGTGGAAGATTTTCATTATGAGCCGCTGAACAAAAACATCGAAGGGCTCTGTTTCATGCTCGGCGAAAGCACCATGACCGTCGCCGTAAAAGGCAGCGTGGCCGCCACCGAGCAATTATTACAAAAAACAAAAAACGTCTGGCATCAATTTGTCCCCGACCAGGAAATCCGCTACACCTTCCTCGACGACAGCCTCGCCCAACAATATGAAGCCGACAAAAGGACCGGCAATACCCTCGCCGCTTTTGCCCTGCTCGCCATCATCGTCGCCTGCCTCGGCCTCTTCGCCCTCGCCACTTTCCTGACCGAGCAAAAAGCCAAGGAAATCGGCATCCGCAAAGTGCTGGGCGCCTCCGTCGCCTCCGTCGTTTTATTGCTGTCGAAAAACTTTTTGAAACTCGTGGCCATTGGTTTCCTCATCGCCATCCCCCTCGCCTGGTACGCCCTCCAACACTGGCTCCAGGACTTCGCCTACCGCATCGACCTGACCTGGTGGATTTTTGCGGGAGCGGGTGTGGTGGCTATTTTTATCGCCTTTTTCACCGTTGGTTTTCAGAGCATGAAAGCGGCGCTGGTGAACCCAGTGGAGAGTTTAAGAAGTGAGTAACGCGGACGGCCAGTCCACCTGCAAAAGCCCTGTCCACAATGGAATGCGGACAGGGCTTTTAGAATGTAACTCGGATTGTCAATCCGAGAACCCGCCGCCCGGATTCATCAGTAACTCGGATTGTCAATCCGAGAACCCGCCGCCCGGATTCATCAGTAACTCGGATTGTCAATCCGAGAACCCGCTGCTCGGATTGACAATCCGAGTTACTTATGGGGAAGATTTTTTATGTTTACTGGTAGAATAAATTTAATCGATAATGAGGATGTTTATTATTCACGTGAATCAAGGGTTGGGAAAAAAATAAGTCAAAAAATATGGACAACCCTACGAGAGCCGACGTTATGAACGTTGAGATAGCTGTCAATTATTAAATCATGGGACAAGTCCGACGTTCATAACGTCGGCTCTCGTAGTAAATCCTTCCTTTTATAATGTCTTTTTAATCCTTGATTTGTAATGTTAATAGATTAATAGAAGAACAGTGCGATAAGAAATTACATTATTAAAAATTACATAGAAAATATGACTTTTAGGGATAAAGTTGAACAAGAATTAAAAAAACTTAATCGTGACCAACAAGTTGCTTTCTCATGGCGCTGTGCAGTGCGAAGCTTGCCTTTTTTGACGATTAAAAAAAGATTTCATTCTTGGTCTCCGAAAAGACGACAAATTCATCTGTACAGTATATTTAATGCACTCGACTTAACTGTAGTTGCAGCCAAAACCACCGCCACATCTGCCGCCGCTTCTGCTCTCGCTGCCGCAGAAGCTGCTGCCATTGCCGCCGGTTCTGCCGACGTAGGTTCTGCCACTCGTTACACCTCTTTCGCCGTAGCTGCTGCTGCCCGCACTGCATCCAAAACTACTTCAGCACATCGTATTCCATTAGCAGGACTCGTCACCGCCAACTTTGACATCGCTGCAGAAAAATTGGGTTTGGACATTCAATTTATAATCATGGAAGACCTAGAAGCTGTAAAGTTGAACCACAACCCTTCCATATCTACTACTACTTATGGTCAAGCCTGGGGTCAATTCCTCGTAGCATTGGAGAATGAAGGTTGTCATTACTGGGGCAAACTCTACCAAAACATTTTTGAAAATAATTTCGAACTCGATAAAGAAGCTCTCCAGAGGCGCCTCAACGTCCCCGAAGAAATCAGAAAACAAGGTGCCGCCGCCGTCGGTCAATATTTAGAGGAACTGGTGAGAGGAGCGAAGAACCTCAACGAGTCCCGCATCATCATCCTCGGCGAAAAAGGGGCCGGGAAAACCTGCATCGCCAGAAAATTGGTTGACCCAAAAGCGGGGATGACCACTGCGGATGAAAGTACCAGAGGGGTGGATACGTTGACCTGGGAATTGGAGGAAGAGGATTTGAAAGTGAGGATATGGGATTTTGCCGGTCATGTCGTCACCCATGCGGTGCATCAGTTTTTTCTTTCAGAAAGGTGTTTGTACGTCGTGGTCTATGATGGACGTACAGAGAAGCGCAACCGGTTGGAATATTGGTTGGACCACATGAAAAATCATGGAGGAAATTCGGAAGCCATTATTTTGGTGAACGAACGGGATCGGCACCGTGTGAATATTCCCATTAATTATTTAAAAGAGAAATATGCGATAGCCGGGTTTTATTCTTTGGATGTGAAAAATGATAAAAAGGAATTAAATAAATTCAGGTCCGATATCGCTGATTATATTAAAAACAATCCTTCGTGGAAAAATCAGGAAATCCCCAAAAGTTATTATTCGGTAAAAGAAGAATTGGAAAAAGTTTTTGATCCGGATGGAAAAAGGCAAGGACCGGAACACATCAAAAAAGAAGTTTTTGAAACCATTGCCGAGAAATACGAAGTAAAAGATTCGCAAAGGTTATTAAAGGATCTGCATGCACTCGGTGTCAGCCTTTGGTATGACGAAATGGAAGAATATGATACCCTGATCTTAAATCCGGAATGGATCAGTGAGGGCGTGTATCAAATCATTAACTGGGTCAATGAAGCAAAAGAGTACAGCATTAAATTATCGGATTTTGAGACGGTGTTTGCGGAGAATAAAAAACGCTTTTCAAAAAATAAGCACCGGTTTTTATTCAAGCTGATCAAACATTATGAATTGGCTTATGAATCAAAAAATGGACGACTGATTATTCCCCATTTATTGCCGGAGGACCAACCTGCGAAATTGCCAGAATTTTTGTCGAACAATGGTTTGATGATGAAATACGAAGCCGATCATCCTTTGCCACCTAATACCATCTCCCGGTTCATCGTCCGGCACAACGAGCAAATTAGAAAAGAAAAAAATAATTACCTGGTTTGGAAATACGGGGTTATCCTGCAAGATGGAAAGGGTAGCCTGGCGCTGGTGCGGGAGAGGGACCGCACCATTGAAATTTCAGTGAAAGGGAAAGACAAAACCAATTACATCAGCCAACTAAGAAAAACATTAAATAATATTTTTGAAAGTTATAAAAGTCAAGACCCTAAATTAACCTATAAAATAATTGGCGATCAATTTGACGTGCCACCGGAACTGTGGCTGCCGGAGCAAGAAATAGTTGTTTTGGATCAAAGGAACAAACCTTATTATGATTATCGAACGAATCGGGATATTCCAATGCAGCCAACGGTCATTCATTATAATATCACCAATCACCAATATTTCATCAGGGAATCGGAAAATATAATCATTGGGGGGGAAAGGCACCAGATCACAAAAAACACTTTCAACTTCCACGATTGCAATATTGGCTTGCAGGGCAATTTAAATGAATTAATGCGTGGCGTCGCCAAAAAAGGAAATAAAGAAGATGCCAAGGAATTGGCGGAGGTCGTCGAAATTCTTGAAGAAATAAAGGAAGGTGCCAATAAAGAAGAAGTCAAAAGAAAAGGGGGATTCCAAAAATTAAGGCGGATCGTGGAGGATTTAGGAGATAAGAATTCGACCATCCATAAAACGGTAGAGGGCCTCAGGCGTGGCGTCAGCATCGCGCAGGGCATTGCCGAAGAATACAATAAAATCGCGCAGTGGTGCGGGTTGCCGCAGGTGCCCAAGCCGTTTTTAAAAAAGGATAAATAAGCTGTTTCTCTTTAGCAGGTGATCAAAAATAAGAAGCGCTAAAAATGACACTTTTATTTTGGTAAATGGTTGCTTTCGAAGCCTCAAAAATCTTTTTCAGACAAAGGAAAAGTGTCTTTTTTTTGAACAGTCACTAAAGCAGGTATTCAAATTAAAGGCCGTAAAAAAAGATCATTAAAATCTACATCATAATAAATATCTGCTGAGTACAGGGCAAGCGAATCAAGGATGACTAAACATGAAAAACCTCCCCCTAACCCCCTCCAAAGGGGGAAATTAAATCCGTTATTGTCCCTCTTTGGAGAGGGTTAGGGGGAGGACGCACTCGAAAAATTCATCAAAAAAAAGCCTTGTTCCGAACGCAGCAATTTCTGCTTGAAGAAGAACCATCCTCATTGCAACCGTTTCCCGCCTGTAACGTCCTTATTTTAAAAACCGTCCTAATTTCGGTCACCTTACTTATCACCGCCAATCCACCCGGCACCAAAAACAAAACGGACTATGTTTAGAAATTACCTCCTGACCGCCTACCGCAGCCTCACCCGCAACAAATGGGTTTCCCTCATCAGCATTCTCGGCCTGTCGGTCGGGATGGCCACGGGGCTGCTCAGTTACCTGCACATCCAATACGAGCAGAGCTTCGATCAGTACCATACAAAAAGCGACCGCATTTACCGCATCGTAACGGGCAATGTGGAAACGGGAGAAGGCTGGGTCGGTATCTCCGCGCCCATTCCACCGAAATTAAAATCGGATATTCCGGAAATGGAGGACTAC
This sequence comes from Bacteroidota bacterium, assembly GCA_039819485.1. GTDB lineage: Bacteria > Bacteroidota > Bacteroidia > Chitinophagales > Saprospiraceae > UBA6168. Next base: position 35,152 of record JBCBRY010000002.1, on the reverse strand, counting down.
GTCCGGCTCACCAAATTGCGGCGCGATGGCAAGGTCGTGGTACATTACGACAACCAGTATTTTAATGAGGCTAATTTCTTTTTGGCGGATGCTGCTTTGTTTTCCGTTTTTAATTTGCCGCTGCTGCAAGGGGACCGGGAACGGGTGTTTGATTCGCCGGACGGGATGGTCGTTTCGGAAACGGAAGCCGTCAAATTATTTGGCGATAAAAACCCGATCGGGAAAATAATCAGGATCAATGACCAGCATGAATTCCGGGTGACGGGCGTGATGGAAGACGTGCCGGAAAATTCCCATTTTGATCTCGACTATGTGGTCTCCTTTCAGAATCTGGAAACCATGAAACCCGGCACCAGCCTGACGGGAAATTGGGGGCAATATAATTATTATGCCTACGCGCTGCTCCGGCAAAATGCAGACCATGCCTCCGTCGTCCGAAAAATCCAGTCGATAAAAGTGCCTTTGAAAGAAGGAGCGCATTCGTTTGAAAGAATCGGCTTGCAGCCGTTGGCCGATATTCATTTTGTCGACAACCGGGGCAATTTAAAACCCTCTTATAACCGGCGGTATTTGTTCATTTATGGCGCGGCGGCTTTGGGATTGATTTTAATTTCCCTGGTCAATTTTATTAATTTAAAAACGGCCGGTTCTTCCAAACGGGTCAAAGAAGTGGGGGTGCGGAAAACCATCGGGGCGAGCCGCCCGCAGTTGATGGGGCAGTTTGTTTCGGAGGCTTTTTTATTGTGTACCATTTCCCTGGTCTTGGCGGCGGCTTTGATGCGCGGTTTTTTATTGCCTTATATTAATGATCTTTTCGGGGCTACCATTTCTTTTAATTTTTTAAGTCCGGTAAATATTGTTTTAGGATTATTGTTCGCTCTGGTTATCAGCTTTTTAGCGGGTGGGTATATTGGTTTTTTTGTCACTTCTTTTTCACCTGTAAAAGCATTGAAAAGCCAGGTGAAAACGGGAAGTGGAAAAAGCGTTGGATTGCGGGATGTTTTATTGGGGTTGCAATTTTTAGTATCCATTATTTTAATTGGCAGTAGTCTGATCATCAGTAAGCAGATGCGGCATATTTCCAATATGAGCCTCGGGCTGAACCCCGACCAGGTGGTGAATATCCCTTTATATGTCGAAGTGGAAAAAGAAAAACGGAGCGTGTTAAAAAATGAATTGGGCAACCTCCCCCATGTCAGCGAAGTGTCTTTAAATAGCTTTAATCCGGGGGGCGTCAACTGGAATCAAACTGTTTGGTGGGAAGGTCAGGCAGAGGACGAAAGCATGTACATCATTTCTGTTGATCCCGATTTTTTTGAGACGGTCGATATAAAATTGCTGGAAGGAAATTCCGATTTAATTAAAAAGAATTTGACCGATCGATACACTTATGTTTTGAATGAATCGGCCAGGCAACATATTGGCTGGGAAAAAGCGGAAGGGAAAATGTTTGCTGCGTTCGGCGAAGATTCCCGCCGGGCCATTACAGGTGTGATCGAAGATTTTTATTTTCAGTCGCTGCACAATGAAGTGCGCCCCTGCCTGCTGGTGGTGGGCGATTTAAGACCCAGTCAATTATATTTAAAAACATCCGCTGCCAACATACCCGAAACGCTGGAAGCGGCCCAGCAGAAACTGGCAACTCTGGTACCCGGCCTGCCATTTGAATATTCTTTTCTCGATGAAAAATTTGCGGAGCTTTATACCACGGAACAACAGGCACAAAAAATAATTTCCTTTTATACGTTCATCTGTATTTTGATTGCCATTTTTGGTTTGTACGGATTATTGACTTTTGAAATAAACGAACGGACAAAGGAAATTGCGATCCGCAAAATACTCGGCGGTTCCAGCAGACAGATTGGCCAACTACTTTCGAAAAATTTTATTCGCGCGGCTTTGGTCGCCGGCGCCGTAGGGGTACCAATAGTCTGGTGGCTGATGAATGGCTGGCTGGCCAATTTTGATTACCGCACCAATATTGACCTGCTGTCCATCTTTGCTCCGGTAATTTTATTAAGTGTATTGGTAACACTGACGGTATGGTTGAAATTATTCAGTTCAAAAAAACAGGATCCGGTGGAAGAGTTGAGATATGAATAATAGTACTGCCAAAGTCCCCTTTGATGAGCGTCGTCAAAGGGGACTTTGGCGGTACAATTACTTTACTTTGAAATTTACCACTGCATTCAACCCCAGGCTATAAATATCCACTGCTCCGTGACCCACGCCCTTCAGTGGCAGTTGCATATAAGGGCCGGCCTGCAACGACCATTTGTTCGAAAAATAATAGTTGTAACCCGCTGAAAAGTGGCCGATGTTCAGCCAGTTGCGCTCGTCCTTTTGGGTGCCCCAGTATTTGACGGCATCTGGAGTTGGGTTGTCATATTGGTACCAATAATGTTCCTCTAAAATAAGATAAGAGGCGACCCCGGCGGTGGCGTAGAATCCGTTGTTTTGAAAACCGCTCAGGTGATAGCTGAAGTGGAGCGGGATTTCCAGCATGTCACACTGGCCGCGGGTGGAATTGGGGGGGATGCCTGCATCCCAAAAACCTGCCTCTGGGACATATTCCCCTTGACCGGCATCATACCACATATCGATAAAGTAAAGGCCCGTGCGCACCGCCCAGCGATTGGCGAATCGGTACTCGGCGTGCAGGCCAAATTTCCAGTTCAGCTCCGAGTAGTCGCCTTGCCCGACCGAATTGAATTCAGGGCCGATGAGCAGCCCGATCTGCCAGGACTGCTTTGCAGGTAGCGGTTTTGGGTCGTTGTTGGCCGGTGGCAGAGGAATGGGAACTTCGAGTTTTGGGATGGTCTCATTGACGGACAAACGGATCGATAAGGGAGGAAGGGGCGGAAGCAAATCCAGCAGGCGGCCTGCCGAGCCTTCGGACGTTGCGGGTTGGCCTGGCTCAGTTGCCGGTTCATGGTTAGTTGAACTGGAAGAGTCCATCATCAGCAGTTCATGTTGCTGATCCTGAAGGTCACTTTTGACCACAGGAAGGGAGGAAGATGCCGTCTTTTTTGTCCTTTCATTCAACGGTATGTTCTCCGTGGTCGATGGTTGCTGAGGGCTGGCGTCCCGGTCATGAGCGGTGTCCAATCGGGCTGGCAATGCCGTTTCCTGCTGGGCGGTTTCGCCTGATTCTTTGTTTGCGGTGTTGTTGTTTTCGGTAGATGGGCCGGTGGCCTCGTTCGTTAATTTTGAATTTGAATTTGAATTTGAATTTGTGTTGGATATCGCTTCGGTGAGGTCGCTTTTCTGAGAGCTATCTGCATTTTCATTTTTTGAAAAATGAAAAACCGAAACAGCGGCTATCAAGAGAACGGCCGACAAGCCGCCCCAAAACCACCACCACCCACGGCGGCGTCGCTCCTGCTGGTCGAGCAGGGCATCCATTTGTTCCCAGGCGGCCGGCTGGTACTCAAAGTCGTATTGCTCCGAGCCTTCCTGGAACAACTTGTCCATTTCGTTCGGCGACAATTCAGGCATATCTCGTTTGTAGTTTTTGTAGCACCAGCTCCTGCAGCTTTGCCCTCGCCCTCGTCAGGTTCGATTTGGAGGTACTGACGGTGATGCCGAGCTGGTTGGCTATTTCTTCGTGTTTAAAGCCGTCGATGACGTACATGTTGAACACTGTCCGGTACGCCGTTGATAAGCACTGGACGGTTTCCATCAGTTCCCGATAACTGATCTTGCTTAGGATTTCCTCGCGTGCAGGGATGTGGTTGGCTGCTTCCATGCTGACTTCCATTTTGAATTTGCTTTGACGTTTGATGTAATTGATGGCCGTATTCACCAGGATCTTCCGAAACCACGGCTTGAAGGGATAGGCCTCGTTGAATTTTTTGATATTGGTGAATACTTTTAAAAAACCTTCATTCAGCACAGAGATGGCCTCCTGCTCGCTCTCGACGTACCGAAAGCAAACGGCCATGCCATACGCATAATACTTTTTATACAGTGCATGTTGGCTGACCCTATCTCGTTTCCGGCACCCGGCGAGTATTCGTCCAATATCTGGATCTGTGGATTGCGTCATTTAATATGTAGAAAACCCGTTTTTTGTAGCTATACAAAGGTAAGGAGGAAAAGGCTGCGTGCGGATGGATTTTTTTGGCAGAAGGTGAATATGCTCACCCGGTAGTACATGTCACCTGATTGGACGGACTTTCCAAGAGTCCTGATTTTCCTCGTAATGATCATGTTTGAGGATTTAGCCTCTCCTCACCTGGACTTTCTTCGAATCTTTACGGAATCGGTAGATTTTGGCTTAGAGAATGGTAGATTTGAGAAATAGGAGGTACGAATCGAATGTAACTTTAATAAGACATTTGAAGATATAACTGTACCTCCGGAACTTTATGGTTGTTAGCCTGATGTTCAGGGGCGTTAATAAGTGAGGGTTCATGCAAATAAAAACCATTGTTGTGAACCAATTAAAAGGAATTGTAAAAAATGAAAATAACGGAAATAGTTTCATTAGTTGAAAAACCAAGTCTTTACGAAAAGGGTACTTCCTTTATGTGGACCGATCCCTATATTTCAAAACAATTACTTCAAATTCACCTGAACCCAGACAGTGACCTTGCAAGCCGTAAAAAATCAACGATCGAAAAAACGGCTCAATGGATTTTGGAAAATCAGGATAAAGGTGGAAAACTAAGCGTTTTGGATTTGGGGTGCGGACCAGGCCTGTACACGGAACTTTTTGCAAAAAGTGGGCATCAGGTAACTGGAATTGATATTTCAAAGAATTCTATTGACTATGCCACTAAATCAGCCAAAGACAAGGGTTTAAGTATTGACTATCAAAATGCAAGTTATTTGGATGTTGATCTGGGGGATGGCAAATTTGATTTGGTGGTACTTATTTATACCGATTTGGGTACATTGTTGCCAATCGAAAGAGAAAAGCTTTTGGCCAATATTTTTAGGGCATTGAAGAACGGAGGAATTTTCATTTTTGACGTCTTGAAGGATAGTGGATTGAAGGGTAAAGTATCGCCCAAAACTTGGGAAGCAAATAATGTCGGTTTTTGGAAAGGAACACCGTACCTGACTTTATCGGAATCGTTTTTATACGAAAAGGAAAAAGTGATTCTGTTTCAGCATACCATAATTGAGAATGGTGGGAACATTGATACTTACCGTTTTTGGACACATTTTTTCTCACAAAATGATATATCTGAAATGTTAAAAAAGCAGCATTTCAAAGACGTTGAATTCCGGGAAGATATTTTGCCTGAAAGTGATTTATGGAATGGAGACAATGTAATATTCACAAAATGTAAGAAGTAGAAAAACTAGGTAAAATAGAGTTGTTCAGAAATAAAGAACCCTAATGTGTTTCCTCCCCCCGGCCCCCTCCAGAGGGGGAGATGTGTACGTTATTTTCTCCCCCTCTGGAGGGGGCCGGGGGGAGGAAAGGTGTACTGAACGGAATCCAATTATTAATTTCTGAACACCTCTAATGTCTTGTGAAAAGACATCTGGGCAAAGGATCTAATAGTTGTAAATTCAAGAAGGGGCTGTTCCTTCCCGCTACCTTCTGCCTTCTGCCAACCTCCCCATCACCTGCATCTTATACCCTCGCCCGATGGGCAGTTTAACCTTGCCGACCTCGATTTCTGACGCAGAATAGGCCGAAATTTTGTCGATGTTCACCAGGAAAGAGCGATGGATGCGGAGCAGGTGGTTGGCTTGCATGTGTTTTTCAAATTCACCGATTTGAAAACGGGTGACCACCTTTCGGCCGTCGGATAAAAATATCCTCACATATTCTTTTAGACTTTCCACATATAGTATTTCATCGTCATAAACCTTGATGTTCCTTTTGTTTTCATTGAAAAAATGAAAAAGTCTTTCATGTTCTTTTTTTGTGGGTGCAATAACGGGAAATTGCCTTTCGGGAAATTTTAATTTATTCACGGCTGCTAAAAAACGGGAAAAACCGTAAGGCTTCAGTAAATAATCCACCACGTTCAGTTCATAGCCTTTTAGTGCATATTGATGGTAAGCAGTCGTGAGGATAACCTGTGGTGGATCTTTTAATGTTTTTAAAAAATCCAGTCCTTTTAATTTAGGTAGATGAATGTCGAGAAAAATAAGATCCACTGTTTTATTTTTTAAAAACACGAATGCCGACATTGCATCACCACAAGAGCCTGTTAAGTCCAAAAAAGGAACCTGGGCAATAAAAGACGCCAGCCCCTCGGCAGCGAGCGGTTCGTCTTCGATGATCAGGCAGGTCAGTTTTTGCATATCGTAACGCAGGCGGTCAGTCCGCCATTTGAGGTAGCGGGCTCACCGTCCGCACCAACTTAGGAATTTTTAAAAATACCATAAACTCCTGGGCTCCATTTTTTATTTCCAATTTATGTGCTGGATAAATTAAGTCCAGTTGCCTTTTGACATTCTTTAGTCCGATTCCTTTGGTCTTTATTTTCAGGTCAGTGTCTTTTGAGTTTTTTACCGAAAATTCCAACGCATTGTTTTTTACTTTTAAGAAAATATGTACCCAAATGTTGCCCGTACTCTCCGATGCGCCGTGCTTAAAAGCATTCTCTACAAAAGGCATCAGCAATAATGGAGCAATCAGTTGGGCTTCGTTGTCCACCTCTATTTTAAAATCGATGGACAGGCGCTCGCTGTACCGCAATTTTTCCAGCTCAATGTAGTCCCGGATTAATTTTATTTCTTTTGCAATGGGAATATTGCTCACCGAACTTTCATACAATAAATAGCGCATCAGGCCCGATAATTTTAAAATAGCATCGGCGGTATTTTCGCTTTTTTTTCTGGCAAGGTGGTATAAATTATTTAGGGTATTAAATAAAAAATGAGGGTTGGTCTGGGCGCGCAGGAATTTTAATTCGGATTGGAGCTTTTCTTCAATCAGAATTTTTTCGCGTTGGACAGTTTGCAGGCGCAGCCGAAATAATTTAATGGCCACTGCTATGCCCAGCAACATCCATATTTCAATGGAAGAAAACATCCAGCGGAAAATTGCTACCAAAATACTGGATGCCTCTGCGGGCGGGTCAATTTGATAAATGTTTTCATAAATAAATGAATGCCACATCCAGCGACTTAACGTAGTGGCGACCATTGCCGTCAGGAAAAACTGTACTGCAAAAATGCCGATTTTTTTGCTTGCAAAACTCTTTGGCAAAAAAGCATAGAGTACTAAATAAACAGCCGGTATTTTTACCGTCAATAAAATCATTTCCGTTAAATAGCCTACCTCAAAACGTTCCCACATAGAAAGTTCGGCAAAACTGGTACCGGAGAGTGGCACAGATAAATATCCATTGTAAATAGAATAAAAAATCCAGAACCCGATATGTAATAATACTCTTTTGTTCATTGGCAAAGCAGCGGTGTTGCCGTTTGCAAACGGCAACACCGCTGCCGTAAAATTCGCAATTATTTTACCGAATCCATAATTTCAATTTAATCGACTGTTTATTGTATGAATTCAACAGTTTGCAACCGATGAACGGTATCGGTTCAATGGTTTTGGTTGTATGGAAAAACAAGGCCAGCGTTCTTATAAAAAATAGAAATAGCGGTGGGCATAAAAATAAATTTGCCTCAAAAATCAGGCTTTAAAAAATGCTCGGAAGGTTAATTTTTTAAAGCGTTTCAGTTTAAAAGTTTTTCCTCCCCCCGCCCCCTCCAGAGGGAGAGATGGGCACGTTCTTTTCTCCCCCTCTGGAGGGGGCGGGGGAGGAATTGTTCAGGCGAATTGAAATAAATAATGATTAAAAAATTAAATTATGAAAATCAAAATCACTTTCTTTTTTTTCTTCTTTTTTACGCTGAATATTTTTTCACAGATATTATTTGAAAAAATAGGAAACAGTCCCCTGGTCAACACGCCCACCGATAGCCGCAGTGTCAATTTTATTGATGTGAACAATGATGGCTGGGATGATATTTTTGTGACCAATGGTGCAAGTCCGGGGACTCCGAATTTATTCTTTTTAAATGATGGATCAGGAAATTTTATCCAAATAAATTCCGGTGACATTGTCTCCCATGCGGCGCCTTTCGACGGGGCTTCTTTTGCCGATATGGATAATGATGGCAGCCTTGATGCCGCCGTCGTTACCTGGTATGGTGCATTAAATTATTTTTATTTGGGAAATGGCGATGGTACTTTTCAATATGTTGGCGATGCAGCACCTTCACTGGAAAACTCCTATTCTGAAACGGCAGCCTGGGGCGATCCCGATGGCGATGGTGACCTGGATTTATATGTGTCCAATTCAACAAATTTAAACGGGACCCCACTGAAGAATTTTTATTATAAAAATGAAGGCAATGGAAATTTCACGAAAATAATTTCTGGTGGATTTGTGGTGCAGGCCCGCGCGTCCCGCTCTGTGAACTGGGTAGATTATGACAATGACTGTGACCTGGATTTATTCGTCAGCAATGAAGCTAACCAGGCGGACAATCTTTATCGGAACGACGGAAACGGCAATTTTTCCCTGGCACCTTTTGCACCCAGCCAAAGTAGCCTCAGTACCATGAGCAGCAGTTGGGGCGATGTGGATAACGATGGCGACCTGGATCTGTTTGTGACCAATGCGGCTTATTTTGGGGAGCAAAAAAACCAGCTTTTTACCAATAATGGCGATGCCACATTTACGGAAATAACCAGCGGCGACCTGGTAACAGATGGAGGCTGTTCCTATGGTTCCAATTTTGGTGATTACGACAATGATGGTGATTTGGACCTGGTCGTGTCAAATGGTTATTGCAGCGGCAACACCGTTAATTTTTTATATGAAAATGATGGCAACGGGAATTTCAACAGAAACCTTGAAGCTATTGAGGATTTGAATACGCCGTGCAGCTATGGCGCCGCCTGGGGCGATATCAACAACGATGGTTTTTTGGACCTTGGCATTGCCACTTGTAAGAACACTTCGGGAGCTTCCCCGTCGGAAAATCTATTTTATAAAAATATAGGGAATGGAAATAATTGGTTGAAAATAAAACCGGTCGGCACCACCGTTAACCGCTCTGCCATCGGTGCGAGGGTATCTGTCACTGCCGATATCAACGGCGAGGAAACCACGCAGTTGCGGGACATCAGTGCGCAGTCGGGTTATTGTGGGCAGAATGGGATGTATGCGCATTTTGGATTAGGCGATGCTACGGTCGTAAAAGAATTGCACGTTCAATTTGCCTGTGGCCTTGACACCACTTTGTTCGATGTGCCGGCCAATCAATTTTTGACCATAACCGAAGGTTTGACCACTCCGGTCATAGATTTATCCTTTCTTGAAAAGTGGGACATAAAAATATCACCAAACCCTGTTTCTGATCACTTTGTTTTATCGTTCAATCCAACAACTTCCATCAATAATTTAACATTACAATTAATGGATACCACCGGGCAGGTTCTCTGGGAAAATAATTTTAACAATATTTCGCCCGGATATTTTGAAAAAACAATTGATGTGAAACATATCGGTGTGGAAGCGGGGACTTATATCTTAAAAATTAGTGGTGATGGATCGATGGCGGGAGAGGTGTTGATTGTGTTTTGATGAAAAAATACCGGATCAAGCGTCATGCTTGACCCGGTATGCATAGTTATCCGACTATTAAAAGTATCGCTTAAATAAAATCCTCAACAGGTCAGGCCAGTTTGAACTTCACTGGCAGGGTGAACATGACCCTTACGGCCCGTCCTCTTTGTTTGCCAGGGTTCCATGCGGGCATCTTTTGGATGACCCGTGCAGCCTCTTTTCCACATCCGCCGCCGATCTCCCTGACTATGTTGACGTTGGAAACCCGCCCGTCCGTTTCGACAACGAACTGTATGACGACTGTTCCCTGAATGTTGTTTTCCCTGGCGGTAGAAGGGTATTGGATTTCTTCGTAGATGAATTCCATCAGTTTTGCTTCTGCACATTTCTGGCGCTCGGCCTTGTTGGTGACGCTTTCACATCCTTTGAAAGTAGGTTGTTCTTCTACAATCCGGAAAATCTCTTTGTTCTCAGGTGCTGGTGGCGGTGGAGGCGGTGGCGGTGGCGGTGCCACTTCTCTCTTAGGAGGTGCCACGGCGCCTTCCAGCTCGGTATCCTCACTGATGCTCATGTCTTCGAATTCGATGGTTTCAATATCTACATCGGTTTCAACGATTTGCAGGGCAGTGGGGGTTGGTGGCGGTGGAGGCGGTGGTGGAGGTGGTTCCATCGTACGTGGTGTCTCCATTTCGATCTCGTCGGCAAAGTCTGCCAGCAGTGCATCGGTGTCTACCATTGTTTCGCGGGTGGTCCAGCTAAAGGCGACGATCATCAGGCCCATGGCAACGGCCAATCCAAATCCGAGGAAGGAACTGCGGAAGGCGAAGACATCGACCTCTGGATACTTATTGCGAGTAGCGACAGAGAAAGAATTGCCGGCTTCTTTATTTAATGCTGAAATTTTTTGTGGGTCTTTGTTTGCGAAGTATCTCCGCATAAAGGCGATCAAAGCTATCGTTAAGAAAACTGTTCCTAAGGAAAGGAGTATCGCGGTCGAGGTGGAATATTCGATATTCATTTTTAACCGATTTTGCGTTAAGTATATTTAAGAACTCGTTTGCAATCTCGGCAGTAAATTGTGTGCAGGAAATGCGTTTTGTCAGGATCGTAGGGTGAGATTTGTCACGGGCGAATTTTTTTGGGCAGTGCAGCAGCCGTGCGGATTTGTGGCAAAGAGAAAAGGCAAGCTGACCATTAGAACTGTTCGGAACTTTGTAAAATATAATCAGGCGCGGGTGCAGGGCACAGTCCTGCGCCCGCATCCAATCCAAGGAAGTAAATCCTCGGCTGTCGCCGGAAAATTAGGGGTGCTACTCTCGGTTTATGTAATCTTATATCATCCCGCATCCAAAAAATAATTTAAATGACCAACTAAGACAACCACTCCCCTCGTTGTCCTAATTACATGCGGATGCTACCAAAAGTATACACAGAACAAAGCAGCGACTCCCAACTCATAGCAGGGTGTCAGCAGCAAAACAGGCTCGCTCAAAAGTACCTGTACCAGCGTTATTATGGTCAGTTGCTGGGTGTCTGCATGCGTTATACGGCCCACCGGGATGAGGCGGAAGATGTGTTGAACCGGGCCTTTTTAAAAATTTTCCAAAAAATAGAAGCCTACGAAGAAACAGGTGCATTGAAAGGATGGATGGCCACCATCACCCTTAGGACGGCCATTGACTATGTGCGTTCAAAAGTCAAGTACCGCCAGATAATGGATTTCGACAGCGAGCAGGACGTGACGTTCGAAGCGCAGGCGGTGGAAAATTTATATGCGGAAGACCTGTACCGGCTGATTCAGCAGTTGCCACCAACAAGCCGTACTGTTTTTTCCCTGAATGTGATTGAAGGGTATACCCACCGTGAAATATCGGAGATGCTTGACATTAATATCAATACCTCTAAATGGCACCTGGCGGCAGCAAAAAAACAATTGCGGAAATGGATTGCCGCCGAAGAAAAACCGGTGCAGGAACGACCCCTGAAACTGGCCTTTTTGAGTAGGCTGTTTTAAGGAGCAGGCCTGTCATTTTTTTAAAAAAATGACAGGTCTAAACCAAGATTAGAAAAGTTAACAATGAGTCATTCATCTAGAAATATAAAGCAACAGCTCGACCGGCACGAGTTCGATTTCAATCCCCGTTCGTGGGACAAAATGGAGGCTTTGCTCGAAGGCAAAGCCCCTTCCAAAAGAAGCTATTTTAAAACTAAAACTATTTTTATCATGATCTCTTTCTTATTGTTTTTGGCCTACCTGTTTTGGCAGGAGCCCAACCCGCCAATGGCGGATTTCAACACGCCTCAAATAACTGCTCAAGACCTGACAGGTTTGCAAAACCAGGCCAGTCAAACCCTCTATGAACCTTCGACCAAAAGTTCATCACCCAACCCCGAAGCAAATTCGGAACAAGATGCTCACTCCCGAAGTGAATTCGGGACAGGCTACCCACCGTTAAATAACGACACCTCTTTCTTCCAGAACCTAACCCAAAAACTCAATCGTTTCAATCAATATTATGCCCCCGAAAAAGTCTACCTACAGTTTGACCGCACTTTTTTTGAGCCGGGCGAGACCATTTGGTTCAACGCGTTTTTGCGCAAAGCCAATTCACTCAAAGACCTGTCGAAAAGCAAAATTTTATACGTAGAGCTACGGGCTCCCAACGGCAGCATATCTAAAAAAATAACCCTTCGTCTGAAGAACGGGCGCTCCGCCGGTGATTTCCAGTTGGACCAAGCAGCGCCCGGAGGTCTGTACAAAATAAGAGCCTACACCAACTGGCAGCTCAATACCGAGGATTTTTTCACAAGGGACGTCCAGGTGCAGGCCAGTGTATTGCCAAGACTGCGGATGGAAATGGATTTTCAGCGGGAGACGTACGGCCCGGGTGATTTTGTTGAAGCGACGCTCGACCTGCAATCGCTCGCCAACGAACCATTGGCCCATCATGATTTTACGGCAAGGGCCAGCCTCGATGGTGAATCCTTTCAGGAAATAAAGGGCGTTACCGACGGTGGGGGAAGAGCTTTGGTAAAAATCACTTTGCCAAAAACACTCGACACGAACGATGGACTGCTCAACGTCCTCATCGGGTACAACGGACAGACAGAAAGTATCAGCCGGAGCATTCCGATTGTTTTGAATAAAATTGACCTGCAATTCATGCCGGAAGGTGGCGACCCGATTGCGGGCACGCAGGGAAAAATCGCTTTTAAGGCACTGAACGAATTTGGCAAACCAGCCGACGTGGAGGGAGTCATTACCGACGCAGAAGGCCGCAAAATAACCTCTTTCCGCAGCTACCACCAGGGCATGGGGACGTTTTCGATGACGCCTGAAAGCGGACAAAAATACCTCGCCTACCTGACCAAACCAGCTGGTATTTCAACGACCTACACTTTGCCGGAAGCAAAGGCGCGGGGGTATGCCATCAGCGTGGATAACTCAGACCAGGAACAATTGAGGGTTGAAATCAATTCGACGGAAAACGAGCAATTGCACCTGACGCTCTTCAGTCAAAGTGAAATTTATTTCACCCAGACATTGCCTGCCGGTGCGGGTGCCCATTTAATTAAAATACCGACCAAAACTTTGCCCATCGGCACGGCCCAGGTAACCTTGTTTGACAGCAAGGAAATACCCCGGGCTGAACGGTTGGTGTTTTTGAATCCTCACAAAAAATTGAACGTCGAAATAACTACCGATAAAGACAAATACCTGCCCCGTGAAAAAGTATCAATGACCATCAAGGTAACGGACGAGCGCGGCATGCCCATGCCCGGCCAGTTTGCCCTCTCGGTAGCCGACGACAACCTGCTCACTTTTGCTGATGACAAGCAGGGACATATCTTATCCCATCTTTTATTGGAAAGCGAACTGAAAGGGGAGATCGTTGAACCAAATTTTTATTTTGATAAAAATGAAAAGCATCCCGAAAAGGATCAACTGCTGGCGCTGGACCACCTGATGCTGACACAAGGCTGGCGGCGCTTCGATTGGTCGAAGGCGCTTTGGGAGCAGCCGGTAGCGATGAAATATGAAAGAGAAGAGGCAAAACTCAAAGGACAACTGCTCGATGTTTTGGGAAGGCCCATGCCGGGCTTGGAGGTCGCGCTCGGAAAATCCAACCTGACAGCTGTCACCGACGAAAATGGACGATTTGAGATGGATACCTTGGTGGCCAGCTTGCCGAGGTTTCAAATTAGCTTCGATTCTGATCCAGATAGAAAGGTGTGGTGCACCGGAAAATTGCAGAACGGCCAATTGGTCCTGCCTACTTACATTGATCCTGACAAGTATGCCAATCAGCAGTTATTCCAAGGTGGTGAAACAGAAGACGGCCCGCCATTGAACTTTGATAAACATTTAAATTACAGTCAATTGGGTGTTGCGGAGGTAGTTGAAGGGAATGGAACACCTGGAACCAAAAACCTGAAACTCATAGGGTCGGTTAAGGATGTCTCCAATAACGGACCGATCATTCTGGGCGGGGTGAACGTCATCAAAGATGGGAAAGTCATTGCCTCTGCGAGTACGGATTTTGAGGGCAAATTTGAAATTGAAGGACTGGAACCAGGTGTCTATAATTTGGGATTGACCAGGTTTGGCTATCACTCCCTGTTGATCAGTGACATACCGATTACTCACGGCATGGCGAATAATATAGGAGCCAGGCTGGACCCAAATTTCCAGGTGGAAGAAATTGTGGTTCGATACCAGAAGCCTTTGGTCAGTAAGGATGAGACCACCCAGGGGAAAGTATTCAGTAGCGAAACCGTTATTCTGCCCGCAAAAAAAAGGCAGAAAAAAAAGAAAAATAAAAAACGGAAAGAACTCTCCTCACAACTGGCGCTCAAGGGCCAGGCCTCAAGCATCGGATTCGGCGGCCTTGACCAACAATTGTCACAGCGGCAGCAGGCACAGGATAGGACTGTCTCAGAGAAAATCAAAAGCCTTCCCACCCGAAATGTCAACGAACTGGCCTCCCTCGGAGCAGGTGCAAAACCCTTAGATGATCAAATCAAGATCCGAGGTTCGCGCGCTAATGGCACTGATTTCTACATTGACGGCGTCAGGGTATTCGGCAATACAGCTATTCCCGCTCAAAGCATCGAAGAATTAGAGTCGGTACAATTGGGTGGTACGCCCGCCGCATTTGCCAATGAAGCGGAATTAGGTGGCCGTGTACCGGCAAACATTCGGGGACAGGGGAACCGAGGAAAAATGGACGCCCGAATATTGAGACCGACACCTTTTGCTCTTTCAGAAAAAAAAGAACCCAACGAGGACCTTGACTTTGACATGGCTGCCCAGGTGAATGTCGACGGGCAGATCGGAAAGAAATTAAAATTGAACACGAATTTCCCCAACCAGCCGCGTTTTAACTTTGATAATGTAGCGGCACCGGGCTACAATGTTACTTATGATTTCCATTTGCCCCGTCAGTTCTATGCACCCAAATACGAGGTCGAAAGAGAGCAACCAGCCGCCAGCCACCAACGCACCGATTTCCGTAAAACGGTCTTCTGGAAACCCGACCTGGTCACTGACCGCAACGGCATTGCCACAGTCGAGTTCTATTGTACAGATGCCATTACGACATTCGAAGCAACCGTGGAAGGGTTGGGGATGGACGGTGGCGTTGGGCGTGGCACACAGCGATTTTACACCCAGCTCCCGTTTGGGATGGATGTAAAAATACCCACTCACCTGCTTTCTGGTGACCAACTCGTTTTGCCGTTGACCCTCATGAACCACACGGCCCAACAACTGGATGGCACCTTGCAGATCAAGACGCCGGAAGGGTTTTCATTGGAGACCCAAATGCCGGCAGGCATCTCCTTGGAGGCAGGCGAAACCAGAACGGTTTTTCCAACTTTTAAAATTGGTTTTGAAGCTCAATCAGGTGACCTGACAGTGAACTTCGAAGCTGCTGGGCGAAAGGATGCTTTTACAAAACCGGTAAAAGTACAGCCGCGTGGTTTTCCGGTGCATCAGGTCTTCAGCGGAAATCAGCCGCAGCAATCCTTTGCCGCAGAGGTGAACGACCCTGTCGAAAATAGCCTCAGTGCAACTTTTACCGTCTATCCTTCCATCCTCAGCGAGCTGACTTCCGGCCTGGAAAAAATAATCCGGCAACCCGGTGGCTGCTTTGAGCAGACCTCCAGCAGTAATTACCCCAATGTGCTGGTAATGAATCTTTTAGATAAAACCGGCCACACCAACCCGGAGTTGGTAAAACAAACCAACAACCACCTTGAACATGGCTACAACCGGCTGAAAACATTTGAGGTGCCCGACGGTGGCTTCGATTGGTTTGGCAACCCTCCGGGGCACGAAGCACTGACGGCCTACGGCCTGCTGCAATTTGTCGACATGAAAAAAGTATATCCGGTCGAGCAGTCGCTGATTGACCGGACGGCCAAATGGTTGCTGACCCGTCGGGATGGACAGGGTAGCTGGAAAAGTGACCGCAGAGGACTGCACTCGTGGAAGCGAAAAAGCCCCATTGCCGATGCCTATATCAACTGGGCGATGACGGAAGCCGGTTTTGGTGACCAGGTCAAACCAGAGATCGAAAAAACACTTAAAGCCGCCAACACCTCCCAAGATCCATACCTCCTGGCCCTGGCCGCCAATATCCTGATCAACCAGAACGATGGACGTGCCGGCCAATTGCTCGCTCAACTGGCGGAGCTACAAGCCAAAGACGGTAGTTGGACCGGACTGACCCACAGCATGACGCGCTCCAAAGGCAAAAACCTCGCAGTCGAAACAACGAGCCTGGCGGTACTGGCCTTTTTGAAAGCACCGGAATTGCAGATTGCTGAAGATGGGAAATGGACGCCGACTCAGCTCGTCAGCCGTGCGGTCGATTACCTCGCTTCCTCTAAAACGCATTATGGTTTTGGCAGCACACAAGCAACTGTTCTGGCATTGAAGGCTTTGGTGAAACATGCAGAAAATACCGCCGCAAGAACGGATGTCGGGCCGGTAGCGATTGTTGTGAATGGACAAACAGTTGCTGAGCAAACCATTCCGGCCAACAAAAATGAACCGGTTGTTTTTGCCGGCCTGGCTGATTATTTTACCGAAGGAAAAAATCAGGTAAAGGTGAAATTTGCCGACCGCAAAAATACCCCACCTTACGACCTGTCCGTCAGTTACCACACCCGCCAGCCAGCCAGCAACCCCGACTGCGCCTTGAAACTGAATACCCGGTTGGTCAGTAGCGATTCTCCTGTTGCTGCTGACCGACCGATGTCTGCCGTAAAAATGGGTGAAACCGTTCGGCTGACCACCACGATCACCAATCAAAAGGAAGACGTCGTTTTCAACCCGATTGCGATCGTTGGGCTACCGGCAGGCCTTGGTGTACAGCCCTGGCAGGTAAAAGAAATGCAGGAACGGAACCTGTTCGATTTCTACGAGATCAGCGAGGATCGAATTGTATTTTATTTCCGCCACCTGGAAGGGCAGGCAACCAAAAACATCCACCTCGACTTAAAGGCAGAAATTCCCGGAACGTTTGAGGCGCCGGCTTCATCGGCCTACCTCTATTATGAAAATGACGCCGTGGTATGGGATAAACCGGGGAGAGTAGAGGTTGGGAATTGAGCAATATAGAAGCTAAACCAGCTCAATTGATGGGAAAGGACAAACCTGAGCCATCGTACATTGCGTACGATGGCTCAGGTTTGTAAAAGAGGTTTTAAAGGAGGGCTTCGATGTTCTTCCAAATCAAAATAAGTTTAGTTGTAGCCCCTAATTCAAAATTATCTTTTTAGTGATGATCCCTTCTTCCGTCAAAACGGATAAATATAAGACCCCACCTTCTGGTAAGTCCTCCTGATTGATTTCCCTTTTTTCTACAGGTAGGTTTTTAATAAATTGACCCAAATAATTGAACAACTTTATTTCCTTTATTTTCCCGGAATGATTTAAAATAGAAAAATAAATGGTTCCGTTGGAAGGATTAGGATACACCAATATTTCATTATTGATTTCTGGAAAATTGTTGACATTGTTCACTTCATACTGCGCTTCAATAAATTCAAGGCACTCCATCATTTCCGCAGGAAAAGAAGGAAATGCGACAGTGTGGCCCACACCAGGAATTTCATTTAAAAAGGAGGCGCCACCGTTGCTTTGCAGGTCATTGTGCAGTGAATTGGCCACATTGATAAAGGTGTTACTATCTGATAAGCCAATGCAGATACAAGCAGGGGGAAATGCTCCTGCACTGTCGTAGTTGGGCTGTAAATGCGAGTCAGCTCCTGCCGCAAAAGGGATGACGCCCCGCAAATTCGGGATTGGTCCATCGTCGGTATCCATGGCCACAATGACGGCGTGGCGGCCACCATAGGAGAGGCCGGTCAGGTAAATAAAGTCGGGGTCGATGTTGTACAAAGCCATTGCCGTGTCGACGGAATATTGGAACAATAGTTTGGTGCGACCTTCTTCGTCCCAAAAATGTGCTTCGTTTTCGGGGCAGAGAATAATGGCATTTAAGCTGTCCGATAAAGGTTGGAGCTGGTCCCGGAACTGTCCGGCATTGGAGTTGGGGCCGCCACGAAACCCGACGAGCAGTTTGTAAGCGTTGTTGGGGTCGTAATCTTCGGGCACATAAAAATAGAGGTTTCGGTTTTCGTTGTAGTCCGCCTGCGGGAATTGGATGTTGAGCTGGAAACTGCCGGTAGTTTGTCCGTTTGAAAATATGGGCAGGGAGGCCACGGCCAGAAAAAGGAGTAAAAATCGATGCATAAAAATGAATGTTGGTGAGCGCCAAAAGTAGCGATCAATAGTAAGTTGCCATGTCGTTAGGCGGTCATTAATATCCTTTATTGACGGATATGTATTAAGCAGGTGATCAAATGTAAGGAGTGCTAAAAAAGACACTTTATATTTTGGCAAATGCTTGGTTTCCATAGTTTAAAACGCTGTTTCAGAGAAAGGAAAAGGGTCATTTTTTTGAACAGCTACTTCAGTATGAACCATTCATTTCCCCACCTGTTATCGTTCGCAACTTCTAATAAAAAAAATAAGCAAAAAACGATGCCTGAACTGCCCGAAGTCAACACCTTTAAAAAATATTTTGAAGAAACTTCCCTCCATCAACGTATTGCGGAAGTGGTCATTCATGACGATAAGATCTTCCGGAATGTCAGGGCAGAAGACTTTGCCGAAAAATTAACGGGCCGCACTTTCATTAGTACTTACCGGCGGGGAAAATATATGTTCGGGAAAATGGACAATGAAGAACATGTTTTGTTTCATTTTGGCATGACAGGCGATTTTAAATATTACAGCGATGCAATGGAACGGCCCAAACACGAACGTTTTGTTTTTCATTTTGACAACGGCAATAAACTGGGTTTTGACTGCCCCCGGAAATTTGCGAGGATTTGTTACGTAGAAAATTTAGCTGGATTTATTGCGGAAAAAAAATTGGGGCCCGATGCACTGGAAATTACAGAAGCACAGTTTTTAAATTTTACAAAAGATAAAAAAAGTACGTTAAAAGGATTTTTATTAAATCAAAAATACCTGGCTGGCATGGGCAACTTGTACGTCGACGAAACCTGCTACCAATGCCGTGTTCATCCTGCATCCCGCGTAAATAAAATACCGAAAAAAAAGAAAATAGAAATATTTAATAAAATGCAGGAAATATTAGTCCGGGCCGTGAACGAACGTCCTTATTACAAAGCATATCCTGACGATTGGTTCTGGCAGTGGCGAGTGGAGGGCCACCTCGCACCCGACGGAAAAAACAAAATAGAAACCGCTACCATCGGCGGGCGGACGACCTATTTTGCCAATGGCTGGCAGAAGAGATATTAGCAATTTGGAATAGCTTCATTCGCGTTTTTCTTAATTTATTTTACTTTCCGTACATTGTCCTCAAACACCCCCTTTTAGAATGAAGACTTATTTTTTATTCGGAGAAATCTGGCCAGCGATAAAGGAATGGCTCCCTCATTTGGTAGCGTTGGTCACTTTTCTGGTCACCTATTACGGCAACCGTGCATGGGAGGCCCACAAAACCAAACAGGCCCAGATGGATACCGCCAAGATGTACGCCGATCCATTGCTGATGGAGACGATGTCGTTTGTTTACCGTTTAAAAGAAATATTTGAAAACGATGCCCGCTTCCTCAATCGCCGTGCCCCGCAAAATGAATTTGTCCAGTATAAATTTCGGAGTACTTTATATCGGCTGTGTGCCATTCTGGGGTGGATGCGTGCTGCTGAGAGGGACCATTCGGGGATTGAAGTGCATGACCGGTTTGACCATGAAAAAATAAATAATGCCTTATCCGAATTCGAATCGGTTTTGTCCCGCAATAAAAAACTGAATGAAAGATTGGGCAAAATTCGCGTCTATTTTTTGGCTGAAAAGTGGGAGCTGCCAAAAGAAATGTTTGACGATAAACGGACCGAAAAGATCGTGCGCGAAATCCGGAAAAAAATCATGGAAGAAATTTCGGCCTATA
Organism: Bacteroidota bacterium; assembly: GCA_039819485.1. GTDB lineage: Bacteria > Bacteroidota > Bacteroidia > Chitinophagales > Saprospiraceae > UBA6168. The sequence goes on along the minus strand of JBCBRY010000002.1, from coordinate 15,101 downwards.
ATGGAAAAGTGGCCGATCACAATAAAAATAAAAACAAGGCAGATGTCGAACCGCCCGTCGTTTATGCTTATGGATTGCCTGAAAAAGAACAACTGGAATTATTGGAAAAGGTGGCCAAGGTAATGATCACCCATGCCGATTTGGAAGAGGTGGATTTAACGGAAACCATCAAAAAAGAACGGCGGTCCTGCATCTATGCACTTTCCCGCCGGGAGTGTTGGCTGTACCGGGACTGGCAGTCGGCCATCGGCGATATGATGCTCAAGGAGTCGAGGGGAAATGCGCGTCGATTTGAAGTGATCGGCTACAACCAGTTCGAAGATTTTTTTCTCAAACACCTCGACGAGAAACAGGAAAACAACCGTTGGCTGGCACGGGTGAGCCGATTGTTCCACGATTTGAGTTTGAAAAGAGAAGACGTCAATGATGCCAGACGGCTGCAGCTTTATATGCTTTTTTTAGCTGGCGTGAAACTGGTCAATGTATTGAATGAGGTGGATTTTGGACAGGAAAGAGTAGACAAAAACTGGCCAGATGTCGAACAGTATGCAAGGGAAGTAATCATGGAAAGGTTGGGGATGTTGGAGCCGGAAAAGACCTCGCCCAACAATCTGATTTCACCAAAAAAAATATAACTGGCGAAGGCCACTCTGATTTGCTGCATCTTAATGATTCGGTAAATCGTATTTCTGAAAAAATGACCGACCAACAAAAACAAACCCTGCTCGATCAGGCAAAAAATATTCTTCGTAAAAATAACCGCGGGGGCTTCACCGTGCCTACCGATCGCCTTTATCCTTTTCAGTGGAACTGGGATTCGGGGTTCGTCAGTTTTGGGCTTGCCCATTTTGACCTGCCGGCAGCCATGTCGGAATTGCGGACTCTCTTTACCGGACAATGGGAAAACGGCATGGTGCCCCATATTTTATTTCACAGCGAAAAAGAGACAACGTATTTTCCCAACTATCAAATCTGGAACGCGGCCGTCAATGCAGGGGCTCCTCAAAAACCGGTGACTTCCGGTATCACCCAGCCACCCGTACATGGATTCGCTTTAGAGCGCATTTATAATTTGTACCGGGAAAATAAAGAAGTGGAAAATTTCGTCAGGGAAATGTTTCCAAAAATCGTTCGGTTCCATCGCTTTTTTTATGAATACAGAGACCCGCGTAAAGAAGGGCTTGTTTTTATTTATCACCCCTGGGAATCGGGCCGGGACAATTCACCGCTGTGGGATGAGGCAATGGCCAACATTAAAATAAATAAAAATGAATTGCCGCCCTATGAACGGCAGGACAATAAAATCGCCGATCCTTCCGAACGGCCAACCGATGCCGATTACGACCGTTATGTTTATTTATTGGAACTGGGCAAAAAAAATAAATACGACGGGCCGGGTATCGCTGCCAATAGTCCTTTTTTAATTCAGGATACTTTATTCAATGCTATTTTAATTAAATCAAATAATGCCCTGATCAACCTGGGTATCCAATTCGATTTTGATGTCAGCGAATTGGAAGACTGGCAGGCGATGAGCGTTGGCCGGTTTAATGAAAAATTATGGAATGAGGAACTGGGGATTTATGTCAGCTATGATTTACGGGCAGAAAAACAAATTGCATTAAATGAAATAGGTGGCATTGCCGCACTATTTGCAGAATGTGTTCCGTTCGAACAAGCAGAAAAAATAAATAATTATTTAACCAACTTAATTAAAAAAGATTTTTTCCTCTGTCCAACCTTTGATCCGGCTGACCCAAAGTTCGATTCCAAAAGGTATTGGCGCGGCCCCATCTGGCCACATATGAACTGGCTGATTTACCAGGGCTGTATTAAATATGGTTTTGACCAAACAGCGGCTCAATTAAAAAAAGATATTCTTGGGCTGGTCACTCAATTTGGTTTTTACGAATATTATGAACCACAAAAAAAAATCTCCCAACAATTAAAAAAAGGCTACGGCGGAAATGATTTTTCCTGGGCCGCCTCCTCGATAATAGATTTATTAATGAAAAATGAAAAATGAAAAATGAAAAATGGAAAATGAAGAATGAAGAATAGTCGATTTTTGTAAATTCCATTTTTCCATTTTTCCATTTTTCCATTTTTCCATTTTTCCATTTTTCCATTTTTCCATTAACCATTAACCATTAACCATTAACCATTAACCGTTAATCATTCTTCATTCCCTGTTACATTTTGTACTTTCGGCCAAATTGAAAATCAAAACAAAAAAAGATGTCCCTACTTACCGTTGGCGTTTTTGCCACCTCCCAGAAAAAACAGGAAAAAAGAGTTCCTATTCACCCTGCCCAGTTGAGCTGGATAGATGAGGAAGTGAGAAGGCACTTGGTTTTTGAAAAAGATTATGGTTTGCCTTTTGGGGTTTCCGATGAGGAAATCAAAACCGGCACCGGGGGGATGGCCAGCCGTGCCGAGCTGTTTGATCAGTGCGACATTGCCTTGTTGGCCAAGCCCGTCCAGGCCGATTTTGCCATGATGCGAGAAGGGACGATTCATTGGGGATGGCCGCACTGTGTGCAGCAACGGGACATTACCCAGACGGCCATCGACCGCAAACTGACGCTGATTGCATGGGAAGCCATGCACCGCTGGAGCAAGCGCGGCGATTGGCAGATGCATATTTTCCATAAAAACAATGAGATTGCTGGTTATGCGGGCGTCATGCACGCCATGAACCTGACGGGCACTGACGGACATTACGGGCCACAGCGCAAAGCGGTGGTCATCAGCTTTGGATCGGTAAGCCGGGGAGCCATTCGGGCGTTGCAGGCACGGGGCGTTCAGGACATCACCGTTTTTACCCAACGCCATTATATTTTGGTGGCCGACCAAATGTCGGGCGTCAATTATTACAACTTTGATGAAAACGAAAACGGCGAACTGGTATCCCTGCGCCCCGACCGGATGTCCCTGCCTTTTGTGGAGGAACTGGCCGATGCGGACATCATTGTCAACGGCATTTTGCAAGATACCGACCACCCGTTGATGTTTGTGCCCGAGGGACAGGAAGACCGGCTCAAATCGGGCTGCCTGATCGTAGACGTGAGTTGCGACGAGGGGATGGGCTTTCCTTTTGCCAAACCTACCACTTTTGTGGAGCCGATGTTCAAGGTGGGCCAGGTATTTTATTATGCCGTCGACCATACGCCCTCCTATCTGTGGGACAGTGCCTCCTGGGAAATCTCCAACAGCCTGGTGCCTTATCTGCCCATCGTCATGGCCGGGCCGGAAAGCTGGCAAAAAAGCGAGACCATCCGCAGGGCCATCGAAATCCAGGACGGGGTGATTCAGAACCCAAAGATTTTGTCTTTTCAGCAGAGGGGGGCGGTGTATCCGCACGTGCCATTGGTGTCCTGACAGAGGTATAACCCGGGAGGTCATTTCAAATGACCTCCCGGGTTGTTTTATCACTCATGTTTCAACGCTTCCACCGGGTTCGCCAGTGCCGCTTTCAACGACTGGAACCCTGACGTCAGCCATGCCACCATCAATGCCAAAACGCCGGCAATCAAAAAAGGTGCCCAGCCTATATTAATTTGATAGGTAAAATCCTGCAGCCAATTGTTCATTAAATAATAACCGATCGGAGCCGCAATGATAAATCCGATTAAAACGAGAATGGAAAATTCTTTTGACAATAAATAAACCAGGTCGCCGGTGGTGGCGCCCAGTACTTTTCGCACGCCGATTTCCTTGGTTCGCTGCTCTGCCATAAATGCGGACAAACCTAAAATGCCCAGTCCCGCAATGAAAATGGCCAATATGGTAAAAAAGGTAAATAGCGTAAAAAAGCGCTCCTCGGTGCGGTACATTTCCGCAATGCGGTCGTCCATAAAATAATAATCATATAATTCCTCGGAGCCGAACTGTACCCATTTGTCTTTTATGTCCGCCATGACGGACGACATGTTTTTCCCGCTCAATCGCAAGGTCATCCAATTGAGCCAAGAGTTGGAAACATAATAACAGACCGGCGCTATGTCGGTATACAATGATTCGTGGTTGTAATTGTCGATGACACCGATGATGTTTCCGCGACGGGGCCGCCAGGTACCCTGATAAAATTCATTGGTTTCAAGCCATTTACCAACCGGCTCGTCCCAACCGATCATTTCAACGGCGGCCTGATTTAATACAAATGCAGAAGTGTCGTCGGTGCCGATGTCTTTGGAAAAATCGCGGCCCTCTTTGAAGTCGACTTCAAGGGTGTTTAAAAAATCATGGTCGACCGTGACGATTTTGATGCTGCTCCTTCTTTCGGGGTCGGGCTCATACTGCTCGGCCTTGAACCCGAGATTACTGCTGAGACGGCTGGTCAACCTTTTATTGGAGGCACCGATGGATAATATGTCGGGGTTTTGTGCCAACTGGTTTTTCAATGATTGGTATTGTCCCAGATCGGGAATGGGGACCATGATTAAATTTTCTTTATTTAATCCCAGGTCTTTGTTTTGTAAAAAATTCCATTGGTTATAAACCACGACTGTCGCCAGGATTAAAACGATGGAAATGGCAAATTGAAAAACCACCAATGCTTTTCGCAAAATACCACTGCTGCCCTGGCGGAAATTTTCCTGAAAAACTTTTTTTATTTGAAATGAGGATAAATAAAATGCCGGGTAACTGCCTGCAATTACGCCCACCGATAAAGTAAGGATAAAAAACCAACCGAAAATATCCGGATTGTTCAGTGGGTTCATGCTCAGGTCTTTTTCCATGAAAGCATTGAACGCCGGCATGCTGACCTGGGCCAAAATAAATGCAAGCAGTAAAGCAAAAAAGGCTACCAAAACCGACTCGCTCAAAAACTGGTAAATCAAAGATTGACGGGGTGCGCCGAGTGTTTTCCGTACACCGATTTCCGTGGCTCTTTTAATGGAGCGGGCCGTCGCCAAATTCATATAATTAATGCATGCAATTAAAATAATGAACAAAGCAATGGCCGATGAAATATAAATATATCGAATGTCGCTGTTGGCCTGAATTTCTCCGCGTAAATTGGAGTGCAGGTGAATGTCCGTCATTTTCTGCAGTGCCATGCCCACTCGTTCAGACGCGCCTTCTCCCATGTTTTTTTCTAAAAAATCCGGAATGCGGCCGGAAACGGACTCGGGTGTCTGTCCCTCGTTCAACAATATATAATTATAGCAGCAGCCCTCGCCCCAATTGTTTAATACCAATTGATTGAAAACCGATTTGCCCGTTTCCATGGAAATGAATGCGTCGGAATGAAAATGTGTGGTGGAGGGCATGTCCTCAAAAATACCGGTGACTTCCACTTCATTGTCCTCGTCAATGGTCAGGGTCTTGCCGATGGGATTTTCGTTGCCAAAATATTTTTTGGCCGTCGACTCCGATAAAACCATGGTGAACGGCTCGGCAAGGGCTGTATTTTTGTCACCATCGATCAAGTTAAAATCAAAAATATCGAACGCTTCTTTATCCGCAAAGAACATATCTTCTTCCTGATAAGAAACATCGCCGTATTCAACCAGTGATCCGTAAGTCGGGCTGAACCGGACGATTTGTTCCAGGTCGGGGAAATCCGTTTTCATGGCTGGTTGCAGGCGATAAGGGCCGATGGGAGATTCAGTGCCCCCATCCTGTAGCCCCCACACCATGTTGACCCGGTAAATGCGGTCGGCATTTGAGTGGTGTTTGTCAAAGCTCAGTTCATCTTTGACAAATAACAAAATCAGCAGGCAAATGGCCAGCCCGATGGCCAGTCCAAGTACGTTGATGATGGCGTAAAACCTTTGGCGGGAAATATTGCGGAAGGCTAATTTTAAGTAGCTGAAAAGCATAGCAGGTCGTTTATGATGAGCAGGTGAATAAAATGAGGTCAGATTGAAAAATGACATTTTTATTTTGGCAAATGTTTGGTCTTCAAACCTTGGGAACCTTTTTCAGGTAAAGGGAAAATGTCATTTTTGTACCCCTGTTTAAAAGTTGATTCTACTGATAAGGAGGGATTTATTTTCCCGAAGTTGCAGAATATGGCTCGGATTGGCCATCCGGGCATCCGGGCGGTTCGGATTGACAATCCGAGATACAAAAAAAGCCCTCCGAAGAGGGCCGATATCGACATGAAAACTTCAATTAAATTTTTAATTACACCACCTCAATCTCCTGCCGGAAAGTTTCTTTCCCTTCCAGTTTGGGCAGGGTCACTTTCAGGACGCCGTCCGCATATTGGGCAGTGATCGCTTCTTTGTTGATTTTTTCATTCAACTCGAAATAGCGTTCAAAGCCGCCGGGGCGGAATTCCCGTCTGCGCCAGTTTTGCTCCGTTGCTTCTTCGGTGGTAGCAGGTTTTTCTGCTTGTACGACCAGGGTATTGTCTTTCAGGGAAATACCGAAATCGCTTTTGCCATAACCTGCTGCGTACACCAGGATTTCGTAACGGTCGTCCAGTTCTTCCACATTGACCGGCGGGTAGCCCCATGCCTGGGCCATTTTATGTTTCCACCAACGTTTGGCATGATGACGAGGGTGATGGTGATGTTTTCCCCAATGGGAACGATTTGCTCTTGAATAACACATAATTAATTGATTTTAAATAAGCGGTTGCTTCTTAGCTGCATTGGCAATAAATTTTGACTATCAAATTCTTCTGCGAGTTTGTTTTTCTCATGCAGAGAGCCAAAGCCCGCAGAGGGTTGTGTCTTACCAGTTTATTGGTCAATACAGTTAGCTGTTAGCTTTTATTTGTTTTTAGCAGAAGCTGTGCTTAAAGCTCATCAAAGCTAACGGCTTAAAAATTATTGAATCTTAATGATCCGGGTGTCGGACCACATGCGGCGGTGTTTTGTTGGGTAGTCCATCAACAGGTCCCCTTTCCATTTGGGGCTACGGTTGACAAACCGGTCCCTTCCGTCGTAATAACTGTCTTCTTCCCACCGCATCCGCTGGAAAAAGTACTTGATTTTCCGGGCGAAGAAAAATAGCAGGCTCATGGCTGCCGCCAGCAGCAATGCTGCTACGACGAACTTGGCAAGGAAAAAGAAAAGGATAATGCCCAATGAGGCCGCAAAGAAAAAACGGAATGGTCTCATGATTTGAATTTTTTTGCTTGTAGAGGGTAGATGGTAAAAAGTAGAAGGACATAAACATTTCTACATCTCCAGGCTCTTTACCATCTACCATCTACCAAGTTGCTGACAACTTGATCGGTGAACGAAACGGGTGAATTCGGAAAACAAAGTCCTGTGCCAACCGGGTTGGCGACCTGTTTTCATCGGCTCATTTTTTGGCTACGTAGTTGGAAATTTTTTGCCTTACATTGAGGAGGACGGATGAGCAAAGAAATTACTTTAAAGAAAATGATTTTTTTTTGAAAAAAACGCACACCTACCGTCCAAAACCGCACACTGATTGGTTTTTATTTAAAAAGACATATTTTGTAAATAACTGATAAACAGTTGGTTGGGAGCATGGCACATACCTTGGAAAATAGCTGTCGGACTAAATGGTCAAATGTTTTTTTTACAAGTACCAGGCTAATTTTAAGCAACCGTTTGACCATTTGGCCTCAAAATGATTCAGCCATTATGTTTTCCAATTATCTAAAAATCGCTTTCCGCAGCCTCTTCCGTCAGAAGGGCTATTCTTTGCTCAATATTTTAGGCCTGTCCGTCGGACTGACCGTCAGTTTGCTCATCTTGCTGTGGGTACAGGACGAACTGAGAATGGATCGTTTCCACGCTGATGGCGAGCGGATCCACCGGTTGTTGGTCAATTTGGATATGGGGGAGTCCGGGATAGCAACCTGGACGACCACACCGTATCCGTTGATTGAGTTGATTCGGGAGAGTTTGCCTGACGTGGAAGATATTGGTGCGTATGACCCGACCAACAAGAAGCAATTTGAGGTAGACGGGAAAGAATTTTTAGAGGACGGCATTTTTGCAACGGATGGCTTTTTCCGGGTCATGACCTTTCCATTTGTCGAGGGCAAGAGGCGGGCAGTGTTCAACGAGCCGAACGTCGTTGCTATCTCCGAGAGGCTGGCTGCCAAGCTATTCGGTCATGACTGGCGGGGCCAAACGGTTGGTGAAATGGTCAGTATCAACGGGCAGGACCACAAAGTGACCGGTGTATTTGCGGATGTGTCCAAGCACTCGTCGCTGTCCTTTGATTTTGCCCTCGACCTGGCATCGCAGCACGTCGATGATGGCCAGGGTTTTCCGTGGGGCAATTTTGATTCGCGCACTGTCCTGAAATTGAAAGAAGGTATTTCAGCTGCTCAGTTTGCGCCTAAAGTGGCCAATTTGATCAATGAAAACAACCAATACGCAGATGGCACCGAAATCTTTTTGCAGCCATACGAACGGAAGTATTTACATGGCCAGTTTGAAAATGGAAAAGAAGCCGGCGGACGCATTGAGTATGTGCAGCTGTTTGGCCTGGCGGCGTTGTTTTTATTGTTGATTGCCTGTATTAATTTCATGAACCTCGCCACTGCCCGGGCCGCCAAACGGGCCAAGGAGGTTGGCGTTCGCAAAACAGTAGGGGCGGGGCGTGGTTCGCTCATAGCCCAATTTATGATCGAGGCGGCAGTCATTACTTTTTTCAGTGTGCTGATAGCCGTTCTTTTGGGCGAAATGTTGTTGCCGTATTTCAGGGAGATTTCTGCAAAACAGTTGGTCTTCGATTATGGCCGTATCGGTTTCTGGACGATCATTGTCAGTGTGGGGCTGGTGACTTCGCTGCTGGCGGGGAGCTATCCATCGTTTTTCCTTTCTTCCTTCCGAACGATTAATGTTTTAAAAGGGAAAATTTCCTATCACCTGGGGGGCGGTAGCCTGCGCAAAGGGTTGGTCGTATTCCAATTTGTCCTTTCTGCCTTATTGGTGGTTTGTGCCATGGTGGTGCAAAACCAGGTCAATTTCATCAAAACCAAACATCTCGGCCTTGATAAAGAAAACGTCCTTTATTTCCGCACCCCGCCAGGTGCTGACGACAACCTGGACGTTTATAAAAATGAGTTGCTCCGCACACCCGGTATTGAGGAACTGACCTTTGCCCAAACGAACCCCCTGTCCGTCGGATCGCAAACCGGCGACCCCAAATGGGACGGCATGGCACCGGACGAAGGATTGCTGTTCAACGTCATTATCACCGATGATAATTTTTTAAATACCATGAACATCCCACTGGTAGCAGGACGTGATTTTGAAGAATTCCTTTCCACCGACACCATGAGCTTTTTGATCAATGAAACGGCTGCGAAAGCCATGAAACTGAAAGAACCACTCGGTAACAACTTAGAATTTTGGGGTGTCAAGGGACCCATCGTCGGGGTGGTGAAAGACTTCCACATCAGTTCTTTGCACGAAACCATCGGCCCTCTGATCATTGCCAATATGCCGGAAGAAACCGGACTGACCATGATGCGCATCGACCCCAGCCGCACCGAGGCCGTTATTGCTGCTGCGCAAACTATTTTTGAAAAAAATGCCAACGGATTCCCTTTCCGTTATGATTTCCTCGATGACCGTTACGAACAGATGTACCGCAGCGAAGAACGCACCAGCAACCTGTCCGGCTGGTTTGCGCTGGTTGCTTTGTTCATTTCTTGTCTTGGCCTGTTGGGCTTATCTGCCTTTGTTGCGGAGCAAAAAACCAAAGAGATCGGTATCCGCAAGGTGCTGGGGGCTTCCGTGGTTGGTATCGTTGCCATGTTGTCAAAGGATTTTCTGAAACTGGTCGCCCTGGCCCTGCTGATCGCGCTGCCGCTTGGCTGGTACCTTATGAACAACTGGCTCACCAATTTTGCTTACCAGGTGGAACTGGGGTGGTGGGTGTTTGCCATGGCCGGAGGCTTGGCTGTTCTGGTTGCCCTGCTGACGGTCGGTTTTCAAAGTGCCAAAGCAGCACTGGCCAACCCGGTAAATTCTTTGAGATCAGAGTAAGTTTTCCTGGCTTTGAAAGCGTTGTTTTACGGGGAGTACAGGGCAAAGCAGACCGAAAAAAGGCTACATGGTCAGTGTTTTGTTTGGATGGCACGTCCGTTGGACTACCTAAAGTATGCTCTATTAACTATTCAACCATTTGGCTATTCAACTATTCACTACCATGATCCTCAACCATTTTAAAATCGCCTTCCGTTCCCTGCTCCGACGCCGTACCTACACGGCCATCAACCTGATGGGGCTGAGCCTGGGGATGACAGCTACCATTTTTGCTTTCCTGTGGGTGCAAAATGAATTCAATTTTGACCGGTATCATGAAAAGGCCGACCGCTTGTACCGGGTCAATGCGGATTTGGATGTTGGCAACGGGGAAGTCTGGCATTGGGCATTGGTGCCCTGGCCCATGTTGGAGGTTATGAAAAATGAAGTGCCGGAAGTGGCCAGCGCTGCTGCTTTGTTTGATAACCCCTGGAAGGGGCTGACGGTAAGAAAAGAAGCCACGATACTGAAGTCAAAGCAGTATGCATACGTCAATGAAGACTGGTTTGAGATGTTTGACCACCGATTTGTGCAAGGTACTGGAGAGGGCTTCCATGAACAATTGCACCATGCCATCCTGACGGAAGATTTTGCCATTTCTGTTTTTGGGATGACAGACGTTTTGGGCATGGGTTTTCAAATCGATTCTGTCGATTTTGTGGTACACGGCATATTGGAAAATCATCCGGTCAATTCAAGTTTTGATTTCGAAATGGTTTTGCCGCTCGGTTATTATTTTTCCAATACCGCAACGGCCGATATGGGCAGCTGGAACAATTTCAACTACCTGACTTTTGTGGAACTTCAACCAGGCACGGACGAGGTTGCACTGGGTGAAAAACTGACGACCCTCATGCACCAGCACGATGCCGACCGAGAGAACGCCACGCTCTCCTTCCAGCCACTGTCGGAGGTGCATTTTGATGAAGAACGAATGCATCCTTCCATGCTTACGGGGAGCCGCCATTCGGCTTATACTTTTGGTATCATTGGTTTGATTATTTTGTTTTTGGCCAGCGTCAATTACGTGAGCCTGACCACTGCACAGGCCGGCATGCGAACCAGGAAGATCGGGGTGCGAAAGATCATCGGTGCAAGCGGTTCACAGATTTTCCGGCTGTTGTTCTCGGAAAGTTTGATTACCAGCTTTATGGCCTTGATCCTGGCGTTGGGCATTGTCCAGTTGCTGTTGCCCTATTTCAATCAATTTACCGAAAAAAGTTTTTCGATCAACCCACAAAATTCAGCCATTTGGCTGGTAGTTGGCGGTACCCTGCTCATCACCCTGCTGATGTCCGGCATTTATCCTGCCCTCTTTTTGAAGGGATTTGCACCGGGCCAGTTTTTACGGGGCGAACAATTTTTAAGGATCAGAAACACCACCTTTCGCAAAGGCCTCGTCATTACGCAATTTACCCTGACGGTGGGCCTGATCATCGGCGCACTGGTGATCCTGCAACAACAAGACTATATCCGCAAAAAGGACTTGGGGTATGACCGGGCACATATTTTTGAGTTCACTTTACCTTACAGCCCACAACGTCCGGAAAAAGTACAGGCAGTCAAACAGGAGCTGAACAGGGAACCCAGCGTCGTTGCTACCACCGCTATTAATTCCTCCCTCATTGATGTCCAGAACAGCCATAGCGGCAGTGTCGATTGGGATGGAAGACCAGCCGAATTCGAACCGTTGGTATATAAACTATCCGTTGATCCGGCGTTCAATGACCTGGTGGAGCTACCGTTGCTGGACGGCCGTTGGTTTGAAGCTGGCCGGGAGGCGGACGCCAGAAATGTCATCCTCAATGAGACTGCCATCCGTACATTGGGGGTGCCAGAACCAGTGGTCGGAAAACGCTTTTCCATACACGACTACGAGGGGCAGGTAATCGGAGTGGTAAAGGATTTTCATTTTCAGAGCCTGCGCAATGAAATCGGACCGTTGGTACTCACGCACCATGCCCGTTCCCAAAGTACGGTTTTGGTAAAAGCGGAAGGAGGTCAGGCACCGGCGGCACTCGCCGCAGCCCAGGCTGCCTGGAACCGTCAATACCCTGGCCAACCATTTGAGTACCATTTTCTCGATGATTCTTTCGACCGCATGTACAAAAGCGATCACCAGAGTGCCGCACTGTTTCGATGCCTGGCGGGACTGGCGCTGTTTATTTCCTGTCTTGGCTTGTTTGGGTTGGCGGTTTTTTCTACGCAGCAGCGCACCAAGGAAATAGGTATTCGCAAAGTCCTGGGCGCCACTACTGCCAAATTGGTCGGACTCCTGTCCAAAGACTTCTTGAAACTGGTGCTCGTAGCGATGGTGATTGCATCGCCGCTGGCCTATTATTTTGCCAATATATGGTTGCAGGATTTTGCCTACCGGATCGATATCCAGTGGTGGGTGTTTGCGCTGGCGGGAGCCGTGGCAACGGGAGTAGCGTTTTTGACGGTGGGCTACCAGAGTGCAAAAGCAGCGATGGCGAACCCGGTGGAGAGTTTGCGGAGTGAGTAGGCGGGGTATGCTAAAATAGCTTGATTTTGATTTGGTGGGACATCAAGCCCCCACTAAATCCATTTTGTCAAATCAAGCGGGCTCGACGCCCGTTTGATTTGACATCCCGGACAGGGAAAACCGCTTTTTTGAGCCTAATCAAAAATTAGGAGATGATCACTCATGCTTAAAGCCTATTTACCTGTGGTGATTATTGTATGAAAATTATAAGTCAACTAAAATTCAGTTCGCCGATAAATATTTTTCTCGCCCGGGGGCTGCCGTCATTGTCGTGACAGGTGACTTCATAAATTTTTATGCTGGAACCATCCGTTTCATAAACTTTAATTTGGGTCGTTCCTCGACAAAACCGGGACAATTCGCGCTCCGTTTCGGCATCGGCCTTTTTATTTTTCCACCAATATTTATACACCTGGTTGGTGGCTGTGTTGGCCAGTTCGAAAACGATGGTCATTTCTACCCGACGGTTTTTTTGCCGTTCTTCTTTTGGGACATTTTTTGCCGAAATAATTTCATTGCCATTGGTAATTAATTTTACTGGTTTTTGCCCTGATGTGCGGCCTGGATCAATTAATTCAAAGTCAATTTCAAAAAAACCTTTACTGTTGTTTTCACCTCTTTTAATAATGACACAATCATTGCCGACACATTTCCATTCGTCGCCGGTGTCGTCTGTGTTCGCATGTTTTATTATGGCTTCTTGTCCAACCAATGGCGAAAATATGATGGAAAATAAAAAAGCAGATGCGAGGAAGATGATATTTTTTTTAATCAATTTCATTCGTTCAAAAATTAAGGTTAATAAACTGGTTCTGAGTGCAAGACAAAAATTAGTTTTAATTTATTTGCGAGTAAGCAGGTAGTCAAAAAAAATGACACTTTTCCTTTGCCTGAAAAAGACTTTTAAGACTTGGAAATCAAACATTTGCCAAAATAAAAGTGTCATTTTAGCACTCCTCATTTTTGGTCACCTGCTTAACTAAAAATGACGCTTTTGTTTTAGCAATTGGCGGGTTGTAAAAAATATTAAATTTATTCAGGAAAAAGGAAAGCATTATTTTTTAAACCTGCCTCTTAATGTTCATTGAGGTTGGTTTCGAAACAGGGAAACACAGGGGTGAAAAGAATTGCTCAACACTGTGTTTTCCTGACTGTCCAGCATTAAATCCATTTCATGGAAACGGGCGCTTAATGGCATTCCCAGCAAACGACATTTTTGTCGAATGAAGAAGGGCATGGGATTTTTGCACAATTGACAGTTTCGATGGTCAGGTCGATGGGGCCTTCATAAGGGCGGCTGTTTTGTCTGGTACTGCCGGCACTGGTTTTTTCTTTTTTTGGAAAACAGGGGACAAAGTTTCCTTCTTTGGTCAATTTAAAGTTTGTGGCATTCTCCCAATTTAATACCTGGGATTTTGCATTTTTGTTTAAGTCTAAATCCTTGACTTTTACTTTGATGTCTGCAACTGCTACAGTAGCCCGCTGGGCTTGCGCATTGGTAAGGCCGACCATTAAAAATAGCAACGCGAATGTGAAAAATAATTTGAATGAAGCATTCATGGTATAAAATGTTTTTAGATGTGAAAAAATAATTTAAAAATGATGGGACAAAGTTGTGGGCAGGTTTACTCAGTAAGTTTAAATGAAATTTTAAAAAAGGTAAAAAAGTGTAAAATCTAAGTACAGGACAAAACTCAACATTGATAATTTATGCCTGAAAATCCTCCCCCTAATCCCCTCCAAAGGGGGAAATTAAATCCGTTTTTCCCCCTTTGGAGGGGATTAGGGGGAGGATGTACTCGTCTTGTTTTTAAAAATTAAGTTTTGTCCTGTACTCAGGTGTAAAATATGTTTTGATGGATTTTTTACCTAATTCCTATTTTTGCCATGCTTACTAAAAAAAATAAAACAATGACTCGAAAAGAATCAGCAAAAAATATTGAAATAGTTGATTATTCGCCGGTTTATAAAAAGGCTTTTAAGGAATTAAACGAAGAATGGATTCGGAAATATTTTAAAATGGAAGCCGCCGATCACAAGTCTCTTGACCATCCGGAAAAAAATATAATTGATAAAGGTGGATACATAAAAATAGCACTGTACAATAGCGAAGCTGTCGGTGTTTGCGCTTTGGTGCCAATGGAAAATTCTGGCTATGATTACGAACTGGCAAAGATGGCCGTTTCTCCAAAGGCACAAGGGCTGGGCATTGGCTGGCTGCTGGGGCAGGCAGTGATCGAACAGGCAAAAAAATCAGGGGCTAAAAAAATATTTTTGGAAAGTAATACCGTGTTGACGCCAGCCATTAACCTGTACAAAAAAATGGGATTTGTGAAAATAGAAGGATTTGAGTCCCCATATGAGCGAAGCAATATTCAGATGGAATATTTGATTGAAAATTGAGCAGTGTCGTTTGTTCAATTTGAGCGTTGCCTGGTTTTTGTTTCAAAAAATAAATGTACAGGTTCATCTCGGCCAAAAGGGTGCGGCGTTGAAAATAAGTTGAAATAGGAACAAATATTATTCGTTATAGCTGTTTTCTAAGTACAGGACAAAACTCAACATTGATAATTTATGCCTGAAAATCCTCCCCCTAACCCCCTCCAAAGGGGGAAATT
>JBCBRY010000001.1:0-200883 GCA_039819485.1 Bacteroidota bacterium | reverse complement strand
ACGCTCATCAATTAAATTAAGTCACTCAACAAAGAGAGTGAATGAGCTATTTATATGATATTTCATAGAAACTATTTTAGGGAACCTGTGAAACGAGGCAACCTCTACTATCACTGATAAACTTTATAATTCCTTGTTTAAGTTATATTCAATTAATTCAAACTTACCAAATCAAAAAATAAAAGATATAATGGTCGTTGATTAGGATATATAAATAATACTTGTGAATTATTATTAATCGGTAAAATTCATTTTTAAGCATACAAGAAGAATTTTAAGGCGGAAGCTGAAAAGCCAAAATAGAGTAGGCGTTATGTTAAAAACAATTTCCATGAAACAGCTTATTTCCTTCCTATTGCTATTTTTTTTGGCAACAAATTTTTCATTTCCTATAGCTCAAAGTGTCGGAATAAATGATAATAATTCCATCCCTGATTCAAGCGCGATGCTGGACGTTCAGTCCAATTCAAAAGGTTTTCTTGCTCCTCGGATGTCAACCGCAGAGAGAAAGGCAATCAGTAACCCTGCGACTGGTCTATTAGTATTTGACACAGATAAGGATCAATACTTTTTCTATAATGGTACGAGTTGGACCACATTTTATCGATGGGAAACAAATGGTTCGGATGTGTTTAGGGAGAGTGGTAAGGTTGGAATTGGTACAAATAATCCCAATGGAGAGCTCCATGTAAAATCTACAGGAGGTGAAGGTGCCATGATGATTTTAGAGAATAGAGGGTCGGGGAATGCAACTATCGTTTCAGAAGGAGGTCAAGCGGATTTAATATTGGAATCAGGTGAACAGACTAATTTAAAGATTGATAACGGAATAGGTGTAAGGGTTTATGGCGGGACTACTGCAAGTGAGATCAGGTTAGCGAGGTCCAATGTACCTTCTTTCGAATCCTTCTGGGGGTACAATGCTACTGGGTTCGTTGACTTTGGTACTTCTGAAAATGATGGTCTGAGGTTTTGGACAAACAATGAACAAAGAATACATATTGAGCCCAATGGAAATATAGGGATGGGAACTGCCGCTCCAGGAGCAAAATTTGAAATATTGAATGGAACGAACGGAGGAGGTGTAGCGGAATCCATCCGCTTAAATACTGACGGATATACCAATGGAGATGGTAATGCTATCACGTTTACGAGAGAAAACGAAATTCGGGCCCAAATTCATGCCCTTAAAAACGAAGTTTCCAATGATGAAACTGATCTCGTTTTCTCCACATTTGCTATTGGAAAATTTGAGGAAAGAGTCAGGGTCAAGGGTAATGGCTACTTTGGAATAGGTACATTCAATCCTGAAGAAGCACTTCATATATTCCGTTCCGGGGCTGGTTCTCCAGGTATTATTCTGGAATCAGAAGGAGGCACGAATCCAGGGGCGGCCAAAATCTTTGTTTCCAATGAAGAAAACAAAGGTGGCCATGCACTTCACTTTGGAGTCAAGAATGCTGAAGAGTTGGTGACTATTAAAACGGATGGTCCTACAAAAGGGAATATGGGAGTTGGGACGTCAAACCCATTTAGTCAACTTGAGGTAGCCGGGATGGTTCATTCTACAAATGAAGGGTTTAAATTCCCAGATGGGACAGTTCAGACCACGGCCGCTGTTACGGACGATGTTGATGCAGATATATTCAATGAACTGATTCAAAGTTTCCAGCTGATTGGCACAGCTATTCAAATCACCGATGCTGGTGGAACAAAATCTGTAGAATTGAACAGTTTGATCAATGATGCTGATGCCGATCCAGCTAATGAAGTCAATCAAAGTTTGCAATTGGTAGGTACAGAACTCAGTATAACTGATGCTGGAGGAACTAAAACAGCTGAGCTAAATAGTTTAATTAATGATGCCGATCCTGATCCAGAAAATGAATTGAACCAAAGTGTCCAATTGGTTGGAACAGAACTGAGAGTCACCGATGCCGGTGGTACAAAAGCAACGGACCTGGGCAGTTTGATCAATGATGCTGATGCCGATCCGTCCAATGAACTGAATCAGGATTTGCAACTGGTTGGAACCGAACTGAGAATCACCGATGCAGGGGGAGCGAAATCAACGAATTTAGGTAGCTTAATAAACGATGCGGATTCAAATCCGAATAATGAAATTCAGACACTCTCCCAATCAGGTTCGAATATTACATTATCTAACGGAGGTGGGACCATTTCAATTAATGCGGGTGTAAATGTACAATATGATGATACAGAGGCTGTATTCAGTAACTCCATGGACATTTTTAGTGTCCAGATAACACTTAATCAGGCTAAAAATATTGCGATTCATGTAAATCTGCCAACTTATGATTGTTCGGGTATTGGTTGTCAAGCAACATCAGGTACTGTCTATATAAATGGAAATCTATTTGGTAACTCCTTGTTTGGAACTATAGCAGGGAGTGACTTTAATGACAATGCATATATTAATTCTTTTTATAGTCCATTCCTTCCCACAGGTACACATACAATAGAGTTTAGAGTGTTTAAAGGTAACAATGCTGATGAGATTCAATCTCCAGGGAAACTAATGGTTATATATTAGCTTTTAGGCTGTTATTGTATAACTCTTGAAGTTGGATCATTTATAATAATAAGCTCTTGAATTACAAAAAGATATATTATAATCATTATACCAGCTATTAGAGGATTTTTGTCTTAGGTAAACCATTATTTCTCTTTAAACAATTACGTATCTATGAAAATCTATATTAAAAATAGTCGTATAACATTGGCATTAGGATTTGTTTTATGTTTTCTTGAACTCAGTCTCGCTCAAGGAAAACTGGAACTACAGCCCAATGCCTTTTTAAATATAGAAGGGCTTGCCTTTATCAATTACACTGATACCCAACTTAATAATTCTGGAATTTGGGCACCCGGGGTTTCTAATGTTGTTTTTAAAACCAATAAACACCAAGATCTCGAAATTTCAGGTACATCTACTACCTCTTTCCACAAATTAAACATAGACATGGGGGAGAATAAGCTGAAACTAAAAGCGGACATTGAAATCGAAAACTTCCTTAAACTGATAAGCGGTAACATCGATCTGAACGGTCAACACATCAACATGGCTCCCGAAGCATTACTATTGAACGAAAGCGGAGCAAACTATATAACAGGTATCCTTGGTGGCGAACTTTCAATCATTCGAGACTTGAATATGCCAGCAAATGAAAACCCTGGAAATTTAGGTTTGGCCTTATCATCCGGCAATGACCTGGGGCTTACTCAGGTGAGGCGAGGGCATGAGTCACAAAATGTAGGAATTGATATAGGTATAAACCGATGGTTTGAAATTTCACCTATCAATAATTCAGATTTGGACGCCACACTCCGGTTTTATTATTTTGATTCCGAGCTAAATGGAATTCCTGAATGTGAATTGGGGCTATGGAAATTAGATAACGGTGTTTGGGTATTCATGGGCTATGACCACCGCGATCTACAGGAAAACTGGGTGGAATTGGAAGACGTCGATTCTTTTTCTCGTTGGACGCTTGCACCTACCGCACCAGATGCTATTTGCACTTCAGATACAATCAAAACGCAGCTGAATTCAAATGCTCAGTACATTGTTGATCCAAATGAACTTGATAATGGGAGCATGGATGATTGCGGCATTCAAAGCCTACAAGCTGATCCGGCCATGCTTAACTGCCATGATGTAGGATTTAATACAGTTGCTTTGATAGTTACCGATGTCAATGGTTTTCAAAGTTCATGTAATGTAGTCATTGAAATAGATGAGTTTTTAGTGCTTGATAGCATCGATATTTTGCCAGAAAGCTGTATCGACTCAGGAGATGGAAGTATCATTATAAATGCAACAGTGGGGAGCGGACAACTAAGCTATTCCATTGATGGAGGCATTAATTATCAATTATCAAACACTTTCAACAACTTAATACCAGGTGTTTACGAAGTCGTAATAAAAGTTATTGGTGTAACCCCTGTTTGTGAAAAATATTCGATTGCAGTAATTAATGCAGGTGAACCAGAACAAATCTGGTTTCAGGATTTGGATGGTGACGGTTATTCAAATGGGGGCTCTGTTCTATCATGCAACCAGCCGAGCAATTATTATCTCGCTACTGATTTGCTTTCGACAATGGGTGATTGTGACGATAGTGAACCAACAGTTTATCCGGCGGCAAATGAACTATGTGATGGATTGGACAATAATTGTGATGGCCAACTTTTGCCGGATGAATTGGACAACGATGGAGACGGTTATTTAGCCTGTGGGGGAGATTGCGATGATTCTGACTTTACCGTCCATCCTGGTGCCACTGAAATCTGTAATGGTATTGATGACAATTGTGACGGATATATTGACGAAGGGGCAACCAGTGGGCTCACTTATATGGGCAATTTGGCTTTTTATACGCAAGTTGATGTTGATGCTTTTTCCCAATGCTATTCAGTGGTCGATGGAAACCTTATTATTCAAGGGAGCAATATCACAAACCTATTAAATCTCTCGAAACTCGTGGAGGTATCAGGAAATCTTACTATACAGTACACAGGTCTTGCAGATCTCGATGGCCTCGACAGCCTGAAGGAAGTGGGGGGGGCTTTAAATATTTACTTTAATGCTTCATTGACATCGCTCGATGGGCTTAATGCAATTAATACATTGGGAGGGAGTTTGATGCTTTATTATAACTTTTCGTTGAGCGACTGTTGTCCTATTTATGATCTTATAAATGGGGGCGTAACAGGTACAATTCTCATTTTCTTCAATGCTGTGGGGTGTAATGGTGTTGCTGAGATTAATACTAATTGTGGCCCCCAATTATTGCAGGCCAATCTAAGCTCGGAACTGTTTCTTTCTAATTATAAGAAATTAGAATTTTCAGAAATGAGCAGAGATAATAGAGAAACCTCATTCCAGGTTTTTCCAAATCCAGCAGTCCACAAGGTTGAAGTCGTACTATCTGAAGAGATTCATGCAGGTGTTCTAAGAATACTAAGTGGTAATGGAGTAAGCTTTTTAGAAGTAAGCATTCAAGAAGGTACAAAAATTGTTAAGGTAGAGGTCGAGAACTGGAAACCAGGTGTTTACTTCGTTCAGCTAATTAAAGCTAATAACGGGTTAGCTATTCAAAGGCTTGTAATTATTAGATATTAAACGTAATGGCTTGTGTTTTCAAACTTTTCTCAAAGGGTTTTAGCCATTTACAGAATAACTTCATTGGCTGTAAAAGACTATAATAAAGGAATATCAGGGTGTCTTAGTTTTTAATTTAGCCCCCTGTTCAGCCCCCTAAAAAAGAAAAACCCTTGTAAGTAATTGACTTACAAGGGTTTATTATTTCTTGTTGTGGTGCGGGACGGAATCGAACCGCCGACACATGGATTTTCAGTCCATTGCTCTACCGACTGAGCTACCGCACCTCCAGGCTTTCGTGGAAAATAAATGGGCACTTTTACCCATGCTTTTTTCGAAAGCGGTCGCAAATGTAGAAGGATTTTTAAATATTCCAAATAGATTTGGAAAAATAGTTAATCGGTTCAAATGGTAGAATGGACAGATGGCCGAACGATTGGTGGTTACAATGCTGTAATGGCCGCTATTGGGCGCCCAGGGATTTGACTACCTGTCCTCACATATTATTTTTTTTAATATTTGGCTTTCTTTTTGCTTAGATTATCCACAAACAAAAACAGGCTACCTATACTCCCCGCTGGCACCTCGTATTTTACCACTATACACTGAGAAAAGAACCTGATTAATGAACGCAATACCTGCTGCCGAACAGCACCAAAGCCTGGAAAAGTTCCGGCAACTACTTTTTCATCTCCAAATGCAATGTGGCTCGATACATGATATTTTCCGTTTTTTCAAAGAGCAGGAAAGCATGCAACATTTTGAGGCTTTAAAGTCTATTGATCCCAACTTAATGTCCCAGCTGCTGGCCAGGGAATATGTTTTGGAAGCCCGCAAATGTCCCAATGCCGAACATGCCCGCTCACACCTTCATACTGCCCTGCAGCTCGATCCGAAATGCCCGGAGGCATTTCTGGAACTGGCCACAATCAGCGATACCGCAGAAGGAGCTATGAAATGGTACAGCAAGTGCATGGAATTTACTGCCAATGCGCTGGGGGAGCAACGATTTCAGGAATTACTGAGCGATTTCAAGCAAAGGCCATGGCACCAGGTAGAATTACATACCTACCTGAAAGCTAAAGTGAGCTTGGCTGAAAAGCTGTTTCGGGAAGGCTATTATGAAGTGGCCAACCTGCACTTGAAGGACATGCTGGAATGGAATCCGACCGATGATATTCAGGTCCGGTATTTTTATATGGTGTCGCTCCTATGTGAAAACCAGTTGAAGGCTGCTCAGGCATTGAAGTTGTCTTTTTCAAATGACCTGTCTGCACAATGGTATTATTGCCGGGCCTTCCTCCAATTCAAACTGGAAGGGGATTCCCGTCGTTCCAACCGCTTGCTGATGCGAGCGTTCAAAAGGAATCTATGGGTGGCAATTTATTCGCTGGGCTTACAGGAAATGCCTAAAGTGACAGCGCACAACAGACCCCGGCCATTGACCAAATTTACTGGTTTGCCACTGGAGGAACTGGCTCGGGAACCTTCTGCAACTGCCTATCGGGAAGGAGGAAAAGAGGAAGCCGTTGATTGTGTACGATATATTGCCCCGGCTGTTTTGGAAGATGCGAAACTGGCAGCATGGGTGTGGGATTTGTTGAAGGGGCTGGTTTGAAAATGGAAAAGATAAATGCTGGCTGTGAAAAACCCGACATCTGAGGAGCCAAAACTTCAGAATTGTTTCACCAAAATTTCTGAAAAGGCGAAATGAAAAAAGCTCGATGAAGTGATTCATCGAGCTTTTTTTATAAGCTGTATTTGTCTGACCTCTGATTAATTTGAAATCAGGTCTGGACCAGTAGCGCCGCCGCCACCGACAACAAAAGTTGCGGCAATACAAAGCACAAACAGGGCGATGGCCAGTCCCCAGGTGAATTTTTCGATCAGGTCGGCTGAACGTGCAGCACCAAACATTTGATTGGCCTGTGATCCGCCAAAGGTGGAATCAACACCACCGCCTTTTGGGTTTTGGATCAAAACAGCTGCGATCAGCAGAAAGGCGATCAACGCAATAAGGATTGTTATTAATACCATGATATTTAATGATTAACAATTTGCGGTGAGTGGTGAATGTATTGGCTTGATGGTTCACTACTCACCGCTAACCGTCAGTTATTTATTTTTTAATTCTTGAATTTTCGCTGCAAAAGTATCGCTTTTCTCAGGAAATTGTAAACTCAGTTTCTCGTACATTTTAATGGCTTTGTCGAAATGTCCTTGTCGGGCAAGAATATTGGCGAGCGTTTCTGTCGCTATGGTACTGTCTTCATTGACACTTTGGGCAGCCATATCTTTTGCCACATTTTCTGGCTCTTTGTACCCTTCCTCTAACGGTGGTTCAGGTAAAATGGGTGCAGTGGCTTCCTTATTTTCTTCCTTGGCCAGCGCCTTTACCTCCCCCGACAACAGACCTGGGCGCTTTGGCTGGAATTGTCTTCTGTAGCTGCGGAAGGTCGATTTTGGGGTAGGGGCCGGACCAGGTTGCGGTTCGGTCGGGAGATTGCCTTCATCATCATTAGTGATTTCCAGTGGGACATCGGTAGCATCAGGAGTCTGCCCTTCTGGTCCGGAAGCCTCATCTTCAACATCGGTGGCGAATTTATCCATTGATGCCAAAGCTTTTTCATCTGCCGAGGTTTGTTTGGCCAATGCTTGGATAGTTTCTTCCAATGAAAGTGAAGGAGATATGTCGATCTCAGGGCTTTTGGCCTCGGTGGTCACATCAGATGGCTCGTGGGTGGGGCCTTCAGGTTCAGTTGTTATTTGCTCCGGTGCAAAACCTTTCTCTGCCATCTCTTTATTAATCTCTTCCAGTTTGCTTGCATTTCGTTCTTCCTCTTCTTTAAGGTCGTCAAAAAGGCCGTCCAGGCTTTCCTCAATTTCCAGGTCTTCCAGATCTGATTCTCTTGGTCGATTTACCAGCGGTTTATCCATTTGGAATAGTTGGTCGAGGGTGTCGGTGCTGGCGGATGGTTGCTCGTCGGTGGCGGATTCGTGAATCAGTTCTTCCAATGATGCTATCGATACCGGTTCTTCTGTTGGGGCTGCGGTTGGCTCCTCTGGAAGGTCATCGAGGAACTCCAGTTCGTTGCCCTGAACGGGAGGGGCGATTGCTGCTGATTGTGGGGTTGGTTGTTCGGAGGGCCCGGTTTCCAAAACCTCTTCCAAGGTTGAGAGGTCTTTCAGTTCGAGGAATTCATCGGAGATGGTGAAGTTGTCTTCCTTCTTGGTGAAGTAGCTGTACTGCTTCACAATCTGCTGTAATTTTCCACGGTCGAGGCTGCTGAGGGAAGCCAGGACGAGGTGCCGGTCGTATTCCTGTCGACCATCCAGCAGGCTTTTGATCAACAATAAGTACCGAAGGTTGGTAGCAAACGGGTACTGCAGGATCAGGCTTTTTAATTCCTGGTAATTCACCTGGTGAAGCATCGATGGGTTACGCAGGTATTCGTGAAAATTTGCTGAATTCATGACGTTCTGAATGGGGGCGAATGAAAGTAAAATTGAACAAAGTGAAATCCCGTAATTATTTCGGGAAGGTAAAAGTAAAAACTAAAAAGTACTTCGTGCTGCTTTTCAGGGAATTGCAAATTTAATTTTTTTTAAACTGATATTCAACGGGTTATGAAATGAATCTGAAATGATGACAAAGCACACAGTAGCTTTATTGGGCCTCTGGTTGCGTTACTATCTGTTTTGAAAAGATCCGGCATAAATGTCATTTTTTCAAAAAATGACATTTAAATGCATTCTTTGTAAAAAGTACTGCCGAGCATCTATTGATTCGTTTGTAAATTTTTTTTAAGAAAACGAACCAGTTTTTCCACGGCCTTTCCACGGTGGCTGATGGCATTTTTTTCCCGGGGTGACATTTCAGCAAAAGTCACTGAATGGCCTTCGGGTTCAAAAATGGGATCGTACCCAAATCCGCCCTCCCCTGATTTTTTTTTACGGATAAACCCATTGGCGACGCCCTCGAATGTGTATTCCGTCCCGCCGATGATGAGTGCAATAACCGTCTTGAAACGGGCGCTGCGGTCGGGTTGGTCCTTCATTTTTTCCAGCACCAGTTGCATGTTTGCCTCGGCACTTCTTTCCTCTCCGGCGTACCGGGCAGAGTACACACCAGGCTCTCCGTTCAGTGCGACGATTTCGAGCCCCGTATCTTCCGAAAAGCAGTCGTGCCCATAATTTTGATAAACGTACCGCGCCTTTTGCAAGGCGTTGCCTTCGATGGTCGGGCTGGTTTCGGGAATGTCCTCGTGACAGCCAATGTCTTTCAGACTGACCACTTCAAACTGGCCGTCGAGCATGATATTGACTTCTGAAACTTTGTGGGGGTTGCCGGTGGCGAAAACGATCATAATTGAGGTGTTGAGTTATTGGGGTATTGAGATATTGGGATATCGACAAAATTAAGTTGTTCAAGAATATTTACCATTCAGAAATTCTCTCAATATCCCAATATCCCAATATCCCAATATCCCAATACCCCAATACCTCAATCACCGAATATCTTTTTCAATGCCTCCCAAAGTGGTCGCTTGAATTGTGATTGGGTTTGGATGGTTTCCAGCTTATCGGCAAATAAAAAGGTTTGTTCGCCGAAGGTAAGGGGCTGGTATTTCTGGACGTTCAGGTGGAGGCCGGCCTGGGCGGGGACGAGCCCGAAAAAAATAGCCGTCGTGAAACCCTTTTCCTGAGCCAGCGAAGCAAAGCGGAACTGTTCTTGGTCAGCAATGGGAATACTGAAGGTGTCGGTAGTCAAATCCACTTTTACCGAAGCCATTATTTTTTCCAAAAAGACATGCAGTTCCGGGGTGCCTGCGCCGGCCAGGCAAATCAATATCTGCCGGACATTGTCGCCACGGCCCCTTTCTGTCAGGTTTTCCGACAAAGGATATACGGGGAAATCAAAAATGTCGCTATTTAAAATATCGTTGGATTCCAGCATTTGGCAAATATAATTTGGTATTGATTGGTTTAGGGTGGCCTAAAAAAAATTTTTATCATTTTTTTGTTAAAAAAACAATACCTTTGTGCAAAGGTAAAGTAAAACAGTTTTTAACAAAAAACTCCTGCCCCAGAACATTGCCCAAAAATATTTGTCTTACAGGACAAACTTTCCAAAACATTTTGCCTTTTAAGTAGAACCAAATTGTTGTTGTTGAAATTGCCGGCTGGATTTGCAAGAAGAAAATCTTCGTAATGATTGTTGGATCGCCCATTTTAACAACAATGTCATTTCAAAAATAACAGCCAATGAATATTTCAATCACAAAGTCTTCCTCATCGCGCTTGGCAGGCGTAGATTTCAACAACCTTCCTTTTGGCCGCCTTTTTTCCGACCACATGTTTATTTGCGATTATGCCGATGGCCAATGGCAAGATGCCCGGATTGTACCGTTTGAGAATTTTTCCATGCACCCGGCCTCTATGGTGCTGCACTATGGCCAGGCCATTTTTGAGGGCATGAAAGCTTTCAAAAATAATGATGGCACACCGGTCTTGTTCCGGCCTGAATTGCACGCAGCCCGGATCAATGCATCGGCCCGGCGTATTTGCATGCCCGATTTCCCGGAACAGCTTTTCCTCGATGCGATTCACAAATTGGTCGACCTGGACCAGGGCTGGATACCGCCACAGGAAGGCAGTGCCATGTACATCCGCCCGAC
This sequence comes from Bacteroidota bacterium, assembly GCA_039819485.1. Taxonomy (GTDB): domain Bacteria; phylum Bacteroidota; class Bacteroidia; order Chitinophagales; family Saprospiraceae; genus UBA6168. Next base: position 190,080 of record JBCBRY010000001.1, on the reverse strand, counting down.
CATGGTAGCAACGGATGAATTCATTGGCGTGAAACCTTCGAGCACGTACCGCTTCTTCATTTTTACCTGCCCGGTAGGCCCGTATTATTCGGCGCCGGTGAAGCTGTGGGCAGATACCGAATACATCCGGGCAGCGCTGGGTGGCACGGGCGAAGCTAAATTTGCGGGCAACTACGGTGCTTCTCTTTTGCCTGCTAAACTGGCTCAGGAAAAAGGATATGACCAGGTGCTGTGGCTGGATGCCAAAGAATTTAAATACATTCAGGAATGCGGTACGATGAACATCATGTTTGTCATTGATGGCAAAATCATCACTCCGCCCCTTTATGGGACAATCCTGAAAGGAGTGACCCGCGATAGTGCCATTAAGATATTGAGCAATGCCGGTTATTCCGTTGAGGAAAAAATGATCACGATTGATGAAATATGCGAGGCCCATGACAACGGTAAGCTGCAAGAAGCTTTTGGGGTCGGTACAGCTGCGGTGGTTTCCCATGTGTCAACCATCGGGTACAAAGACAAGGTGATGGAATTGCCGCCGGTGGAAGATCGGAAAATTGGAGAATTCATTAAATCCACCATCAATGGCATCCGCTCCGGACGGGTAGCGGACGAATTCAACTGGGTGATCCCTGTGGGACAGATGGCTTCTATCCCTGCTTGAGGAGGAGCAGAAAATGACGTTTTTCCTTTTTGAAAGAATTGATTTTTAAAGCTTAAGACCGAATTTCGGATACGGGTAAAATGTTAATTAATAATGCATTTACCTGAAACAGCCAAAAAAAAATGCCGGGCCAACGCCCGGCATTTTTTTTTGGCTTTAGATTCCAATTTTAATTCAAGTCATTTTAGTTGCGATCGGCTTGGCAGCGGGTAAATGGTTGAAAACCGAAAGACTTTTTTATCAACCGTTTATTTCTAAGGCCCCTGTTGGCTTGTATCCCCTCCCATTATTCCTCGATCATTGTCTTTCCATTTTCTTCAGCACAAATTGAGTTGAATGCTAAAATTATTATGGACAACTTTGTATGAAACACATACGGTTTCTGAGAAATGAATATCTTAAACACCCATTCGCCACGAAATACAGAACCCTAAAATGCAGTTCTGAAAAAATGCAGTTCTGAAAAAACACATTCTGCACATGATTAAATTTGTGACCTCAGTTCTCTTTATCGTTCTATCCGGACAGCTGTCCTGTCTTTTTTCCCAGATAGAAGTTGATAGCACCCTCCTGATCGGGGATACGACCCAACTGGTTTTGTTGCAAACGGAAAAAGGCGACCAGTTAGTTGGGTCAGTTACTCACTGGACACAGGATTCACTAAAATTTCTACTCAATGTTGGAAGCGCACTTAGGTTTCAATTGTCCGAAGTAAAAAGTATCGACGTCCTTGAAGCAAAGCGGAAATCTGTTGCCGTAGATTATTCAAAAGGAGAATTCACCTTTATATCCGGGAATAACCAGTTTCGCCGGGGGCAGTTACTCATCTACACCCGGCAGGGAGTACGTATAAGGTACAACAGGAAGCGCCATGCCTACATCCGAAATTCGAATCTTTTGGAAGTAACGTTTAGTGAAAAAGGGCTTTACGGAGAATATCCCAACCGGTTCAGGCTAAGCTTGAAAGAAGGCAAACCTATTGTTGGCCGCTTGATCGGCATGGGGCCAGACTTCATAGATTTTCAAGCTATCGGACAGGCACCTGTCAGGTATCCCCGGTCGTCTGTAACCAGTATCTTTCCAAAAAAAATCAGGCGTCCCATTATTGGTCACCAGCGATCTCTGCTTATTGCGCCGACCGGGTTTAACCTGCGTCGAGGTGAAGTTGAATACCGAAATGTGGACTACATTCTCAATAATACCTACTCCAAAGGTTTGACCGATAACCTCTCGGTCACCGCTGGTTTATTTGGTTTAGAACCATACGTACAGTTCAAGGTCTCAAAAGATTTTGGAAAGTATTTTCATGCAAGTATGGGTGGGGGTGTCACTGTGAGTGGAGCAGTTGGCGGGCATGCTTCCCTTTCGCTTGGTACGCCCGATTATTTTCTCAATATGGGATATATAAAAGGAGTGGGAGATTTCATTTTTGGTGATACCGATATGGATGCCATCCATGTTGGAGGCTCTTTTCGGATTGCTGACCGGCATCGCCTGATCGGAGAGGCTATTCATGTTGTTGAACGACGTACGCTATTGGATTTCAATCAGTACGGAACCAATGGTTTTGGGGTCGCCTATGCTTGGTTTGCCCGGCGGGTGAGCTTAACAATGGGTTTGATGTTTGCGGAAAAAACAGAAACGGATATTTGCATCATACCGCCTTTCACAGTCATAGAATGCAATACGGAAAATTATGCATACAACGTTTTCCCGATCATTTCCACTTCGATCTTTTTTGGAGAGATGTATAGAAATTAGGAGTTTAGAAAGCCGAGCAAAAAGAGTAATCCGTACAAATTGGATGGGCCTGGTCGCCTGTCCTGCATTCACTTCTGGGCCACTTTCAGTCGAATATTCTCGAGTCAAGTGCTTTTGCGTGACAAACTAACCCTTATTGGCGAGTTGGCCGCAGGCGGCATCAATATCTTTTCCGCGGCTGCGGCGCACGGTCACCGTTACGCCGTGGTCGGTCAAATATTTTGCGAAGCGGTCAATTTGATCGGCAGAAGATTTATGGAAGCTGACCCCGTCGATCGGATTGTACTCTATAATATTGACCCGGACGGGAAACTGTTGGCACAATTTGACGAGCGCTTTAGCGTCGTCAATGGAGTCGTTAAAATTTTGAAAGGTGATGTATTCGTAGCTGATGCGGCCGCGGGTGTTTCTGTAAAAATAGACCAACGATTCCATCAAAACTTCCAGGTTGTTCTGCTCGTTGATTGGCATGATTTCGTTTCGCTTGTCATCCGTGGCAGCGTGGAGTGACAGCGCCAGGTTGAATTTAACCTGGTCGTCCGCCAGTTTTTTGATCATTTTGGCAATGCCTGCCGTACTCACCGTGATTCGTTTGGGCGACATGCCCAGTCCTTCCGGAGCGGTGATTTTCTCGATGCTTTCCAACACGTTTTTATAGGCCAGCAAAGGCTCGCCCATGCCCATGTAAACAATGTTGGTCAAAGGATGGCCAAACGCCTCTTCCGACTGTCGGTTGACCAAAACGACCTGGTCGTAAATCTCGGCAGCATGGAGGTTGCGCACACGTTTCATCTGGCCCGTCGCACAAAACTTGCACGTCAGGCTGCATCCTACCTGGCTCGATACACAGACCGTAAAACGGCGGTCTTCGGGCACCGGAATGAGCACTGATTCGATCAGATGCCCATCGTGAAGGCGGAAACGTGTCTTGATCGTACCATCATTACTGTGCTGCACTTTGTCTTCGTTGATGGCGTTGATGGTAAAATGTTCGGCCAGTGACTGCCGCAGCTTTTTCGACAGATTGGTCATTTCATCAAAACTATGGGCACTCTTCTGCCACAGCCATTCAAAGACCTGGTTTGCCCGGAATTTCTTTTCGCCTTGCTCGACCAGGAAAGAAGTGAGCTCTTCCCTGGAGAATTGCCGGATATCTATTTTGATGGAAGTCTGTGCCATTTTGCAAAGGTAGGGATTAGGGGGGGCTTGTTATTAGTAATGATTCAGATTTGGAAACCACGCATTTGAAAAAAAGATTTGGTATTGAACCTTAAATTGCAGTCGACTTTCAGATTCCCAATTTTCTGATTTCAAATATCGTCAGTTATGGATTTGTTTTTTCAATTCTTTACCTTACAGCCACAACTGGTCTTCAGTTAGTTCAAGATTTATCTTATAAAAACTCCTAAATTAAATTCCTTATGGCAACAAACACAGTTACTTCTGATTCTCAATCTCCAGCTTCCAAGAAAGAGTATGATCCGATACAAATGCTGAGAGATTATATGAAAGACAATCCTAGCGCCCCGGCTTACATCAGCAATTACCTGGTGAACCGCCTCGGTGACCAGATGATATGGTACGATAGCAAAAGTGGGTTCTTCAAACGCGTATGGGTTCGGAATCAAACCACGATCATTGTCCTTTCTGCCCTGATTCCGTTCCTCGTCGGACTGATCGGTATGGGGGAGGGTGAATATGAATGGATCAATACCGTACTCAAAATGGTGGTTGGTGCAGCAGGAGTGTCTATTGCCATCTTGGAAGGCTTGAATTCACTTCACCAAAGCAGGGAACTCTTCGTCGAATACCGGACTGCCTCCGAGCAGCTAAAACAAGAATTTTCCTACTTCCTTGGAAACAGTGGCGTCTATGCAGGGCTTGATGAAAAGGCCTCTTACACAAAACTCATTGCCAACACCGAGATCATCATGGCGGGCCAGAACAACCGCTGGGCAGAAATAGCCCGCAAGGATGAAAGTGCAAGCCAGGCAGAAGAAATCCAAAATGCCGTGGAAGCATTCCTGGCAAAAAATAATTTCACATTGGTAAAAGACCCGTCTGCTGAGGAAGGGGCTGGTGATGACACTCAAAGTGGAGGCGGAGATGCTGCAACTGGCGGCGGTAGCGGATCAGATACCGGTACCGGCGATTAGTCATTTTGTGGAAAAGCCGGGTTGATTAACGACCAAGGAATTAACGATATTAGATTTGAGATTTAATGCAATCAAAAATCTAATATCGTTAATCCCTTGGTCGTTAATCAATAAATGCGAGAGCGGGGCGATTGAAAATCGCCCCGCTCTCGCTTAAAAAATATGGCAAGCAACTACATCGCGCCGCACAACCTCATATCCAGTCCTCAACTATGTTTCCGCCCGCTATAAATGAAGAAGGAGGTCAATCCTAAAATTGACCTCCTTCTTCCTGAAAAAAATATGGCAAGCAACTACATCGCACCGCTCAACCTCGTATCCTTGCTGCGTTTCCGCCCTGGGGAATTTCGGAGGGAGCTGGTCGTGTAGCGCTCGCCGGGGGCAAAGGTAGGATAATTGGACAAATGGTTTTAATGTTATCTAGTAAAAAATTTAAAAGCCAGTTAACCTTTGTGATTTGGCCAATTACCAATTAATCCCCTGAATTTTCCTGATTTCTCCCAACATATATATGGAAACTTCCCTTACATTTGCATTCTTATGTTCACGTATGGCGAGTTCTTTTTTTGAATGTTTGTTTTTTGAAATTATTGAGAGCAAAAGATGTAACACTGATTGACACGTTTTTTCAACATCGACCCTGTATTTTACTGTGCTCTTCATTCGGCCGGCTTTCTTTCTCTTTAAGTTGACCTCATTGCAACATTTATTTACCAAAAGGCTTTGCTTTACTTCATTCGATTTTAAACAACTTTTTTTTATTCGTTCACAGAAATTTTAAAACTTTTCAAGTATGAACATTTTTGTTGCAAAATTAGATTTTGGTACAACCGAGGAAGATGTAAGGGCTGCTTTCGAGAAATTTGGCGAGGTCTCTTCCGCCAAAGTTATTACTGACAAATTTACTGGAGAATCAAAAGGGTTTGGTTTCGTGGAAATGCCAAACGATGAAGAAGGCCGCGAGGCTATCAACGCACTCAACCAAAGCACCATGGGCGGTAAAACCATTCTTGTAAAGGATGCGGCCGAACCCAATGAGCGCAGAGGCGGTGGCGGCGGCCGCAGGCCAAGAATCGGCGGCGGCGGTGGTCGCGGTGGTTACGGCGGCGGACGCGATCGCGGTGGTTACGGCGGCGGCGGTGGCCGAGGTGGCTATGGCGGCGGCGGTGGCTATGGTGGCAATCGCGACAGTGGCGAAAGGTATTACGAAGGTAGTGCTTACGACCGAAACAGAAACACGGAACCATACGATGGGGCAGCTTATTTGAAAAATGCTGGATCAGAAGGCGATGGCGGCGAATCAGACTATAAAGCCGGCAACGACCGTACCTCATACGGCGGCACATACACTGGTGGCAATGAACGTAGTGGCGGTTATGGCGGCGGTGGCCGAGGTGGCTATGGCGGCGGCCGTGGTCGCGGAGGTGGTTATGGTGGCGGCGGCGGCCGTGGACGCGGCGGCTACGGAGGTGGCCGAGGCGGCTATGGCGGCGGACGCGACCGGGGCGGCTACGGCGGTGGCGGCCGTGACCGGGGTGGCTATGGCGGCGGTGGACGCGACCGAGGTGGCTATGACCGAGGCGGCTACGGCGGCGGCCGTGACCGGGATTCCTATGGCGGCGGGCGTGACCGTGACTCCTACGGCGGTGGCCGTGACCGAGGCGGCTACGGCGGTGGACGCGACCGGGATTCTTATGGCGGCGGGCGTGACCGTGACTCATACAGCGGTGGCAGTGCTTATGACCGTTCCCGCAGAGATGAGCCATACAATGGCGGCTACAACAGAGATAGAGATAACGATGATAGCAGAGACAATAAAGATCAGGATTGATCTAAATACATATAAATTAAAAACGGCCTGCGGGAGTGATTCCATGCAGGCCGTTTTTTTGTTGGGGATAAATTCAATTGGCTTTTACCAGTTCGATGTGTGCTGGCAAAACCATTTTTTCCAATGGGATTTCCGAGGTAGTATCTATAGAAACACAAGTGCGGGCTACAGGGATATTGTTTGGATGGGATCGCTCACCCATGGTTATTCCCTTCCACATGCTTAGCTCCGTTTTATAAGGGTCAATATCCCAAACCTCACAGGTGAGCCCCTGTATTTCAGAAGTGCCGGCAATGATGCCTCCCATTTGCTTGATCATTTCATCCCCCACGACGGTCATGTCTTTGGTCTGGTAGCGGTCGGCTGATTTTTGCACCTGTTTGCTTTCAAAGAAATAGGCTTTGCCCGAGGCCGGGTCATATTCGTACCGTCGTTCACCGTCCAGGAATTGGACTTTATTTTCTTTTTTATCATAAGGGCCGATATCGGCCGCTGTCTGTATGTATTTGCCTTCGCGCCATCCCCAGTGGTCGAAATACACATTTTCGGTGCCGATGAGCGCTCCGTCCATCCGGAAAATCAGCATGCCTTTTTCAATACCGTACCGTTTGAACCCTGCCGCTACCATTTCCTCGGCAGTGCGTTTCCCGATGTTGGAGGCAGTCGGAGCCGCAGGTTGGTTTTCTAAAACTACTTTTTGTTTTTTGGCAGCTTGCCGGCGGATGTCCTGTTCTTTTTGGCCCGGTCCGCATGCTTGTAAAAGGAGCATTGTGAAGAAGCAAAAAGTGGCAAAGGTGAATTTCATTAGAAAAATTTTTAGGAGAAAAATCTCAAACTTTCGGGGGAGCAATGAAAGATGTAAGGGAGGATCAAAGAGATGGATGCAATTTTTTTGCCCAAAGCGTTTTTTTTACAAAAAAATATAATTTGGAAAGAAGTAGGGAATGCGGGCAGTCGGCAAATCATGTTTTGCTTTTGGCGGTGAAATATAGTAATTGTTTTACATGCTTCTTTGTTCGCAAAGTAAAAACCTGGAATCCAGCAAAATCGCTAGTGACTTTAATAAAAAGTCCCGTCACAAAGGCCTAATGTCCACGTTCCCAATTTTTTTGGAAATGGCAGGGGCCGACGGAACAGACTGTTCGGTTCCCTGCTTTTTTTATGCCCAACAGGCAACAGCAATTTACCTATGGGCTCGCTGCCCAAAACTCTTCAATCTTCAATAAAGTTGGACTAACTCTCCAGATTATCAACCCGCTTTCGCCTGCATTTACTTTACCTTTGTCCGTGTTCCAAATATTCACCCAAACTTTAATCGTACGATGAGTTTAGTAAAAGATTTTAACGACTACCGAACGAAGATGAACGAAAAAATCTTCGCCCAAAACAACAAAGCCCTCAACCGTTTCTTCGCTTTAGATAAAACCACCTACCAGGAAGGTGCCCTCGACGTGAAAACCAAGGAATTGCTCGGCCTGGTGGCTTCCATGGTCCTCCGCTGTGATGATTGTATCCGTTACCACCTCGGCACATGCCACGAACTGGGCGTTACCACCGATGAGGTTTTTGAAGTGTTTTCCATCGCCAACCTGGTGGGAGGCTCCATTTGTATCCCACATACCCGCCGGGCGGTGGAGTATTGGGAGGAATTGGTAGGTGAAAAGTGATAGAGTGAGAAAAGTGAGAGGCGGGGGAAAGGGAGAATAATTAACAAATAGCAATCAACAATCAACAACAAATGCTCGACTTGGACAACAAACAGACACAAGGTTCCTATTTGCAGCAACTTAACACCGTACAGCGGCAAGCGGTCACCACCACGGATGGGCCGGTACTGGTAGTAGCGGGACCTGGCTCAGGGAAAACAAGGGTACTGACCTACCGCATTGCCCACTTGATCGAAAAAGGCGTGGCACCCTGGGAAATTCTTGCTTTGACCTTTACCAACAAAGCGGCCAGGGAAATGAAAGAGCGGATCGAAAAGGTAGTGGGGACGCGAGCACAACGTGTGTGGGCAGGTACTTTCCATAGTATTTTCGCCCGCATCTTGCGGTACGAAGCCGAGCATATCGGTTACCCTTCCAATTTTACGATCTATGATTCCGACGATACGAAGAGTGTCATCAGCTCCATCATCAAAGAGATGAACCTGAACAAGGAGCAATACAATGTGAACACCATCCGTTCCCGGATCTCTTCCTGTAAAAGCAACCTGATTACCCCAAAATTATATGAAACCAAGGCCGACCTGCGGGAAGAAGACCGGGCGGCCCGCCGGCCTTATTTTTATGAAATTTATAAAAAATACACCGCCCGCTGCAAGCGCTCTGGAGCTATGGATTTCGATGACTTGCTGTTTCGTCTGTATGAACTCTTTCAAAACCACCCCGCGGTAGCGGATAAATACCGCAAGCGCTTCAATTACCTATTGGTCGACGAGTTTCAGGACACCAATTATTTACAATATTCCATCGTTAAAAAATTCGTGAATTACCAGGGTAGCCCCCGCAACGTCTGTGTGGTCGGCGATGATGCCCAAAGTATTTATGCCTTCCGGGGCGCCACCATCCAGAACATTCTGGACTACGAGCAGGACTTTAAAAGTTTTGGTATCAAGGTGTTCAAACTGGAGGAAAACTACCGCTCTACCGAGCATATCGTAAAGGCTGCCAACGAGGTCATTTCCTATAACAGCAAGCAGATCCAGAAAACCATTTTCTCCAATAAGGGAGATGGCCAAAAGATCAGGATCATCAAAGCGGTAACCGATAGTGAAGAGGGCAAACGGGTGGCCAGTTTTATTGTGGAACAAAAAAACCGCAACCACCTGGCCAATAATGAAATCGCCATTCTTTACCGTACCAACGCCCAGTCGAGGGTTTTTGAAGAGTGGCTGCGCAATTACAACATCCCTTACCGGGTATTCGGTGGCCTGTCGTTTTACCAACGAAAAGAAATCAAAGACCTGATTGCCTACATGCGGCTGACCATCAACCAGCGGGACGAGGAGGCACTGCGCCGCGTGATCAATTATCCACGCCGTGGCATCGGCACAACAACCCTTGAGAAAATCAGCGCTTACGCCGACCAGCACAACAAAACGATGTGGGAATCACTTTTCGAAATCAACCTGCCTGCCCGCACCAAAAATTCGATCGGCAATTTCATCAAAATGATCCAAGAGTTCATTCAAAAATCCAAAACCTGCGATGCACACACCATCGGGGAGTACATAGCCCGGCAGTCTGGTTTGATGAAAACGCTCAACGCGGATAAGACGGTTGAGGGGATGAACCGGGCAGAAAATGTCCGCAGTTTGCTCGATGGGATCAAAACATTTGTGGAAAACGATGTACTCGAAACCCAGGATGAAATCGAGGTGGAAGGAGAGGATTTGGCACAAGGCCCTGTCGACCAGAACGATCGTTCACTGGCCGCCTACCTACAAAACATCGCCCTGATGACCGACCTTGACGAAGCCAATAACAATGATGACTACGTCTCCCTGATGTCGGTTCACGCAGCCAAGGGACTGGAGTTCAAAAGTGTTTTTGTGACGGGGATGGAGGAGCAGTTGTTTCCTTCGTTCATGAGCATGGATACACCGGAAGGTCTGGATGAAGAACGCCGTTTATTCTATGTGGCCATCACCCGGGCCGAACAGTTTCTGACGTTGAGCTACGCCAATAGCCGGTACCGCTTTGGGCAAGAGCGATTCAACTCGCCCAGCCGCTTCTTGGATGAAATCGAGTTGCAGCATTTGGATGTGTCCGCACCGGTGGGCAGTAAATCGAGAAATTCTTTTGGCCGCTTTGAAAATTCGATGGGCGGCTCGCCAAAAAGACAGACCTCCGGAGTCAGAGGCAATTTCAAACGCACAGCGGCCCGTCCGAAAATGGTCGTCGATCCAGCCAAATTCAAGCCCAGCCCGTCCAGCGATATTCAGGCCGGACAAAAAATACTGCACATGAAATTTGGGGAAGGAAAAGTCATTTCCGTGGATGGCCAGCGGGACAAGCGCATTGCGACCATCTTTTTTGACGACCTGGAAACCGAGAAACAAAAAAGGATTATGCTGCGGTTTGCGAGATTGCAGATTATCAGTTAAAATATTTTTTGTGGTTTTATTTGCCCACTAAGCGGTGTTAAAATGTCATTTTTCTTTTTGCGAAAAAATGGTTTTCAATGTTTCAGTATGGGTTTCAGGCTAAGATAAAAATGACATTTTGTGGTTTTGGCAGCTCACCGAGCGGTGTTAAAATGTCATTTTTCTTTTTGGATGAAAATGGTTTTCAATGTTTCAGTATGGGTTTCAGGCTAAGATAAAAATGACATTTTTTGTCGATATTAAAATAATAACCAATTAGATTAATTGAAAAAAATACCGAATTAATCCGAGCCGAAGCTGACCGCCTCGGCTTTTCTTTCGTTGGCATTGCGAGGGCCCGGCAGCTGGACCATGAAGCCCGGCGGTTAGAGCAATGGCTCAACAGTGGTTTCCACGGAAAAATGCAGTACATGGAAAACCACTTTGAAAAAAGAATTGATCCGACCAAGCTGGTTCCAGGTGCTAAGTCGGTGGTGGTATTGATGCACAATTATTTTCCGAAGGAAGTACAAAAAAATATGGATGCTCCTAAAATAGCCCGGTACGCCTATGGGCAGGACTACCATTTTGTTTTAAAAAGAAAATTAAAAGCATTAATTTATTTTATCGAAGAAAATATAGGTGAAGTAAACGGCCGTTGCTTTGTTGATTCGGCGCCAGTAATGGAAAGGGACTGGGCCAGGTATGCAGGTGTGGGCTGGACGGGAAAGAATACCTTGTTGATTCACCCCAAGGCAGGTTCTTATTTTTTTTTGGCGGAACTGATTATTGATCTGGAATTAATGACCGGTCACCCGATGAAAGATTATTGTGGTACCTGCACCCGCTGTATCGATGCCTGCCCGACTGAGGCCATCTCGCCACAGGGCTATTTATTGGATGCCTCAAAATGTATTTCTTATCTGACGATCGAGTTGCGCGATGAAATACCGGAGGAATTCAATGGACAAATGGAGGGCTGGATGTTTGGCTGCGATATATGTCAAGAAGTTTGCCCGTGGAACCGTTTTGCCAAAACACACCAGGAGCCAGCGTTTGAACCGCATCCGGAATTAATGAAAATGGAAAAAAAAGAGTGGGAGGAAATTACCGAAGAGGTATTTAAAAAAATATTCAAAAAGTCGGCCGTGAAGCGCACCAAGTTCAGCGGGCTAAAACGGAACATTGAATTTTTAAAAAAACGATGACCCAATTAAAAACCAGCATAACCCGGCAACCTGTTTTCTTCTCCCCAAAACTTATGGATGTGGGCAATTATTTTATTTAAATCATCCATCAAAATTGGCTTGGTCACGTAGGCATTTGCCCCCAGTTCATAACTGGCAAGAATATCTTTTTGATTGGAGGACGATGTCAGAACGATGGTGGGGAGCCAGCTCCACTCCTTGTGGGCGGCCAGCATTTTCAATACGTCAAAACCACTGATCGCCGGCATGTTCAAATCCAACAGGATATAAGCAATGGTTTCCGGTGGCGTTTTTTCGAGGGTTTCGAAGAATGAGGTGCCACTGTTGCAATGAACCAGCTCGGTCGTTGGAGCGACTGCTGAATAAGCAAACTGGGTCAGCCTGGCTTCTGCGATATTGTCTTCTACTAAAATGGTCTTCATGTTTTTAATAAAATAGATTGTGATTGACGGAGTGTTTAAATTAACATGGATTTACAGAATTTGATACAATTAGTAGTTGGATTCTACAGCAAACAGCATTCCCTTTCAAACTTCCAGGAATTTATTTGGTTAAAAAAAACGAATTCTCTTTGTTTACTATTTATTTGCAGCAAAATCAGCATTCATGAACCATACCATTTTATATGTTTTTTTGACGTTCACCTTACTAATAGCTTGTAACGATGGCACTGGTGATCAGGCCGGGGTGGCTGACAGCGGAAAAAAAGAAAAGAAAGTAACGGAACCGGACACACCGGCCAAACGACAAAACATCCTGTTCTTTGGCAACAGCCTCACGGCCGCTTATGGTCTTGATCCGTCGGAGGGCTATGTCTCGCTCATCCAGCAGCGACTGGATTCACTGGAGCTGCCCTATAAAGCGATCAACGCAGGGTTGAGTGGAGAAACGACCGCAGGCGGCAAGGAGCGGGTCTCCTGGGTGCTGCGCCAACCGGTCGATATTTTTGTACTCGAACTGGGCGGTAACGACGCGCTGCGGGGCATTTCGCCGGAAGCTTCCAAGGAAAACCTCGAGGCCATTATTCTTTCTGTCAAGAATAAATACCCCGATGCAAAAATCGTCTTGTCCGGTATGGAAGCTCCACCTAACATGGGCGAACAATATACTTCGGCTTTCCGCAAAATGTACCCGGAGTTGGCCGAAAAGCACAACACCGCTCTGATCCCTTTTTTCCTTGATGGCGTCGCCGGTATCCCCGAACTGAACCAGGGCGACCGCATCCACCCGAACGAGAAAGGCCAGTTTGTATTGGTGGAAAATGTGTGGGAAGTGCTGGAGGGGCTGCTGTGATCAACGATTAAAGGATTGGAGATCAAGGATTTTTGATTGCTTTGATAATCTCCAATCGTTGATCTTCAATCCTTTAATCGTTAATTCAGCCAAGCCGGTCTTCCACAAAATACATATCAATCTCTCCTTGATGCTTCGCTTCGATTTTGCCGCGGTATTTACAATGGAAATTGTTCTTGACCAGTTCATGGGTTGTTTTTGAAATATTGACCTTGCCCACTTCGCCTTTGGATTGCAGTCGTTCTGCAATATTGACGGTGTCGCCCCAAATGTCGTAAGCAAATTTTTTGATACCTACGATACCCGCGACTACGGGGCCGGAGTGGATGCCGATGCGCGCCTGGAAGCAAGGACGCTCCTGCGCATTTCGCTCTTTTGAATATTCGTTCAGGAAGCACTGGATTTTGAGGGCGGCCTGTGTTACCCGGATTGCGGCATCTGTTTTTTCTTCGCCGTGAAGGCCACCGCCACAGAGGTAGGCATCGCCGATCGTTTTTATTTTTTCCAGTTTAAATTCTTCGATGATTTCATCGAAAGCACGAAAGCAGTGGTCGATTTCTGCTACGAGCGCTTCGGGTTCCAGGTTGCGGGCGATGAACGAGAAGCCCTGGAAATCGGTGAACATGACGGTTACGTCGTCGTGGCGGCGAGCTTTGGCCGAGCCATTTTGCTTGAGTTCTTCGGCCGTGTCGGCCGGGAGGATATTGAGGAGGAGTTCATCACTTTTAGCTTTTGCCGTGACCAGTTCCCGGGTGCGGTCCTGAACGAGCAGTTCGAGTTCTCGTTCGTGTTTTTCCACTAAATGAAGTCGGTACCGCATGATTCCATAGACCAGCAAAGTGATGAGCGCAAAAGCCAATATCCTGAACCAGTTGGTTTTATAGAACGCCTGCCGGATGAGTACAGGAACAGCCAACTCCTGTTTGACCCAGTCGCTTTTGGCGCGGGCAGCACGGGCGCGGAACGTGTATTTGCCCGGAGGGACATTGACGAAGCGGGCAAAATTAAGTGGGGTCGGTTCGGACCAGTCGCTGTTAAAACCTTCCAGTTTGTAACTGTACAGATGGGTTTTGGGGTCGGTAAAATCGCCAAGGGAATAATAAAAAGAAAAAGTTTCGTCGGAGTGCGAAAGGGAGATCTGGTTGCCACTGGCCAGTCCGGTCATTTGAGTGACATCCTTTTCGCCGTCAAATTTGGTGAATTTGGTGAACAAGAGGTGGCTGTTCATTTTGGTCCTGCGCTCACCATAGCGATAGTTTGGGTAAAATGCATTGATGCCATCAATGCCTCCAAAATACATCCTGCCATCATCAGCCACATGGAAGGAACTGCGGTTGAATTCGTTATTGGAAAGCCCATCGGCCTTGTAAAAGTTGCTGAAGGTACCTTTTTCAATGTCCAGCCTCGCAAGGCCATTGTCGGTACTCACCCAGATGGCCGAGTCACCTTCCGGCAGGAGGCCGTTGATGAAATTGTTGGTCAGGCCATCCTCGGTCGTGAATACCCGGATGCTGTCCCTTTCCAGATCGAGCTGACAAAGCCCGACGGCTGACGCAACCCACAAGCTGTTATTTTTTTCCAAAACGGCCAGAATGCGGTTATGCGGCAGGGCAGGTTCTGATTTTGTATGATAATGGGCGACCACGCCGTTTTTTTTATGCGTTTTAAAAATACCTTTTTTACGAGTGGCCACCCAGAAATGGGAGCGTTCTTTGGAGGGGTGCAGGTAAGTAATGTGCTCTAATTCCGATTGCTCCAATAGTCCGGTAGGGTCTTGATAATCGGTTTTGCTCTGAGCCGCCGGGGAGTAATATTTCAGCTTGTTTTGACAGCCAAACCAGATATCCCCATCTGCATCCTTCATCACCACGCCCTCCGTCATGGCCATGCCCTGGACGACAGTATCAACCTGTAGATTGCTCAGGTTGATCTGCAGGCCTTCGCCGGTATACAAGTGCCCCCGGTCATGCAGCAGGGTGTACGGATAGCTGAGCTGGTTGGAGAAAAGTGGAACCAAGGAGCCATTGCGCGGATTGAGCACATGAATGGAGCTGTAGTAGCTGAAGTAAATATTGCCCTCGTCGTCTTCGGTGATGCCGCGCATGCTGCAGATGCCGTCCCGGCAACAGTCATTGCCATCGGACATGTAGCGCTCGAACAGATTGTTTTCTACCATGCGGATCAGCCCAAAAGTGGTCGAAATCCAGATCACTCCCGTGTGATCCATAAAGATCTGCCGTGGAGCTTCTGCGTAGGGCAAGGCTTTCTTTAGAAAATAGCTGTAATCATCAATTCGCTTTGAGATGCTGTTATAGTGCAATAAGGCTGCACCAGGCTGAAAGCTGCTACACGGTGAATTTTCATTGCTGTGGTGATCGTTGGAAACGAGCCCGCAGATCCAGATGTCCCCCGTAGATTCCACCATGAAGGCGGATGGCAGGAAATGATCAAATCCGCTATCGCTCATCGGGTGCCGGACAAATGAAGTGGCACCTGGTGCCTGATAGTACAGCTGCCCATGCGCAAGCAATGCCCAGACGGTGCCATCGGGAGTGGTCTTTAATTCGATGACCCTGGAATATGCTTTCTCATTGGCAGGTGCGGGAAATTCAAATTGGCTGACCTGCTTTCCTTCCAGGTCATAGACCCAAATTTCGTTTTCATAAGCCGCTATGTGGATGAATCCATCTACCGAAGTGATCGGATGGTGCGAATGTTTGCCGGGAAACTTGACGATCGGCTCAGACAATCCGTTTTCATCCCTGATGTGCAGCGTGGATGAGGAGTCTTTGCCTGAGTACTCGATCGTCCATATTCTTCCTTGCCGGTCGAGGCACATGTTGTTGAACCAGGCAATATCGCCAGTATGTGGCAGGACTTCCATCGTGTCGGCATGCTGATCCTTGGGATCTATTCTTATCAGAGCATCACCTCTGGAGTACCATACTTCGTCATCCGGGCCGATGAGCATGTTGTACCGGACACCTTTGGGCAAAAAGTTTTTCTGGTCGCCTTGGTACATTTGGCGGAAATGGTGGCCGTCGTACCGGTCTAGGCTGTTTTTGGTGACGATCCATAAAAAGCCTGATGAATCCTGCAGTACTTTGAATATATCTCGTTGGGAAAGCCCATCCTCGATCCCAAAATTGTGCACGCGCAACAGGTCGTTTTGTGCTGGCAGCCCAACCCAGGTACCCAAGGCCAAAAAAAGGATTATATATTGATGGATTTTCAAATTGTTAACGAGGCAGTTGGTTTATTAGAAATTAAGATATTGATAAATTGAAAATTATTTAATCGGTAAATTATTGATTTTGAGAAATTTAAATAGAATTTGGTGTTCTTGGTCAATTTTTGATCGTTTGGCTGACAAGGTTGTTGTGGCGCATTGTAGATACTTTAAATTTACCTGCTTAGCCATCCGTACAACATTGGATTAAATCCGCCAGAGATAAAAGAATGAATTGATTCGGGCGGCAAAATACAAAAATACCTAAATGCATCGGGCAACTCCTGTAACCATAAATAGATTCATTACCTTTGCCGGCGCTTTTCAATCAAGATGACCATGAAATATCCCAAACTGCTTACGCTTTTTATTTTGCTCCTGACTGCCGGAAGTACGGTTGCCCAGGATACCATTATTTTTGAAAGCCAATATCCATTTCTGGTCGGAGTGATCGAGGAAAGCGAATCCAATGTGACCTACCGCAAATTCAACGAAAATTCCAATTTAGCGTACATTATTGAAAAGAGGTTTATCACGGACGTCCGTTACCAAGACCCTGAAGCAGGAAAGCTGAAATTTAAGCCGGATGCCCTGCTTGACCAAAACAAATTGGATTTGTGGGTGCTCCGCGGGGCTGGCGGTTCGGGCGACGAATTCAGTGGCCTGCTGCACAGGATGGACGACTCAACCCTTATCCTTAAAAAGAAGGCCAGTGTTTTTGACAAAGGGAAAAAAGATGGCCCCGAAGTGGTATACATTTTTCCTTATTCCCAGATCGATCACATCGCTGCCCGAAAACAGAACCGGATCGTACAGTACGCCCTGATCGGGGCAGGTACAGGATTTCTGGTCGGTACCTTGACGGGGCTGGTAGGTTTTAAAGACGATGAACCCTGCGACCCGGTGGTGCCCGGAATGGACTGCGATAATTCACTATCGTCGCCGCGGACTACCTGGGAAAAATCGTTGACATTTGGACTTGCTACCACGGGGATCGGCGCACTTACAGGCGGAATCATTGGCGGGATCAAAGTCAAAATCCCCATCGAAGGGAAAAAGGACATATTTAATGCAGCCATTCCCCGTCTGAACCGGATGAACCGGGATTTGAATAAAAGATAAAGAATAAATAAATGGTTGAATGGTTAATATGGCTAAATGGTCGTTTTTAGTTGTCTGACTCGACCAGGTAGCCATTTTAACCATTCGACCATTTAATCATAAAATGCAAAACCTCTTTCGTAACCTGCTCCAATTTCTGCTTTTTCTAAGCATCGGTTGCATTATTCTCTTTCTGGTATATCGTTCTCAAAACGAGGCATACAAAAATGATTGTTGTATCAAGAACATTCCGCAGTGGGAGACCGTGGAAACGCAGGCAGAGAAAGATGCTTTGTTAGCGGAATGCCGCGCGGCTGGAACAGCGGAAACCGCCTGTGTGCCGCTTTTGGATAAATTGATCAATGATTTTGGCCGGGTAAAATATGGCTGGATAGCCTTGGTGGTATTGGCGTTTGCCATCAGCAATATAAGCCGGACCTACAAGTGGAAAATGCTGCTCAGGCCCATGGGGTACAATCCCCGGTTTATCAATTGTTTCCTGTCGATATTGGTCAGTTATTTTGCCAACCTGGGACTGCCCAGGATGGGAGAAGTTGTGCGTGCTGGAGTACTTTCCAAATACGAAAAGATCCCTGCCGAAAAAGTAATGGGCACCATCGTGGTCGACAGGGTAGTGGACGTAATCTGTTTGCTGCTGGCCTTTGGTTTGGCGCTTTTGTTCGAGTCAGAAAAAATAATCGGGTTCATTACGGAGAATCAGTCAAAAGAGGTAGAAGAGGCTGGTGGTTTTCCGTGGAAGTGGGCCATTCTGTTAGTTGGACTGACAGGAGGAGCATTACTTTATCTGTTCCGCCAACGGCTTGCCGGGTCTGCGTTGTTTAAAAAAGTTTCCAATATCTTATTGGGTTTTTGGGAGGGCATTAAGTCTGTTCGGCAGCTGGACCGGCCGGGGTGGTTTGTTTTTCACAGCCTAACGATTTGGGTGCTGTTTTTTGTGATGACCTGGCTGGGCTTCCAGGCATTTGGCCCGACCGAACACCTCGATCTCCGGGCTGCCTTGCTGGTATTTGTGTTCGGCACTTTGGGGATGGTCATTCCTTCGCCGGGTGGGATGGGCACTTTTCACTTTTTGGTCATCACGGCACTGACTTTATTTTATGGAATCAAAGGAGACGATGCTTTTTCCGTTGCCAATATCATTTTCTTTCTGGTACAGATTGGCTGCAATTCATTGCTCGGTATCCTTGCTCTGGTGGTTTTGCCGGTCATTAACCAAAAAAGCAAGGTTTCTGTGAAATAGATTTATTGGGATTGAAATACTGAGCAACTCAGCTTTTGACAAACATTTGATTTTTTAAATTAGAAGGATATTTCTATTTCCAATAATCACCACTTGAAAGTGTTTATAAATAAAATACAAGCCAAAATTCTCAACTGGCAGAGTGCTGCTGAAGAGGTGCAAGCATGGAAAGCGGCAGGTCAGCGGGTTGTTTTCACCAATGGTTGTTTTGACCTGCTCCATTATGGCCATATTCATTATCTGTCTCAAGCCAAAGACTTAGGCGACCGGCTGATCATCGGAATCAATTCGGATCAATCGGTCAGCCGGTTAAAAGGAGCACACCGACCGATCAAGGACGAAAAAACCCGCATGTGCCTGTTGGCGGCATTGGTCTTCGTGGATGCCGTGGTTCTATTCGAGGAAGATACCCCGTTGGATTTGATCAGGCAATTAATTCCACATGTGCTGGTGAAAGGAGGAGACTGGAAACCAGAACAAATAGTCGGTTCGGATTTCGTCATAAAAAACGGCGGGAGCGTCAAAAGTTTACCTTTCATAGAAGGCTACTCAACCACCAATTATGAAAAGAAAATAAAGGGAGAAAATTGAATCGTTCATATCCATTCAACCTTCAATAACTCATAACTCATAACTCATAACTCATAACCCTCACCCCACCATAGCCTCTGCTGCCAAAGCATCCAAATCCCTGATCAGCAACCTGCGGCGATTGTAGGTCAAAATGTTTTTATCTTCCAGCTCGTTAAGTACAGTAGTGACCGTTTGCCGGGAAGTAGCGGTAAGATTGGCAATCTCTTGATGGGTCAGAAATTTGCGAACGACCCATTCGTATCCAACCCGTTGCCCTTTCGTTTCACAGAGCAATTTGAGGTACTCCACCACTCGGGTACGGGAATCTTTAAAGACGAGTGATTCCAGGCGTCTTTCCATTTCCAGCATCCGACTACCCATGATTTTCATAAAGAACAAATTGAGCGGGCTGTGTTCTTTCATCAGGTTTCTCATCTGTGCAACTGATAAAACACAGGCCGAGGTATTTTCCATGGCCATGGCAAAATTTCTTCGTTGTTCTTCACCGGCCAGCGGCAATTCACCAAACACTTCACCTTGTCCGATAATGGCTTTGGTTATTTCCTTTCCCGTTTCACTGTAGGAACCGATTTTGACCCGCCCTTCCATGATGAAAAAAATCTTATCCGCATATTCACCAGGAAGGAAGATATAATCGCCCTTGCGGAAGTCTTTATGCTCAATGTTTTGGGTGGAAATACCCAGCTTGGTAGGACAAAGGATTTCAGTCATGTCCACATTTTCCAGATACCAATAAGAATTTGACTGATTCATAAAAAGGTCGGATTGTATAAAATAACAGTTCTGCAGCACCGTCCGGATACATTACGCTCTGCAAGATCCTGACGTTGGATATCAACCAAACACCAATTGTGGGAACATGGTTTTTAATATCCTGAAATACGTGTTCCAAAGTGTCCTGATTCGAACATTATCTAAGCGTTTTTTTGACACTAACCCGACGCTCAAAATGGCTTTGCTGTTTTGGTGGGCAACTCAACTAAGCAGGAAGACATTTTCTGCACAATTTTTTGTGAAAATTGGAGTTAAAGAACTAAATTTGTGTTGAAAGTGTTTTTGACAAATAAAAATCAAAATTTATCGCCTATGTCGAAACAAACTAATGCACCGGACTCATCCTTGTTCCAAAAGTTCCTCAATTCAAAATCCGCCCTCACTGCCACAATCCAAAAAATTCTTGACCTAAATAAATCCCTCCGCAGTAGGCACAAATCTCCCGAGAATCAAGCCATCAAGCAAGAACTGAAACTGCTCAATAAAGTAGCTGATCAGCAAGCCAAAATCGTTCAGTTGTACGAGATTAAATTGAAACGGGTCAGCAACCAGTAGTTCAGCATGAACAACCAGTAATACTGAGAGCAAATCAGTCCTACTTCCAACGAATTACATTCCTTCACTCGCTTGCACATTTTCACGCCATCAACAATCCAAAAGAGCATCTCTTCGTTTTGGGGATAACTTTTGCATTAGTTTAACAAACTGATGCGTAAGTCATTCGTCTTAATGATGTAATTTCGTTTAATTAACCAACCTTGTTGTAATGAAGAGATTTCTTTTTTTGATGTTGATGATGGGTTTTTTCAACCAATTCCTGAACGCCCAAACGCCCCTGGGTAAAACTACCCTTAATGGCCAGTTGGTTACCTTAATGTTGGATGACAACGGAGACACCCTGTTGATCGCCGATGATCTGATGACGGTTTCCCTGACCTCTCCGCGCCAGTTTAAAAGCCGGGAAGAATATCTACGGTACAGGCGTTATTTGCGTTATGCTGCCGTGGTATATCCGTATGCCAAAGAAGCCATTATGGTCTTCCGTCAATTGGAAGATCAAACGGCTGAGATGAAAAAAGGCAAGCGGAAGAAATATGCCCGTAAACTCCAAAAACAGTTGGACGATAAATTTGAAAAACCACTAAAAAAACTCACCCGTACACAAGGGAAGATTCTGGTGAAAATGGTAGAACGGGAGTTGGACAAACCGCTTCACACCCTGATCAAGACTTACCGGGGAACCATGACTGCAAGCTACTGGAACACACTTGCCAAGTTCTGGGACTATAACCTCAAAGAAGGATATATCGAAGGCAAAGACCCACTCCTCGATGCTGTCCTTCAGGATTTTAACATCTCCTATAAATTGAATTAATAGGACGTTTAATGATTAAATGGCTGAATGGTTATTAAAAATGCGCATTATTTTAAAGCATTTCTTGAACCATTTAGCCATTCAGCCATTTTACCATTAAAACGTATTAAAATCATGTGGACAGAAAAAGATAACTCCCTCCAGGCAACTTTCAAGTTTAAAAATTTCACAGAGGCTTTTGCATTCATGGCGGAAGTAGCATTTCTTGCTGAGAAGCAAGGGCACCATCCTGACTGGTCGAATGTTTGGAACACCGTCACATTTAAACTGAATACTCACGATGCTGGCGGGGTAGTGACAGAGAAAGATCAACGTTTGGCCAATGCCATTGATGAAGTGGCGAAAAAATATTTTAATTAATTCTTTGTGCAATATCTTACAAGCGATTAATTGTTTTAATTCTAAGCATTAAAAATACTTTTAATAAAAAACCTTGTTATGAAATTGGCAGGTGTTTTGTTCTCATAAAACCAGTTTTCAAAAAAAAATCTCCAACAAACTTTTTGCTCACCCTTTATTTAATGGAGATTTAAATTAACGCTATCGAGAAAGGCTGACTTACCGTTTAAAATTAAATCTTCCTTTCTTGATTTTCCTTTGTAAGTGATATTTACTGAATGTATTTAAATCTAAAAGAATGGACTGCTTAAAAGTATTTTTTATTTTTAGGTGGCCTGTTTAATTTCTAAACTTTACCAACAAACACATTTAATGGATTGATCGAAAATCCTTTGAGATAAAGGGATTTGTGCAATTTTTCAAAGACGCTTTAATTTTTTCAAAGACGCTTTAATTCAAAAAAAAATTATGATCAATTCACTGGGTAATCTTTTTACACAGTGATGTATTGCCAAAAATGGAAAATAATTTTTTAAACTATTGACCTTTTTGGGCTGTGGTTTTTCGTGTTGCACAGTATGCTATTTGTATAATACGTTAAACAATTTTCGCTCCCCTATTTTTTCACCAAAATAATTTAAATAAATCCAGACAAAATATAGAGACATGAAATTTTGGGGTAAGTTTTTTCTTTAACCGCAGAAAAGTAAACAATAGGTCATAGGAAGAACCCTGCTCCGGAAATTTAAAAGTAAAGCCATGAATTTTTTCGGTTGTTTCAAAAAATTGATTGCGCCGCTAATGATAGTGTGCTTTGTTTTTATGAATCTTTTTTTTTCTGAAAATCTAATAGGAAAAAGTTTTGGTGGATATTTGGCTGGTTTGGGTTTATGTTTAAATAAAAAAAATAGAACAAGTCGAAAAAAGGTTTTTGAAAATAATAGTGATTGCAAACGCATTTTTGCCAAAGAAAGAATTCTGTTAATTGGAGAGCGCACGGAAGACAAATTCGGTATTAATGAAGTTCCATGCAGCAATTACGGAAGCAGCGGAACGGGCAGTCTTGCGTCGCTTGTGTTACCAGAAATTGCTTTTAAAAAGGCCATTTCATTCACTCCATCGTTTTTGGTCAATGGCAACTATGTGATACACGCTGATTTTGTTTTAAAGAAAAGTGGTGGTGCCACAGTCTGTAGCATCAATATGGAAGAAGGTTCTGCTATTCAGTTCGGTCATCGCCTTTCGGGCTTCGTACTTGCAGCATCCCCTTCGCTTGCGGTGAATACCAGTGGCAGTGTCCTGCCAGCATCTAACGTAGTATTTAACGGAGATTCTCATACTTACTTAATTAGTTCCGATGGATGCCTCCTGCCAGGCGGCCAGTATCTGGTTTCCGTCATGGTGGGGGCAGACATCTCTTGTTCTTTTAGTATGGATGTGACGCAAGCTGCTGATTTAATTTGGTCGAATAACATAAGTCCTTTAACAAACCTGGTTTCCAGCGCTCCGACAATCCTGCTCGAACCAGGACAATCCTTTTATGTAGCCCTGACAGCTGTTGTAATTGAGCCAACGCCCTACTGGACGTTGATACAACCTGTCAATAACCAGGCAACTGGTTCTGGGGATCCGGTGGATGGTGCTGGATCCCCTATTTCAGGATTTCCGTCAGCGGTCGATCTGTCATGAGGTTAATCACTGGAATCATAAAGTGACTATGAAAAAAATATTAGAGGATTTTCTAACGTGACCTTTTGGATGCCCCAACCGACCTGGTTTTCAGGAATGTGCCGGGTTGGTTTGGGAGCACTTTTCGAGCAGTTGTAGAGAAAGAACATGGAACAAAAGCCGTTTTTTTGAATATAAAAGGAGGCCTGGTAATTGTGTTTTCTAGTGTGGAAATCAGTTGTCAGAAATTCGAAAAGGAAATAATAAATTACTTAATTCTCCAAATTTTTCTCTTTTTCCAGGATTCTATCAATTCCCAAACAAATATTTCTGCTAATTTCACCAGTCAAATTTTTAAGATAAATTTCTATTGTTTAAATTTCTCTGTGAAAAGGAAAAACGGGCGCTATCAGGATGAGGCTCGCTTTTACTTTCTATACTTTTCGAAAAATAACACAACATGAAAAAACACTTTTATTATTTTTTGGCTCTGACCTGTTTTTTTCTGGCTTGTACACCATCTGACAAGCCTTCGACACTGGAAACATCCGATAAAGAGACAGATGAATTTGTGTGGCAAACGGAAAGTTTTGCCGATAAAAAAATGATCCGCTACCAGATCCCCGGGTTCGAAAAACTGACCCTGGACCAAAAGAAGCTCGTCTATTACCTGACCCAGGCAGGACTGGCGGGCAGGGACATTACGTACGATCAAAACTATAAGCACAACCTCGCCATCCGCAAAGCTTTGGATAAAATCATGATGGATTACAAAGGTGATAAAAGCAGCGCAGACTGGAAGGGACTGGAGAAATATGCCAAAGAAGTCTGGTTTGCAAGCGGTATCCATCACCACTACGGCAACGAGAAGTTCACACCTGAATTTTCCCAGGACTATTTTGAAACAATTCTTTCTGAAACCGGGGCGGCCCTTTCCGATGTGGCCAAACGAGCCATGTTTGACCCATCCGTTGATCCAATGCGGATTGACCAAAGTGACCCTGAAAAACTCCTTGAAAACTCCGCCGTCAACTTTTATGCAGACAATGTCGGTACTGCGGAAGCTAAGGCATTTTACGCTAAGAAAAATGAAGACGCTGGGCTTTATGCTCCCTTGTTTGGCCTGAATTCCCAATTGGTGAAAGATGAAAGCGGCCAATTGCAGGAACGCGTCTGGAAAGTAGACGGCATGTACGGTGAAGCCATTCAGGAAATCATCAAATGGCTGGAGCTGGCTACCACCGTGGCCGAAAACGAGCCGCAGAAAAAGGCCCTCGAACTCCTTATCGAATATTATAAAACAGGTGACCTGAAAACTTTTGACCTCTACAGCATCGCGTGGACACAGGCCACGGAAGGTGATATTGATTACATCAATAGTTTCATCGAGGTCTATCACGATCCGCTCGGCTATAAAGGCAGTTATGAATCCATTGTCGAAATCAACGATTTTGAAGCGAGCGAACGCATGGCGGTAGTCGCTGACAATGCTGCTTATTTCGAAAGCAATTCACCCATCATGGACGAGCATAAAAAGAAAGAGGTAGTGGGAATTTCATACAAAGTAGTCAATGTGGCGGGTGAGTCAGGTGACGCCTCTCCTTCCACCCCGATCGGCGTTAACTTGCCCAATTCC
Source organism: Bacteroidota bacterium (assembly GCA_039819485.1). Classification (GTDB taxonomy): domain Bacteria; phylum Bacteroidota; class Bacteroidia; order Chitinophagales; family Saprospiraceae; genus UBA6168. The sequence continues at coordinate 165,103 of JBCBRY010000001.1, read as the reverse complement.
AACTGGATCAGGGCCCGGCATGGTTCGAAGTCGGTAAGCCTTGGCAACATCGTTGAAGGGTACAGCAATGCTGACGGCCCGGGCCTCCTTCAGGAATTTGCCCACGACGATGAGGAAATCGCCCGTGCCAAAAAGCATGGTAAACTGGGCGCTAAAATGCATACTGCCCTGCACGAAGTCATCGGCCACGCCTCCGGCCAGTTGGAGCCCGGTGTTGAAAATCCGGCACAAGCCCTGCAAAACTTCGCCTCGCCACTGGAAGAAGCTCGGGCCGACCTGGTCGCTCTTTATTACATCATGGATCAAAAACTGGTGGACATGGGCCTCATGGAGTCCCTCGATGTCGGCAAAGCCGAATACGACAGCTACCTAAAAAACGGCATGATGACCCAACTGCGCCGCATCCAGCCCGGCAAGACAATTGAGCAGGCCCACATGCGCAACCGGGCCATGGTCGCTCATTGGGCTTTCGAAAAAGGTAGCGCCGCCGGTGCGGTCGAGATGGTCAAACGGGAGGGCAAATCATACATCGATATCAAAGATTATGATAAAATGCGGGAGCTGTTCGGGGAGTTGCTGAGAGAAGTGCAGCGCATTAAATCGCAAGGTGATTACGCAGCGGCCAAAGCTATTTTTGAAGACTACGGTATTCAGGTCGATCCGGCTATCCACCAGGAAGTACTGGACCGTTCGGCGAAATTGAATATTCCACCCTACGGCGGTTTCATCAACCCGAAATTGGTGCCCGTCGAAGAGAATGGCGAAATCACCGATATCCAAGTGGAATACCCGGATGATTTCACAGAGCAGATGTTGGACTACGCGGAGAACTTTGGTTTTTTGCCGGCAGTGAACTGACCGTACCGCCGAAGGTGACTTCGGCGACATCACATACTAAATGAAAAGGCAGTGCCGTCCGGCACTGCCTTTTTTACCGAAGAAACTTCGGCAGTAAAGCATCTCTTATCTTTACCTCTTAAAAAAGAATACCAATGAAGGTCGCCATTTTAGGGTTCGGAAAAGTTGGACAAACGCTGTTCAAAACCATGCAGGAAAACCCCGCATTCAAGCAGCAATTTCAGCCAAAGTATTTGTGGAACCGGTCCCAGGACGTTTTTGCGGAACACGACATCCCGTCCGATGTAACCATTTGCCGGGAAATCAAAGACCTCCTGCCATTCCTGCCGGAAATTGAATTGGTCATCGAGTGTTCCCACCCGTCTGTGCTTCAGGCACATGCCGTTGATATTTTGGAGCATACTGATCTCTTCATGTCTTCTCCTACGGCACTGGGGGATGCGGCTTTTCACCAAAATGTGCTCCACCAACTGGAGCAGTCAGGGCATCGGTGCTACATTCCGATCGGGGCGTCCATTGGGATTTGGGATGTGATCCGTTTGGATCAGCAAGGGCAAATAAAAAACCTGAAGGTGACGATGAAAAAGCATCCGCAGTCGTTCAAGTTAACGGAAGCAGCGGCCCGGAACCGATTGGACGAGGCAATGGAATTGACCGATCAGGAACTGATTATTGCCACCGGCAACGTATCTGAAATCAACCGCCTGGCCCCTCAAAATACCAACACGATGGCCATCTATGCTTTGGCGGCCAAAACGTTGGGATTTGCCGATTGCGTTGGTGAGGTCGTGGCCGACCAAAGACTGGAGGCCCACATTGTAAGATGTGAGGTGGTCACCCACAGCGGATTGAAGCTTGACCTGGTGCGGGACAATCCCGCCAGCCACGGTGCGGTGACCGGGTCAGCTACTTTTGCTTCCTTTTTGAGCAGTGTGCTCCATTGTTCCAGGGGCGTTTCGCATGGCCCATTTGTTTTTTGCTGAGGTTAAAAAATGAATTTTGCCAAAAAACAAAGGCCGGTCAGTTTGCTGACCGGCCTTTGTCTATTTCAATGGTACGAGATGTCGTTTTTTCAAAAAATGACATCTTCTCGTACCATTTTTCAGCTTACCTCCTCCGAATCCGCTTGAAGCGCTCGCTACAAGCTGTCTTCGCAAACCGTCCTACACCAAAATTGAACTCCACTAAAAATTGGGCGAACATGATGTTGGTCCTTTCCTCCGTTTCGTAAGCGATGTCTTTGACAGGATTGGGGAAACCGTTGCTCTCCGCCAGTCCCTTGTCGTTGACGATGTCGCCGAAACCGTAGTTCAATCGGACACCAATACCTACCGAAAATGTTTCGGCCCCGGCAATGTAGCCACCAAACCCGAAAACACCACCGAAGTAGCTGTTTTCGTAAAAATCTGTCGATTCGCTGGCAGCTGCATTATGTATTAAAGGCTGTTCGAACTTTTGGATCAAGGAGTACATCGGGCCGACTTCGAAGTATACCCGGTTTTTGATGCCCCGGTACAATACGTACAAATCGATGCTTTGCCATTCAACGCTATAGTCAAAGTCCTCTGTCGAACTGGCGATGTTGTATCTAAAATCTTGCGTTGACTTATTGAAAAGCCCTTCCAGAAAGACGCCGTGATAGGGGCCGAAATTACAAGAAAACTTTGCACCTGCGCCGAACATCGGCGTGAGGGCATAGTCCCAGTTGCTGTCGTCCACCACGTTTTTATTGTAGAGAAACGACATGCCAACGCCACCTTTCAGCCCGGCTTCAAACCAAAATTCCTGGGCATGGAGTGTCAGGCAAAAAAGAAATACAAAGAGTGAGATAGTAAATTTTTTCATGTTGTGAATTTTTTTAGTTGTCAGGGGTCAGGAGCCAGCACTCAGGTTAGATTGGCGAAAACACTATGCCTGACTGCTGGCTCCTGACCCCTGTTCCCTTTCGATTTAAACTAACAGACTTGGGTTTAATAGTGAAAATTATTAGTGATAGGCATTGGGCGGAAAGTTAGGTTTTTTTGGAAAAAATCAATTTAAATGCGCGTGCTGAAACTGGGTTTTGTAAAAAAAGGGGCAACTTGAAAGACGGGCCACCGTTCACTCGCCATCATTGCCTCTGCTTTTTGATACTTTTGTCCTCTTCCGAAAATGAGCAACAACCACTCACATAGCGCCACCGAACTGGCCCGTCTGTTTTACATCGAAATGATGAAAGTGCAGACACATGAAACGTGGACACATGCCCAGAAAACAGATGCCCTGGCCCGGCTCCTGGAACTGTTGTTCATCGAGGTGACCAAGGCTGAAAACATTCAGTTCACCACCCTGTTTGCCCGTATTTCTTTTGCCTGTCACCAGTTTCATATCAATAAAAGGACGCAGTACTGGATTCATTTTTTTCGGAAAAAACATCGGTCCTATGTGGCTGATAATGAGCAATATGACTTGTATTGCCTGGGCTTCAAAACCCTTGCTCAGTGTATTGCCGGACTGCTTGACGAAGCCATCCCCGATGAAATCCTGAATATCATTCCTCCCGATATTCCTTTTGCGTACACTGAAGTAAAAGTAAAAGCTTTCAAGAAGCAGGCGAGGGTGGTGGTCTTAGAGGACGATGTGGAAAATGACTGCCTGTTGGTCCGCGATGAAGCCAACCCGGCTTTGCCCGTTTTGGTGAAATATAACATTGCGGACCGCAATGCCTCCTTTAATCAGACCATTCGTCAGGTCAGGAAAATATTTGGGTTGCCCGTTACGCTGAGCCTGTTGGATGTGGAAGTGGATGACAAAGGCATGTACCGCCCGCGGGCCATTGTTGTTCAGCCCGACTATTTATTGGATGTGTCGGCAGTGGCCAATTGCTTTCAGGGGAGGGGAGCAGAACCGGTGGTTTACCTGTTGAACAAATACCTTCCTTTTGAACAGAGCATCCCGATGATTTTGGGGAATATTGCCAATTTCTTTTTGGATGAACTGATGAACAACCCCAAGGCCGTCTTCAAGAAAACTTTTCCTAAAGTCTTCAAAACCAATCCGTTGACATTTGCGGTGCTGCCAGATTCCGCCATCCGGGAGATTTACCAAAAGTCGCAAAAACACTGGGTGACCCTGCAAGGGATGGTCAATCGGGGGATGAAAAGATCGAACATTGAGCCCAGTGAGTGTTATCTCGAACCCTCCTTCTACGATGAAACGCATGGCTTGCAGGGACGCCTGGATATATTTTATAAAAAAGAGAGCGAAAGCGCAATCATCGAATTGAAGAGTGGCAAACCTTTCATGCCCAATAAATATGGGATCGGTGCCAGCCATTTCATCCAGACGCTCTTGTACGACCTGATGGTGCGCTCGGTTTTTAAAGGTGAAATAGAGCCGGCAAGCTACATCCTTTACTCCGGCCTCGACACAAATCAATTAAAATATGCTCCACCTGTAAAAGCGGAACAGAACGAAGCCATGCAAGTGCGCAACCAATTGGTGGCCATTGATCAGTTGCTGGCAAATATCAGGGAAGATGTAAGGCAAGTGCCTGTATTGCAGAGAATTACGAAAAATCGTTTTCCACATATCAAAGGCTACCTGACGAAAAACATTGAGCGGTTTGAAAAAACATACAACTCGCTCGAAGACCTGGAGCGGCGCTATTTCAATGCCTTTTCCGGACTCATCGCCCGGGAACATCAATTGGCCAAAACCGGCATTCAAGGGGTTGATCAGGCTAATGGACTGGCGGCGCTCTGGCTGGATACATTTGATGAAAAGGAACTGAACTACCAGGTCATCAAATCCCTCAAAATCCGAGAGAACCGAGCCAATGAAGAGGAACCGATCATCGTTTTTGATAAAACGGCTGCTACCAACCCACTCGCCAACTTTCGCAAGGGAGATATAGCGGTGCTTTATCCGGTTCGCCAGTCGAAAAGTAAGATGATTAGTAACGGTCAGCCGACTGACGACCCCGAAGTGAATTCGGGACAAGACCAGGGGACTAACGGACTGAATACTCCTATTTCTTCCCAGATTTTCAAAGTCTCAGTACTGGAGATGGGCGAGACAACGGTCACGGTTCGGCTGCGGTACAAACAATTCAATAAAGCCATTTTTAAAGAATTTGAGGTGTGGAACCTGGAGCACGATCAGATGGACATGAGTTTTAATGCCATGTACCAGGGGCTGTTCCGGATGGCGGAAAGTAGCAAGCGGAAAAGAGATTTATTGCTGACTGTTGCTGCTCCATCAAATATCCTGGATGACAGCCTTTCCCCCTCCGGAAGAGGCCGGGAGGAGGAAAAGAACCGGGCACCTCTTCCTGACCCACTGCAAAGGGAGAAAAGTACTTCCCTCACCAAAGAGCAGGAAACCATTCTGCATAAGATGCTCCATGCAAAGGACTATTTTCTGCTCTGGGGGCCGCCGGGCACGGGAAAGACCAGCCAGATGTTGAAGAATTATGCAAAATGGGTGTTTGAAAATACGGAAGAAAACTTGCTATTGCTGGCATACACCAACCGGGCAGTGGATGAAATTTGCGAAGCGGTTGAAAATATCAGTGAGGCAGCAAAGAACTCTTATTTGCGGATCGGTTCAAAATATTCAACTTCTGAAAGGTTCAAAGGGCAACTGTTGACGAATAAAATGACAGAGGTACAGAAACGAAAAGAGTTGATCGAGATATTGAACGGCCATCGCATTTTTATCAGCACCCTGGCCTCCTTGTCAAACAATTTGCAATTATTGCAATTAAAGAAATTCCGGCGGGTGGTGATCGATGAGGCATCGCAGATTTTAGAACCGATGCTGGTAGGGTTGCTGCCTCAATTTGAGCAATTTATTCTGGTGGGCGACCACAAGCAATTACCGGCGGTAGTGGTGCAGGAGGCTGTGGCCTCCGAGGTCAGTGATCCAAAATTAAAATCCATTGGCCTTCACAACCTGCGAAATTCCCTTTTCGAGCGGCTCTATAAAAGGTGCATGGAAAATAAATGGAACTGGGCCTTCGATCACCTGAGCCACCAGGGGCGCATGCATCAGGACATTATGCGGTTTCCGGGCGAGCATTTTTATGAAGGCAAATTAAAGGTTTTACCAGTTGAAATTCCCGTCCATGAGAATCAGGTAGCACCGATCACACTGCAGAGTAATGGACATCAGGCCGATTGGGTTTCCGCTGTTACTTCCCAGCGAATTGCCTTTGTTGATACACCGGTCGATTGGGAAACACCTTCCCGCAAAACCAACCGCTTCGAAGCCGAACAAGTAGCCCATTTGATTGGCTTTTTCCAGAACCAAGAAACAGAGACCGAAGACCAAACCGAGCAAAGCGAGATCCCGCACCGAATGGTCGGAAAACCAAAAACCATCGGCGTCATCACCCCCTACCGCGCACAGATTGCACAGATACAGGAAGTGCTCAAAAAGGAAAGCATCGATTGCAACAGCATCACCATTGATACCGTGGAACGCTATCAGGGCGGGGCCAGGGACATTATCCTCATTTCACTTTGTACCAACGCTGCTTCGCAAATGGATTCGCTGGTATCGCTGTCGGAAGAGGGAGTGGACCGGAAATTAAATGTAGCGCTGACCCGGGCACGGGAGCATGTGGTTATTTTAGGGAACAAGAAGATTTTGGGAGAGAATAATATTTATCGGAAATTGATCGATTTTTGTTTAGCAGAGAGGGCTGCTTAAATGATTTCATTCCAAGGTCTGCCGTACTGATTTATCAACTAACACTTTATTAGGAACAATGGTATCAATGGCCTCATAGAGAATGAATTGAATGATCTGGAAAAAATACAAGGGATAGAACTTTATTTAAAAATAGATAGCCGACACCCCTCATATACGTAGCAGGTCAGACTGACCGGTAAATGATTTTACGCTGGCAACCTTCGCGTATTGATTTTGAGGTCGTTGATCGGATAAAGATCACCTTCTGTAGATAATTAACAACCTCTTAACTTTTCTTGTAACCTTTAGCAGCAACCCCCCGTCATTTTAGTAGTCATTGCGAGTATAAATGATAAATTGAAAACCTGTTTTTTGACAAAAAAATTTTCTATTGCAATAACACCAATTTGAGAACAATCCTCCTATCTTTTATCTGCGTACTACTTTAAATTTTACCAACAAAACATTTCACCAAACCAAATCAAATTTGGCTTATTTTAAGCCAATTTGAAATTTATGTTAACATGACATTTGGCATTGATTTTAGACAATAATTTTGGAATCTTTACCGTATATAATTCTGTTTTGAAGTCGATTGTCGCCAATATGCAAAATGTTGTTTTGAAAAGCCCTTTAATAAGGTCATTTGTTAAGAAAGTCACTAGACGAGTTTTTACTGACAAATGTCCAAAAAACCGACACATTTATCCGCAAGCAAAGAGCTTTGCAACCTAATTACATCCGACTTAAAAACCTTTAACCAAATTATTGACATGTTTACTCGACTTAAAATAACACAAATTGCCGTTTTAATGCTGCTCGCCTGTTCATTTAGCAGCATGGCCCTGACCGCTGCTTTCCAGGGGCCGAGCTTCTATGAACCCCATACAGGCCAGAGCATTTTCGATCTTTTGCACCACCAGGAAGTGGTTGAAATGACCCTCGTCGGCGAACTGGATTCACTGATCAATTCCCGCCGGACGAAGAAATATTTCAAGGCCAGTTTAAGCTACACTGATGAAATAGGTGTAGAAAGAAACTACGAGATAAAAGTGAAGCCAAGAGGGAAATTCCGCCGGAGGGTTTGCGATTTTCCACCGCTTAAATTGAAGTTTTCCAAAGATCAACTGGAGGCAGCCGGCTTGTCCAAGCATAATGATCTGAAACTGGTCTCCCACTGCATGGATGCCAATCCGTATAATGAAACGCTGATCTTGAAAGAATACCTCGCTTACAAATTGTACAACGAACTGACGCCAAACAGCCTGCGGGTACAGCTGGTCAATATTACTTATCAGGATGTACATGATAAAAACCATAAAATAACCCAGTATGGTTTTGTTATTGAAGACGTGGATGAAATGGCTGATCGGATCGGCGGTAAAGAATGTGACAACTGTATGGGAGTTCCGGAAGAGCAGATCCAGACGTCCCACGAAAGAATCATGTCGCTCTTTCAGTATATGATCGGCAATACGGACTACAGCCTGGAAATGAACCGCAACGTGAAAATGATCAGGAAGGGCGACGACACCTATGTACCGGTGCCCTATGATTTTGACTACAGTGTAATGGTGGGAGCTCCGTATTTAAGACCCAACGGCGATCTGAAACAGACGGCAGAATTGGAGCGGATTTTCCTTGGCAACACCAAGCAATCAAAAGAACTGACCGGTACGATCTCTTACTTCAAAACGAAGAGAAAAGCGCTGTTGAACATCATTCGTCAATTTGACCATTTGAGCAAGCGGGAACGTTTTGATGTGGAATTATACGTCGATAGTTTCTTTGATCAATTGTCAACAAAACGTGCTGCCGAAGCCATGATCAATGGGCGGAATGATGTTGGACTGAGATAAATCATTTTTGATCGGATCATTGGTTGTATCCACGTGGCATAGTTTTTTAAGAAATAGATAATGAAAGACAATTTGGGATATAAGGAAATGCTTTTCAAAAAAATGACCAACCTTTTGCGACCCCTTATTGTCTTTACATTATTCAAGAAATAAGAGAGTTTTTTCATACTAATTCAATTTTGATCGGGCGTCCATAGTGGCGCTCTTTTTTTTTATAACTAATTGATTGACAAAGGTATAGCTGTTCGGCCTTTCGTGTTTTCAATTTTTAAGTTTCACTTTTTATGCCCCGATCAAAATGAGGGATATGGTATTCCTGCACTTTACTTTCTGATTAATTCGAGATTTCATTCCATTCCATTTTACTTTTTACTTCCCTCCCGCTATTTTTGCGGCCAAATTTTATCAATGCAGTTGCTGATCAAGAATGCCATCCTCGTTGATCCCGCCTCCAAACATCACGGCGAAAAAGTTAGTGTTTTCCTTAAAAATGGCCAGATAGAAAGATTGGGCAAACGGCTCAAGGCAGAGAGGGCCAGGGTACTGGATGCCCAGGGCGCCTACCTGTCGGCTGGCTGGCTCGATATCGGGACCACGGTCGGAGACCCTGGCTACGAGCATCGGGAAGATTTCAGTTCCGTGGAAAAAGCAGCTTTGGCAGGTGGTTATACAGCGTTGGCCTGCCTGCCCAATACCCATCCTGCCATTCACTCCAAATCAGAGGTTTTGTATGTTAAAAACCGTTCAGCCAACAGTGCGGTCCGTTTCCTGCCCATCGGTGCTGTTTCTGAAAACTGTGAGGGCAAGGATATCACCGAAATGTACGATATGCGGGCGGCGGGGGCAGTTGCCTTTTCCGATGGTAAAAAACCAGTGCAGGACAGCGGCATGATGATGCGGGCCTTGCAATACGTACAACCTTTTAACGGGGTCATCATCAACCAGCCACTCGATAAAAATATTTCACAGAACGGACAATTGCATGAAGGGGTGGTCAGTACTTCGCTTGGCTTAAGGGGCATTCCAGGCATGGCGGAAGAGTTGATCGTACAACGGGACATCTATCTGTCGGAATACACTGATTCAAATTTGCACCTGCTGAATATTTCGACGGCGGAATCGGTTCGGTTGGTTCGTATGGCCAAAAAGAAGGGCCTGAAGGTGACGGCCTCCGTCGCCGCCCTGAACCTAGCCTTCACAGATGAAGCCCTGCAAGGGTTCGACAGCAACTTCAAAGTGCTTCCACCGTTGCGGAGCGAACAGGATAGGAAAGCTCTGTTGGAAGGACTGCTGGATGGTACAATCGACATCATTACCGCCAACCATACACCACTCGAAGCTGAAGCTAAGGAACTGGAATTTCTCTACGCCAAGTTTGGGGCCATTGGTTTGCAAACCACTTTTTCGGTAGCCTGCCAGGCTCTCGGCAAGCAACTGACCGCAGAACTGATCGCTGAAAAATTAGCATATGGCCCTCGTCGGATACTGGGGCTGCCTCATTCTTCCATTGCTGTTGGCAAAAAAGCTGACCTCGCTCTGTTCAGCCTGAACCAAAACTGGAAACTGAGCAGGAAAAGTATTTTATCAAAATCAAAGAACTCTCCTTTAATAGATCAGTCATTGCCAGGTAAAGTAGTGGCAGTCGTGGCCGGGAATTCTCTTTTCACCGCATAATCCCTAGGTCTAAATAGAAACTGGAAATCAAGAAATAGAAAAATTGTCAACCACTCCGTGGTCACTTAAAGAATATTATCGTCCAATCACTCAATGACCTGGCAACGCCGATTTCTTTCTGTGGAAATTTATTTTCATATTTACCCGTAAAATATTTGCCCCGTAACTTGTATTCTTTCCCATTTCATATCCATTTAAAATAAGTAGGACCAGCTCTCGCCAAATGGTTTATTGCCAAGGCCACAGCAAAAATGGGACTTGAAGGAACGGACTCTTTGGATTAGCTCATTTGGTGGAATAATCAGCCTTTTTATCGAAAATGGTGGAATCGTTGGCGGAAATGTTAGATTCTTGAAAAGTGTTGTTGCTATTGCTAAACGATGGGAGCGAAAAATGACATTTTTTACGCTACCTGAAATTCGGTTTTGGGCATTGAAAACCAATCCTTTGCAAAAGCAAAAATGTCATATTTAGTCCTTCGGCAATAAAACCATCAAACAATCATCACTCAATAAAACTCAACTTTATGACAACAGTAGACAATCCTTCTACCATTCCCGATCCTTCCAATGTATCCATGCGCCCGACGGCCATGAAATATGGCTTGTATGGTGGTTTGGTTTCCGTTGTATTTGCACTGATTTTTTACGTGGCTGGCGTTACCGATCCCACCCAGCAGGGCGGAGCCGGCAATACCATCGGCCAGCTCGTAGGCGTTGCCGTACTGGTGGCGGCGATCATCATGGCTCTCAAGCACCACAAGGAAAATGAATTGGGCGGCTACCTGACGATGGGAAGATCCATTGGGTTAGGTGTTTTGGTCAGTTTGGTCATGGCGGTAATCGGCATCATCTGGATGTTTCTTTTCTTTCACGTTATCGACCCTGGCCTCCTGGATGCTATCAAAGAAAGTGCTTATGAGCAGGCATTGGAAAGAGGTACGACGGAAGAGCAGTTGGAGGCAGCGCAGGGAATGATGGAATTTTTCACCAGTACTCCGTTTTTTGCGATGGTATCCCTCATATTTAGTGTAATTATTGGCCTGATTGCCAGCGCAATTGCCGGTGCAGTTATGAAAAAAGACCCCCCCATGATTTAGATACCTGCCCAACATCTTAGCTTTGCGTTTTTTTAGCCGGTTTTTACATGATAATTTACCAAAAACTGGTTGACTCGAAAGCGTAAAAAATGCAACAAACACCAATCAAATACGGTATGATAACAGGTGCAGCAATGGTGCTGTACCTGTTGTTGTTTTACTCTATGGATAAAGCCCAGGTGCTGAATCCATTGGTTTTTTGGAGTACGCTCCTCTTTCCCATGGTAGCCATGGTAATGGCCACCCGGAAGGTAAGGGAAGAGCAGGGCGATGAAATCACCAAACGGGAGGCCATCCGTTCTTCGTTTATCACCTGGCTGATTGCAATGGCCATCCTGATGCTCTTCATTTTCATCCTGTTCAACTTTGTTGACAACAGCCTGATCGACTTGCAGAAAGCGCAATTTGAAGCTGCAACCGGCGAAACGATCGCACGAGAGGACATGCAAATGACATTTGGAAGTGTGTTCTTCCGTTGGGCCTTTATGTTGTTGCCTGGGTTTTTGTTGGCGTATGGCGTTGCGTCGTTTCTTAAGAATAAGTAGGCAGGCAAGCAAGTACGCACCAGCAATACCAAAAACCAAAAACCAAAAACCAGAAACCAAAAACCAAATCGAGCAAAGCGAGATCCCGCACCGCAGGTCGGGAAACCAGTTACCAGAAACCACCAAACATGCAAATAAGTGTAGTCATACCACTGTTCAATGAAGAAGAAAGCCTTCCGCACCTGGAAGCATGGATTCGCCGGGTGATGGAAGAAAACAATTTTACCTATGAAATCATCATGGTGGATGATGGCAGCAAAGACCGCTCGTGGGAAGTCGTGGAAAATTTGAGCAAAAAAAACCCATTTGTAAAAGGAGTGAAATTTCAGCGGAACTATGGAAAGTCAGCCGCCATGTACCTGGGCTTCGAAACGGCGCAGGGAGATGTGGTGATCACGATGGATGCCGATCTGCAGGACAGCCCCGACGAAATCCCTGAGCTTTATCGTATGATCAAAGAGGACGGTTTTGATCTGGTGTCCGGCTGGAAAAAGAAACGCCACGATCCACTATCCAAACGATTGCCTTCCAAATTGTACAACCGGGTCACAAGAATCATCAGCGGTATCCAATTAAATGACTTCAACTGCGGCCTGAAAGCCTACCGCCTTCCCGTCGTCAAGAGCATTGAAGTATTTGGTGATATGCACCGCTACACGCCGCTGTTGGCCAAGTGGGCGGGCTATCGTAAAATCGGGGAAAAAGTCGTGGAGCACCGGGCCCGAAAATATGGTTATTCCAAATTTGGAATGAGCCGCCTGATCACTGGTTTTCTTGATTTATTGTCCGTGACATTTGTTGGGAAATTTGGGAAAAAACCGATGCATTTTATGGGTACGCTCGGTACCTTGTCGTTTATGGCGGGGTTTATCATCATTGCTTATTTGAGTTATGAAAAACTTGCACACAATGTTTATAAAATGACCGAACGTCCCTTGTTCTTTTTTGCTGTTTTGATGCTCATCATCGGCAGTCAATTGTTCCTGACTGGTTTTTTAGCAGAATTATTGGTCCGAAATTCCAGCACGCGCAATAGGTACGTGGTAGAAAAAAGGCTGAATACCGGGGAGTAAGAGGTAACCTGGATTGCTAATCCGAGAAAACTGCTCGGTTCAATTATCCGAGTTACATTATGAGGCAAACCAACTATTCCACCATTATTTCCCATAACGACGGTATCGCTGAGGACTATCGCTTCTGGAGTCCTTCCTTCAATATACATTTTGGTTTTTGGCGTTGGGGCACGAACCCGTTTTCACGGGAGGCCATGCTCCTGCAAATGAATGAGGAGGTGTTGAATCACTTGCAATTGCCCGTTGACAAGCCTTGTTTCATCGTGGACGCCGGCTGTGGTGCAGGGGCTACTTTACGGTACCAGGCGGAACGTTTGCCGCTGGCCAAATTTGCGGGCATCACCCTTGCTCCCTGGCTTTTGGAAAAAGGAATTGAACTCAATCAAGTGACTGGAAATGCCGATCGTATCGAACTTTTAAAAGGAGATTTTCAGGCGATGCCTTTGCCTGAGGGTTGTGCCGAGGCGGTTTTTTGCCTTGAAAGTGCCTGCTATGCCGATGGGAAAGACAAAGCTAAATTGATCGGTGAGCTGTACCGCATCTTAAAACCGGGAGGACGACTGGTGGTGGTGGATGCTTTCCGTAAAACCGCCCGGCCGATGCCTGCTTTTTTTGAAAAATTGTTTCGTAAAAATGCCAGCTTGTGGGCGGTCAACGATTTAGCATTGCTTCCGCTTTTTGAAAAAACACTCGCTGAAACTGGTTTTGAACAGATTAAAATGCAAGACATCAGTTGGCGGGCAGCGCCTACTGCCATGCACATTCCTTTTGTAGTCATGCGGCTGTTGTGGAATGGGAGCTGGCGGCGAAACAGGTATTGGAAGGCACTGCTGATGACCTTGGTCACTGGCCTGCTGACCCGGTATATGGGGTATTACATCGTCAGCGGCAAACGTGCCGGCGGAACAAATTGACGCAGGTAAGTATGGCTTTGAACCAGCGATTTTTTTCTTCTTTCGATTGACCCTTCATACGCCCGGTCTTCCACTTCCACGCAGACTGGTCCTTCATAACCGACACTGGTCAGGATGGAAAAAAAACGTCCCCAGTCCACGTGCCCCATGCCGGGCAGCTTGGGCTCATGCCATTCATTCGGTGGCGCCATGATTCCAACCTGATTGAGCCGGTGGTAATCGATGCGAACATCTTTGGCGTGCACATGGAATAACTTTTCAGCAAAATCACGGATCGGGGCAAGGTAATCCATGTGCTGCCAGATCATGTGCGACGGGTCGTAGTTCAAACCAAAATGATTACTTGGAATGGCCTCAAACATACGCTGCCAGATGGCTGGGGTCGTCGCCAGATTTTTTCCACCTGGCCATTCATCGCCGGTGAAAATCATCGGGCAGTTTTCAATGCCGATGCGCACTTTTTGCTTTTCCGCAAATTGGATAATATCCGTCCACACCTCCATGAACCTCGGCCAGTTATCATCGACCGATTTGTTGTGGTCCCTGCCAATGAAGGTGTTCATTTGGCCAATGCCCAACAAAGCCGCTGCGCTAATTACTTTTTTGATGTGGTCGATGTACACCTGTCCCTCTTGGGCATTGGCCGTCAGTGGGTTGGGGTAGTAGCCGAGGCCACTGATCGAAATGCCTGTTTTATCTGCTGCTGATTTTATTTGTGCGGCTTTTTCGTCCGTTAATTCATCTACGTCCACATGTGTGACGCCGGCATATCTCCTTTCTGCTTTGCCTTTGGGCCAGCACATGAGTTCCACACAATCGTAACCGGTTTGCGAAGCGAAGGCAAAGACTTCTTCGAGGGTGGAGTCAGGGAGGATGGCGGAAACGAAACCTAATTGCATGATTTTATTTTGAGTTATTGAGTTGATTTATATTTAACGATCGTTCGGTATACCATAGTTGTGTCAAGTTTGTAACTTGACACTGCAAGGCATGCAGTTTTCAACTACGCCGGAAGTTGCAAACTTCCCGTTTTGGGGGACAAGTTACAAACTTGACACAACTATGCTACTACATCGTCAGCGGGCAAAGGCTGTTGCAGAACTTGCCGCAGAACACAGTCCTGCATCGGCAGATTTCAGAAAGAGGCAACGGTGTCGCTATCAATGATCATTCACTTACATTCGTTGGAATGAAAGAATATTTAATTTAAAGGACAATTCATGTTTGGATTAATGCGACCGGAAAAAAACTGTGGAGTGAAAACGGAGTCAAACTACCGTTTTCACCGGATGCATTATTGTGGTACCTGTAAGGTGTTGGGGCAGCAATACGGGCATCGTTCCCGGTTGATGCTGAATTTTGATACGGTGTTTTTAGCGGAGCTACTTTCACTCCTTTTAAACGAGAATTTACAAACTTGGTCAGCGGGGTTTCAGGCGGTTAATCAATGTTTCAAAATGCCGGAAAAAAGTGACGGCCTTCCTTTTTCCCTGCAATATGCCGCGGCGGCTTCTGCCTTGCTAGGTGAACTGAAACTGGATGACCAGGAACATGATGCACCGGGAATCGGCTGGCAATTGTTGCGGCGTTTTTATGCACCTACCTTTCGCAGTGTCCGTCGGCAGATGGAGGCATGGGGCATTGAGCTGGCACCTTTCCGTTTTTGGATAAACAAACAGTACCGCTTAGAAAAAACTGCGAGGCGAAATTTTCCATCATTAAAAAAACTATTGGAACACTATGCCGGGCCCACCGCCCAAATGACCGGGCTGATATTTAAAAAAGGGGCCGAAGCTGCCGGTCGGCCAGAGCAAATTCCTGCGATGTACCGGTTGGGCTATTGTTTTGGCCAGTTGGCTTATGTGCTGGATGCTTTTGAGGATGTGGAAAAAGATTTAGCCCGGCGGCATTTCAATCCGCTTGCACTTTTTTACTCCGCACAACGGACGCTCGCCGCGTCCGAATTTGAGCAAGTCAGATCGGTGATACTTTCTTGTTTGGAATCGGTCAAAGTGGATTTATCTAAACTTCAATTGGCGCCAGAAACCATTGAACGTTATGTGCATCGGCTGGAGGTCAATGTTTCCCTGCGGATCTATAAAGAGCGGACTGTTCCCAGAAGCCATCAGCAAGGACCCCGGCGGATTGGGCAGACCCTTTCGGCCGGCGGCCGATACGTAAAAAATTATTTGCAACCCTATTTGTACAGGCCTCAATATTACCTCGTTTCTGCGGCGGGACTGATTCTTCCGTTGGCGGCTGATTATATCAACCGGGGGCATCGTACGGAAGTCTATCATTGGATGGCTGTTTTTGCCGGACTGTTGGCGGTGGCAGGGTTGGGCCGGATAGGAAAAAAGACATGGAAAAACGGAAAGGTCAAACGGAAATGGCAAAAAATTAAAAGGCGCTGGCGTCGGATACTCCGATTGAAAAACCAGAAGAATTTTTTCTTAAAACGACCTTGTTTGGAAGACTGTGCAGCTGCCTGCTGTGAGTCCTGCTTTCAGGGCTGTTGCGATTGGGTATGCGATGAGGGCTGTTATTGGTTTAACGATACGGTCTGTGCTGCTTGTGGTGACGCCATAAGAGAAGGGAAAATATGGCCGTGGCTGGTGTTGTCGTTATTGGTGATTGGGCTTGGGACGTTTATCGTATTTGTATTGGTGTTTTAATTTTAGAAATCTAATAGATGCAAATGGTATCCATCATAAATAGAACGCTCCTGTCAGTTTCACAAACTCCTCCGACCAATTATTGGCGCCGGCGCCTTTCTGGATGATCAGTTCATCTTTGCTCATCTCTTTTTCCTTCCGTTCGAATTGCAGCAGCAACCGCTCAATGGGTTTTTCTGCCAACGGTTTTACCTGCGTCATTTTAGTACAGTAAATGCCGTAGGTTTTGGCCCTTTCGATGAAACGCAGGCCTTCGATGCGCGGTAGTACAGCACAGAACTTACCTTCCTTTGACAACAAAGAACGGACGGAAGACAGCAAATCACCATGGGGCAACTTCACGGTATGCCGCACCGATGTTTTGTCCTGGCTACTGGAAAAAGTGCCACCGGTAAAGAAAGGTGGGTTGCTCACAATGAGGTCATACGATTGGCGGGACAGTTTTGCAAAATCCTGAATGGAAGAACGGATGGCTTTCAACCGGTCGGACCAAGGGGCGTTTTCCATGTTGGAGGTAGCCTGTGCGCAGGCATCTTCATCGATTTCCACGGCATGGATGGCTGCATGTTCTGTTCGTTGGGCAAGCATGAGTGCAATCAGGCCCGTGCCGGTGCCCACATCGAGGATGGCTCCGGCGTTGGCGACGTCGGCCCAGGCACCCAACAGGATGCCGTCAGTGCCGACTTTCATGGCACATTTATCTTGATCGAGGGAAAATTGTTGAAAGCGAAATGTTTGCGAACCACTCATTAAGGTCGATTGTAGTTTGGTTTTGTGCAGTGGGCAGTACCATCCACGACAATACACTGCCAGCATAAATACCTGCATAGTTACACACCAGGTCCATTATTTCAAAATGGCGGGCGGGGATAAAGAGCTGGGAGCATTCTTCAAAGGTGATCAGGCAGGCCACCAGAAAACTGCCCAATAAATATGTTTGTCCAACAAATTTGACTCTTCTAAGTTTACACCAACCATTCAGCAAGACGGCAAAAAAGACCATAATGATAAAATGCATGGTCTTGTCTCCGAATGGGACGAGACCGACAATTTCGTTGAATACATTGCCGATCGAGGTTTGAAAAGCCATTTGAATAATGATAAAAACGAAAGACAGGAAGGCTGTGATGGTTAGGAATTTAAAAGGCATATTAGTGAATGTTTTTTGGGAAAATACCATTCAAATACCTTTCCAAACAGAAGGTTTGATCACCCCATTTTTGCTACTTCCACCATACTGTCCTCTACCTGATGAACGTGTTCTATAAATTTTGGATCGCGTTTCATGTCCCGCCCCCGAACCAGGGGGAGGTCCACTTTTAAATGTTTCACAAAATGGGAAGGCTGGCTCTTCATGATGTAAATATCATCGCCCAGGTAAACAGCCTCGGAAATGTCGTGCGTTACAAAAATGACAGTTGGGTGGAAGTCCGTCCACAACTCTGCCAGCAGGTCCTGCATTTGCAGGCGGGTATTGATGTCGAGTGCGCCGAAGGGTTCGTCCATCAAAAGGATTTCCGGGTTGGCGACAATACTGCGGGCAATGGCCACGCGCTGCAGCTGGCCACCGGAGAGGGTAGGGTACTGTGCGTATTTGTTTTCGTGCCCGGCAAGTCCCACCTTTTTAATGATGTCCATCGCCTGCTCGTTGCGTTCCTTTTTGTCAACGCCTTTATATTTTAAGGCCAGTGCCACATTGTCGAGCACGGTCAGCCAAGGGAGGGAGGAATAACGCTGAAAAACCATGCTGACCCGCGGCGCCTCGTCCATCGGTTTCCCGTGGATCAATACCTGCCCTTCCGTCGGTTTCTGCAGTCCGGCAATGTACCGCAAAATAGTCGACTTGCCGCAACCGGACATGCCGAGGATAACGACAAATTCCCCTTGCGAGGGCTTGTCCGGGATTGATAATTGGCAATCCTTGATGATCCAGTTTTCCCCACCGTCGTAACTCTGTCCGACGTCTTTTAATTCTATAATGGGTGGAAGGTTTTCCATATAATATTTATGATTTATGGGTGTATGATTTATGATTTGTTTTTAGATAAATCATAAATTTTACGACTGCTGCCAGAGGGCTTTTTGCACTTTGTATTCTCCGTATAAAATGAAAATGACCGCAGCCAGTGCGACGATCAGGGCGATGGTTCCGATGTTTAAATCAGGGATAATCATCTGTGATAGTGCAGCCACAGTGAAAATACCGAGCAACATCCAGATGCCGTAGCGTACTTCAGTATTGCCCGGGAGTATGGTCTTGTAATGCTGAAAAGGGAACAGCCGCTTGCCCATGTAAACGAAAATGCGATCCTGGAGGAAGCCGATCAAAACAATGAGTAAGATGATGGCAAACATGTCGGGCATCTGCAACAGCCGCCGCTTGATGTGGATGAGGGCCCCCAGGCCACCGTCCTTGTTGATGTACTCGGTGATGATGATGTAGGTCCAGGAGACTGCCGTCAGGACACGGATATCGTCGATCAGTTTGCTCATGACGGCCGGGATGTAAACAGACTTCACCGTTTGCCAGTTGGTGGCGCCGAGGGTGAAGGTGGTTTGCAGATAGACCTTTTCCACCTCGTCGATGCGCTGGATGACGGCGGGCAGCAAAAAGACAATGATCCCAAAGGCGAGGAACGCCACTTTCATTTCATCATAAATACCGAACCAGATAATAAATACCCCAATGAGCGCGGTGATGGGCAGAAATCGCATCGCCTCGATCGGCTTGCTGAACAGCCCCCGGAACAGTGGAATCAACCCCACCACAAAACCGATCGGAATACAGATAAAGACTGCCCAGAAATAACCTTGCAGCGTCAGCCAAATGGACTTCAGCGCATTGCCTACCAAGCTGTCTTTGGTAAACAGCCGACCATAGCTCTTGACCACTTCCGTCGGCAAAGGAATGGTCGGGTAGACTTTCTTGAATTTGGTGGCATTGGCCACCGCAATGGAATCGGCCAGCAGGATGGAGTCACGGATCGCCGCATTGCGCAACGAATCCTGCCCCAAGGTGGAAGGCAGCTCCCGGCTGATTTCCACATCGGGTATCCGCTCCGATTTGATTTCGGCCAGGGCCCACCAGATCAGCACGATCAGCAGGCCGCCAGCGATGCCTAAGGTCAGCGATTGGGTATTGGACAGTTTGCCTCGCAGTTCAAACATGGGTTTTTCGAATTTTTCGCTAAGATATAATGGTGAACGGTGAACGGTGAGCGGGGAGCGGGGTTTTTCGACGAAAACCCAAAAGTAGTTCGGACATTCCAGTCCGAGCAGTGAGTCTTCGTTAGGAACTCCGCAGCATATTTAATATTTGCAGGTTTGATTCCCGGTTCAGAAAATTCTAAAAAGCACCTGCGCCGATCTCCACCACGAAAGCACCTTTGTCGAATGCACTGAAACCTAAGTTTTTCCAGCCGATCCGCAGACCCCAGTAATTGGTGCCCAGGTATCTCAAAAACTTGGCGGGCGTCGAAGAGATGTTGAACCGGAATTTGAAGCCAGCCTCGGATGCAAACATGAGTTCCTCCGAGGACGAGCCGGGGACCGAACGGTCTTCTACAAATTCATACCCCAGGCCAACATAAGAGTCGATCCACCTGGAGGCCGAGGCAGCATATTGAATTTGGTGGCCCCATTTGCCCAGGATGACTTCGTTTGCGTCCGTTTTTACATCGTTAAAATATAATTTGTGGTACAGCCAACCGCCAGTCATGGGCGCTTCCACATGCCGGAACAGCAATAGCGGAAGCGAGAAACTTGCTCCCGATCCGGAATCAAAACGATAAGCAAAACCAATATCGTTGGGAAGAAAATATTCAGAGGAGAGTTTTCTAAACTTTTTCTTTTTGTTGATGGAAGTATGTGTTTTGGGCCATGCTTTGGGGCGTCTGTCTTTGACGATTTTAACCAATTTCCCGTCCTCATAGTTTTCGGGCAGAGCAGGGAATGGCAAGAGCTGGTAGGTCTGGATTTTTGTTTTATCGACAAATCTTTTTTGAATCTTTTTCGTGGATTCGACAATACCTGATGGAGGAGGGAAAATGACGGAATCCGTCCTTCGACTTTTCTGCATCCAAGCCTGGTAACCGCCAGAAACCAGCCGCCCCGTCGTAATGATGTCCCTTACTCCCCAGGCATCGTTGACCTTTTCATTCACATCATAAGTGGGGGTATACTCGCCATCTGCGTTTTTATCGGTACACTTGGCATGCTTGCCTTCCTCTACCAGGATGGTGATGGGAAACAAAGTATATTGATCAACATTGAGATTGTTGTTGAACCAGTACAGCCCATGCGCCCTGGCGAGAATGCGCTTGACCTCCAAAACATAAGCAAAAGTATCGCAGGCGGGGTGTCGGTGTACCTCAACTTGGAATGCCGTGGAGCCGATATCATGTTGATGGCTACCTACGCCGGTCTCAGTCGGGAAATAGCCATAATGCTCGATCTCAAGGCCCTTGGTTTTTGACAGGTCCAGCTGCCTGGAACGAATGGCTGCGTAATCTGAAGGGATGAGGTCATGTGTCTTTAAATCACTGTACACATTTTTGATTTTATAATAAACCGTCGGTTTTTGTTCGGCATCGTCAAAAGGGAAAGGGGCAGGAAGCGTGATGTTGCCATAGGCGTCGTACAAATTGGGTTCGTCCGGCGAAAACCAAAGGACTGGCGCCGTTAGCCTCGCAATCGAGTCCATGCTGATGATCGGGTTATCGCTTTGATAAATGATGGCATTGGGCAGTGGGCACTGGGCCATGCCACAACCCGCACAAATGAGTTTTATTAAAAGCGAAAACAGCCTCTTTTTTTGCATGAAGTATTTCCTTTTCAGGTCAGAAAATGTTGGTCAGATTAGCTAAGGTAGGTATTTCAAATGACCGCTACCGCGTTGTGTGGAGCGTGTTGAGCCTAATTGCACATTATCTGAAAAATAAGAATATCACCCTTATTTCTGACGGTGAAATTTGTGGGGCGTCAATATTACAACGTCATGTTCGCACCATAACTTCCTAAAGTTCCTGATTTTAGAATAGAGTTAATTGCTTACTTTTGTATTTTCGTATCTTAATTCCAGCGTCGGATTTCGCAGGATTTACAATTTAATTGAAAAAAAATCATTCATATCGCCCGGTGGCTGCCTACTTTCTGGCGGCTTTGATACTTCAGGTTTTTGTCCTGCAGGGGCTGCACAATTTTGTGGGGCACGACCACGATTCGGAAACTTGTTCCGTTGAGGGTACACATCTGCATGACGAAGAACACAGGCACCTTCACTGCGATATTTGTCTCTTTCATTTTTCACCCACTGATCTACATTTCTATACGCTGGCAATCCAACTCCCGGATTTCATCACCAATGAATCGGAGTTTGCATATCGCGAATGCTGTTTAACTCAAAAGAAACGGCAATCCTGTCTTCGGGGGCCACCTGCTTCTTTGGCCTGAAACCTTTCCTTTGATCATCAAAATGGAAACTCCAACTGATCGTGTCTGACCGCACGTATATGTTTGCGTACGTTCACTAGCATCAGTTTTGATTAGGACAGGTATTGTCCTGTTCCCATCCAATTTAAAATAAAATAATTCATCATTTTTTCTCACTTCGTAAATGGAGGCCTAGGTATTGGGCTTCATTTCGGAATACATCAAAACATTTTTCTGACCATGAAAAATTTTAGATTTCTTTATCTTTTTGCATTTGTATCATTAGTTTTTGCTGCTACCAGCTGTAGTGATGATGACAGCAGCGATGAGCCTGCTAACCAAATTATCATCACAATTGAAGAGCCGATCGACGGTGAAAATATTGCTATGGCTGACTGTGCTGAAGTCCATGTCCATATTGATTTTGAAGCTTCTGACGAAAACCATGAAGTAAAAGTTGTCCTTCATCCAGAGGGCGATGTCGATACCAAAATCATTAATTACGATGAGCATGACCACGACCAAAAAATCACTTTTGAACAAGAAGTTGACTTGTGTAGCTTTGGAGCAGGCACTTGTTTCCACCTGGAAGTAGAGGCCTGTGTTGATCATGACTGTAATGAGAAATCGACTGCGGAAGCGGAGTTTTGCTTACAGTAATTTAAATGAATAGGGTTTATGGATTTTCATAAACCCTATTCTTAAAACTTACCCCCAAAAGGCACCTTTAACGAAACCACCACATTGCGCCCTTGTTCGGGCACGTTGATGAGACGGTAGCGGCTTAGGTGTGCCAAATAAGCGGTGTCGAAAACGTTCTGCACCTGACAACTGAATTGTACTTTTTGCCCTCCGAACAGCAAATCGGAGCCTATGCCAATGCCCCAGAGTTGATAGGCAGGAGTTGCCTGTTCCGAACGGTCGACACGCAAGCGGCCACGGGCGGCAAAGTGGTATTGGTGACCTACTTCCAGATAAAAGTCGTCCAGCCACTTACTTTCCGAAATGGAATAACGCAGGTCTGTGCGTATGGCTGGCTGTGGAGTGAACGGGAGTGCCAATTTCGTTTTAGGGTTATAACTCTGCACGAAATCCACCGCCTGTTCTACGGTAAGACCGGGTAAAAATTCCCAGGTCCATTGCAGTTCGAAACCTGTGTAGATGGCATCGTCCTGGCGGTAGCGAAAAATCTGACCGGCCTCCGGGAGTGGTGAAAATTGAGCAGGGAAGGTGGGACCGAGGTAAATATAGTTGTCAAAATAATTGAAATATGTGGCCAGGCTGCCTGTGAAACTGCCAAGGTTCCAATCAGCGCTCAGGTCGAGCTGGTATCCATGTTCCGATTTCAGGTCGGCAGTTCCGACTTCGTGCCGAAAGGTGCCGTGGTGAATGCCGTTGGAGACTGTCTCGGCCGGGTAAGGTACCCGGAAACTTTTGCCGAAGTTCGCTTTCAGAATCCACTTCCCTTCACCCATTGTATAATTGCTGCCAAACGAGGCAGACCAGTTAAAAAACAGGTCATCAGTGGCAGGGGATAAGAGTGAGTCAGTAATGTTCTCGTTACTGTCCCAAACGAATTGCCGAAAGAATTCTGTGTCGTTCTGCCCGATATCAAGGCGGAGCCCACCGTTCAAGAGCCAGTTTTCCTCCAGCTCTATTTCAGTAATGGAAAACAGGCCGCCCCTGAAAGTGCGGAACTCGGGTAAAAGGTACTCGAAGCCTCCCCGCTGATTGTGCTGCCACTGAACATTGCCTCCATAAATGTTTTTCCAATTCGAACGGAAGCGGTGTTCATAATGAGTGGCGATGCTAAAAGTGCGGAGTTCGAGTTCGATGGCCAATTGGTCATTTGGGTCTTCGAGTTGTGACAGCGGTATACTGTGAAATTCCGGCACTGAAAACTCTCTTCGGAGGTTGTGTTGGAAGCCCACGTCAAAAGTGAGGTGGTCATTGCCAAAGAAAAATGTCTGGTTGAGGGAAGCTCTGTAGTGATCAACGGCTTGTTTGGGCACGTCAAGGTCGCGGTAGTTGCCGTCGTGAGTGAGGGCGTAAGACCGGGGAATGCCAACGGCACCGCTGAACAATCCCGCATCAAGCGAGTAGTGACTGAACAGCAGCCGGGTAATGCCCCAGGAACGGCTGACACCGGCAGAAATGCTAAGGTTTTGCTCGTCTCCTGCTGTGTTTTTCAACCGGTTGTTGAAGATGGGCAGTTCGAAATTATTATAGGAAAACAGGGTGGCAGGTACCCTGTAATCTGCAAAGTCCTGACGGCTGAACCGGGCCGTGACGAACCAGTTGTCCACGTTAATGGCCAGCCGGGCCGACCCGCCCCAATGGTCGTTGTTGGTTTTGTGGACGCCCAGTATACTGCCATCAAAACTGTTTTTGGGAAGTAGTTTGCCGGGCATAATATTGATAACCCCACCAAGGCCATCTGAGCCATATTGCAGCGAACCCGGGCCTTTGATGATTTCGACCCGTTCCACATCAAACTGGTCAATTTCCAGCCCATGATCACTGCCCCATTGCTGGCTCTCTTGTTTGATGCCCTGATGGTTGACAATGATGCGGTTGGCTGACAATCCCCGGATGACGGGCTTGGAAATACCGACTCCAACGTTAATTGCACTGATACCCGGAAGCTTTTCAATGGATTTGGCAAAAGTGCCTTCCAGGTTTTTTTGAAAAAAATCTTCGTGAATATGATCGGTGTGCAAAGTCTCCTCTTGTTTAGCATGCTCTTCTGACACAATGACTTCTTTCAGCAAGGTACTTGAAGGCCGCAGACGGATGTTCAGGTTTTTAGAACGACCGTTTTTTACTTTGGTCGAAACAGTATCTGGAGCATAACCAATGAAGGAAACGATAAGCTGGTAGTTCCCTTCCGGTAAATTGGAAAAGGTGAAACTGCCATTCTCTTCTGTGACGGCCAAGAGACTGTCGGGAAGAAGTAAAATGTTCGCCCCAGGCAAAGTGGCTTTATTTTCATCGAACACAAAACCACTAACCTGACCCCAGCTTTGACAGAGAATCAAAAGAAAAAATATCGAAGAGAAAAGCCTTTTCATCATGTTGCAAAAGTAGCTTTTTGAATAAAAGAAGAAATAAAACATGAACGAATTAGCCAGCTTGAGACAAGATTCAGTTAAAATATTCTACAAAATGACAAAGCAAATTTTTTATTTTCTTTTAATGGTGACACTGCTCACAACAGTTGCTTGCGGTGGTGAAGATGTCGATGTGACCCCACCGCTAATGGAGGTCGTGACTTTTACCCCGGTACCGGTTGCAGATGAAATTTGTGGTGAGGAGGAGCCGGCAGTTTTTCATCTTACAGGAGGAGACCAGCTCACTTTCGATGTCGTTTTCTCTGATAATGATGCCCTCTCACAATACAAAGTAGACATACACAACAACTTCGATTGTCATGGCCACAATAGCGGTAGAGCGCCGTCAGTAATCGTTCCTAATGTGCCAAGCCAGACAGACGACTGGACCGTGCTCGATATCCAGAACCTCGATGGGACATCATCGCCCATAAAGCGTACACTCAATGTTCCCCAAAATGTTACCACAGGAAACTATCATTTTCAAATACAAGTTGTGGATGAATCTGGCAACGACGACCCAACGTCCAACTTTTTTTCCCTGAAAATCAATAATCCGCTGGATAGCACCGCTCCTCAGATTACCCTGGAAGCCCCAATTTCTACCAGCTTCTCTGTTAAAAAAGGAGATGTTATCCAATTTACAGGTCGGGTTACCGATGACCGTTCCCTCAGCGATGGTGGCAACGGAGTGGTTTTCCTGGCCTATACCGACCTTGACTCCGGTAACACCTTTTCAACCGATGTATTTTCTGTTTTTGATGCAAGTGTGGACAGGTCTTTCGATTTCGATTTTATGTATACTGTTCCTCAGACCCTGACAACAGGCAACTATCAGTTTTCCATCGGTGCCAACGATGGGGTCCGTAATGTGGCGCCATTTCAGTTTTTTGAAGTGGAAGTGACCAATTGATTTTTTGAAAATTACTACTAAATATCGTCCCTCGGCCTTTTTCCTTTTAGCGGCCTTGCTTTTTGCCATCATTGGCAAAGAAGCGCACTATTTGGTGTGCCACCACGACCATGGAAAGCAGTTGCTCCATCATGCTGATGAAGGCGAGACCCATTTCCACGATACTAAGTGCGCTTCCACACTATGCGTACTTTGCCTGTTTCATATACCCCCTTCGGAAATGCCAGGCGTTTCTTGGCAACTGAAGGCTATCCTTCCAATTAGAAGCCAATTCCTGCAATACTCCAATTTTCGGCTTTGCAGTGCTTCGGAGCGGCTCTTCCCTGCACGTGCTCCACCATCCACCACTGCCTAAACCACTTGGTGGTAATAGAGAATTATGGATATGGTCAAATGTGACCTATCCGATCTATTATTTGTTTAAGTGGTTCACGCCCCTTTGATTATTTCTTTTACGATGGGCCCTCATCTTAACGTAGAAGATATTATTCATTTGTAAATCAACCATTTACGCCATGATTGAATTGATCAGGGAAATGACTGGGCTGGTCTTCTGCCCGCATTGTCTTTGTCGCAGCAAGCAGAAGCGTCCACTGCCCGGACTTTTCATTCATGTTTTGAAATGGGCTTTTCAACATGTTTTTTCATGGAAATCAAACAAGCAAAAAAACTTCCCGTCACGGTTCTGTCCGGTTTTTTGGGTGCGGGTAAAACGACTTTACTCAACCACGTCTTGAGCAATAAAGAAGGGATGAAAGTTGCCGTAATCGTCAACGATATGAGCGAAGTCAATATAGATTCACAACTCGTAGATGCTTCGGGAAGCCTGGTACGTTCTGAGGAAAAACTCGTTGAAATGTCCAACGGATGCATCTGCTGCACCTTGCGCGAAGATCTCATTTTGGAGGTCGAACGGCTGGCCAAAGAAAGGCGGTTCGACTATTTGCTTATTGAAAGTACAGGCATCAGTGAACCTGTCCCCGTGGCCCAGACATTCAGCTTCGTCAGTGAGGAGAGTGGCGTGGACCTGAGCCGTTTTGCTTACGTCGACACGATGGTTACGGTAGTCGACGCCCGTAACTTTCTCAATGATTTCGGCAGTGCCGATGATATCGTTGACCGAAATCTGACGGACGACCCCGAAGACCGTCGTCCTGTGGTCAATTTGCTGACGGACCAGGTTGAGTTCGCCAACATCATCCTGCTCAACAAAACCGACCTTGCGACAGAGGTGGAATTACAGTTTCTCGAAGGGTTATTAAAAAAACTCAACCCTGATGCCCAAATCATCCGCACGGAACAGAGCAAGGCGCCTCTCCGGAAAATTGTGAATACCGGACTTTTCAATCTGGAAGAGGCCGAGCAATCCGCCGGTTGGCTTAAAGAATTGGAGGGTGTGCATGTTCCCGAAACAGAGACTTACGGTTTCAATTCTTTTGTGTTCCGTGCCCGGAAGCCTTTCCATCCCGGCCGTTTTCACCGCTTCCTCAACGAAGAGTTCCCGGGCAATGTCTTCCGTTCCAAAGGGTTTTTCTGGCTGGCCTCCCGGCCTGATTTTGCATTGACCTGGAGCCAGGCGGGTGGCTCTTTACGGTATGAAATAATGGGAACCTGGTGGGCAGGCAAATCAGTCATTGACCGGATGATGAATCCGGTTTTTATGCAAAACAAAGATATCATTGAAAAAGACTGGGACTCCGTTTGGGGCGACCGGAAGCAAGAACTTGTTTTCATTGGCCGGGAAATTGACCCAGCCGTCATTACTCGTGCGCTGGAGCGTTGCCTGCTGCGCGATTGGGAGGAGGAAATGTTCTGGGAGGGAGAGTCATTTTACGACCCTTTTCCCAATTAAAATTCCGTATAAATTTTTGACAAATGAAGCATAAAGAACGACTTCAAAAATGACCAAAAGATTCCGTATAATGTTTCTGTTCGCTGCCTTGGCTGCCTCCCTTGCTGCTCAGCAGGAGTATGATCTACGTCCAGGCGACCTGCTTTTTCAGGATCTTGACTGTGGCCCACTTTGCAACGCCATTGAGGCGGTAACCGAAGGGGCTGAAGGAAAAGACTTTTCCCATGTCGGCATGATCGTTAAAGCAGGGGACTCACTGGTTGTCGTAGAGGCAATTGGTGAGAAAGTATCCCTGCATGGAATAGCCGAATTCTTTGCCCGAAGTCCAAAAATAGCAATTGGAAGGCCAAAAGAAAAATGGCAAACACATATTCCAATGGCAACGGCGCAGGCCATATCCATGGTTGGAGTACCTTATGACGATGCCTTCCTACCTGAAAATGGAAAACTTTACTGTTCAGAACTCCTGGAGCAGGCATGGCAGGCGGCCAATGGTGGCGAACCTTTTTTCAAAACACCTCTCATGACTTTCAAAGACCCGAATACCGGGGAGTTTTTCCCCGCATGGGTAGACTATTTCAAAAATTTGGGGATGGAAATCCCAGAAGGAATACCTGGCTGCAACCCGGGTGGCCTTTCCAGGGATGAAAAAATCAAAATTATCTGGCTGAGTGGCGAACTCTGAAGGTTTGCCGAAGCTGCAAAAATATAAACAAAAAATAAATGGATACTTCCATCATTTCAAAGAAATCAGACCTATTCGGCATCATGGCGAGCGGGTTGTGTGCGGTACATTGTGCCGTTACTCCTTTCTTTTTTGCCGCCAGGCCCTTGCTGGACAAAGCAGTTTGTGATCGCTCCTGTTGTGCCGATGCTCCTTTAGGTTGGGCCATGCTCGACTACCTGTTTCTTGTCATCAGCTTACTGGCAGTCTGGTATTCTGCTAAGCATACTACCAACCCGACTGTACGACTTCTATTATGGGTTGGCTGGGCCTGTTTTGCAGTTGGCCTTTTACTTGAGGGAGGAGCCTTCACCTTCAGCAAATGGTTGATGTATGCCGGCTCGGCGGGCCTTGTCGTTACCCACCTCGTCAATTTCCGGCATTGCCTGGCTTGCCAGGAAGGGCAATGTGAGGTGTGATTGTCATTGATTCAGCCAGTGTAAAGCTGTTTTGACAGTTTTCGTTGCTACTTACTATTTGACAAACAAGAAAAATTCAAATCATGCAAAAAATACCGGTTCATATCATCACGGGTTTTCTTGGTTCTGGAAAAACCACTTTTCTCAACCACCTCATCCGTGAGCGGCACCCCGACGAACGGATTTTCGTCATCGAAAACGAAGTGGGGGCCTGCAACGTTGACGGTGCCCTGGTGCTGCCCATGGCCAATGAGGTCGTTGAACTGACCGCTGGTTGCCTGTGCTGTTCGCTCAATGGTGAGCTTTATGAGGTGCTGGAGCTCGTCAGTGAACGCAGGAACGAATATGACCGGCTCGTCATTGAAACGACGGGTGTAGCCGACCCTTCATCCATCGTGCAGATCTTTCTCGGCGATCCAATGGTCGAGCGGGTTTTTAATTTGGAAAATGTCATCTGTCTCGCTGACGCGACCAATATAGAAGACTGGCTGGCCGAAACCGACGAGGCCCGTCGGCAGTTGGTCATTTCAGATGTCATCCTCCTCAACAAAGCGGATTCCGTGACCGAAGCCTACCTCCATGAAACCGTTGCTGCCCTGAGCGGGCTAAATCCCTACGCTGAGGTTTTGACAGGCAACCAGGGGGTGTTTCCTGTGGACAAGGTACTGGCGACCGAGCAGTTACGCCAGCCAGGTATTGAAGCCAAAAGTGAGGAAATCAGCCAGCAACACGACCATCAAATCCACGGTGTCACCACTTTTACCCTGACCTTCTCAGAACCTTTCAATCTGGAAATGCTTGTGCATGAAATGTACAAGCTCGTAAACATTTACAGCCACCAGGTCTACCGAATCAAAGGGTTTGTGGATGCCAAAGGCAGCCCCGTCAAGGTCATTTTACAGTCGGTCCGGAATACCTTGTCCCTCGAAGATGGCTCGCGGTGGCCGCCGGATGAGCCTCGCCAAAGCAAGATCGTGTTCATTGGCAAAGGCGTCAAACGCAGTAGTATTGAACGGATATTCAAGCGTCATCTGGTCGCTTCGGCGGTTGCGTCCTGATGAACTTAATGCTTCTAAAAATAGCTTCAGCTAATTAAAACAGTAAACCAAATTTTATCGTAAAAATATTTTCACATGACATCAAACCATCATCTTTCTGCCCCACCAATTGTCGAAAACGCCGTTTATGCGGAGCGCTCTGAACAATTGTCAGACATTCATCTGCCCCATAAAAACATCGCCATCTTACGGCGGCAGGTCGATCATTTGGAAAATGAAATACGCCAGGTACTCGAACAATGGCCGGAAGGAGAATTCCGCGCAAGTGGCACTACTGAAGCCATTATTGCAGAACTGGACGCCTGGGAGCAAAGCCTGCCACAGACTGCCACCGCTCTCAAAGAGGACATTGCGAGCATGGTCAGACATTTTTCCGTTTTGACGGGTTCTGAATCACTGCGCCTGTTCCTCGGGCGAATCAACTCCAATATGTGTCGCCGTTTTCACACTGACATCAATACCTTACGGTTATTGTGTACTTATTCAGGACCAGGAACGTTGTGGTTGCCCAACGACAACATCGACCACCAGGCAATGACCCGGAAAGGAACTGACCCCGGCATCGCCATTGATGAAAACAAAATACAACAAGTTGATGCAGGTGAAATTGTAATTTTAAAAGGAGCCGTTTATCCCGGCGAAAACACGCAGGCATGTGTCCACCGAAGCCCTACCATAGAAGAGTCAGGCGAAACGCGCTTATTGCTGAGGCTTGATACCAATGGGTTTTTAAGTGATTTGAATTGACCGGAATGTCACTTCCGGGTTGTGTTTCAAACTAAGAAACAGGAGGGGCTGTAAAACGATTGTTTAGGACTTATGAGGCACAACTGCTTGAATATCAAAGTGGACAAAGTTTAATTTTTTTAAAATAAATAATAGAGGTGATTGGAAATTGAGAAATTTGCTTTGTACTAAAAGTCAAAAGGTGGGCAATCTCCAGTTTTCCAAATCCTTAATTGCGAATAAAATTTAATATGATACCACAATCATTTGATGAATGGAAAAAATGCATCACAGTGGACTGCGGCATCAAGCTCACATCTGATTTCACCAAGAAACGGGTAGCAATACTATCCAATCTGAGCCATCCAGATACCAAACAGTTTGTTAAGCTGTACGGGGAGCAACATCGCAACAATGTGGTGCATTGGCTAAAAAGGGCTCAACAAACTTCGAATTAATATGCTTAAAACAACCGACCTAACCTTCCAGTACCCGGGTGGCGGCCCTTTCCGGTTTCCTGACCTCGAGGTGACACCCGGAAAATCTCTGCTCATTTTGGGCGAGTCGGGCTGTGGAAAAACCACCCTGTTGCACCTGTTGGCAGGGCTCTTACGGCCTGCTTCTGGCAAGGTAATGATAGATGGTAACGACCTGGGCGCCATGTCTTCCACACAGGGTGACCGTTTTCGGGGACAGCACATCGGGCTGGTTTACCAAAAAGCTTATTTCGTCGAAGCCCTGAGTGTGCTGGACAACTTGCTCGTTTCACCTTTTTCACTCAAAAAAGAAAGAGCCACTGAAGTGGCGCATCGACTGGGCATCGGAGGGCTTTTGCATAAACTGCCCGCCCGTCTCAGTGTGGGCGAACAGCAACGGGCATCGATCGCCCGCGCAGTGATGAACCAGCCCAAGCTGCTGCTCGCCGATGAACCAACCAGTGCTCTCGACCACCGAAACTGCTCCGTGGTTATCGGATTGTTGCAAGAAGCCGCCGCTGCGAACAATGCTGCGCTCGTCATCGTCACCCATGACGACCGCCTGAAAAGCGAAGTGCCGGACCGTATTGAACTTGAAAGAATCACTGCTCAAACTGTCAACTGATGATCGGAAAAATTGCCTGGAAAAACATTTTACACAAACCACTGAGTACGGCCCTGAGCGTGTCTTTGCTGATGTTCAGCGTGGGCATCATCACTTTACTTTTGTTGATGCAGCACCAGCTGGAGCAAAAGTTCCAGAACGACCTGCGGGACATCGACCTGGTGGTCGGGGCAAAAGGCAGCCCGCTCCAATTGGTTCTGTCTGCTGTCTATCACCTCGATGCACCGACGGGCAATATCAAATTGGCAGAAGCCAGGACTGTCATGGAAAATCCCATGGTGGAACAAGCTGTACCGCTGGCTTATGGTGACAGCTATCGATCCTACCGTATCCTTGGTACTTCGGAGGACTATTTCAAAAAATATGATGCTCAAGTATCGGAAGGGCGCCTGTTTTCAAAAAACATGGAAGCCGTACTCGGTGCAAACGTGGCAGAGGCGTCAGGCCTGAATTTGGGCGAGACTTTTGTCGGCACGCACGGAGAGGCTGCGCAGGGGCACGTCCACGATGAACATCCTTACACCGTAGTGGGCGTTTTGGAAAAAACCAATACGGTTTTGGACAACCTCGTACTGACCAACGTGGAAAGCGTCTGGCAGGTCCATGAGGAACACCACCACCACGACGACGAAAATCATCTGGCAGATGATCCGCATGCCACCCGCCTGGATTTCGACCATGACCATCCGGACCATGACCACGATCATGATCACGACCATGACCATTCCAATGAGGTCATCACTGCGGATAGCATGGAGCTGACCGCTGTTCTTTTGAAATACAAAAACCGGCTGACCATGCTCAACATGCCCCGTATCATTAACGACCAGACGAATATGATGGCGGTGCTGCCCGCCCTGGAAATCAACCGTCTTTTTTACATGCTCGGTATCGGCGCAACCACCCTGAAATTGATCGCAGGAGGCATCATGCTGATGTCGGGGTTCAGTGTGTTTTTTGTATTGTACAGCCGATTGAGGGAGCGGCGTTACGAATTGGCCTTACTGCGTTCGGTGGGGTACCGCCCGGTACAACTATTCCGCTTGTTGTTGCTGGAAGGGCTATTGTTGACTGGCCTGGGCTACCTGCTCGGGGTGATTCTGAGCCGCTTGGCGCTCATGCTTCTGAACCAACAGGCAGCGAGCGATTTTCACATCAAATTCATTGGAAACTTTATTGCCGCCGAAGGCTGGTTATTCGTTCTGACGCTTGCCGTTGGAGCGATTGCAGCACTCTTGCCTGCCTGGAAAGCGATGCAAGTTGATGTGTCGACGTCCCTTTCGGAAGGGTAATTTTTGGTAGATTAGCGGGTCACTTCAAGTGCCCTGTTAATTTTAAAACCAATTCGGGAGAAATTAAAGGTGTATTTGAGATGATCCTTTAATGAACAATGTTTTTAAAAATGAATAAGAAACTGCAATACCTTTTCTTCGCCATATTGGCCATCCTCTTGATAACCAACAAGGACCAAATCTGTCAACACCTGGGATTTGGGCAGGCCAAATTGCACGACGGTGAGGTTCTCGACGATAACTTGTCGGAAGATAGTGCGAATGACTCAGACTCTGAATATGTATTGATGAACGATTCGGTTTTCGTTTGGGACGAGATGTACTTTGAATTCGTTCCGGTACGGTTGTTCGACCCGGAAAAGGATGGGGGCAGCCCTTTTACGGCCCTTGTCTCCCAAAGTGATGACTCAAAACCTATCAAGGTCACCTGGCAAACACTCACCCGCATCGAGTATGTCCTCAAATATTATGAAGAAGTTGGGATGGAAATGTACGCGCCCGTCTTTCACGACAACCTGAAAAAACTGGATGGAAAACTGGTAGAAGTGGAGGGCTTTGTCATTCCCTTTGAAGAGACGGGAGCAGAAATCGCCCTTTCCGCCAATCCCTTTGCATCCTGTTTTTTTTGTGGGAAAGCCAGTCCTGCCTCCGTCATGAGCATCAAACTTGCTAAAAAAGGCAAGAACTACAAGATGGATGAGTACCTGAAATTTACCGGACGGCTGCGCCTCAATTATGGCGACCCCATGGAATTTTATTATGTGCTGGAAGGGGCGAAGGAGCGGTAAATGTTGATCAAGCAAACTCAACGATATGGATTTGTTATACAGTTTAAGGTTAGCTTTAAGGAGCCTTAAGAGAAGGCCGGCATTTTCATCCATAGTTGTGTTGACAATTGCAATTGTCACGGGTACGAGCATTGTTGTTTTCAGTTATGTCGATGCCTTGTTGTTCAAATCCCTGCCGTTTAGTGAGCCAGACCGGTTGGTACGTATTCAGTCAGTGAAGGGAGACGAGAAAGGCTACCTGTCCTATCCTGAATTCTTGGATATGCAAAAGGAACTGGTTGGCATAAGCGAACTGGCGGCCTATCGGAGTGGAGGGCGGTACAACCTGAGTGGAGACGGCCAACCGCCGGAAGACCTGACTACTACATTTGCCACCAGCAATTTTTTCAAGGTATTGGGCATCGACCCGATCCTTGGAGATCACTGGCCGGCCACCCTTGATGAAAAGGGATCTCATACCGTCATGCTGACGCATGAATTTTGGAAAAGACGTTATGGAGGTGATGAAAATGTTGCCGGTATAGAAATCACCCTGGATGGGTTTTCGTATCAGAACTACGGGGTGTTGCCGGAAGGATTTAGTTTTCCTGATCGAATTGAAGCATTTCGGGCCCTGGCTTTTGCCGACTTCGTGGTGGGGGCGAGGGACTTTCGGTCTGCAATTGGATTGGCCCGACTGAAGCCAGGTGTAAGTCTTACTGAATTTAACCAGGAACTGAACGACTATGCGGTTGAACTACAGGAAAGACACCTGGAATCCAACGGAGGCGTCCTATTTGTGGCGGAGCCACTGTCCGATTTGTTTATTGGAGAGATCAATGGGTATTTGATTTTGCTTTGGGTCGCTACTTTGCTGTTGATCATCATTGCAGCTATCAATATTTCCAATCTGATCGTGAGCCAGGCGCTCCGGCAAGGCCGTGAAACTACGGTGCGGAGGGTTTTAGGTTCTTCTAAAAGCATGATCATCCGTGATGCCGTATTTAAAACGTTGGTTCTCTCTTTTGCCGGTAGTCTTGCCGGGTTGGCCTTCAGCCGGTTTCTTTTAAATATCACCTATGACCTGGTAGCTGAGCATCTTCCCTACTGGGTAGATGTCGGCATCAATTACAGTGTGCTGCTTTATGCGTTGCTGATTGCCGTGATCCTGGGGATTGTTACCGGGATGGCCCCGTGGCTGTTTCATCTTTCCGGTAATAAGTTGGTGGATAGGTTGAAAGAAGGACAACAGACGGTGGGCAACAAAAAACAATTGAGTTTACAGCGGCGTTTTGCCATGGTCCAGATTCTTGCCAGTGTTTTGCTGGTTGTGGGAGGCGGATTGTTGTATAAAAGTTTTGCGGAAGCACAAAGCTCCCAGCTCGGTTTTGAAACCCAGGACAAATTGACTTTCCGCATCGCACTTTCCTGGTTCAAATATGGCGGGAAAGAAAAGAAACGAAATTTCTTTGAAAAGAGCCTCAGGTCTATCGAGGCCATCCCCGGCGTACAGCGAGTAGCTATGAATTCTGCTTTACCGCTTACCGAAAGGGCAGAGACATCCGTCGAATCACAGTCCATGTTTTCTGTCGAGGGACAATCGGAGGTAGCCCAGACCCAAAACCCGTTCGTTAGTGTCCAGCGAATCACTTCTAATTATTTTGAGGTGATGGACATAGAAATGATGCTTGGCCGCTCGTTTGATGAGACGGACATCAACTCACACGAATTTCAGGTAGTCATTGATCAGCAATTGGCCGAAAGAATGTGGCCGGCCGAGCCTTCCATCGGCAAGCGGATTCAATTGGAAAGGAGAGGGGATGACAGCCCATTCCTTACTATTGTCGGTGTGGCAGATAATGTCAAACATCAATCGATCACCGGGGAAAATATTCCCATTGTATACACCTCGTTGCTTGCCAACGCCTACACGGATGCACATTACATAATTGAGACTGACTCACCACTATCTGAATTGGCTCCGAAACTCAGTGACGCCATTTTGGCCATTGATGAAAACCAACCGACATTCGAGTACCTGCCAATGGCCAATCACATTGAACAAGAAAACTGGCAGTCGAAGGTATCCAGTTTGCTCTTTCTGTCGATAGCCATTATCGGGAGCCTGATTGCAGCGGTCGGTTTGTTCAGCATCATCACCTTTATGCTCGTCCTGAGAGTGAAGGAACTGGCCCTGAGGCGAGTGCTTGGGGCAGGAGGAAACAACATCATCCGACTGGTGATGAAAGATGTTTTGATGATCGCAGGTGTGGGGACCGTCGCTGGATTGTTATTGGCGCCTTTTGCATTGAAACCGCTTGCTCCATTTCTTTTTGAAGTAGACCTCGTTGATTTTTCTATATATTCTTTTGCTTTGGTCGGAATGCTGTTGGTAGCGGTACTGGCCACTTTGTCACCTATGTGGAAGGCTTTGTTCATCAATCCGGTTGAAGTGTTGAGAACGGGCTAATTCCGGTTTTCAGGCAGAGAAGTTTTCAAACAACTTCGGAGAATTAAAAGTAGCATGTTGCTCCTTTTGTGATCTCATCTTCAAAACGAGACTTGGCATTTTTGACGACTTTAAATTAACAGTTATTCTATACCTTTGAAATATGGCATTTCAGCCAGGAAATTTCTTGGAGGGACTTTCAACGTATTGAACATTGATCAAACATATCGCCCAAAGATTGCTTTGTTTTTAGCAGTTTTGATGATACAGGTTTTTGTCCTGCAAGGCCTGCACTTGCACAGTGGGCACGACCATGCGTCCGAAACTTGCTCAATTGAAAGTACTCATTTGCATGACGAAGTGCATAGCCATTTTTCATGCAGTATTTGCCTTTTCAAATTTTCACCTACCGATTTACCTAACTATGTTCTGACGGTACGATTGCTGGAATCTACTGCTTTCGAACCTTGTTTTCTGTATCAATCTTTTTTATTTGCCAAAGAAATTTGTCAGACTTTTCCTCGGGGCCCACCTGTTCCTCCTGCCTGATTACAAAACAATTATTAAACTTTTTAAGCAATGCTATTGCATTAGGTTTTTTTGGTTTGTTCCTACAAATTGAAAAGACTTTATGGCCATTTCAAGTATTAAACCTGATACCTGATATGCGCAAATTGCATGTCGGGAATTTGTTGGCTTTTTTATGTGCTGAATACACATTTGTTTGACAAACAAGTCACTGGCTTTAGCAATGAAAAGGGCTAAGGGTTCAAGTCAAATTGAACGCTGACAATTTATGAAAAATGGTTTTTAACTTGGAAGTTGCCGTTCTGAAAACCTGTCGTAGGAGACAGTGGCCGTCCCTTTAAAAAGAACTTGCAAAGCTTTTTTTCCTGCCTTCTTTCGAGGGGGCGAAAGGTACCGTGTGGTTCTTGGATTGCACGAAGCCGATCATTTTAAACCAAGGAGTTTTCAAACAACTTCCAAATAATAATTTTAATTTTTGATGTATGCTACAAAGAAAATTTGACCAAATCGTCAAGGGGTATTTTCCGGGTGCCATGGATGCCAAGGATACCTCCATACACTACCTGGGGAAAATGCAGATCGAACATAAAATCGATATTTCCAAAGTATTGATGGCTACCTCAGTGTGTTCAGATGACATCAACATCCCTTCTACTACATTCTTTAATGTATTGTTCGGCCCATTTATCATGGGAGGTTTAGGAGGCATCCCGTTTGCCGGGCAAACGGGAATGACCGCTTTTGCGCATCATATTCCTGACGGAGGGAGTGCCTTTATATTTTACGGCCCGCACATAGGGATCACGCTTGATGGTGACCTGGGAAAAATGTACAGGCCGCGGCAAGAACAAACCGGTAATTCCTGTGGTGCGCTGATGCTTGCGTTGAGCCGGTTTCAGGATAGCGAATATCGACCAATCCTGACTGAGGATGACTACCAGCAGATGAAACTGGAAGAAAGCCTCCTCTCTTACCGCAAGGAAATACTGGATAGTGAAAACCCTCAAAAAGCCATTACTGAGGCGACTTATGAAATTATCGATAAAAAGGTACATGATCATCTAAGGTCGTGCAAGAATGAATTTCACGTTGAGCATGTAACTTTATTAGGGGGGATCATCATCAATACAGACTATGGATTGGATGACTATTTTGATGCCCGAAACTTTGAAGTAGTTGATGTTAAGAGCCTTTAGTAGGGTACGGCTTTAAGCACAACTAACATGTCCCACTGATTTATTGATTTGAGAGAAGTGGACGCGAGGAATGTGGGACATTATTTATTTTAATCGCTTTGAAAAATTTTTAGAAAAACCTGCGATCAAGTCCCGTCATAGGGTTTATCTGATTTGAATAAAAATCAAACATATCGTCCTGTTGCCGCTTGTTTCCTTGCAGCTTTGGTCATTCAGGTTTTTGTCCTGAAAGGCCTTCACCACTGCATGGGGCAGTGTACTGGACAAGATGGTGGGATTAAAACCTGTTCCGTTGAAGGGCCCCTTTTACAAGTTGAGAAAAAAGGAAACCTGTTATGCAGTATTTGTTTGTTTCATTTTACCCCTACTGATTTTCACCTTGAGGGATGGACCATTCAACTGTCTGATTTGGTTCCCGATGGATCGCAGTTTAGTTATCGCCAATATCGTTTAGTTCAAGAATTTAGACAAGCCTGCCTACGTGGCCCGCCTGCTGCCAAAGCCTGATTTTATTCAAACAATCATAAAGTTTGAGGTACCGACCGATCATTACCGACGGTACCCATGTGAGGCTTGAGTTTGCATCGGTCACGGGTCTCTTTTTCACTTTTTTTATTGAAGTTTTTTAAAAAACCGGGTTGTCGGCCAACAAGGGATTTTAAAAAACCCCAAACAATATTTCTGACCATGAAAAATTTAAAACTCCTTTATTTATCCGCATTGGTTTTCCTTGTTCTTGGCATGTCTGCATGTGGCGGCGACGAGGTGGATGTTACTCCGCCAACGCTTGAGGCAACATATACCCCGGCGCCCGTGGCTGCTGAAATTTGTGGGTCGGAGGAAGCTGCTGTTTTCCTGCTGACCGGAGGAGGCCAATTGATTTTCGACGCCATTTTCAACGACAACGATGCGCTGTCGCAGTACAAAGTGGACATCCACAATAATTTTGACTGCCACGGTCACGGTGGTGGTAGCGCCCCGTCGGTGGTAGTGCCCAACGTAGAAAATCAAACGGAAGACTGGACCGTTCTGGACATCCTGGAATTATCGGGGACCTCTTCGTCCGCTAAGCGAACGCTCGATGTACCGGAGAATGTCACCGCAGGTAATTACCATTTTCATCTCCAGGTGATCGACGAAGCGGGCAACGACAGCCCATTTGCAAATTTCCTTTCCCTGAAAATAAAAAACCCACTGGATGAAACGCCTCCGCAAATTTCTGTGGATGATCAGAGCCCCAGAAACCTTTCCGTAAGCAAGGGAGGGACCATCCGTTTTGTTGGCCAGGTAACTGACGACCGCTCACTTAGCGATGGTGGAAACGGTGTACTCTATCTCGCTTATACAGACCTGAGTACGGGCAATACGTTCACGACCAACGAGGTCTTTGTTTTTGATGAAAATGTGGAACAAGTCTTCGATTTCGATTTTGAATATACTGTGC
Source organism: Bacteroidota bacterium (assembly GCA_039819485.1). GTDB lineage: Bacteria > Bacteroidota > Bacteroidia > Chitinophagales > Saprospiraceae > UBA6168. Next base: position 125,721 of record JBCBRY010000001.1, on the reverse strand, counting down.
CACTGACTTTGACGACGGGTGACTACAGTTTCTCGCTCGGTGCGAATGATGGTGTTCGCAATGTGGCCGAGTTCCAGTTTTTTGAAGTAGCAGTGACCAATTGATCTTTCTAAAAGGTACATTTCCAAATTGATTGGCGAATTGTTTTTTGATTTATTTATTAAAGGTGTTCAGGAATAATGAACTCTAATGTGTTTTTTCCTCCCCCCCAGCCCCTTCCAAAGAAGGAGATTTGTACATCTTTTCTCCTCCTCTGGAGGGGGCGGCGGGAGGAAATATGGATGGGACGAATTACAATTTTTGATCTCTTAACACCTCCATTTTGTTATTTTCTTTTTAATTAAAAAAAACATTGTTTAATGCAGAAGCACTTATACTTTGTTTGTCCTTCGGATTATCTTGAAACAGTAATTGATAAGACATTCAGGCAGGAGAATTATTATTGTACTTCGCTTGGGAATTCCATGGTGTTTGATTTGGATACCGTGGAAGAAATAATAAAGTTGTTAAAATCAAAAAATATCAATGAAGTCTCTTTTGTGCTTTCAGACGACAATAGCATCGTGCAGGATGCATTGGAGAAACAAGACTTTTCGGGGATCACAGTATTGAATGATTTTTATGACAAGATAATAGCGCACCAGGAACATTCTGAAGTCTCATGGCAAATATGCAACCGTAAATTTTTAATTCTTTCCTATCATTTAAATAATAAAATAAAGGAATTAAAATTAGGATTAAAAACCATTTATTTTAACGGACTTAAAATAAATGGCTTGATTTATAAAAGGCAGGAAAATATTTTTCAAGATATATATTCAGATTTGATTTGCAGAGAGTTTTTTTATTTAAATTAATAGAAAAAAAACTGCCTGCAAGGTCTGAATAATAATCAACTTAGTCACTACTTAAAACAGAAAAACATGTACGATCTGAACACTTGCAAACTAAATTACATGAAGGCTTTTTTCTTTCTCTGCATTAATATTTTCTTGACAATTGCAGTGGCTGATGAGCTGGGGGCGCAACCTGAAAAAGAACCGCTTTCATTTGAGGATATCAGGCAATGGCGGACACATGCAGTGACCTTGTCGGACAACGGTGATTGGTATACTACCCTTTATACGTTGTTTGATGAACCTGAGTTGGAAAAAGATTCTGTCTCTCAACAAATAGCTGCTGGATATTATCAGGAAAACAATCAGACGGACGTGCTTTATATATGTCATGCTAAAGATGGTATTAAATATAAAGTACCGCATGGCAGTGAACCCGTTTTTTCACATGCATCGGACTGGGTCGCTTATAAAATTGTACTCGAATCGGAAAATGAAAAAGATGATAAAAATAAAAAAGACACCACTTATATCGAGCTAAAACACCTCGAATCTGACTTCACGGTTAAATATGAAACCAGTGCGGATTTTCAGTTTTTGGAAGATAAAAACTACTTTATAACCAGCGATAAAAACAGCCTTTTGATTTATGATTTGGATAACCGAAGGGAGCATTACATTGGTAATATAGGCGAATATTTGGTGGACAAAAAATCGGAATATATTGCTTATACCATTTCATCTGAAGATAAACGGGGAAATGGAATCTATCTTTTTCACCCCGATAAAATGACGACCAGAGCGATTGAATCAGGTAATTTTATTTATGCAAATTTATCATGGAATAAAAGTAGAAATTCGATAGCTGCCTATAAATATAATAAAATCAAAAAGGAGATTGATCCTGCCAATATGCACCTTGTTGTAGTCGAAACTGAAAATAATCTGTCGGTTGAATATCCTGTAAAAGAAATAAAAGGCATGCCTGAAAATATGGGGCCAGTTGCAGAGCCTGGAAAAAAATCAAATAATATTTTTTGGAGCAATGATGGCGAACGATTATTTATAAAAATAAAGGAATACAAAAAAGAAGAGGAAAATAAAGATAAAAAAGAGGAAGGCAATAAAGAAAAATCTACGGTTCAGGTATGGCATTGGAAAGATAGTAAATTGCTTTCCGAGCGAATTATGGATCATGAAAAGGAAAAGGATAAAATATTCGATGCGATATTTTTCCGAAATAAAAATACCGTCGTGCAATTGACAGGTGAAGAAATTCAAAAATTAGTTTTCAGTGAAGGGACAGATGATTGGGCAATCGGGACGGATAACCGCGAATATCTGTCGGACTGGGATGTTTACAAAAATGATTTGTACCGCGTCAGTCTTAATACCGGCGATAAAAAACTCATCGAGAAAAAATACAGTTCGAGATACAGCACTGGTTTAGAAATTTCACCGGACGGCAAAAAAGTAATTCTTTGGGACGGAAAACATTTCTGGTGCTATGATTTTGAAAAAGATTTAAAGTCTAATATTTCCGAAGGGTTAAATGTCTCTTTTGTCAACAAAGAATATGACAAGTATGGTTATGTCCCAAGCTATGGTTTTGTCGGCTGGGCAAAAAAACAAAATGCGGTAATCGTTAATCATAAATTTGATCTATGGTTGCTTCCACTCGACGAAAATGTAAAGGCACAAAACCTCACCGCATCAGTTAATGCCAAAGATTCCATTCGTTTTCGCTTTGAGGATTACAGTTTTGCTGATGAGCCAGAAATTGAAGACCGGTATATAGACCTTGCTGCTGCTAATATTTTAAATGCGTTTCATGAAAAATCAAAGTATGCCGGGTTTTATAATTTACGAGAAGGAAAATTAAATAAGCTTATCTACCAGCCCGCATCGTTTTTAAAACCTTGGCGTTGGCAGCGAATAATCAGGAGTGAAAATGCTGCTGCGATTATTTACCACATGGGAGATTATCAAAATTATCCCGAAGCCTATTTAAGTACGCTGGATTTTTCAAATGCTAAAAAAATAACGAATACCAACCCGCAGCAAGAAAGATATAAATGGGGCAGGCGTATTTTAATCGATTATTCAAACGATGATGGAGTTCCTTTGCAAGGTGTACTCAGCATACCTGATGATTACAAAAAAGGGCAAAAACTGCCGATGATTGTCTACTCCTACGAAAAAAGATCACAGAATATGTACAAGTATTCTATGCCTTACCTCAACGGAGCTGTCGGGCCGGAAATGCTGTATGTTTCTGAAGGGTATTTATTTCTCCAGCCCGATATTCACTTTAATGTCGGGACACCTCATTCGGACATGCATGAATGTATAGATGCCGCCATCGAAAAAGTAATAGCATTGGGATATGTGGATGATCAGAGAATAGGATATCAGGGATTCAGCTTTGGTGGCCATTGCGGGATGTATATCTCTACCCAGGAAAATAAATTTTCCGCCATTGCTGCCGGTGCAGGAGTCAGCAATTTAGTTCAGGGGTTTAATATTGATATTGTCCGGGATGGCAGCAATGAACAGGATTATTACATGACCGGCCAAGGAAGGCTCGGCGCAGACCCTACCGCCAATACGGAAATGTATATTTCTGAGTCGCCGGTTTTTAATGCCAAGACGATGAACACACCTTTATTGCTATTTCATGGTACAGATGACAAGGTAGTACAATGGGAGCATTCCTTTGGTTTCTATAGCATTTTGCGCTATTTGAAAAAGCCGGTTGTTTTTCTTTCCTACCGCGGCGAAGGCCATGGATTTAGGGAAGAAATGAACCGACTTGACATTCAAAGAAGGCTGAAAGAATTTTTTGACCATTATTTAAAGGATGGCGAAGAAAAAAAATGGATGACGGAAGAGCTGCCATATATACCGGAAAAAGAGGCAAAAGAAAAAGACGAGGATAAAAGAAGGCTGCCAAAATGGAAATAAAAAAAATCGTCATCGAAAAAATCAAAAAGTAATTGCTACATGGTAACCGTTTATAAGCAGGTGGTCAAAAAAAATGACACTTTTCCTTTGCTTGAAAAAGAGTTTGGAGGCCATGAAATCAAACATCTGTCAAAACAAAAGTGTCATTTTTTGCGCCACTTAATTTAGTCCCAGCACTTACCTGCTGATAAGTGATACTATAAAATATTAAAATTTAAAAATAATCATGGATGATTTTAAACGCAGAGAATTTATCAAACTGAGTGCTTTAGGGTTTGCCAGTGTTGCCCTGCAGCTAAATTCCATCTCCTCCTTTGCTCAACAGGCAAATGGCTATTTGGGCAAATGGAATGCAGGCACCAAACTCAACTGGGATGCCTTTTTAGAACGCCTTACTAAATTGGCCAAGGCCCAGCACGAATCACATTGGAATCAAAAACGATACACCAAAAAGGTGAGGCAATTGCTGCTTAAGTGCGATTTTCCAGCTTTTGAAAACATCAGAAAAGAAATGGAAGCCTATGAAAATAAAAGGCCCGATTGGTTTGAATCGGCCAATTTGCATTATGAAGTAGATTTTCAGGTTTCACTGTACCAATTTGAAAAAGGGGAATATATCCCTCACCATGATCACCCTGATATGACTGGCGTGTTGAATGTTATTTCTGGAAACGTATTGGCCAAAAATTATACTATCGAAGAACAACTCTCATCAACCAGGGAAATCGTAACAAACGGAGAAACTTCATTATTAAAAAAGTGTACGATCCGGGAAGTCGGCAATGAAATCATCAAAGCGGGCAATGTAAGCATGCTTACTGCGCATGAAGGAAATATTCACTCGATTATGCCTAATGAATTTACCCAGTTGGTGGACGTGTTTACGCCGGCGTACAAACACGATACAAATGCCAAATGGTATACGGTCAATGAAGACGAGTTGTACCAGGGACGTGAGAATTTGTATGTAGCAGAATATTCAGATACAAAACCGTAAAAACTGATTGAATTGATTTATTCGTTAATACCGATCTCAAATAATTATGCGACCAATATTTTTCTCCTTTTTGATCTTGGGATTGTTTGCTCAAAATATGATGGCATTTTTTATCCCGCGAAGGGGGCTGGTGACTATGTTTCCAAAGGGATGAAAATCGGGCAAATCACCAATTATTTTGACGAAGCAGTCGAAACGGTCTATGCCAGCGAAGATGGAATATTATTGATCATTATGAATACCCCTCCAATCAATAAAGGGGAAACTATAGCAGTGATAGGAAAAGTGAATTGAGTAAGCATGGAGGTTGTTTTCATACGATGCTTGCGGGCATCGGCATCCATTTAGCGCCTTTGTCCGGTAAGCGCTACCGTCGCTGCAAAGCAGCGTCGGGCACCAGTGGAATTTTGAAGGAGAAGCGGCCTGGTGCCGATTTCTATTGAATGTATTCGTGCAATTGGTTTTGATTACTTGTGTAAGAAGATTCAAATTCAAATTTTATGAAACTAAAATTTTTACTCCTTTCTATCCTCCATTTTTGGTGCTTTTCCATTTTTGCCCAAGGCACATCTGATAACTTTCCGCCGCCAGAAGTTCAGCCGGTCGTACATGCTGTCCGTGCCAGTGGGGCCATCAACGTTGACGGACGCCTGGATGAATCCGATTGGTCGCAAGTACAGGCAGTAGAAGATTTTTTCAGGCGGGAGCCCAGGCAGGGAGGGCCGATCAAGTATGCGACCACCGTAAAATTCCTCTTCGATGATAAAAACCTCTACATAGGAGCATGGTGCCAAGATTCGGTGGGCATCAAAGGAATTCGGGTGCAGGACCTGCGCAGGGATTTTGAATGGGGCGAAAATGACATATTCGGTATTTCGCTGGACCCACAAAACCTCAAACAATATGCCCAGGCTTTTCAAACCACGCCTTATGGTAATCAAAGGGATTTGCAAAACTTCAACGGAAATAATTTTGATAGAGGATGGAACACCCTCTGGCGGGTAAGGACGCAACGGACTCGAGAAGGTTATACGGCCGAATTTGCCATTCCTTTTAAAACATTGAGGTACGACCTGCCGGAAAATGGCGAACCCGTTGAATGGGGGATTACGCTGGTGAGATATGCCAGGAGGGATATTGAAGTTTCTACTTTTCCTGCTATCCCACAGTCGTTTACGCCTTATCGAATGACCTATGCGGCCCAGCTAAGCGGCATTGAAGTACCTCCACCCTCCGCCAATATTAGAATTGAACCTTATGCACTCTTTCAGTACGATGATTTGACCGCGGAGGGGAACAATTCGTCCGATAGTGATTTCAAGCTGGGCGGTGATGTCAAATGGGCCATTAACCCGCGGTCGGTGCTTGACCTGACGTTTAATACAGATTTTGCCCAAGCCGACGTGGACCGTGCGGTCAACAACCTGGAACGGTTTAATATTTTCTTTCCCGAACAGCGACAGTTTTTTCTGGAAAATTCGGGTATTTGGGCAGGAGGCCTCCAACAATCCATCCGTCCGTTTTTTAGCAGAAGAATAGGTCTGCAAGGTAGCTTTAATGCAGCCACTGCTCCTATTCAGGTAGGCAGCAGGTTTACGCAACGGACAGAGAAACAGTCAATTGCCGGTCTGTTCGTCCGGCAGGGTGACACGGGAAATTCGCCCGTCTCCAATTTTGGCGTAGCCAGGTACTTGCGCAATTATGGCAGGGAAAACAATGTTGGGGTCATGGTGACCCATCGCCTGGATGAAGCATCTGATGAATTAGGTTCCGCTGCAAATAATAATACTACTGTTACGCTGGATGGTCAAATCCGTCCGACCAGCGAGTGGGATGTTCAGTATTTGTTTTCTGCTTCCATGGACGAGCAGTCCGGAGAAGCAGGTTATGCCGGACGCATTTTCGTGGGCAACACGACCAACAAATACTACCTGGGCTGGGTAACCGAATACACGGACGATGACTATAACCCCGGAATGGGCTTCGTCCGGCAAAGCAATGTCATCCGGCACAACCCTGGCGGCTACTACATTTGGCGGCCTAAAAACACCGATTTCATCCGGCGTTGGGACCCGGGGGTTTTTATAAACTACAACCACGATGCCACTGACCCGTCCAGTTTTCAACAGGCAAGCATATTTATCTTTCCGATTTATTTATGGTTCAAAGACAATAGTTTTTTTCAGGTAGAAATTGTCCCGATTTGGCAAAATATAAATTTCAACTTTGCCCCGCTGGGGGTACGAATCGAAGAGGATAGATATTATTACACTCGATGCTTGTTGAGATATAACACGGACCAGTCCAAAAAATGGTCATTGGGAGCCACCTATAACTTCGGCCAATTCTATAACGGAAATCGAAACACCTTACAACTCTCTGGAAGATTGGCCCCTATCCCACACGCTGCCCTGACGGTAAATTATGAATACGTTGATCTTAATGGCGTTGGAGTGGGAGAGCAGTATTTGTCCACTCATTTGGTCACCATAGGATCTCGGTTTGCGCTAAACCCCAGGTTGCAATTATCTGCTTTTTACCAATACAACAGCTTTGATGAACAGGGCCGGTGGAATGTCCGGGCCAGCTGGGAATACTTGCCCTTGTCCTTCCTCTATTTGGTCTTTAATGATTCACGGATCAATCACCTTGATGAGCCATTTCAAGAGCAGCAGGTGATTTCAAAGCTCACACTTGTGAAGCAATTTTAATGAACTTTGATCACTTCCCCGGTTACCGGATAAACTCCTGAAGAAAACAGTGCAAACCAATCAACTATTGCGGCTGACTTAGCGGAAGTTCCGATTGACGAAGAACAGTTTTTTATTTATCCTAATCCTGCTTCTTCCAGCATCTTTATTGAAAACTATGATCCAAGACAAACGGAATATTTGATCTATTCATTGGCAGGTGAGATAGTTGGGAAAGGAACCCTGTCCAATCAGGGGGGCAGCCTTGAAGGATTTGAACGAGGTGTTTATTTGATAAGAGTTGGAAATGAGTCTTTTAAGTTCATGAAATTATGATTCGTTTGCCCTGAAATAAGTTTACATCTTGAACGGATGAAATTTTTGTACAAAATATCGTACATTTGCTTGTACAAAATATTGTATTATGAAAGCCATAACCATTTCTTCATTGCGAGCAAAAATGAAATACTATTTCGATTTGGTCAGTAAATCAATGGAAGTGATCATCATTCCACGAAACAACAATGACGATGATGCAATCGTCATCATGTCCATTCAGGAATACAATGCATTAAAAGAAACAGAATACTTGTTGTCGACTGCTAAAAACAGGGATCGATTGGTAGAATCTATCTCTCAGCTTAAAAAAGGGGAAACCGTACCCTTTTCATTTGACTTAGCTGATTAAGTGCATTATTACCAAAAGCCTTTACCTTTTTCCTTTCTGAATTAATTATTTGGAGTTAGTTAAAATATTCAATGTCATTTCAATAAAAACTCGCTGCTTTAAGGGCACCCTGATTCGCAAAAAATAAAAAACTATGAACATTGAGTTCACTAAAAACGCTTGGGAAGACTTTGAATATTGGATAGAGAACAACCCTGACCATGTTGAAAAAATAAAAGAATTACTAAAATCTATTAAAGAAAATCCATTCAAAGGAATTGGAAAGCCGGAGCCGCTGAAACATGGCCTGAAAGGCTTCTGGTCAAGAAGAATTACTCAGGAACAGCAATTGGTTTATAAAGTGTCGGGAAATAAGGGCAAGGATCAAAAGTGTTATGTCATCCAGTGCCGTTTTCATTATGACAACTAATTTTAAGTAAGCAGGTGGTCAAAAAAAATGACACTTTCCCTTTGCCTGAAAAAGATTTTTAAGACGTGGAAACCAAACATTTGCCCAAATAAAAGTGTCATTTTTAGCGCTCTTTTTTTGTCCAAGCACTTAGGCAAGTAGGTTGGTAACAAGTAGGCGAGCAGACGAGTAACACCCAATAACCCAATAACCCAATAACCCAATAACCCAATAACCCAATAACCCAATAACCCAAAACTCTCTCACCGTATCAACGTAAAATCCCCCACCATGATCTCCGTCCGTTCATCGATGTATTCCACCTCCACAAAAAAGGTAAAGACACCGGGCTGCATAAAGCGGCCGTTGTGCTGGCCGTTCCAGCCGATCTGGTCCTGATTGGGTTGGAAGTTATAATTTTCAAAAAGCAGTTCGCCCCATTTGTCGTAGACCTGCATTTGCAGGATGCGGGCAACGGACCGGTCGGAGTAAACAGTAAAAAAATCGTTTACATTGTCATTGTTGGGAGAGAAGGCATTGGGGATGAAAACGGAGGTTTCCCGGTCAAGGATCACGAGCAGGTTGTCGGTTTTTTCACAGCCATTCGAATCTCTCAGAACAATGCTGTAAGCAGTCGTGAAAAAAGGCTGTACCCAGGGTTCCAGGCAATCGGTACAGGAAAGCTGATCCGGCTGGCCCCAATCGAAGGTGAATTCACCGGGAAGGAGGTTGGTCAGCGCCTGAAGCTGCACGCTGTCGCCGAATTCGATTTCGAGGTTGTCTCCCAGTTCCACAAAAACTTCCTGCGGCTCTTCGATGACAAAAGCAGTGTCATAATTACAAAGGTTGGAATCGATAATTTCAAGAAAATATTCACCGGGCGCCATGGCAGCGTAAATCGCATAGTCGAGCGTATCCCCTTCATTCAAGATAAAAGAAAAAGGTGCTGAACCACCGATGACTTCCTCAATTTCAAATGCAGCATCGTTGGCTTCAAAACAGCTGACAGGGGAGAACAGGGACATTACACCTTCGATTCCGGGAACTACGTCGATTTTAATGGAGTCCTCTGCGGTGCAACCATCGGGGTGGGCAATGATCAGTCGCAAATTAACATCAACCTGTGGCTCAAACTCCCGCAGCGGGTCAGTCTCCCCGTCACTCCACAGGTATTCACACTGGAAGCAGGAGTCGACCGTTGCATCCACCATAATGACATCATCATTGCAGGAAGTGGTAAAATTCTTTAATCCGGGAGGTTCAATAAAACAGCCTGTTTTTACGATCCACATATCGTTCCAGCCACCACGGGTGTCTTCGGATTTGTAGGGCTCGTACCTCATGGAATTGGAATTGCCGCCGAAGACAAACCCATTGTCATGGGCCTTGATGATTTTGTTGGCAGAATCATTGTTCAGCCCTCCGACTGAAGCATCCCACAATTTATTTCCGACACTGTCGATGTAGACGACCCAGATGTCCTTGAGGCCAATATTTGGGGAAAATTTATTGCCCACTCCCGAAGAAGTGTCGCTCGATTCACTATGAACGACAATCATAAAATTCCCGACGCCGGTCTGTACTGCGGAGTAGCCGCGATCTGAGTTGTCTCCTCCGTAGGAGGTCTGCCAGTCAATCACTCCTTGTCCTCCCTGGTCGGTGATTTTGACCATAAATGCATCGTGGAGCCCGTGCAGCGGTGCCGTTTTATTACCGATCCCATTCTCCATGGAAGGCACGGAGCTGGAAAAACCACTGACTAAAATATCTCCTTCCGGCGTTACGAGCAGATCATTCGGAACATCTTCCAAATCACCTCCGACGCCCAACTGCCAGATGATATTTGCTTGCGGGTCGATTTTAAGAATCCAATAATCGTTCAGGCCATAATTGGGGGTAAATTTTTCACCAACATCGCCCGGCTGTGTTGGTGGAGAAGTGGACCAGGCTGAAATGATGAAATTGCCATCCGGGAGCAATTTGGCATCATTGAGCAGGTCTGTTCCGCTCCCGCCAATCGTCCAGTCATCGACGTAGGTCAAATTTAAATCCGTCTTGACGATCCAGATATCTTCCTGGCCCCTTGAATCGTCGGTTTTTTCACCCCACGTAGTCAGGTTGTTGTCAGAATTGGAATAGCCAAAAAGCATAAAACCATCGTCGACGGGAATGACTGTCCGCAGCACATCTTTTCCCGGTCCGCCATAAGTCCAGTCTTTGACATAGTTTCCATCTTTGTCTATTTTGACCAGCCAATAATCAAAGTCGCCCCGGTTGAACTGGGTGTGTTCGGTTCCCGGGTCATCACCTGAAAAAGATTCGCCACCCAAAATAAACCCGCCATCGCTTGTCTCATGCGCCGACCACATCCGGTCTTGTTTGTAGCCACCGTAGCGGCCATCCCACTGAACATTGCCGAGGCTGTCCAGTTTGACGAGCCAAAAATCCCCGTTAAAATCAGGGAAGACGGTGGTGTCCCGGCTGGCTTGAGTTACTTCTGTATCTGGATGAGGGCCAGCAGAGGTCGTGAGCCCACCGGCCAGGTAGCCACCGTCCGAAGTTGGGATCAGCGTATTCAGTTCTTCCCAACCGATACCGCCGGCGGTTTTGTCCCATTCCACTGTCACTTGTGAAAAAGTAGGAAGGGCAGGCAGGAGCATAAAGATGCCGAAGAGCCATTTAAGGAGTGCTGTATGGTGCAAGCGTAGGTTCATAGGTCAGTCGCAGCGCCACTATTGAGGGGAACAGGCCACTGGTGTTTGTTTTGGTTAAATAAATATCAAGTTAACACGAGCACAGGGAATATAGGATTTGAGGACGTGGGGGTCGATATGTATGTGTCCTAATGACTTTGATTGGAGAAAAAATCGACCACTAAGGTAAGTTGTTTTCAATTTCTATCAAAATTTGAAATAAAGGTATTGCGTTCCAGGCCCAAAAACCAAATTCGTCAAGCGATTGTCATGAAATGGAAGAGTACTGGCAAATGCTCAAAATTAACACTAACATATCCTATGGTTTCCAATTTGTTTAATCATCGCACGGTGCCGGGCCGGGCTAACAAATTTTTGTTGTTTTTCCTGAAATAATTTCATCATCCAAAAATGTTTTTCGTTATTTGTCATTCTTCCAGAAAGTATCTGCACTAATTTCCCTATTACAACAACTGCTTCTTTTACCCATTCTAATTGGTTTTTTCTCCAATCAAATTCAAGCTTAGACTTACTTTGACTTAGTTCAGTAATCTTAATGATTCAATCTCGGGCACTCATGTGATTCTTTGAAACTGAAATGAATGCTTTTAGCAACTAAATAAAAGCTGACAAAGGAAGGTGTCAGGTATTTTCTGATATCCGGTTTCCCGGTTCCAAAAAAAATCTCCTGTTGTTCAGAGTTGTTACTACAAAAATGCACTTACACTATGCTCAACCCATTACGAACATTCAGAAAACGCCTGTTTGAACAGGTCGACATTTCCACTTTGGTCTTTTTTCGCATCGCTTTCGGTGGTATCCTGTTTTGGGAGGTCTGTCGCTATTTTTATTATGGATGGATAGAGCGCTACTGGATTGCACCCGATTTTTATTTCACCTATCAAGGTTTCGGCTGGGTGGCCCCCTGGGAGGGCAATATGATGTATGTACATTTTCTCGTCCTCGGCGTACTGGCTTTGTTCATCATGATCGGCTTTATGTACCGCATCAGCACTTTCCTGTTTTTTCTTGGGTTTAGTTATGTCTTTTTGTTGGACAAATCCAATTACCTCAACCACTTTTACCTGATTTCCCTCTTGTCATTCTTGATGGTATTGGTGCCGGCCCACCGCTCGCTTTCCATCGACGCAAAATTGTTTCCCTCCATGGCCAGCGAGAAAGTGCCGCAATGGGCCTTGTGGATTATTGCTTTTCAAGTGGGTGTAGCCTATTTCTATGGTGGCATCGCAAAGTTGAATGCAGATTGGCTCGCCGGGGAACCTATGAGGAAATGGCTGGGAGACAGTACTGACTTTCCTTTAGTCGGGCAATATTTTACAGAGGACTTAATGCCTTATGTCTTCTCGTACGGCGGTTTGTTGTTCGATCTGTTGGTTGTGCCCATGTTGTTGTTTAAACGGACTCGCTGGCTGGCCTTTGGTGCGATCGCCTTTTTCCACTTATCCAATTCCCGTTTATTCAATATCGGCATTTTCCCATGGTTTATGCTGGCTACTTCAGGGTTGTTTTTTGCGCCTGACTGGTTTCGGCGGTTCGTTAATTTTATCTTTCCCGGCACATGGCCCGCAGCCGTGCAGCAGGTCGCCACTCAACCAACCATCATCAGGCCCAAGCCTTCAAGTTTTCGCCCACAATTAATTTACGTCTTTCTTGGTGTCTACGTTTTCTTTCAATTGGTCTTCCCGTTTCGCCATCTGGCCATTCCCGGTAATGTGAGCTGGACGGAAGAAGGCCACCGGTTCGCCTGGCACATGAAATTGCGGGATAAGCAGGCCCGGGCGAGGTTCATTGTAACGGACCCTGCTACTCAGAAAGAATGGGTGGTAAAGCCTAAAAAATACCTCTCCAAGCGGCAAGCCAGAAAAATGAAAACCCGCCCCGATATGATCCTGCAGTTCAGTCATTATCTCGCTGAAATTTATGAAAGGAAAGGCTACCCGAATGTGACCATAAAAGCGCTCGTGCTGGCTGAGCTGAATAGCCGAGAAGAACAGCTGTTGATTGATCCCGAAGTCGACCTGGCCAAGGTGACTTACAATAGGATGCCGGCGCCCTGGATCATGCCATTGCTGGATAAAAAGAGCAATCAAGCCAGTCTGACAGAAAATGCAGAAGAACAGGACGAATAGTCCGCTGCCCAGTTATTCAACGGTTTGCATTTTAAATGCCGGATGGATACAGGTCTTATTTCAACTAATTTTTTCACTTATAACAAAATCAAAAACTCATGACAAACTTAGACGCTACCCAAAAGTGGGTCAGGCATTCGCTCTGGCTTATTCTTTTGGTTTGCTGGGTCTTTGCAGTGGGCTTTACCCCGCCCAATGGCCCAAAAGAAGGCGATCCTGAAGTGAAGGTCGAAGTCAAAAAAAACAAGCTCGACAAACACGATGATCTGCTGAACAAATACCTTCATTATTTTGATGAAGAAACTCCCGTCCCGCCGACTTTCGATGATGAAGACGGTGGAGGGGACGACGACGACGACAACGGTGGAGGTGATGACGATGACGATGACAATGGAGGTGATGACGATGATGATAATGGTGCGGGCATTAACGAAACTTGCCCTGTACCCTACATCAATCCCATCAACTCACAGGTCTGTGCGGGTGACCCGGTCACCTTTACGGCACCTGACCTGGGTTTTCCTTGCCTGGTCTACGAATGGGATTTTGGCCCGGGAGCAAGCCCCCGGTATGCATCTGGCATCGGCCCCCATTCCGTTATTTTTTCCTCGAATGGCTACAAGTCCGTCAAGCTGACCGCTGACAATGAATGTGGAACCTCGCCCGGAAATGATGATGATGACGACAACGATGACGACGACGACAATGGTGACGACGATGACGATGGCGAGGGAGTCGTCTGTACCGGCGGGAGTGACGATGATGACGATGGCTATGACGACGACGATGGCGACGGCGATGATGATGATGACGGATACGGCGACGATGACGACGATGATGGTGATTGTGGCGGTGATGATGACGACGATGGCGACGGTGACGACGATGATGGAGTCGCAGGTAACGACGACGACGATGGTGATGGCGACGATGACGACGGAATCGCAGGTGATGACGACGATGACGCCGGCGGATATGACAGCGGTAGTAGAAGCTGTCACTGTATTCCCTGCAAGGAAACAACAACGATCAATGTATTGGTGGAAAACTGTACAGGCGGCGGTTGTCCCTTCTTCAAATTTGCCGAGTGGGACTTAGACAACTGTAATGCCTCGGGTAGCAACAACAGCAGTTATAATGAATTTACGGCGCAAACATTTTCGAACCCTTGTGCGAACATCAATGCGACCAAAGCATTCCGCGAAGATGGCAACCACTCTTGCACACCTGGTATCGGTGGGTCACCGGCTATCTGTGTGGGAACTCGTTCGGCATGTGATTTTGTAGATGATGATCCGTTTGCTTTCAGGTTTAGTGTAACCGTAAGCCCGAATGCCGGACTGCCAACGAAGTTGACAAGGTTGATGTTCAGTGAAAAAGCACCAACGCATTATGATTGGATCGGAGGTGCATCCGGACCTAATAACTTTCCGACGCGGTATGGTATCAGGGTATTGAAAAATGGCACACAGGTTTTCAAACAGACCAATATTGCCACTACGCAGGTATGGACGAATGAAATTTTTGATTTTGACAACAATGCTGATTTTACCGTAACTTCTACTACTACTTTCAGTTTCGAGCTAAGAGCTTATTGCCGGGTGGGCAACGGGGCCAGTCAGTCCGTTTGGGATTTGGATGAAATCATGGTCTTTGGTTGCTGTGAGCAAGACCCCTGCGTTGACTTAGGTGGCGACAGCGACGGTGACGGTGTCTGTAACAACCAGGACTGCGCACCTTTCAACCCAGCCTTGCCTGCTACCCCCGGTACCGGCTGCAATGACGGCGACCCGAACACCATCAACGACGTGATTCAGGCCGACGGTTGTTCCTGTGCCGGTACACCCAACCAGGGCGACCCCTGTGAAGATATCCACGTAAATGTTTCACCAGGCAAGATCACGGTCTCCGGACAGGATGCCCCGATTGTCCTGATCCAGGCATTTAACAGCGCATGGACGACCATTTTCCAGTGTGGCGTCAGCACCAGTTGTTCGGACCCACAGATGATCACGGTTTCTGAGCCAGGAGAGTATTGCGTGAAAGTCCAGCTGTTCAACGCCGGTTGGTCACCTATCTGCGAAATTTTTGAATGCGTTACAGTACCTCCGGGCGGCGATCCTTGTGTCGACCAGGGTGGCGACAGCGATGGCGACGGTGTTTGCAACAACCAGGACTGCGCACCTTACAACCCGGCACTCCCGGCCCCTCCAGGCACACCATGCAACGATCTGAATCCGAACACCATCAACGACGTGATTCAGGCAGATGGCTGTACCTGTCTCGGCCATCCAGATGACCCGTGCGTCGACCAGGGTGGCGACAGCGACGGCGACGGTGTCTGCAACAACCAGGACTGCGCACCTTACAACCCTGCGTTGCCGACTCTTCCAGGCACACCGTGCAACGATCTGAATCCAAACACCATCAACGACGTGATTCAGGCAGATGGCTGTACCTGCCTCGGCCATCCAGATGACCCGTGCGTCAACCAGGGTGGTGACAGCGACGGCGACGGTGTCTGCAACAACCAGGACTGCGCACCTTACAACCCTGCATTGCCGACTACCCCGGGCACTGTTTGTAATGACGGTAATCCAAATACCATCAACGATGTGATCCAGGCGGATGGTTGCTCTTGTGCAGGTGTGCCCGATCAGGGTGATCCTTGTGATCCGATCACCATTGTTCCGTCTGCTGGAAAGATTACGGTTTCAGGTCAAAATGCGCCTATCGTTTTGATCCAGGTATTTAACTCAGCCTGGGCGACCGTTTTCAAATGTGGTGATACCGGTGCTTGCAACGACCCACAGATGATCCATATTAACCATCCGGGTGAGTACTGCGTAAAAGTTGCCCTGTTCGATGCGCATTGGTCTCCGATCTGTGAAATATTCGAGTGTGTGACCGTACCTCCTGGCGGCGATCCTTGTGTTGACCTGGGCGGAGACTCAGACGGCGATGGCATATGCAACGATCTGGATTGCCAGCCTTTCAACCCGGCCTTCCCGGCGACGCCTGGCAGCCCTTGTAACGATAGCAACCCTGATACAGAAAATGATGTAGTAACTGCTGATGGCTGTGGTTGTGCTGGTACGCCTACCGGACCAGAAATCTGCATCCACAGGGACGCCAGCAACTCAAAGACAAATTGTGGTTCTGGAAACAGCTACGGGTTTTATGCCAATAACCTGGTTGGCGGCATTAGTGAAAGTACACGTTACACCATTACCAATGGAGAATTCAAAGAGTTTGATGACGGTACGGCCACGTTCACTGCAAGGGCTACCAATCGGTCTAACAGTAGTGTCATATTTAATATTTCAGTAAACCTTTCCGGGCGGACTTCAACGACTCCGGCTGGAAGCCCGAAAGGCACAAGTTGTTATAATATTAATACCGGCGACTGGTATTATTATACCAGTTTGAGCGGCACCTTGACAGGTGTGAATGCTTTAGCTGGAGGGGTCATCAATATTGGTCTCGATAACAACATTGCCTTCCAACTGGGAACAGGTGCCAACCTCAATGATCAGAATAGATTTGGCGCAAGCTCCTGGTTGAGTTATACAGTTGTCAGTGACCCCTCTGGTTCGGGCATACACTTCAATGATCATGTTCAGTTGGATTTCAATATCCGATTATCGGGCAGCGGTGGCGATCCTTGTCCAACTGGTGGTGACTGTGACGATCAGGGCGGCGATGCCGATGGCGACGGAGTTTGTGCTCATCAGGATTGCAACGACTACGACGCCTCTGTACCGGCAGCTCCTGGTACCGCGTGCGATGATGGAAACTCGAACACGGACAATGATGTCATCCAGTCAGATGGTTGCACATGCGCTGGTACCAATGGTGGCGGAGGTTCTGGTTGTGGCAACATCTCTATTGCTACCGGGCCGGGCACGGTCAACGTCAGTGGACTGGACGGAGCACCGATCAGTTCCGTTCAGGTATTTACCAGCAACTGGTCGCAGGTACTCTATAGCTGTTTTGGCAACTGCAACGCTACTGAAAACATCCCCGTGCCAGCAGGTTCGTACATCGTTTTAGCGAAATACTACAACAGTAGCTGGCAGCCGCTGTGCGACGTGTCGAAAAATGTCAACGTATCCAGCAACCTGGTTGCTACCGACCATGAATTTGACTTTGAGGCCGTAAAACAGCTCGAACACACGGAGCTGATCTGGGTTCACAATGGCGGTGAGGTCGTCACGGACTATGTACTGGAACGGTCGGAGGATGGCATTGATTTTCAGTCCATCTCTAGTCACCAGTCAAGAGGGACCGATCATTACGAAGTATATGATGGTTTTGACCTGGCACCACTGACGGGCGATAACTTCTACCGGATAAAAATGGAAATGATGGATGGTAGTACCGAGTACTCCGAGATCAAAAAGATCCATTTTGATGACCTGGTAGATTTTGTCCTCTTCCCTAATCCTGCCAACAATGTACTGCGGGCCAACCTGGAGACAGTGGTGGGCAAAAAGGACGTGACCATCACGATTTACAACAACCTCGGTGTTCAGATGCAGCAATTTGAGCTGGAAGAAATTTACAGCAAGTATTTCCAAATGGACATCCGTGAACTACGTGAAGGCCATTACATTGTCTGGTTGAATGTACCCGGCCATAAACCGGTCGCCAAACAACTGGTGGTTGGAAAGATTTAAAACTGTTTTATAAATAGTTAAAAGGGGCTTCGTCTGATAAGATGAAGCCCTTTTTTGTTGTATTGCCGAGGTTCCCATCGACAAATATCTGAGTCCTATTTCAAGACAATTAATTTTTGCATTTCCTGATCATTGATCCGGATAAAATAAATGCCTGGTTCTAAAAAACTGGTGGATATTTCTGCGGTGTTTTCTTTATTTATTTTTTTATCAAAAATTAATCTGTTTTGTGCATCAATAATTTCAATGTGATTAATTATTTCATTTTCTAAAATAAAGGAGCGACCTGAAATTACCGGATTTGGAAAAATAAGAGAGGTGTTTTTATTTTTCTCAAAATGCACGGAAATAATTTTTGAATATTCAAATTTTCCATCAAAATCAATTTGTTTTAATCGATAATAAATAATGTCTGATTGTAATGTGCGGGCGTTTTTATGAACAAAAAAATACTCAGTAAAATTATTTGTTGTTCCTTGCCCTGCCTGCTCTGACAGGTATTGGAAATCCGTTCCGTTTTCAGCATATTCCAAAATAAATTTTTCATTATTGACTTCCGAGACAGTCACCCATTTTAAGGAAACTTCATTATTGGTTTTTGTTGCTGTAAAATCAAATAACTCGACCGGCAGGGAAAAACCCAGGTAATATGTTTCGTCATTGCAAGTGGGAGGGTCAATGGCCGAACAGTCCTCAGAAGTTGGCATGCCAACCTGCCCTCCGCTTTCGGAACACCACGCAATGTTGGAACTGAAAGGCGAGTTGCCGATATTTTCAATGTTGCCGTTGTCGGTGTAAATATATCCGGTTCCGATTGTTCCTTTTGAGTTGCCGGTGCTTTCGTCTTTAAAGCCGGAATTGCACATTTGTATACCTCCGCCGTTAATTGTGACTAATCCTTTTTTATTCAGGAAACTACCATTTAAAATAATGATCACCCCAGAGTTGATATTGACCCGGTCATTGGCATGTTCCATTTCCAATGAGCCACTGGTCAGCAATAAAATATTGTTTACATTTAAAGTGGCCCTGTCTAATTTAATGGTGCCACTGGATTCCACCACCCGGTGGTTGATGTTGACGATGTCATTGCCGCCAAGGGTGGAAGGAGGCACCGTTCCACCTGACCAGGTGTCCTCGTCATTCCAAAGGCCCGGCCCGATGGAGGTATAGGTGGTGGCATTTACAGCCAGCGATAAACAAGTAATTAAAAAGAATAGGATAAGTGCCTTGATAAAGGCAATAGAAATACTTTCAGTATGTGCTGATTTCATGTCATTCTCGGTTGTACGTACCCGGAATTATTTTTTTGCCAAGCAAAGTTTTGAGTAAGTGAACGCAAAAAAAAATGACATTTTTTCTTTGCCTGAAAAATAATTTCAAGACTTAGAAATCAAGTGTTTTCCAATATAAAAGTGTCATTTTTAACGCTTTTATTGCCCAAGCACCCAAATGGTGATTGCCTCGCAAACGAATGGATTCCGTACGCAATGGTCATTCAATAATCGCATTCAATAATTTAATTGGAATGCTAATAGACAATTGATGCGTTCTCGAAAGTGGTGTGGAAAAAGGTGAGCAAGAGGATGTTCTGAGAATGTTCTGGTTGGAAAATGTCCAAACAGCATGCCAAGCACTTTATCAGATCTTTGTTAACAATTAATTGTGAAAACATGACCAGGGCTGCAAAGCCGTGTAGAAAGTTGCCCTTTACAAAGGGGCAATACATATAAAGTTGACTCCAATAAACTACTGATGGATTATTGAGGAGTTTGCTGTTGTTGATGCTTTGATTTCATTTTCCTGGTAATTTTATTTTTTATTTATTCCAAGAAATCAATTATTGTGACAGGGTAAAATGTGTTTTAGAAAATATTTTAAAATGGTTTTGAACTATATCAAGATGTTGTTCTGCTTTTTTTTTCAATAAGATTATTTTTAGTTTAGAAGATGTCTGCCAATTGAAATTGTTAATATAGGAAATAAAATTTTAATACTTATTGTTTTGAGAATTATTTTGTTAGGCGGATAGATGTTTAAAACTAAAGTTATTATGCTATTTGATAAAAGACGGGACTGTATATTTAATTTGTTTTCCTTGGTTAATTATCAAATAGATATTTAAATTAATATGGGTCGATAAAAAGATAATGTTATAAATTTTCGAGTAAAATAATTTTTTTCTCATTTTAATGAGAGCAATTTAAAATAGGATATATTTGTCGACTTGTCTGAAAAAAAGACACTTTTTTTCTCCTCAGTCTTCACTCGCAGTTTAAATCTTTCAGCACTTGTTTATTCACAATTTTACCATAAAAACTGCTGGTTTAAACCAGTGAGCAACCCCCCTGTTTGCTGCGTTACTTTGAGAATTGGTTGAAATGAAAATTCCCCGCCATTATTCTCATGGTTTCGGCCTTTGTGCATTCAGCTTGCTTGTTTGATGAGCAACAATGAGCATCAACATGATTCCAAGACTTACTTTGTTTTTAACAGCACTCTTATGTACGTGCCAAATCCATGCACAAAAAGGTGAAGCCCTTTTTGATCCAACTTATATGCACGAGGTAAAGGTGTATTTTTTCCAGGACGATTTCTTTGAATACATGGACAGTGTCTGGGATGTACACCATGAAGCATCGGGCATCAATGTGCCTTATACCAAAGCCTTCGTACAAATAGACGGTAACTGGATGGACACCATCGGGGTCCGCATCAAAGGACTTTCTTCTTACTACAAAGCCAACAGTAAAAAGAAGCCATTCAAGCTGGATTTTAATGAATTCACCGACGACCAGGAATATGATGGCATGAAAAAGATCAACCTTCACAACGGTTCCTGCGACCCGGGCATGATGCGGGATTTTATAGCGTACGACGTGTTGCGAAAAGCGGGTGTGCCGGCACCAAGGGTAGCTCCTTGCCGCCTGTATTTCAATGATGAGTTCTGGGGTGTGTACAATATGATCGAGCAGATTGATAAAACGTTTTTGAAAAATAATTTTTCCTCCGGAGGCGGTACCCTGATCAAAAATACCGGTTGGGACGAACTGCACTGGAAAGGCCCCGAAATAACCCCTTATCTGGAAGACTATGAAATGAAAACCAATGAAGATGAAGATGACTGGAGCGATTTCCTCCACTTCGTGGATGTGCTGAACAACAGTTCCGATGCAGATTTTCCGACAGCCATCGAACAAGTATTCGATGTGGACCAATACCTGCACGTGATGGCAGTAGATGTGATGACCAATAACTGGGACAGCTACATCGACGGTGAGCGGAATTGGTTCCTTTACCACGAACCGAACAGTGGCCGCATTCACTGGATTCCGTGGGATTATAACCTGAGCCTTGGCGGCGCCTTGACGGTGGAAGGTTCTCCTTATCCACCCTTTGATGAAAGCTGCTACATCCAGGCGACCTTCTCGCATTATTCCGATGGGAACTCTTACACGTTCTTGAACGAATCGGTTCCTTCGGTAGAGCAGGTGGTCTGGGAATTTGGTGACGGCACAACTTCAAATGAGCTAAACCCGACCCACGTCTACAGTACGACCGGGAAGGTGAACGTGTGCCTGACTGCAGCCCGTACAGAGGACGGAAGCCCTTGTGTCAACAAGCGTTGCAAGGAAATAGATCTTGATTTTAAACCGGGCGAATGCGCATCCATCCAGAATGGCACCTGTCCATTTCCGGCAACCGACCCGATCTTTCAACTGGTGGCCCAGAATGATGACTTCTGCTGTGAAGGAGAGTGGGATGCGCTCTGTACGTTGCAGTATTTTGAATTGAGCAACTCGAACCAGAACGGCAACATCGGTACCCAGGGTGTTTCTTACAACCGCAATTATCCGCTCATCATTCAGGACACGAACAAAGTGTTGATCCGCCGCCTGATGAATGTACCGGAATATCGTGAGCGTTACCTGAATATCTGTTGTTACATGCTGGCCAGTAATTTTAATGAAAGCCGCCTGTTCCCTTTGATCGATGAACAGGCAGATATATTGAGGCCGCACATCTATGAGGATCCAAATTATATTTTCAATACTGATTTTTTTGAGTACGATATGGGCGATGGCTCCGGTGGCGGCGACACGGAAATTCCAGCTTTGAAATGGTTGTTGAGCGAACGGTTTGAGCAATTGGAAGAGCACCTGTTAAACGAAGGGCACAACTGCGACGACGCTTCTTCCCTGTATGGCTGGAACGACATCGTCATCAATGAATTTGCGGCATCCAATGTCGATCCCGGCGGTATCCCCGACCCCGACGGAGGCTATGGTGACTGGATCGAATTGTACAACAATACTTCGGCAGAAGTGATACTGGACGGTTTCTATCTGTCGGATGACCCGGAAAACCCGTTGCGGTGGACTTTCCCGCTCGGTACCACCATAGAGCCGAACGGTTATCTCATCGTTTGGGCGGATGAAGACGAAGACCAGCAAGGTATCCATACCAATTTTAAATTAAAGAAATCGGGAGAATTCCTGATGATGCGGCATGAGGACGGCGCCGTCATCGACAGCTTGACTTTTGGAGAGCAGCAAACCAATCTGACGGCTTCCCGCGTGCCCAACGGCACAGGGCCGTTTGTCATTCAGGCCCCCACGCACGGCACCCACAACGGTTTTGTCAACAGTGTGGAAGATGAAATTTTACAGCAATTGACGATTTATCCAAACCCGGCCGATCATGAGATCTTGATTGATTTCGGTGAAATGGTATTCGATAAAAACCATACGACCATCTCCATGCTCAACTCGCTTGGTCAGACCCTTTCCGTACAGACGACGAATCAGCAACCACAATTGCGCCTGTTCACCGGCCACTTACCGGATGGGTGTTATTTTTTGAAAATAAATTTTGCAGACGGAAAGAGCTTGTTGCAGAAAGTTATGGTACAACATTAGGGTTTTGTAAAAATCTGAAGAGATGACAGGTTCTGGAAACCTGTCATCTCTGGCCCTTGGCCCGGTCTTATCTCACCACAAATAGACACTCGAGCAAAGCATTCCAGACAGGGAGCGACACAATCAGGCATTTAGTTTTTACATCAATACTACACTTGGCCAGTGCCGGTGCGCAGACGCGTACAGGTTAATGGCCATCGAATACAAATTTTCAATTTATTAACCATTACAAACTAAAAACTATGAACAGTTTTTTTGACACATTTAAAAAGTGTTTGTTGTTGCCTGCTTTTTTGTTGGCAATGGGAGCATTTTTCAATAACCTCTCGGCACAGGACTGCTGTGACCAGGGAGACAAGCCCCGGGTGCTGACGATGGAATATGTCGGTGGCGACTGTGGAGCTTCCGACAATACACAGATCGGTGAGAACAAAACCGAATGTGATGATTTTGGTGGTGGCCTGGGTACCCCCGCCAGCGTCTACATTGAAGTGACTGAAAAAGATGATGGTTCGGGCGATGAGTATTTTGCAGGGACCGTGACTTTGAATTCCATCTTTACTGCTGATGCAGGAAACGCTGGAGAGGACAAGTTTCCTTCAAAAATCTTTTTTAGGATATACAGCAGCCCAAATGGCACCCTGCTGCAGCGTAATGAAATTCACACTTCTTGTTCTGGCTCTTTGATCTTTGGAGAGCAGTTTGGAGGCCTTGTTCTCAGAGGTGTCACTTTTAAGGATGGAACCTCATGTGGTCCGCCACCTCCGCCAGAAGAGTGTCCAGATCCCATTATTGAATTCACACAAGGCCAGATTTGTGCAGGTGACCAGATTGTTTTTGAAGCACCTGATCTCGGTTTTCCATGTCTGGTGTATGTCTGGGATTTCGGATTAACGGCAAATCCACCAGTTGCTGTGGGCAGAGGGCCACACACCGTTGTCTTCACAACGGATGCTACCGTTGAAATTTCACTGACCATCGATAACGGATGTGATGAACATCCTGGAGGCGGAGGTGGTTCTGGCAGTGGCTCCGGATCGGGTAGCGGTTCCGGCAGTGGTAGTGGTAGTGGTAGCGGTAGTGGATCGGGTTCAGGGTCAGGCAGTGGTTCTGGCTCTGGTAGCGGTTCCGGTTCCGGCAGTGGCAGCGGTTCTGGATCAGGTTCTGGTTCCGGTAGCAACGGAGGTCCACTGATTGGTAAAATCTGTCCGACACCTTGCGGTGATTTTGGCAGCGGTTCTGGTTCCGGCAGTGGCTCAGGTTCCGGTAGCGGCTCAGGTTCCGGTAGCGGCTCAGGTTCCGGTAGCGGCTCAGGTTCCGGTAGTGGATACGGTTCAGGCAGTGGCAGTGGCAGTGGCAGTGGTAGTGGCTCTGGCTCCGGTTCTGGCAGTGGTTCTGGCTCTGGCGATCCTTGTGATCAGGGAAGCGGCAGTGGCTCCGGCAGTGGCTCCGGCAGTGGCTCCGGTAGTGGTAGTGGTTCCGGCAGTGGTTCTGGTTCTGGCAGTGGCAGTGGTTCTGGATCTGGCAGTGGTTCCGGCAGTGGCAGCGGATCAGGTTCCGGTTCTGGTAGTGGTTCTGGTTCTGGTGGTGATAACGGAAATGTTTTCTGTGTCGAGTGCCGTAAGACGACCACCATCACGATAGAAGTAGAAGATTGTGATCCGTTACTGGGCGCGATTGGTGATTTTGTATTTAGCGACAATGACGTGGACGGTTTCCAGGATTTTGGAGAACTGGGCGTACCGAATATTCAGGTGTTATTGAAAGACTGTTTTAATAATGTATTGCGTGAAACTGCTACCAACCCGCAGGGTTTCTATCTGTTTGATGACCTTCCGGCCGGTTGTTACCGCGTACAGTTCAACCTGCCTCCGCAACTCACTTTTACAACGGCTAATGCCCCAGGTGTTGATGATGCGCTGGACAGTGATGCCAACCCGAATACAGGCATGACCGGCGATATCATCCTGGCCCCGGGAGAGATTGACCTGACCAATGATGCTGGTGTCCGGCAGGTCTTTGGCTCGATCGGAAACTTCGTTTTCAATGACAAGGACAAAGATGGTATCCAGGAAGCTGGAGAAGAGGGAATTCCTGATATTACGGTTCAGCTAAAAGATTGCGGCAACAATGTAATTCAGACGCAACAAACCAATAACGAAGGAAAATATTCTTTCAATGGCCTCTTGCCAGGCTGTTATCGGATAGGCGTTGTATTGCCTCCAAACTTTGAGTTCAGTCCACCTAATGTTGGGAATAACGATGCCATTGACAGCGATATCGTCCCGGGTACTTCCATGACCGGAAACGTCTTCTTGTCGGCCGGCCAGGACGATCCCACAAGAGATGCGGGAATCTGTGAAGTAGAGTCCATTTGTGACAACGTGACAACTGGTGGCCAGGTCGGGTTCGGTTCTACCTGCGACGGTGTATTTGAACTGTGTGGCGGACCGGGCAATGCCCCTATCATCCGTGATTGCGTGACACCGACCGGAGGTACGGGAGACTTTGAAATTGTTTGGATTAAAAATGAAACCAACTGCGAACCAATTGGTGTAACCCTGGCACAATTGATCGCCGATCCGAGCAGTACCCCCTGGAGTGTCGTTCCTAATGCAACCGGACTGTCCCTCGATCCTGGCTTTGTAAGCACTACCACCTGTTACCAGCGATGTGTACGCCGCGAAGGTTGTGAACAGTATCTTGGCGAATCAAATATCGTTCAGGTTTTTGTCAATGATGATTGCCCACCCACTGGCTTGCCAGATTGCAACAATGTTCAGATTTCCGGAAACGGAGGTGCCATCAACGTGAGTGGCCTGAGCAATGTGGCCGGAGTACAGATATTTCCAGCCAACTTTAGCAGTACCTTGTTCAGCTGCTTTGCTAATTGTGGCCCGTCCGTCAACGTACCTGTAGGTGCGGGTACTTACTTTGTAAAAGTAAACTTGTACACCGATAACTTCCTCCCGGTTTGTGAGATCTTCCAACAAGTGACCGTTTCCCTCAACCTCTTGTCCAATGATAATTTCGACTTTGAAGTTGTTAAGCACCTTGAACATGCTGAGTTGATCTGGACGCACGACAAAGGCGAGCAAATCAATGACTATGTCATTGAACATTCCAACAACGGCGTTGATTTCACGGAAGTATCCCAGCTCGTATCCAAAGGTGGTAACGAACACGAAGTCTACACTGGTTTTGATATGAAACCTGTCACTGGCAACAACTACTACCGCATCCGGATGGACCTGGTGAACGGCTCCGTCAATTACTCTGATGTCAAAATGATTAATTATGTCGACCTGGCCGATTTCAATTTGTTTCCGAATCCGGCAAACAATTTCACTAATATTAACCTGGAATCATGGGTTGGCAAAAAAGACGTGTCTATCTCGATTTTTAATAATCTCGGTGTAGCTGTCAAGGACTTTCAACTGAACGAAGTACACAGTAAATATTTTCAGCTGGACATCCGTGACCTCAAAGAAGGCCACTACATCATCTGGCTGAATGTACCAGGACAAAAACCATTGGCCAAACAATTGGCCATCGGAAAGCTATAAACTCATTAGAGTTTTGTTTTTAGCCAAAACTTTTTAGCCGTCCCCGATCTACACATCGGGGGCGGTTTTTTGTTTAATTTTTGCGCTTCAGCGGAACCTGTAGCTGGTGCGGCCGATTCTCCACTTTGTCAAAAGGCGTCCCGTCCACATGTTTGGCACCCATAAACAACAGGCCGCTGTGAAAATAAATCAGGTCGTAGTCAGCAACGATTTGGCCTTCTGCAATATGGAACATGGGAAACGCTTTTCCGAGAATGTCTTTTTGTTCGTTGGCCACGAAAGGGGGCATTCCTTCGGGAAGTCCCTGGTTGAGCATGGCCGCTGATTGTTCGTGCAAAGGAGTTACACCAAAACCTTCATCCAGCATATAATCTATATTCCACGCCCCATCGGCAATGGGGTGCTTGTCTCCCCAAACAAGGTTGCCTTTAAATTCAAATTCCATCAATGGCATTTGTCCGTAATTGTCGGCGAAAAGGGTTATCGTGCCAATAAATTTATCGTTTGGTAGATAATCAAAATGACGCCGCAAAAAGGTTGGCTGAATTTGACCCGATCCGGTCCGGTCTTCGGTAGGGCGGAGCTCTACGGAAAGGCTTTCCCATTCGCCAAGGGCATAAGTTTTTACTTCTTCCAATGTTTTTGGTTCTTGTAACATGATGATCGCTTTTTGTCGTATGCTTTCTTGATTTTTTTGATCACAGGAAAACAGGGCGATGGTTATAAAAATGAGTGAAAATATTTTTTGAAGATTGTTTTATTCATTTTATGAATTGATTTGTATTAGTTGATTTGACGAAGCAAAATTTCTAACTTTGTCTGATTAAAACAAGTAGTTATATTTTATTTACATAGTCATTATTTTTAGACTATTGTTGATAATCAATGATTTATGAAGAGTAAAAAAACACTTAATGGCGAAATTAATTCTGTGGATAAATCAGGATGTCCCGTTACATTTACGATGAGTTTAATTGGTGGGAAGTGGAAACCGATTATTTTATTTTTAATCAGAAAAGGAGCCAACCGCTTCGGAATTCTGCAAAGAGGTATTTCAGGCATCAGTAAACAAATGCTCACCAAACAATTGCGGGAACTGGAAGCAGACGGGATTCTGGAAAGAAAAATCTATGCGGAAATACCCCCGCGCGTCGAATATTTTATTACTGAAAAAGGTAAATCTTTATTGCCGATTATTAATAGTATGAAAAGGTGGGGCGAGAAAAATATGGGCGATTGATTTTTCAAACAACTTCTATTTAAAGAAGTGCCACTTTTATTCAAAAGAACTGTTTTTAATTCAATGAATATAAAATTATCATTACGCTTCATTCCAAAATATTAGCGATGTTACCGCACGCCCTCGCAAAAAATTTTAGAATAAGTGCCGTATTAATCAACTTGTCATGAAAAAATTATACTCACTCTTTTTTTGGATAATCTGCCTCTTCTTTATCGTTGCCTGTTTTGATGAGCATAACATCAAAAACCACAAAGGCGAAACAATCAATATTTCACAGCGGGAAAAACATGAAAGCTACCACCGGAAAAATGTTGGAGAGGAAGTGCCTGACGACCGGTTCACCAGGGATCAGATCCTGAGTGAAATCCTCGGCTATGATGTGCAGTTTTGGGTACAAACACCAAAAGATTATGCGGGTAATGAAAACTATCCGACCTTATACGTTACCGACGGGCAAGGCTACAAAAAGGAGGGGCGGCTGGCAGATATCGCTGACGAATTAATTGCCGAAGAAAAAATTAATCCCGTGATAATCATTTATGTAGATCCGCGAGACCCGAATGATTTAAGCAACAATCGCCGCAATGCTCAATTTCTCTGCAATCCAGCATATGTGGAATTTTATAAAGAGGAGTTAATCCCGTATATCGACAGAAATTACCGCACCGACGCCTCTCAAAAAACTCGGGGGATTTTAGGGCTTTCCTTTGGTGGATTAAATGCCATGTATTTTGGCATTCATGCCCACGATGTTTTTGGTAAAGTCGGCATCCAGTCACCTGCTCCGCATCCCTGCCCCGATATTTACGACGAATATGCCTACCGTGAAAGGTTGCCCATCGATGTTTTTTTAAGTACCGGAACAAAAAAAGATAAAGAAACCGCTACCCGGAAATTCAAGAAAATTCTAAAAAGGAAAGGTTATGATTTTGGATATATGGAGTTGCCGGAAGGCCACAACTGGAAAAACTGGACTCCACAATTGGATGATGTGCTGCTCCGGTTTTATGGAAAATGAATGATGTACTGCGAGCCTTCAGGTTCTTACCTGCTTGATCTGTACCAGATGTAAAGCCGTGAGTTCGCCAGACGGCCATTGAAATTATTTTTATTTTTTAAACTTTTTACCGAACGTTCGGTTTATTAACCAATGGTCTGGTTGATCAATTGAATTTCAAAATCCTATCAAATAAAAAATACAGCAATGGCAAATCCAAAATTCTCACAAGATGAGGTCATCATAAAACTGATGGACGTGTTCCGCAAGGTTGGATACGACGGAGCCAGTCTTTCCGAACTGGCCAACGCAACCGGCCTGAAAAAAGCGAGCCTGTACCATCGTTTTCCGGGCGGAAAGAAGGAGATGGCTGAAGTGGTCCTCGCTTTTGTGGATGGATGGGTGGAAGAAAACATCACGCGTGTTTTATTTGGAAAGGGATCGCCAGAAACAAGATTGCGCAAAGTATTTACCAACATTGATCAATTATATACCGGAGGCAAAAATCCTTGCGTGCTGGAGTCAATGGCGGCTGGCTCCGGTCTACCCGTTTTTCAGCAGACAATCGGAAAAAGTTTTGCTGATATAGCCCATGGTTTTGCCCACCTGGCCAGGGGATTTGGTTTTACACCAAAGAGAGCTGAGAAGATGGGAATGGAAACGTTGATAAGGATTCAAGGCGCATTGATCGTTGCCCAGGGAACAAGTGACCTCACGGTTTTTGGAAATACCATCAAAGACCTGAAAAAACAATTCCGCTCAGTCAATTAATATTTTTTTACTTTTATATTTTACCGAACGTTCGGTAATAATTTTAATAACCAATAATTCATGAAAGACTTCATCAGCGACATAGCCTTCAGTCCGGCAGTAAAGAAATTTCAGGAAAAAGAAGGTTCCCGTACTACCTGCCAGCGGATGGCCGAAAACCGGGACTGGAGAAAAGACATTGACCCCGGTCTGGAAGAATTCATCCTGGCCAGGGACAGTTTTTACATGGCCACTGCAAATACGGAAGGCCAGCCTTATATCCAGCATCGGGGCGGCCCTAAAGGGTTTTTGAAAATCATTGACAAAAATACATTGGGCTTTGCCGATTACAGTGGAAACCGCCAGTATATTTCCGCAGGAAACCTGGCGGAGAATTCCAGGGCCCAATTGTTTTTAATGGATTATCCCAACCGCACGCGGGTAAAAATATGGGGCGAGGCAGAGGTAGTTGATGATGATCCGGATCTTTTAACCAAGCTGATGGACGAAGGCTACCGGGCCCGTCCCGAACGGGCGATTATTTTTAAAGTGAAAGCATGGGATGTCAACTGTCCTCAACATATCCAGAAAAGATTTACCGAAGAAGAAATGACTCCGACAATAACTGAACTAAAAAATCGGATAGCTGAATTGGAGGCGGCGTTAAGCATTCAAAACGCCGAGTAAATTTGAATTGAATAGCGGGGTCCAGGAAATACAAAATCTTTCCAAACCTGATTTAACCGACCTCCCCCCGGCCCCTCCAAAGGGGGAGAAATGCTTGTACTTTTCTCCCTCTTTAGAGGGGGCGAGGGAAGTAAACAACTTCATTGTTTCACCAAGTCGTACAGAGAAGGTACGAAGAGTCACAAAGGGTTTTTTTGGTTTTAGCCGATAAACAATTTTATTCAGAACGCCCATTCCAAAATAATTTTAAATAAATAAATACCCTGCTCAACTAATTAAACAGTAACGGGTTTCCCTTGACATAACTCGAAACGCTAACTGTGCTGATTGAGCAACTTAGGGTCAAATGTTCGTTAAGTTGGCGCCGCAGTCGGCCTATCGGCCGCCCGGTGCTGCGGAGCAGCGGCTCGGGCGACTGACCTACATACAAGGCTGTCCCCATGTTTATCGATCAGTACAGCTAAACGCTAAACTCGTAACTCAAAAAAATACTAACTAAAAAATGGGTAAAAAAATCTTGATTACCGGAGCCAGTGGTGGCTTTGGAAAGTTGACAGCAAAAACATTATTGGAAAAAGGACATCGGGTGGCCGCCTCTATGCGTAACCCAGATGGTAAAAACAAAGCCCACGCCGATGAATTAACGGCAGCCGGTGCCACCATCGTTGAAATAGATGTGACCAGCAACGACAGCGTAAACAGCGGCGTGCAATCAGCCATCAACGCGTTGGGCGGGCTGGATGTGGTCATCAACAACGCCGGGGTCGGTGTACTGGGGCTGCAAGAACAGTTCACGCCGGAAGATTTCCAGCGGTTGTTCGACATCAACGTGTTTGGTGTACAGCGGATCAACCGGGCCGCACTGCCGCACCTGCGCGGACAGGGCAGCGGTTTGTTGGTTCATGTTTCCAGCCTGCTGGGCAGGATGACCATGCCATTTTATGGCCCGTACAACGCCTCAAAATGGGCCCTGGAAGCAGTGGCAGAAAATTACCGGACGGAACTATCAGGCTTTGGTGTCGATTCGGTGATTGTTGAACCGGGTGGATTTCCAACCACTTTTTTCAATGCATTGATCCGCCCTTCCGACCAATCACAGGACGAAGCTTATGGTGAATTTCTGAATGCCCCCAAGCAGTTGTTCGACAATTTTGAGGGAGCACTGGCTTCCAATCCGGCACAAAACCCACAGAACGTGGCCGATGCCATTACAAATGTCATTGAAACACCTGCGGGGCAACGGCCTTTCAGGACCGTGGTGGATAAAATGGGCATGGGCGACCACATCAAGCCCTACAACGATTCGCTGGAACAGATAACTGCTGGCGTCTACGGTGCTTTTGGTATGGCCGATATGCTGAAATTGAA
Source organism: Bacteroidota bacterium (assembly GCA_039819485.1). Taxonomy (GTDB): domain Bacteria; phylum Bacteroidota; class Bacteroidia; order Chitinophagales; family Saprospiraceae; genus UBA6168. The sequence goes on along the minus strand of JBCBRY010000001.1, from coordinate 94,106 downwards.
AGTTTCAGAGAACTGATTTTACTGAAATAAAAAATATGTTAAACCTTCGTCACCGAATCCAAAAGAGTGGCGAAGGTTTTTTTATTAAAATTTTTTCCAAAAACTGTCACACCCTTCCTTTTCCATTGTCCAACCTGTGAATCAATCTTTTTAACAAAATTCTGAATAATGAAAAATGTGATTTACAGCCTGGCAGCCCTGCTGCTCGCTGCCGGGTCCCCGTTTTTATTTTCAAATCAACATCAAAATCTGACCATGGAAAAAGGAAAAATTGTCGAGCTCGTCATCTATAAAGTCAAAGCCGATCAGGCCCACAACTTTTCTTTGATTATTGACCAGGTGAATGAGGCCGTAAAAACTTTCGATGGCTTCATTGCCAGGAGTGTCCACCAATCGCCCGATGATCCCACCCTGCTGATGGACTATGTGACCTGGGAAAGCCTGGAACAAGCAAAAGCGGCTGCCCGGCACATGCAGGGCCTGGAAAGCATGAGGCCGTTCATGGAGGCTATCGAAGAAATTCAGACCTTTACCCACTTTGAAATCAAATAGTGATGATCAACAACCCTCTGTCAACAACTTATGATGGCTCAGCAGACCAACGCCTGATTGAAGCCGCCCTTGGTGGCTCCGGTCAGGCGCTGGAGCAACTGGTCAGACGTCACCAGCATTTCATTTACAATGTCGCGCTGAAAATGATGCTCAACCCGGCCGATGCGGAAGATCTCACACAAGAGGCCCTGATCAAAATGGTGACCAAACTTTCCCAATTTCAGGGGCGGAGCAACTTCCGCACCTGGCTCTACCGGATCACCTTCAATCATTTCTTAAATACCAAAAAGAATAGCATGGAAACGGCCATCACTTCATTTGAGGAATATGGCCACGAACTCGACCGGGTAACAGATCAAACGATGACGAAAGAGGAGGAGATTGCTTTCAAAGAACTCATCACTGAAGCCAGGTTGAGCTGCATGTCGGGCATGTTGCTCTGCCTGAACCGGGAACAACGGCTGGTTTATATTTTGGGAGAAATCTTTAATGTGGATCACAAGACCGGTTCGGAAATGCTCGAAATTACAAAGGCCAATTTTCGCAAACGACTCGAACGTGCCAGGAGGGACCTTTACCAGTTCATGCAAAACAAATGTGGCCTGCTCAATCAGGCCAACCCGTGTCGGTGTGCCCGCAAGACCAAAGGTTTTATCGAAGCAGGCTGGGTCGACAAAGACCGAATGAAATACAACACGAACTTTTTGAATGACATCCTGGATGTAGTGGAGAAGAAGGATGACGTGCTCAGTGATCTTTTGGAAGACAGATACAAGACCTTGTTTCAAAAAACGCCTTTTCAGGAAAAGGAACACCGGGAACGCCTGATGCGGTCTGTATTGATGGATAAAGAGGTACGGAAACTGTTCCGCTTAAATTAGTGGCAAACCGTAACGTCCCTGCCGAGACTATTCCAAAAACAACAAGTCCGACGGTTCGTATTTTACCCTGCCTTCTTTCATGGGCAACTGTTTTTTCCGCTCCCAACATTGGTGTACTTCCTGAAAAGTCAATTCAGGATGATCGGCAAAACAGTCACGGACATACTGCGACATCATATTGTGGGCCGCTATTTTTCTTTTAAAGTTTGGATCTTTTTTCCGGTCTTCCAGCTCCTGCCATTTTAAGATGGCATCCTGTAAGGTTTTACCTGCATTATTCCTTGCCCAATCCATAAAATCACTGTGACAGGAAAAATTTTTACCAATATGACGTTTCATAAAACGACGGAAATTTGGTCCAAAGGAGACATTATCCGTGATGACCGTCGACAGGGCCAGCTGCTCTTTTGCCCAGTTGAATTTGGCAGTGGCTTTTTTCTTTTTTGGAGGTTTTAAGATTTTTCCGTCATGGTCGAGCGCGTAAATGATCCGGTCCCGCAACTCAAATTTTCCGCCAGAATAAGGCAAACTCAATGTTTTGCAGATGGCTACCATTTCGGCTTTTAACCAGTACCAGTTACTGAATTCATTTCCTGATTTTATTTCTGTGAAATGTGGTCGGTTCGATTGCATAGACTTTGTGGCTTTGCCTGAAAAATGTTTTTAAAACAATCTTTTCTCCTAGTGGTTTTTTATTGGGATATTGGGGTATTGAGGTAAGCAGGTGGTCAGAAAAAATGACACTTTTCCTTTGCCTGAGAAAGATTTTTAAGACTTGAAAATCAAACATTTGCCCAAATAAAAGTGTCATTTTTGGCGCTCTTTTTATTAATATCCCAATATCCCAATATCCCAATATCCCAATATCCCAATATCCCAATATCCCAATATCCCAATATCCCAATATCCCAATATCCCAATACCTAATCTCCAAATAAATTGACAGACGAATATTTCATCAAAAAAGCCATCGAACTGGCACACACGGGAATGGACAATGACATAGGTGGCCCTTTTGGTGCGCTCATCGTCCGGAACGGTGAGATCGTTGGCAGCGCCTCCAACAGCGTTCACCGGGATTTAGACCCCACTGCCCACGCAGAGGTCATGGCAATTCGTGATGCCTGCCAGAATTTGCAGGTCCGGCACCTGGTCGACTGTACTTTGTATTCCTCCTGCGAGCCGTGTCCGATGTGTTTTAGTGCAATGTATTTTGCAAAAATAAAACGGGTAGTTTATGCTGCCAGCCACGCAGATGCCGGACGGATTGCTGGTTTTTATATGGATGATTTGTACGCGGAGTTGGCGAAAGGCATCAGTCAGCGAAGCGTTCAAAGTTTACAGATTGGAAAAGAAATGGGCCTGCAACCTTTTTTTAAATGGACAGCCAATAAGGCGAAAAAGAAGTGACGTTCGGTTGGAGGTTGGTTTGCATTATAAGTGAGTATTTTGAAAAATACAGAGGGATCGTCTCAAAAGAACCTTGGCCACAGAAGTGGCGTCAGGTTTTTTGAGACGATCCCATTGCTTACTTGCAGAAAAGTTTATTGTCGGTTTTGCACTTTTAAGCGTCTGTTTGTTAAAGTCCCATGTTTTGCATCACGCCCATGCTCGCTTATTTTTTGCCGGTCGGCTGTACCGGCAATGTCTAAGTCGCCACCGGCCATATAGATATTAACAGTTGCGGCCTCCACGTCCAACCAGGCTGCCCCCACATCTTCAACCATGATGTCGAGATCGCCGGTCTTGATCTTTTCTTTACTGTACAGTTCAGCCGCACCTCCTACTTCAATACTCTTTAAGGTACGGGGAGCATATACCGTGACCCTGATCTTTTCCCCGTTGTGTTCGCCGCGGGTCGTGACCGTCAGGTAGCCTTTTTTCACAGATGTAAGTACGTCGGCTATGGGCATACCCGCGACCTCCACCTTAACGGTATTTGCGTTGCCGGAATAAAGGTGAACGACTGCCAACCCCCTGACCCTTAAAGAATGAAAAGAACCGATCGGTCTTTCTTCTGACTGGCTGTTTTGAAATTCTTTAAAACCGGATTCATTGGAAGAATGCCTAGAGAGGATTTGCAATTCGGATACTTTAATTCTGTTGAGCACCTGCAAATCCACACTGCCGTTCACCTTGCCCCTGAACCCTTCCCGGGTAATGTCACCTGCGGCCAGGTAGTCCGGCGTGATTTCTACGATCCGCAAAGGACAGGCTTCGATGCCATATTTTTCAAATAATACTTTGTACTTCGTTTGCAGCGATTGAGTGACCAGTTTCTGGTTAACTGCTATTCCGTATTTGGTAAAGGAAAAGCGGATTTTTTGGGTGCTGGTGGGAACCAGACGATCTGAAATCAGATCTGCCATCAATTCTCGTCGCAAATTTTTGGCATCTCCTAAAAATTGCAATTCGACATCACAATTTCCCCTGGGGATCAGGTCAGCGCCTGATTTTGCATCTTTATTTCCGGGGGAATTTTTTTCAACGGGCGTCCTGGTAACAGGGAGCTTCCCCGTATCCTCAACCGGCGGGACGATCGGGGCAGTAAGTTGTTGGCCGCTGACTAATTGGTCACCTGAATCAGAGGGTGATCGTGAATCGCGGGTTGGTTCTTTTTCCTCCTTGGCTTCAGCAGAAGTGCTTGCTTCAGTAGCTATGGTATTTTCCGGAATTGTTTCATTTAGTTCGGCAATTTCTTTGACCACGGTATCCATACTGTTTTCAGTGACAATGACCTGGGCATTTAAATTTTGCGTATCGTCGGTTGCAATAACAGTTGGTGTGTTTTCATTTACGTTGAAAAAGAAAACAATGCAGGCAGTGGTGATAATGGAAGTGAAGGTCATGATAAATAGATTTGATTGAAGTTTAAGTAACCAAACAGGTTTGGGCGGAGGTAACAGAGGCAGGCCTTTGATGAGGGTCTTAACCTGGTCCCTGCTCAGTTCAGGTGGCAACTGCCGGAGCTGTGCAAACAATACGACTTCATTGGCCTGGTGCTTCATTACAAAATGGTTTTAACGGTTCGTAAAATGTGGGTGACCGGCTGGGAAGCCGCCGTGTCGCTCATCAGGTGGCGGAGGCGTTTCCTGCCCCGGCTGATCCGGGTTTTAACAGCGCCTTCGGTGCTGTGCTGGATGGCGGCAATTTCCCTCATACTAAATCCACTGATTTCAAAAAGCAGGATGGCGTGCTTTTGCTTTTTGGGCAGTTTGTCCAACATCCGTTGCAACAACTGGATGTCCAACAATGTCTCCGGTGAGATCCCTTGACTTCTGAGATGGTCATCATGGCGCTCCAACCATTCCGCTTTGAATTTTTTCCGGCGCAAGAAACTGACCGATCGGTTGCGGGCAGCCCTGACCAGGTAGTGCAGTAGCTGGTCTTTTTTCTTGATTTTATCAAAGTGGGTATAAGCCGACAACAGCACGTCTTGCACCAGGTCTTCGGTGTCCATTTTGCCATAGGCCAGTGCCGAACAATACCGAATAAAGGCATCGTGGCAAGGCTGGTAGGCTGTCATGAAAGCAGTCTGTTTTTGCTGGTCCATTCCTGAAAGGTACAGTAAACGTTTGTATTTTTTCTGATAGTCGCACCAGTGGGGAAATGGTTACACGGCATCCCAAAAAAAATTATGTCACTTTTTTCGATAAAATAAATTAGAGGTTCAAACTTGTATCCGTCGTGAGAAATATTGCCCGTATCGGCACTTCTGCCATGTTGTACAATTGGCCGACCGGCCGGTATGGGGCCAGTGCAAGAAAATGTAAACGGGATGGGAGGATTGAGTGGAAGTTGTTTAATTCCACCCCAGTTTTTTCCGTTCTGCCCAATAGTTTTCAGCGGGTGTCCCGAACGATTTTAGCTTTTCCAAATCCACTTTTTCCAAGACAAATTGATTCACCTTTGAATTTTCCAAAATATGCTGTGGATTCGCTGCGCCGCTGAGCACCTGGTATGGCCCGATGGTGTCCAGGCAGAAGCGCAGTGCAATTGCATCCATGCCCACTCCGTATTTTTCGGCAAGCTGTTTCAGGGTTTGGTACAAGTCGCCATAATGCGGGTAGTTTCTGTTTGGAAAAACCCTGCCATTGGCGAGGGCCTCTTTGATGATAAGCCGCTTGTTTTGCCCGGTCATTTGCGGAGCGATGGCGGCAAGACTTTGGTCGAGCATGTTGTAGGTAACCTGGAAAACATCGAAAAGGACGACGCCATTTATTTCTACGGCCAGGGCTCTTTGCAGGACATCCGTCTGGTTGGCACCGCTGGTGGTGATGCCGATGTGCAAATGGTGCAGGCTTTTTAACTCTGCCAGGCGATGGAGGACCGCTTCATTTTCTAAAACACCCGTTTCGAAAGTAGCAGAATGAACCTGATAGGTGGTCAGCCACGGCAACAGGCTTTTGGAAGTGGCCCATTGCTCGTTGAGTTTGGACAGGCTGTGCTCTTTGACTTCGTGGAGCTTCGCATTTGGATCAAAGTTGGCCGTGTAGGTATAGCCCCATTTTGTCGCCACTTCGATGTGCGGGTCGTTTTTTTCAGCTACCCATTCGATCAGTAAATCCTCTGCCAGGCCATAGCCCGGGGCCGTGTCAAAGTAGCGGATGCCCCGATGGTAGGCCTCGTCCAGAACGGTCTTGCCCTGTGCCCGAAAGGATTCCAATGAAAATGGCGCTCCCTTTTCCTGCCTGATATTGATGTACTGAGGCCGCCCAATGGCTGCTGTTCCAAGACCGATGTTGATTCTCATTTTAGTTTGTTTCTTAAAATTTGTTGGCACAGTACGTACAAACATATTTACCGGCAGTAAATATAGAGAAAGCAAGTAGAAAGTAACCCGGATTGCCAATCGAGAAGGGGCCGTTGGAGACAATATATTTGAAATAAAAAAAGGCCCCTCCATCACTGAAGCGGCCTTTCTTCTCAACGAATAAAAATTAAGCGGCTTGCAACCGGTGCAAATTGGCAATACCTTCCACTCCGGTCACGTACAGTTGGTGGATGTTGGTATGGACTTCTGCCTCTGCCGCCGCTGCTACTGTAAATTCAGCCGTCCAGACGACCGCCGAACCTGCTCCTTCTTCCTCCACTTTCATGGTGCCGAGAAAATTATCGACAGGTAGCAGGTTTTGCTCTGAAATGGAATATCGGAAAATTCGGTTATCGTGGTCAATGGCTTCGATTCGTTCGTTGATGGGCCCCGCCTCTGTTCTGCAAATGCGGGTGGCTCCTACTCCTTCTCCAATCACTTCACAGGATTTGATGAGGGAGGAAAACCAAACATCGACACCTCCAATGGCACTGATGGTTTCCCACATTTTGTGGGCCGGTACGTCCACCGAATGGCGGACAGTCAAACTGGATTTTTTCATGGTATTTTTTTTAATGGCAGATAGTAGATGGTGGGGGCAAAACAGTATTATCCCTCTGCCTTCTACCCTCTATCAATTAATTTATAACTCGTCACAAAATTGCAGGGGTAAACCCCGGGCAGGACTGGATTTGATTTGAACGGGATGATTAAAGTGATGAACAGTCCGGTGTTTTCGAGAGCAGGGATGAAATGGTTTCCTGTGGGATGAAACGCGCTTTTTTGATTTTTATTGATATAGGTTTTGTTGGCAAGAAGATAGGCCCAAGTGATTTGAGCCAATCTTTTGCACTGACCTGTTTGTCCAAAAAATACCGACCTTTATTCCATGAAAAAAATATTTCCGTTTTATTCCATTGGCCATTTCATCAACCAGCCGGATAATCCGACAGAATTCGAAATTACCCGTTTTGGAGAAATGGAGGATCCCGATGTTGAGACCCTGCACAAGCATACTTTTTATGAAATCACCTGGATTGAAAAAGGTGGGGGAGCGCAGGTAGTGGATTATCAGGAGTATAAAAATGTCAATGGTTCCCTGTTTTTTATTTCGCCCGGACAGTTGCACCATTTTGAAGATTGGCAGCCATTGACAGGAGGGAGTGTTTTTTTTACGGAAAATTTTTTTTCGTTCAACAATCAGCATGATACCCAGTTGTTTGAAACCACCTTTTTGGATAATTTTTATGCCAACCCATTTTTAAAACCCACTAAAAAAGAATTTACGGAAATACTGAACACCCTTGATTTATTGTATGCTGAGCGTTACAGAAAAGATTATGCAGAAAATATCGGCCGCTCCTATCTGCATATTTTATTGGCACAAATTCAGCGCTGTATTGATAAAAGAAATAAAAATACAGCTCCGAAAAAATACATTGTTATTTATAAAAAATTAAAAAAACTGGCGGACGAAAACTTCATGAAAAACTGGACTGCCAGTGATTATGCCCGACAATTAAATATCACCCAGCACCATTTAAACCTGGTTTCCAAAGAAGTGACCGGCAAAACCACCAGCGAACTGCTCCGGGCGCGCAGTGTACTCGAAGCCAAACGAATGCTCACGTTCTCCGATGCCCCCGTCTCGGAAATTGCAGCCGATCTGGGTTTTTATGATGTGTCTTATTTTGCTAAAATATTTAAAGCTGAAACCAAATCTTCTCCATCTGCCTTTCGGAAAGCCATGTCCGAAAAATACCGAAACTTGTAGGAATGGTCATAGCAGGATGAATCGTTTGTCCTGCAACTTTGCCCCATCATTTAAACCAAAGCTCAACGGTGTTACCGCTCGTAGTGGCAATACCGTTTACCGGGCTAAAAATCAATCAAGAAAATGGATAATAAAATCTGGTTCATCACAGGCATCTCCAGCGGTCTGGGAAAAGCATTGGCCGAAGCCGTTATCGGGAAAGGCGATTTTGTCATCGGTACTTTCCGCCGGCCTGAGCAAGTAAAAGCATTCAATGAAAAATATGCAGACAAAGCATTGGCCCTGCAATTGGACATCACCCACCCGGAGCAGATCAATGCCGTGTTTGAAACGGTTAAGAATAAATTTGACCGCCTGGACGTACTCGTCAACAATGCAGGTTATGGCTTCTCCGGTGCGATGGAGGAAGCCAGCGATGCCGAGGTTCGTGCCGTCTTCGATGCCAATTTTTTCGGTACCCTCCAGGTGACCAATGCCGCCCTGCCCATTTTGCGGCAGCAAAAAAATGGGCATATTTTTCAGATCTCTTCTCACGGTGGCATCAAGGCCTTTCCTGGTTTCGGCGTGTACAATGCCAGCAAATTTGCACTGGAGGGAGCCAGTGAAGCGATGGCCATCGAACTGGGGCCTTTGGGCATTAAAACGACCATCGTCGAGCCAGGCCCGTTCCGCACCGGTTTTGCCGGATCGGCATTTAAAGAAGCCGAAAAACGGATTAGCGATTATGACCAAACGGCCGGTGTGTTCCGCCAAAAGATAAAAGCTGTGGACGGCAAGCAGGAAGGTGACCCGGCCAAGGCGGCACAGGCCATCATCCAAGTTTGCGAAAGCGCAAACCCACCACTGCGGTTGATCCTGGGGAAAGTGGCCATCGGTACCATTTCCGCAAAACTGGAATCGGTGAAAAATGATTTGGAAGCCTGGCGGGAAGTATCAGAAGGGGCGGTTTTTTAATGAAGAATGAAGAATGAAGAATGAAGAATACTCCAATGTTCTTCATTCCTCATTTTCTCCTATCCTTACACTTCTTCTATATCCGGCATGTCGCCCACCACCAGCCATTTTCCTTCCTCCGACTTGATCAGCGAAATAAAAGTGGTGAAACGCAGTTGTTTACCTTCAAAAATGGCTTTGACACTGGCGTTGTTGTTTACGACATCAACGGAGAGTAAAAAGACCTGCCTCTCATCGCCGCCGATTTTTTTGTCACGGACCAATTGCAGGTAAGTGGCTTTGTTCATCAAACTGGCTTCCGGGCTGCCGAAAAGCCGGTTCACGACCGCCCTGTATTCAGGGTGCAATATTCCATCAAGACCATCCGCATTTTGTTGGTCGCCGAAGCGGGCAAAATTTTGGACGACGGTTTCAATGTTGGCCAGGTCGAGTTGGTCCTGGGCGGTGCCGGCAAAGCAGGCGAGCATGGAAGCAATAACAATCATGGTGCGTAATTTCATGGTAATGAATGATTTATTTGAAAAAATTAATGATTTATTTGATAGTTATATTATTGATATATCAATTTTAAGGTCAAAAAAATGAATTTTTCCGAGTTAGCGGAGCTGAACAATTGAAATCGAAATTTTAGCTTCTGAATTCAGTCGATTCATACTGTTTCAAAAATTCGGGAGATTAGCCGTTTGTTCCTCAACTTACATTTTCATACATCTTGTTCAGCGTTTTTTTTAAAACAGCAAAATCCTTTTTGGGTATACCCGCTAACCCCTCTTCCCGTACTTCTTGCGCCAAAGGAGTAATGATTTCTACCAATTTCCAGCCCGCTTTGGTCATGGTCAACTGATAAGCGCGGCGGTCACCCTGGACGGCCTCCCGCACGATCCATCCTTTTCTTTCCAACAAATCGATGGTGCGCGTGATCGATGCCGGGTCTTTGAAAGTAATTTGGGCAACATCCCTTTGCGTGATAGTATCCCGTTCACTGATCCGTTTTAAAATGACCCATTGATCGGACGTGATGCTCAAATCAGGGTTAAGCGCTTTTAGTTTTGCGTTGAATCGTTTCTTTATTTGTCGGATAGTCCGTTCCAACAGATAAATATAGACGTCTTCAAGGATGAGATCTTTCATGTTGTTAAATCAATTATTGATATATCAACAAAAATATGGACTTTTTATTTTAACCAACAAGTTTTTTTTGAAAAAAATATTTTTCAGAAACTAAATTTTGCTTGGTGTGGTTACCTTTTTTTTATCAAAACCAACCTTATCATGCACACCACCTTTCGCACCATCCTTGAGGTTCTTTCCCTTGCAGAAAAATTAAAATTTGAACTCCGGCACAGTTGGCTTTCCAATGGCCGGCAAGAAAGTGTAGCCGAGCATACCTGGCGTATGTCGCTCATGGCATTGTTGCTTGAACCCTACCTTGATCAGCCGGTCGACATGCTCCGTCTGTTGAAAATGATCATTATTCATGACCTGGTGGAAGCGGAAGCAGGCGATATTCCCGTTTTCCATACATTGAATAGTGAAGAGGTACGACAACAAAAAAGCATGAACGAGCAAAGGGCCATTGAACACATCCGCGAACAATTGGGGGAACCCACTGGCCCGGAATTTTATGACCTTTGGCAAGAGTTTGAGCACAAGAAGAGTTATGAAGCGAAAGTGGCCAATGCGATTGACAAACTGGAAGTTCAGATCCAACACAATGAAGCTGATTTTTCCACCTGGCTGGACATTGAAAATGAACTGGTGTACACCATGGATCCCCATGTGGCATTCGATAAAAACTTAAAAGTGTTTAAGGAAATCATCGTGGAGGACGCAGAATTGAAAATGAAGAACGGAGGAGTTCAGTTAGAAACACTTAAAGCAAAAATTTCCAATTGATGATGCAAAAAATTGATTTGCCCAACTGGAACCGGAAAATTCTCTACGATAAATTCTCCCGGTTCCAATCCCCCTTTTTCAATATTTGCGCCGATGTGGACGTGACTGAACTCGTCGCTTACACGAAGGCCAACCACCTTTCCTATTTTCAGGCTTCTTTTTTTCTGGCCTTAAAAACCATCAATTCGATAGAAAATTTCCGGCTCAGGTTGAAAGATGGGGAAGTGATTTTGTTCGATAAAATAGACGGCAGCGCGCCGATCTTAAGGGACGATGGCGAAACCTTTAACTACTGTGTGCTGGATTATTTCCCTGATTTTCCCTCGTTCGCAGACAATGCGAAGACCATCATCGCGGAAGCAAAAAAAGCAAGGACAATTAATCCGGGGTCGATGCGCATCGACATCATTCATTCTTCGATCATTCCGTGGGTGTCGTTCCACAGTTTTGAGCACGCAAAAAAAATTGGGACAGAGGACACTTGCCCGAAAATTGTGATGGGAAAATATTTCACCGAAGGGGAGAAAATAAAAATGCCCTTGTCGGTGAGTGGCCACCACGCACTGATGGACGGGGTGCATGTGGGGTTGTATTTTAAGCGGATACAGGAATTTTTGGAGGCACCGCAGGAACATCTGGAATAGAACTGGGTTTCCCGCAGGGTTTCGCAGCATCAGGTCAGAATAACTTGGCGACCCCTTGCGCAAAAACTTGGCGTACCCCTGCGGGAAACAGCATCAAAGTGACATCCCGCCCGACACACCGATCCGCTCTCCTGTCATCCAGCGGCCGTCTTCAGAGCAGAGAAAAGCAATAACGCCACCGACGTCTTCCGCCATACCGACCCGGCCCAGGGCCGTTTGACTTTTCACATATTCCACGACCTGTGGATTGGAAAAAATCTCTTGGTTGAAATCGGTATCCAGGCCACCGGGCGACACCACGTTGACGGTAATTCCCCGCCCGCCGAGCATTTTTGCGAGGTACTTGGTGACACCTTCAATGGCCGATTTCATGGGAGCATACGCAAAGAGCGGTGGCACCACATGCTGCGTCGTTCCGGAGCCAAGGTTGATGATGCGGCCACCATTGTTCAAGTCATCGGCGAGTGCCTGGGTGAGCAGCACCACACTTTTGTAATTGGTCTGGTATTGCAGGTCGAGGTCTTCATCGGTGAGCTGGCCGAAAGGCTTGAGGCTGATGATGCCTGCGTTGTTGACAAGGATATCGAATTTCCCGTTGCCCCATTTTTGTAGTATGTCCCGGAAGGCTTCCACAAAAGACCCTATTTGTGCGCTACCAGTCAGGTCCACTTGCAAAACGGCCACTCTTGCTCCCATTTCTTTCAATGCTGCTTCTGTTTCCCGGGCTGCTTTTTCATTGCTTTTATACGTGAATACAATGTCGGCTCCCCGCTCAGCAAGCCGTTTGGCGGTTTCTTTTCCGAGGCTGCGGCTGCCGCCGGTGATAAGGGCGATTTTTCCTTTCAAACTGTGGTTTTGAAATATTTTTTCAGTAGTCATGATAAATGGTTTTGATTGACGGTTGGCAGTTGGCTGCCCAACCGCTTCCGATGGTATTATTGATTAAAAGAACTACTGCAAAGTTGGGGGCAAAAGGGGCCGCCGGAAAGGCAGATATTTAAGAAGGAATGGCGAATTTTAACGGTGAATTAGGAACGGTGTTACCGCTGGGGCTGCCCCTAAGTTGGCCAATCAGTACAGTTAGCCATTACGATAGGCGCCAGGGGTGGAGCCGGTGTGTTTTTTGAAAAACTTGGTGAAATGGGTGGGTTCGGAGAAGCCGAACTGGTAGGCAATTTCTTTGATGGGCATACGGGTGTTGCGGAGCAGGGCCTGGGTTTCGGCGATCATTTTTTCGGCCATCCACTCGGAAACCGAGCGGCCGGTTTTGCTTTTGATGACCGTACCGAAATAATTGGGGTGCAGATATTGTCGCTCTGCGAAATCTTTCAGCAGGTACTGCTTGGTGGTTTTTCCTGTACTCAGTTCGCGGAAATGCTGTTCGAGGTCTTTTTTGAACGTTTTGACAATTTCCGAGCTGCGGCCACCCTCCTCGATGGGGTCGTAATCCCGGTAGATCATTTCTTTTACTTTCAACAGAAAGACCATGAAATAATTGGAGATGATCTTGAACCTCAAAGGAGAGCTGCTTTTGTACTCTGCATAGATCTGATGGGCCAATTGCCATAATTCATTGAACAGGGGTTCTTCCAGATATTGGGCGGGAATGGTTTCGGCCAGCATAAAGGAGAACTCTGAAAAGACATCGGGGTGGATATTTCTTTTTAAAAAATGCTCGCTGAGCGTAATCAGGTAAGAGTCGTATCTTTCTTCGAAGCCAAAAGATTTTAAATGCCCTGGATTGGTAAAATAGAGGGTGTGATCCCGGGTCGCAAAACGATGGTTATCGGTAGTGTACCAGCCCTTGCCCGATTTGATCAGGACAAATGAAAAATAGTTGGCCCGGAAGAGTGGGGATTCACTTACCTCCGCCGGGTGTATTTCCGAAAAGGTGTGAATGGTAAATTCTTCCGATTGCTCCAGGTCGCCTCCGATGGTCTTGATAAAATCCGCTAGGGAATGGTGAATGATGACGGACATTTAATGAAGGGTTGAGAATGAAGAATGAAGAATGATGAATTGAGAATGAAGAATGAAAAATTAACCTACTTTGAATTCATCATTCTTCATTTTGGATATTTCATTTAATTCAACGCCATGTTGCCATCGGTGTATTTCAAATTGTATTTGAACTGGTCGATGCGCCAGCCATTTTCCGTTTTGACGAGGTGCAGGTCGTAACTACCGATGAATTCCCGGACATGGCCATTTTTTGCCTCTTTTTTATAATGAGAGGCAATGGCATACGCAAAAACCGTAGCTTCAATTCCATCGGTTTCGATGAGGAAATTGCCACTTTGGTGGTGGATGGCATCCAGCCCGGCGAGACCTTCCTGCCACATTTTGGTAATGGCGCTGGCAGCTATTTTTTCGGCGGGTCCGCCACCCAAGGATGATACATCAAAAAAGACTTCAGGGGCAAAAACTTCGTTTAGCAATTGATCCCATTTTCGATAGTCCGTATAGACGAAAAGACGGTTGACCGTTTCGATAATTTGTTCCCTGGTGGAAAATTGATGGTTCATTGTCTGTGTTTTTGGGCAAATATAGAAGAGACGGATGAAAAGCGACAGCGGCAAAATCCCCGGGCAAAAGGTTTGTCGGATAGCCCTTAATCGGGGCTACTTTCGTTTTGATTTCCCTATCAAACCCTTTACTTTTGCCAGAATTTTTGAGAAGGTGATTTTCGTAATATTGAAAATCAAATCCTTTTACTCGTAACCCTTTTTAAATCAAATCGTTACAAATTTTCTTTTTTCATCTTTTATAAAACGGAAAACAGGGAATCCCATTCAACATTGGCTTAAATATCCCTCGATCTTTCCCAAAAATATTACAAAGGTGGTCGGAGAATGCTGTTTATGCAACAACAAATTCACCATTCACCATTCACCGTTCACCACTAAAAAAGCAGTTTCAAATGGCCCTGATAGGAAAAATTCGCCAGAAAAAGTGGTTGCTGATCGGCTCGTTGGCCGCAGCCTTGGCCCTCTTTATTTTGATGTTGATGTTTGACAATCCGAACCAGAGCTTCTTCGGTGGCAGCCAGACCATGGTCGGAGACATCGAAGGCCGGAAAATCGAATACCAGGAATTCAACCAGATACACGACATGCTGTATTCAGGTGCGCAGACGGATGCCTTTGCGGGTCGCAACTTTCTGTGGAACTATTTTGTGGACGAAGCCCTGATCCGCAACGAAGCGGAAGCTGTTGGCCTCGGAGTGGGTAAACCGGAATTGCTCAATTTGCAGTTCGGACCTGACCAAACCCGCATCAGCAATGTGATGCGCAGCCGCTACCAAAACCCCAATGCGCCCGGGCAGATTGACATGGACCAGTTGAACCAGCTGAAAGAAATTGTGACCACACCTGGCCGGATCGATCAAATGATCAGCGAGCAGCAATTGATTGCCGATTTTAAATATCGCTGGGCTCACCAGGAAAAAGAAGTAGTGAAGGATGCCCTGCAGACCAAGCTTTCCAACATGGTTTCGAAAGGTATGTACATGCCGACCTGGCAGGCTGAAATGATTGGCGAGGCCCAAAATAAGAAAGTAGATTTTGTCTACGTGCAAGTCCCCTACGATGAAATCGATAATGCGGATGTGCCATTGGAAGAGGCCGATTATGAGGCGTATTTCAGTGAAAACAAAAACAAGTACAAGCAAGAAGAAGAGACCCGCCTACTTGATTATGTGACGCTCGACGTATTCCCTTCTGCGGCAGATTCTGCCAATATCAGTCAGGAAGTTGCCGACTTGATCCCGGGTTTCATCAATACGGAGAATGACTCCTTGTACGTGGAAAGTAACCTCGGTACCATTGATGGTGCTTATTTCAAAAAAGATGCTTTGCCAACTGCCATTGCCGATACTTTGTACAACATGGAAGTTGGAGGGGTGTACGGACCATACCTTGATCGCGGAGCGTACAATGCTGTGAAAATCACTGATCGAAAAATCGTTCCTGATTCTGTTGCTGCCCGTCATATTCTTCGTCGGGCCAATGACCTTCCTTCCTTGCAGGCTGCACAGAAAACCATCGATTCGCTGAAGAACCTGGTGGAAACTGGCCTGAATACGTTTGAAGAACTGGCTATCGCCAATAGTGAAGATGCGTCCAATGCGGGAAAAGGCGGAGATTTGGGAACGTTCTCTCAGGGTACGATGGTGAAAGAATTTAACGATGTATGTTTCTTCCAGGGAGAGCCAGGAAAAGTATATTCAGTGATCACGCAGTTTGGTGTTCACCTGATTCAGGTATATGACCGGGTTTATGAAACGAACGAGCCATCATTGCAGATAGCTACTCTTTCCCGGCCGATCATTCCAAGCCAGGATACCCAGGACGAAATCAAAGAGTATGCCCTGCAACTACAAGAAGAAAATGCCACCATCGATCAGATGCGCGCAGCTGCTGCTGAAAAAGGATATACAGTGTCAACCTCACCTGCCTTAAAAGCCAATGATTTTTCTTTATTAGGGCTTGGCACTGGTCAGGGCGCAAGAGAAATGATCAAATGGGCTTTTGGCACCAGCCAAAATATAGAGCCAGCCGATGTGGGCCAGGTATCTCCTCAGATATATAGTTTCCAAAATCCTGGAGAGTACCATGTTAGTAAATATGCAGTGACCGCCTTGCAGAGCATCCGCCCGGCAGGTATTCCAAGTTATCAGAATGTCAAACCAGATATGGAAGCAGATGTGATCAACCGGAAAAAAGCCGAGCTGATCAAATCTCAGCTAAGTGGGATGACTGATTTGCAGTCAATTGCTGCAAAATATTCTACGAAAGTGGATACAGCTACCAACGTAGCATATGCGGCTGCTACCATTCCGGGTGCTGGCTCTGAACCAAAAGTAGTGGCTGAAGCATTCAAAACTGACTTGAACCAGCCATCTGCCGCGGTAGCGGGCAACACCGGGGTGTACGTGGTCTTGCCGACCAACAAACCAGCTCCAGCTCCGGCAAATGCATCTTTCACCCGTCAGACAGCTCAGATTTCTGACCGTGGACAGGTCGGGGTCAAACTGATGCCGTCGCTGCGGAAAAACGCAGATATTACCGACAACCGCTCGCGGTTCTTTTAACCGATGAGATAACGTTTGCATAAAAAGCGGCTATCATTCTGAATGGTAGCCGCTTTTCTTATGGGGAAAATTTTTAATTTTAAGCCTAATGGAGGTTCATGGTTCATGGTTTTTGGTTTTTGGTTCTTGGTTTGGCCGGGAAGCATGCACCAAAAACCAGGAACCAAAAACCAATTAACTTTCACAAAAAAATCAAAACAATGTACGAAGATCCAAAAGAAAAAATTGAACGCATTATCGAAGAAGGGTACGACTTTAAATTCGGTGATTACATCAGCCGAGGATTTGAAATTGCGAAAAAGAACTGGGGCGGTTATATCGGCTTTTTATTGCTGGTTGTCATTATCACGTTGGTCATTAGCCTGATTCCTTTTATCGGTACCATTGCTAATTCCCTGTTCATTTCACCTGCCCTGGGCGTTGGGTTTTATATTGTAGCCAATAAACTGTGGCGGAACGAGAACACCGAGTTTGGTGATTTTTTCAAAGGGTTTGACCACATCGGGCAATTGGCACTAACGGCACTGGTACAGGGCTTGATCATCATTGCCGCCATGGTTCCGTTCATCATTATGATCAAGGATACCGGTCTGGTAGAATGGTATATGGAAACATTGAACGATCCAATAGGCATGCAGGGTACCGTACCTCCCTTTCCAGAAAAATGGACATTTTGGCTGATGCTTCCCGTGATCTATTTTGGTATTGCCTACAGTTGGTCCTACAAGTTTGTGGTTTTTTACAAGATGCAATTTTGGGATGCCATGGAATCCAGCCGAAAACTCATTACAAAGAAATGGTTTATTTTCCTTGGCTTTTACATTGTGATCGGCCTGATTGGTATGGCAGGAATGATTGCACTCTGTATCGGTCTTTTGTTTACGTTGCCGGCTGTGTACTGTATGATCTATGCAGCTTTTGAAGATATCACCCAGCTGAATGCAGAATCGGAGGGAAGTAACGACCTGGAAGATCACTTGGTTGGAGGATGATTTTAATTGAAAATAGAGAATGCAGCCAAAAGGTATGTACAAGGATGTAAATCCTCGACTGCCGTATTTTTTTTGCAAATATTTGAGTGGATAACTTAAAGAGTTAATCGGAGGAATAGCTTAATTTATCGTTCTTTATTTTCAATTAAAGAAGGCCCTGTAGCCAGGCGTTACAGGGCCTTTTTTATTTTTTTTAAAAAAAATTCGTTTTCAGGAACTTTTGGGGGAACTGCAGATGTTCTTTCCCCGTCGGCGCAATAAAACCACTTTGGAAGAGCCTTAATTCTCTTCCCTAACCAACAACTGAAAACGAGAGTATTATGCTTACAATGACCAACAAGACCAGTAATTACGAGCGCATTTTCGACCTGGAGCTGATGCCTCATGCGGATGCGCTGTACAACTTCTGCTACCACCTGACCGGTAACGAAGAAGATGCCAACGACCTGTTTCAGGATGCCATGATGAAGGCTTGGCGTTTCATTGCCCGTTACGAAGAGGGAACTAATGCGAAAGCATGGCTGTTTACGATTGCCAAGAATGCTTTCATCAATGAGTACCGCAAGCGGGTAAAGACTCCGAACAAAGTGGAGCTACAAGACTACATCACTCATCAGGACCGGGAGGATACGCCTTTGACCGGTAGCCTCGATATGCGTTCTGAAATGTTTAACTATCTGATGGGCGATGAAGTAACTTTGGCGATCAACTCCCTGCCGGTGGATTTCCGCACGGTCATCCTCCTGTGCGACATCGAGGATTTCACCTACGAGGAAATTGCCAAGATACTCGATATTCCGATCGGTACGGTTCGGTCCCGTTTGTTCCGGGCCCGTAACGAACTGAAGAAAAAACTGAAAGCTTACGCTGAACACCTCGGCTTCGAGGACAAGCGTGGATAATAATTGGTTTTTGGTTGAGGGTTTTTGGTTTTTTGGTTTGCTTTTGATCGGCAACCAAAAACCAGGAACCAAAAACCAGAAACCTATTTTTTTTAAACCATTTTTGCCAAATCGGCTTCAAACATTAAAAATCATGTTTTCCTTCACCACCAACCTATTCGCAGCTACCAGCTTTTCCATTTCAGGAACTCCGTTTACAGGGGGCTGTTTTACGGTGGGCAGGAGCTGTTTAGTGGTTGGGGCCCGGTGGGCGAGCTAAAATATTTTTGCGATGAACAACTTTCAAAACAGCCAGGACTTTATTCAGCGCCTCAATTTGTTGCTGGATAACCAATTGACCCCCGATGCTGAAAGAGAAATGTTAGAAGAGATAAAGACAAATAAAAATTACCGTGCTTTGCTGAGTCAAGAACAATCGTTCCGTGAATTTGTGAAAAGTCGTATTCATCGTAAAAAAGTTTCTCCTTCCTTAGTCCAATCCATCAAACATAAGATCCATTCCCGATCGTAGGACTTTAGATTTCTTTTCCGGCCAAATTAATTTTTCTTTTAAGTTCGTGGTGTAGTCGTACTGCCGACTACTGGGGGGCTATTGCATGAATGAAGCGGTGGGCATTTGATTAGAATCAGTCACCCATACCCATTTTTTCCAGGAATGCTTTCCGCTTCCTAGGTGAAATCGCAATGTCATCTCCGTTGCTCATCAGGATGTGGCCACCGTCGGTTTTAATATACCGCTGAACTTCACCAAGGTTGATAAGGTACCGATTGTGTACCCGCATAAATCTGTCCTTGTCCAGTAATTGTTCATACTCTTTAAGGTTTTTGCTCACTAATATCTTTCGGTTGCCCTTGAGGTGGAAATTAGTGTACGATCCATTGGCTTCACAAAATAGTATATCATTGGTATGGACAAACTCCAGACTGTCGCTCGTTGAAAGGCAGATTCTTGAGGAGGTGGTGTTTCCTACTTGGTTTAAGTTGGCCATCAGGATTTCGAGTTGTGCTTTTTGGGCGGCGATGCTTTTTTTCTGTCCGGCTTTGGCAACCGCCCGTTGCAGTTCGTCCAAGTCGATCGGCTTTAGCAGATAGTCGAGCGAGCTGAACTTGATAGCCCTTAATGCATAGTGTTCAAAAGCCGTGGTAAAAATCACATCGAATTCCAGCCCGTCCAATTGCGACAACAAGTCAAACCCGGTTCCTGCATTCAATTCAATATCCAAAAAGACAAGGTCTGGGCGTTGGTTTCTAATCAATGCCAGCCCTTCCCCTACAGAAGCTGCCATGCCGATCACCGCAACGGTTGGACAAAATTCAGCCAGGAGGTTGTGCAAAGATTCCCGGTTGTGCTTTTCATCTTCAACAATTATGGCTTTGATCATGAGGTGCTGTTATTTTATGCTAAAGATACAGGAGTCATGTTTGTTGTTTTTTATTTTAATCAACTTTCAGGAATTTTAATGATGACTTCAGTGCCCTGCGGTGCCTGATGATCATCATATAAATCATTGATAACCAATAAGGTCTGCTCTTCCTGTTGCCTGTTTAATGCCTCAAGGCGTTTTTGGGCCACTTGCATACCTCGAGAAGTATGGCTTCCTTTCTTCTGCGCTTTAAGGGCAGCGGCGGCTTTCCGTCCGATCCCGTTATCGACAATGCGGCAGACGAGTTGGCTCATTTCTTTTTCAAAGTAGACGTTCAGCTGACGTGGTCCTTTTTTAGGCATTAGGCCATGAAGGATGGCGTTTTCAACATAAGGCTGTACGAGCAATATCGGAATTTCTGTCGTATGAGGGTCCAGTTCGGGACTTATATGGATGTGGTATTCAAACCCCTTATCGAAGCGAAGGCTTTCCAATTCGAGATAGGTTTTTAACAATTGGACTTCTTCAGATAAAACCGTTGTGTTGGTGATGGAATCTTCCAGCACCTGACGTAACAGGCTCGAAAATTTTGACAGATACCGCAAAGCACTTTTCTTGTCATTAGCTGTGATAAAATGCTGGATGGAACTCAGTGAATTGAAAATGAAGTGAGGGTTCATTTGAGCCCGTAGCATCCTTTTTTCCAAAACATCATTGATTGATGCTATTTCTTTCCGCTGTGACTCAATGTGTTGGTTTTTTTGGGCCAACTCCTGGTTGGCCCGCTTTCGCAATTTGTTTTTTTGGAAAAACAAAAGAGCCGCCACCATCACTACGAATAGGGCGGCGATCAGCGCTAATCGGAGCCGCCGGTCCAGCAAGAGACGTTCATCGAGCCATCGGAGTTCTCGCTGCTGCGCTTCCAATTGCTGGTTTTTTTCATAAACGTTCAAGCGGGATTGCCACTGTTGGAAGGCACTGTTTTTTTCAGCACTGAACAAACTGTCTCGAAAAGAATTGGCTATTTCCAGATGCTTCAGAGCCTGTTGGTAATTTCCTTCTTTGGAGTAAGCCTCTACCATTAGATCGTGTGCTTGTTTTTGTAAAACTGCGCTTTTGAGCCCGGAACCTATGAGGATTGACTGGTTTAGGAAATCAATGGCCAATGCAGGATTGTTCCGGTCCAGGTGGACTTTGGCCAGGTTGTAATAGACATGGGACAGCGGACTTTTCACTCCAAGTTCAATACATTTTTCCCTGCTGTCCAACAAGTAGTTCTCTGCTGCTTCCATTGAACCCAGCGATATATAAAGTTTTCCAATGGTATTTAAGGTATTCGCTTCTCTGGCCCCGTCCTGATACTTTCGAAGTATTTCCAGGTGCTCGAAAAGCAGCTGCAATGCTTCATCATACCTGGCCTGCCTATCATAAACCAGGGCGATACTATGCAACGTGAGAGAATAATCCAGTTCGGTGCTTGCCTCCTTTTTCAGCAAGAGTGCCTTTTTGAAATATTCCAGCGCATTTTCATCTTCCCCCATCATATCATTGACGACCCCGATGTTGTGGAGGCAGGACGCTGTTCCCGACTTGTCATCGAGGGAGTCGTACAAAGGCAAAGCGGAGAGATACGTTTCTATGCTACTCGGATAATCGCCTGTATGCTGATAAACGATCCCGATGTTGTTATAACTTTCAGCCATGCCAAGGAGGTTGCCACTGGCCGTGTGCAAATCCAGCCCAATTGTGAACTGCTCAAGGGCTTGTCCATAGTTGCCCATCATCCCGTAGGAAACGCCCAGTTTGTTGCCTGCCCGCAATTGCCGTCGCAAATAGCCCAGCTCCGCTGCTTCGTCCCTTGCCATTTTAAAAACATTAGCTGATTGTTCCAGGTCAACCTGCCGTAACTTGGTGCCCCAAGCCAGTAAGGCATCGATCCGTGCCGAGTCGGTACTTTGGGCCGCCAGTTGTTCCAGACTGTCAAGTACGGTATCCTGGGCCGCCAAAGGAGGAACCAGGGAAAGAATAAAGAAAATGACCGCCCAATATGGAGACTGGTGACCCTGCATGGATAAATGGAGCTGATGATCAATTTTTCAGCGACGGATAATCCGTCGGCACAATCCTCCAAAGATGTGGATTTTTCTTTATTTGATGTCGTTTTGCGGGTAAGTTAATTTGAATTGACTGTTAATGGTTGGGCTATAACGGTAACGTCGTTTTATTGTTCTACATCCAAGTACCCAAGGTTCCCGGTCACTGAACGACGACTCTTTCCCGCCAAATCTGAAGACCATCAGACACTTGTAAAATATATGGACCGGCCGGAAGGCCGGTTATCTGTGTTTCATTGTTTACAGAAGAAGCCTGCCTTACTGTTCTTCCCTGCGCATCAATGATTTCGATGAACAAAGGACGCTCGGAGCTAACTGGTTTTTTTATATGAAATGCGCCATTGTTTGGATTTGGAAAAGCCTGAACAGGCGGTAGTTCGTTAATGATTTGCGCCTCAATAATTTTGGAAAAATCAAAACTGCCATCCTCATGAATTTGCTTCAGGCGGTAATAATATTTGAGGCCGGACCAAACCTGGCTGTCCGTAAAGGAATAGTCTTGTGCCCATTGGCCGCCCAATCCTGCCTGCCAGCCGATTTTAAAAAAATCATTCCCATTGGTGGAACGCTGTACTTCAAACCCCTGAAAATTAGTTTCATTAGCTGATTGCCAGATCAGGTGGGTGAAAGATGACTCTGGCCTGGCCTTAAAAAGCAGCAACTCCAAAGGCAACGGGTTCGTATTGAGTGACTCCAGATTGTTGGCAGTCAGGATGTCGGTATCGTTATCCAAAAACACCACGTGCAGCGGATTGGCCGGTTGCCATTCGAGATTGGAATTGCCGTTGGGGTTGTCAATGGTGAAACTGACCCTGGCGAGGTTGGTTTCGACCGGAAAAACCCCTATCGGAATACCACTATTGGTGATGTTCAGTTCAATGTTGAGCGAAGCAGTGCTGGCCGCAGGAGTGGTGACCGTGGGTACGCTATAGTGGTTGCTCAAATTGTGTGAGACAAGCGTCGGTGAGGAAATATCGGCGCCGTTGTAAGAGAATACGAGGTTGCTGGTGCCGAGGCCACCGGCTGAAGTATAAGACATGATGATGTCGATAACGTAGGTTGAACCATTGGTAGACACCAGGTCGAACCGGAGGTTGTAATCGGGTTGGGCAATTGTGTTTGCACTGAAAAGTGCGAACAGTAGGATGATCAAATATTTGGTTGATTTCATTTTAGCAGGTTTTAAGGAAGTTGTTGAATCGTTCCATTGTTCAGCCGCCAGAACAGGTTGCGGTCGATGGCGTTAACGCCACCATTCATGTTCCAGTCAGAGCTGGAGGTTTGATAGTTATAAGGTTGGCCATTTTGCAGCCGCCAGTGCAAGTTGCGGTCAATGGCATTGATGACACCGTCGGCATTTCCATCGCCCGACCACAAGCCCATGACACCGTTGCCCAGATCTGTTTGAGCATTTGTACCGTAAGTAGTTATAGAAGTGAAATCAATAGCAGTAGCAACAGCAGATAGCTCATAGGCACTGGCAGTCATTGCTCCTAAATGGTTGCGGTGACGGATGGCGAGGAAATAATCGTCGGGAAGCAGCCCCTGAAACATCACCGGTGACAGTCCGTCCATATCAACTACGTCTCCATCCCGCTGTACCAATGCCGATCGGGTGCCCAAAACCTGCGTCGAGTCGTCATGGTTCCTTAATTCCAGCAATACCCAGTCAACGGGAGCATTGTCACCTTCAAAATAGTAGGCACTTCCGTCAAAACTTTCCCCTCCGCCTCTTCCGGTGTGATTAAAACCGAGTGCGGTAAAAGGCTCATTCAGGGGGATATGCGCCCCGGTCCGGAGATGATCGTTCATGTCGGTCCCGTTGTACGGACCTTGCAACATGACCCGGGGAGCTACCCGAACGGGTTCTCCGAAAACCCTGAACCGGAACATCCGATACAGCTCCTCATCAGCCGTGGCGGGGTATTCGCCCGGAGCCCACGGCTGCTCGACCCCTCCCACTAATTTGACCCAGACCCGGTTGTTGGCGAAGTCCTGCCAAAAAGTTTCACCGGGGGAAGCTAACAATGAATCGAAATCCGGCACCGCTGAATAGTCATTTCGATAAATACCGTGGTTCAAATTCATATACAGCGTCCAGGTGGTGGTGTAAATTTGTTCAACCGCAAAATCACTCGAAAACTGGACACCCAAAATGAGGGTATCATCAGTAGTGAGCATGTTCTCTACCCGGACGGCTACATCATACACCTCCGGGATAGAAGGAAAATCCAGCGTGTAATACCCACCAGGATGTGCAGCAAAATGGCGCATATGGGCCAAAGCCCAGGTTGGGTCGGCCTCGTCCACGGTCCAGGTGCCAACAGTATTCATGTCAGTATCCAGCCGTTCTACCTGGAGGGCCATGTAGTCTTCCCATTCAATATTGGCATTGTTTACCACGAAGTCATTGACTCCGTAAAATGGCCCTTCCACTAAAACGCCGCCAGTCGTATCGGCATTTGGGGACACAACGGTTGGAGTTTGACCATAAGTAAAAAAGGAGGAGTCGTAGACGAGATAATTGTCTTGCAGGGTATTGCCGCCCCAGTTATCATGCGGGTCCCAAAGGGCACCTGCCAGGGCAAAGTAGGAAAAGGTAGCTTCCATTTTTACGCCGGGATGACTGTTGATCAAAAGGTTGTCTACATTTCTCATCTGTCCTTTGTCTACCGGCCGCAGGTAATAATCGTCTGTGGAAAATGTACCGCTTCGGGTATCGTTCACCTCCTCAAAATTGACAACGATATTGTGCCTGATGTCAAAGGCACTATGGTAGGTAGCAAAGGCAGATGGATCGACTTCGCCAGCAGGGTTAGGACGGTCGGTGCCGTTCATCAGGTGGTTAAGGCTGGTACCGACTACGAGACAGCGTTCGATCATCCCATCGGCACCAGATCCGGCAAAAAAGCGTCCGCAATTGTCAGCCGATACACCTTCGAAATTATCAGGCAGTGCGGCCCGGTCCCACAAGCCGTGGTGCCCATTTTTCCAGGTGGAAAAGCGGGCCAGTGAAAACCGAAGGATGGTCGCCCAACTGGTTGGGTTCTGCCCATCGGTGGTCGATAGATATTGGAACGGAAATACATTGCCGACGGCATCGATTTCCACATTGTCGAGCATGATGCCTTCGATGCGGTTGGAGTGAGCGGTGTTGCTGTCAAAAACACCGAACCGGAGCCGGCTGGGATTGATCGGTACATCAATGCTCAGGCCCCAGGGATGTTGCGGAAACGCCATCCAGATGCCATTGGTCTCGCAGTCGGCGGCAGTGTTGTTGGTAATGGTATTGTCGGGGTTGCTGAGCCAAAAACCGGACGCACCGCGGTTGCCAATTTCATGTTGTTTGAGCGGAATGATGGCATTGCGCACATGCAGCACCAGGTTGCCGTCGATCAGGTTGCGGCGCTCGGATGCATCTTCGAGAAACACCCCGTGGCCCCGTACATTGTAAACTACATTATTGCTGACTTCGACCCCATTTGTTCCATGAATGACAATGCCCCGGTTGGCCGATTCATTGATAGTTGAGTTTCTAAAATATTGACCCGTCGCATCGGTGAGGGTGTCGGCTCCCTCGTAACTCAGCATGTGCCAGTGGTACGGGTACCGCCCCAGTATTCCTCGCTGTCCGCCCCGGCGAATTTCCGCGCCATTGATGTGGGACACACCCTTCATCATACCCATGCGCATGATCATGATGTGGCAGCCAAAGCCTGCGTTTTGCCAAAGAGAATCATTAGGTGCCTGGATGACGATGTTGCGGGTGAGGTGGCCGACCTCGGCCCTTTCGTCGAGAATGGTTGGTGTAAAACCGGAAGGGGCCGGCGGATCGACGGGGTCATCATTGGTCAGGCTCATCCCATTGTTGGTCACATATTGGAGAAGGCCCCAACGAAAGGCATTTAAGCCACCATCGAGGGTCAGCACGGTGTCGTTCACCGCCGTGATGTCCAGTCGTTGGGTAATGGAATTTCCGGTGAGGCCTGCTTCGTAGAAGTCCGTAGGAGCTATGGCAATTTGGTCACCGATGGCCCAGCCCACGCTGTCCACGAGAAAGAGAGAGTCGCTTCCCTCGGGAGCATGAGCATTGATTTTTGTCCAAGGGACGGCCGGCGGGTTGCCGTGCATTTCTACCAGCCCCCCCATAACCATCAGGCCACGCGTGCCCATGTTCATGACATTTTCGGTCTGGTCTGTTGCGTTCAGGGTGATGGTGGCCTGATGCGTGAATGGAGTCGCTTCGCTGCCGATATGCAGTTCTCCCATCACCATGACCCAGCCAGCCGTTAACTCAAGGTCTTGCCGGTCAAATTCGAGTACACCATTGATCGTCAAACCCGCCAGAGAAGGGGTGTTTTCATCTAATAAAATATGCGTGCCGACTGGGATGGTGACGGTATCTCCATGCACAGGTTTGGTACCGCCCCACGTAGCCGGATCCGACCAGGGTAGCGGTGTCAGCGCAGTGCAATGGCTTATTTTATGGAAACAATTAAGAGGTGAACTGGAATGACCGGGCAGTTTGTTAGCAAAAGTTTTGTTCAACAAGAAAACGCCCCAGAGAAAAAGGGTGAAGAGTGTTACGGTTTTCAATTGGCTCATACGGAAAACAGGTTTTTAGAAAAACAGGGTTAGTAAATAATGTGCTGACCGCTGAAAAAACAGCGGCGCGAAAATATCCTGCAAAAGAGATGGATCGCAATACTGAATTGATGGATGGGGGCTGCGGATTGACGAATGAGGAAGGATTGGAAGAATGGAGTGGTCGCCCGGTTCTTTGACCGTTGAAAAGTGAACAATTAAGTTAGGCTGACGGATAAAACTTTTTACGGGAGGTGCTGTACATACCTGTACTATCAGCTGTTTGCTTGCTCAGGGCTGTCCCTGTTCTGGTGATGGCGGCAAATAATGAGATGGAAAAAAAAACCGGGCACCAAAAGGAAATGGTACCCGGCCTGCTGATCATTCCAATTAAGATATCATTTAACAATGGCCAGTCGTTTTACGATCCGCTGGTTGTTGAAGCGCACGTTTACAAAGTAAACGCCATTGACGAAGCGTTTATCTGTCAGGTCGAGTTCAACAGATTGTTGGCCTTTTTCTAAATTACTCATCCAGGCCCTCCTGCCCAACTGATCGAGGATTTCGATTTCCGTGGTTTCATCATCATTTACAGTACCCAGTTCTATCCTCACCCGGTCCATGGCAGGGTTAGGGTAGAGGTTTACGGTCAGTTTGCTGGAGCTATTTGCCGTGCTGCCATTTGCTGGCCCGCCCAGGTTGCCGTTTACTGGTGGCACGTAACAATTTGGACTCCAGTTCCAATCGGTGTATTTGTCTGATTTCACCTCGTCGAGGGAAATGAAAAGTCCGGTCATGGTAGTTCGTTTGTTGTTGCTCTTGCCCTTGGCCTCGATTTCTTTTTTAGTATAAAATGCCCCTACGACGTCGGATTCTTCCTCCACCGCCAATTTGTCTTTTAGATAAACAATAATGGCCTGCTCGGAGGGGTTGAAGCTGTTTTTCTTATCCAGCTCAACAACTCCATTTACCATTATTTCACACGGCTGTAAAAAGTCAACTGTCGCCTCCTCTTTGGCCTTGATCTCTTTGACAAATATTTCTGGGTTGTCGAAGATGAGGGTAGCATTTTCTTCTACTTCTATTTTACCGTAACTACTGCCCGTCAGGGTCATGGTTTCGTTTTTTTCAACCTTGATGTCGTTGTTGTTGCTGTTGTCGCTGTTTCTGAACGGTGGAAGTGTAAGGTTCGCTTTTTCCTCTATGACCAGCGCAGCGGTACTGCCGCCTGTCACTTCTACTTCATTTGCTTTGACAAACGTGAAGACTTCGGAATCTTCATCCAGCTTGGCTTCACCATCATTTCTAGTTACACCGATTCCGCCGCCGTTGACGGTCGATTCTTTGGTTTCGACCTTTGTTTTGGCAACGATGACATAGCCTGATAGTAGCTCATCCACAATAACATCCACCACGATGGAATCGGTAGCTGAACAACCAATACCGTTGGTAACAGTAACAGTATAGGTGCCATTGGCGAACACTGTCACTTCTTGGTCTGGACTGAGACCGCCTGACCAGTTGTAGGATAGAGGAGGAATAGGGTTGGATATTTCCGCCGTGAGAATAGAAAGCCCCTGGCAGAATGCAGGGATGGCACTTTCGCTGATAGTCAAATCTGGAGTGTCTTCATCAACGAGGCCATCACAGTCATTGTCGATTCCGTCGCAGATATCTGTGGCACCGGGGAAAACGGTGGGATCGTTGTCATCACAGTCATTGGCCGTCCCTTCGCAAGATCCAATGCTGGTAAATCCATCACCGTCCAGATCGAAAGTGAGACCTTCGTCAACCTGACCATCACAGTTATTATCCAGGCCATCGCAGAGTTCAGTTGCTCCCGGGAAGACAGCTACATCCGAATCATCACAGTCGCCCTGGCATTCGGAGAAACCATCGCCATCGCCATCGATTTCATTACTAGGGATCGTTCCGTCACAATCATTATCCAGGCCATCACAGATTTCGGGAGCGCCGGTGAATACAGTTGGATCACTGTCATTGCAGTCACCTGCACATTCAGATTGGCCGTCGCCATCGCCATCGATTTCATTACTAGGGATCGTTCCGTCGCAATCGTTATCCAGGCCGTCGCAAAGCTCTGGAGCACCCGGGAAAACGGTTGCATCGGCATCATTGCAATCACCCTCACATTCGCTGAGACCATCACCGTCGTCGTCGATTTCATCGCTTGGAATGGTTCCGTCACAGTCGTTGTCCAGGCCATCGCAGAGTTCAGGGGCACCAGGGAAAATGGATGCATCGGCATCATTGCAATCACCCTGGCACTCAGAGAAGCCGTCCCCGTCATCATCGGTTTCATCGGTCGGGATGACTCCATCGCAGTCGTTGTCGATACCATCACAGATTTCGGGAGCGCCGGTGAATACAGTTGGATCACTGTCATTGCAGTCACCTGCACATTCAGATTGGCCGTCGCCATCGCCATCAATTTCATTACTAGGAATCGTTCCGTCGCAATCGTTATCCAGGCCGTCGCAAAGTTCGGGAGCGCCCGGGAAAACGGTTGCATCGGCATCATTGCAATCACCCTCACATTCGCTGAGACCATCACCGTCGTCGTCGATTTCATCGCTTGGAATGGTTCCGTCGCAGTCGTTGTCCAGGCCATCGCAGAGTTCAGGGGCACCAGGGAAAATGGATGCATCGGCATCATTGCAATCACCCTGGCACTCAGAGAAGCCGTCCCCGTCATCATCAGTTTCATCGTTCGGGATAACTCCATCGCAATCGTTGTCGATGCCATCGCAGAGTTCGGGAGCGCCTGGAAAGACGGTTGCATCGTTGTCATTGCAGTCGCCTCCACAGAGGGTGACACCATCTCCGTCCGTATCGAAGCCTTCATCGACCTGGCCATCGCAATCGTTGTCCTGGCCATCGCAGATTTCAATATTACCTGGGAAGTTGTTGGCATCGTTGTCGTCACAATCTCCAGCACAAGAGGGTACGCCATCGCCGTCCATGTCAAATCCCAGATAATCCAAAATGGCGGTAGCAGGAGGAGCGATGAATTGACCGTTTGTCGTTACGTCACTGGTTGAATTGCTGTACATACCGGCGGGTTCGTCACAAGGCGCCTGAAGGGTTATGGTGAAAGAACAACTTCCGCCGGGCCCCAATTCCCCGAATTCAAAAGCAAGGGTCGTGGCGGTAGATTCGCTCAAGCTGGCGGATTCACCGCAATTAGATATATCAGTTGGTAATGAAATGATGTTAGTACCAGTTAACATGGCATTTACATCATCAAAAAACTTAATGCTTAATACCGCGTTGGCGGTACTTAGGTTTTCAAGAGTAAACGTTAAATCCACCGTCTCTGAAGTGCCTCCCACGGCTCCACTAAAGGCCTTTGACAATGAAATGGCTATCACTTCCAAGACATCTGTGGCGAAACCACCCGTTGCCATGAATCCATTGGGTGAAGCTGTTCCAGATACTGCACCGGACGTGTTGATGAAAGATCCCGTCGAAGAGGTAGCTGGAACGCCCAAAGTCACAATGAACGAACAACTGCCACTGGGGTTCAGGGTGCCCGATGATAGGGTCAGTACGCCATCCGAAAAATTGAGGACCGAGCCTGTGCCACATGGGTCGGTCGGGAGGGAACCCGAAGGAGCCAGCCCCGGCAATATATTTTCCAGGTCATCTTCAAAGGTTACATTATTAATGGTTTGCGTAGCATCTAAATTATTTATGGTAAATGCCAGGTCGACGGTAGCACCGGGAGCCACAGGATCATTGGTGAACTCTTTGGAGATTTCAAGTAGATCTGAAACCACCTCAAAACCGTCAACAGCAGGTGGTAACACGATTCCCGAGCCATTGATGGTGGCAACGATGTTGGATGTGGAGTTTTGGTAAAATCCAACGGCTGTGCTTGCCGGAATTCTTACCGGAACGTCGAAGGAACAGGAAGTCCCCGCAGGGACCGAACCTCCCGTATAAGTAATAAAAGAGGAAGCAGAAAAACCCGATGAGCCACAAGGTAGCACTGGCAGTGGTGCTTCCGCGGTTAGCCCGGATAAAGTAGAACTTAAAGAATTAGTGAATTGTATGCCTGTGGCATCAAACGAACCGGTATTTTCAATGGTAAAACGCAATGTGACTAAGTCTCCCGGCAGCGCCGGGCCACCAATGAATTCTTGTGTGAAGTTCAGGTTGGTCACCAATAAATCGTCTTCTGCCTCAATACCGGAAACGTTTTGTCCATTTACCTCCGCGGTCAACGTATTGGTGGTATTGCTGTAAGTACCGAGTGCGGCGCCCGCATCAATATCGAGGGTAACGGTGATCGAGCAACTGCTGCCTGGGGTCAGGGAACCTCCCGTTAAGGAAATAGAACTGGAGCCAGGTGTAGCGGTAACGGTGCCACCACAATTCGACTCCAGGTTATTTGGACTGGCTATCTGAGTTCCTGCAAGGAATGCATTGAGGTCGTCGGTGAAAGCGATCGATGTGGCATCAAATGCTGTCAAATCAGAATAAGACAGGTCAAAAATTACATCAACCTGACCACCTGGGATTACCACATCTGCACTGAAAGATTTTTGGATGATCGGAGTGAACAAGACCTCCAGGTCATCAGTTGCCGGAGCCCTTTCTATCCCAATGCCATCGAGTGTACCGCTTAGAACAGAAGAGGTGCTGGTATAAGTACCGCCCGGTGTGCCGGATGGTACATCCAGGGTAAGGCTGAATGTACAGCTACCGCCAACGGGAATGGCACCTCCGGTAAGACTCAATGTGGCAGGTATCACATTACTAAAACCGCCGGGATCAGAAAATGGCGTAAAAGTGAACACAGAACCCGCTCCACATTCTCCATCGACAGGTACTACGGATGCCGTTTTAATGATAGTCGGAAATTCGTCCGTGAATGAAATATCGGTCAGGTCGTTGCCCGGATCAGCGTTGGTGATCGTATAAATCAAATCAGCTGTTCCGCCCGGACCTCTTGGGTTATTCTGAAAAGTTTTAGTGAAAGAAGGGACAAATTCTACAAAAAGATCAGCTTTGGCAATATTACCGGTTACAGCACCTCCGGCATTACCGGTCACGGCACCGCTTGTGTTTTCAAAGGCACCACTTGCTGTGCTGGCACCCACATCAAGACTGACTGAAACCATACAAGATCCACCGGGTGAAACAAAACCGTCGCTCAATGAGATCGAGGTTCCAGAACCAGTAACCGTTCCACCACAGCTATTTGAAAGCAGGCTTCCAAAAGTAACCGTATTAATGCCCATTGAACTCAGGTCGTCCGTAAAGGAGACCAAAGAAGCCGTGCTGCTCCGGCTGAAATTGAAAATCGTAAAGTCAAGGGTAACCGTACTGCCTGGAACCACGGGATCATTGATGAAGCTTTTTTGGATATGCAGTGGGTCTCCACGGTTCACATCCAGGTTAGCTGATGCGGTTCCCGCTGAATTGAAGTCAGCCTGGAGCGATTGGGTTACATTTTCAAGCGTTCCGTCACCACCTGTTCCGGCAGCTAATACATCTACTGATACGGTACAACTGCTCCCGGCAGCGAGAGCTTCTGATCCAGCCGGCCCAAACGTACTTCCATTAAAGTCAGCAATGATCTGCGAACTGCCGGGCTCCGCAGTCACGATATTGTTTGGAAACAAGGCCGAGCCACAAGTAAAAGCAAGGTTGCTTGGATCCGCTATGACCATACCTGTCGGCAAGATGTCTGTAAAATCGAGTGCACCGATTCGATTGGCATTAAGGGAATTGTCGATGGTAAAGGTCAAAGTGGTTGTTTCACCCAAAAAAACCGAGGCATCGGCAAAGCTTTTGGAAAAACCTGGCAGGGAACTGGCGACTTCCAGATCAGCTGGATTTGATACGGCGGGATCATTGTTGATCCCAAACAAGGTGACCGCAGGATTGGTGTAGGTGCCGACTGTCCCGCTGGTAACGTTGACGGATACAGAGCATAGCCCTCCAGCATTCAGCCTTCCACCAGAAAACGCAATGGTGGCGTTCCCGCCAGCAACAGCAGTACTCACTGTGACGGATGGTCCTCCGCAGTCTGTCGTGGCACCTGTCACAGCAGCAAGGTTGATTGAAGCCGGCAGGGTACTGGTAAAATTCATGTCCGGTAAAGGAATCGTACCTGCTCCGGTATTGTCAATAGTGAAAACCAGGGTTGAGGTACTCCCCGGGCCAATAGTACCAGGGGTAAAAGCTTGCGTAAAACTGGGAGGTGATTGAGCCATCCCTGAGAATGAAAAGAGGAAAAGGATAAAAAGGGACAGCCAATTTTGTTTTTGAGACGAGATACATTTCATTTGGATAAAGTTTTTAAAATAATTAAATAAGACGGTTGCACAAGTTGAATCTGGATTGGTTCGTGTTTCTCACTGATTTCTGAAAAACGGCATCTTCCTCCGATCTGCAGCATCGCGTTTGCCAATTTTTTACACAATACGCCCCCTGGAAGTGCATGCAATACAGACACTTCGGCATAGGACTTTCAGGGGAAACCTGATCGGACTTTTGTGGACAACACAAACCGTGATTTCCCTGATAAAATCAGTACAGTATAATCCAGCCTTCGTAAAAGGATTGTAGGTAGTTTATTTTTAGATACAGAAAATAATGAGGAACAAAAAGGTAGTCAGTGGATGGTTTATTTGTTGTACGAGGAGATATACAGAGTAAAAAAGTAGTAGTAGTTCATTTTTATTACTCTCAACTAAACTGTTACAAAGAAAATAAAAAAAAGTAATATTTCAAGATCAATTAATTGTTAACTCGGAAAAATTAAGATTTTACCAGGAGGCACATGACTTTGCAGTAACTGATCCGCCGTGATTCCGAAAACCATTCTTTACAGCCCTTGTTACCTTCCCGACCTTTTCAATTACCTTTGCCAATTAATCGCCGATGATCGTAACAATGGATAAACTCGAACAGCAAACTACCCGGCAGGATGACGACCCAACGGCCGCTTCCCGCAAAAAAGACCATATTGAACTCGCCTTCCGCTCGCAAGTAGGCAACAACGAGATCGACCAGCGTTTTTATTACGAGCCCCTGCTTGCTGCTCACCCCGAACCGGAAAGTCTCCCCAACTTTGCTTTTTTAGGAAAAAACATGCGGGCGCCCATGTGGGTGTCCAGTATGACCGGCGGGACAGAATGGGCCCGTACGATCAATCATCACCTCGCCCGGGCCTGCCGTGATTTTGGCATGGGCATGGGGCTGGGGTCTTGTCGTTCGCTGTTGTTCAGCGACGATACCCTGGGTGATTTTGCGGTACGGAAATTCATCGGTGATGATCTGCCTCTTTATGCCAATTTGGGCATCGCGCAGATCGAACAGTTGACCAATAACAACGAGCTGTACCGCATTTCTCAGCTGCTTGATAAATTACAGGCGGACGGCCTTATTATTCATGTGAATCCACTACAAGAACAAATGCAGCCAGAAGGAGACCGCTTTCAGCAATCTTCGCTCGAAACCATTGAAACGATTTTGGAAAAAATGGACATTTCCGTGATCGTGAAAGAAGTTGGGCAGGGGATGGGCTATGAAAGTTTGAAAGCTCTTTTCCAGTTGCCATTGGATGCAGTGGATTTTGCTGCCAGTGGAGGTACCAACTTCGCCCTACTTGAATTATTGCGGAGCGACCCAAAGAAGATGGAATGGTTTCAGCCACTGGTACACGTTGGCCATTCTGCGGAAGAAATGGTTTTGATGACCAACCAAATAAAGCAGGAATTAGGTGACAAAATGCGGTGCCGCCAAGTCATAATCTCCGGCGGTGTGCGCAATTTCCTCGATGGCTACTATTTAACCGAAAAATTAAATCTACCTTGTGTCTACGGTCAGGCGTCGGGGTTCTTAAAACACGCCCGCGGCTCTTACCGGGAGCTGTACGAATATGTGGAGGCACAAGTACAGGGACTTGAAATAGCAAATGCATTTTTGAAAATCAAGTAAATTTTTTAGAAATGACTTTTTTCCAAAAATGTCATTTCTGTACCAGCTAGAATGAGCGACAAAAAAACAATATCGGGTTTTTCAAAACTCTCCAAGACAGGGAAGATCAAATGGATCGTTGAAAATTTTTTCAAAGATCCCGAACACGTTATGCGGGAGCTGAAAAGTTACTGGCACAGCGATGAGGAGCAGCAACGGGTGCTGGATGGTTTTAGTGAAAATACCATTTCCAATTTTCCGATGCCCTATGGTGTTGCCCCTAACTTCGTGATCAATGGCAAAGCTTATGTGATCCCGATGGTCATTGAAGAAAGTTCCGTGGTGGCTGCCGCTTCGAGTGCAGCAAAATACTGGATGGGCAGAGGGGGTTTTAAAACCCAAATACTTGGCACTAAAAAGATCGGGCAGGTCCATTTCTCGTGGAAAGGCAAGGCACAAAAGCTGCTCAGTGTTTTTGAGGATTTGAAAATACAGTTGAAGGAGGACACTGCCGGTATCACCCGCAACATGGAGAAACGCGGGGGCGGTATTTTGGATATTGAGCTGATCGATTTTACACAAAAGGAGGAAGATTATTACCAGGTCAGAACCACCTTTGAGACCTGCGACAGCATGGGGGCCAACTTTATCAATTCGGTGCTGGAACAATTTGCCAAAACCCTCAACCGCTTCATCGCTACCCATCCAATTTTTGATGAAAACGAAAGGGACGCAAATATCATCATGTCGATCCTTTCCAATTATACGCCGGAATGCCTGGCACGGGCAGAAGTCTCCTGCAAAGTGGAAGAACTGGGCACGTTTCCCGGCGGATTTAGCGGAGCCGACATGGCGGAAAAATTCCGCAAGGCTATCCGCATTGCCCACGTCGATCCATATCGGGCAACTACCCACAACAAGGGTATCTTCAATGGCATTGATGCCGTAGTGCTGGCCACCGCCAATGATTTCCGCGCAATCGAGGCGTGCGGCCATACCTACGCCGCCCGTGACGGCCAGTACCGGAGCCTGAGTAACTGTACCGTCGAAAATGGTATTTTCCGGTTTTGGATGGACATCCCACTGGCCATCGGCACGGTGGGCGGATTGACCAAATTACACCCGATCGCAAAGCGTTCACTGGAATTGTTGGGACATCCATCGGCAGAAGAGTTGATGCAGATCATTGCGGCAGTTGGGTTGGCACAGAATTTTGCGGCTGTTCGTTCTCTCGTCACCACGGGTATCCAGCAAGGGCATATGAAAATGCATTTGCAGAATATTTTAAATCATTTCAAAGCGACGGTTGAAGAAGCAGAAAAAGCAAAGCAGCATTTTTTGGAAAAAACGGTTTCATTCACCGGGGTGAGGGAGTATTTGGATAGGATTAGAGGTGAAATACATACTGAAATTTAGGATTAATGTCGATCTATCATGCCCACGGCAAACTCCTGCTCACCGCCGAATACTTCGTCCTTGATGGGGCAACCGCGCTGGCACTCCCGGTAAAATATGGCCAGTCCCTCGATATTGCAACCGACAGAAAAGACGAAAATCTCCACTGGCAAAGCCTCGACGAAAAAGGCAACTGCTGGTTCGAAGCCACTTTTGACCCAAGTGATTTTTCAATCATTGACCAAAATGACGAGGCCATTGCTATCCGCCTCCAATCCATCCTAAAAGAACTCAAAACCCACCACCCACCACCCACCACCCGCCACTCATCACTCAAAACCTATCTCTCCTTCCCCCGCAGCTGGGGCCTTGGCACTTCCTCCACCCTCATTTATTTATTGGCAAAATGGGCAGGTGCCGATCCATTTGACTTACAATTCAAGATATTCGGTGGCTCGGGCTATGACATTGCCTGTGCCGGTGCGGAGGGGCCGATTTTGTATCAGTTGAAAAATAAAAAACCGTTTGTTGAAGGCTGTGAATTCAGTCCGTCTTTTGCCGATCGAATCTTCTTTGTCTATTTGGGGAAAAAACAAAATAGCAGAAAGGGGATTGCAAGATATCGAGCAGAGAGCAGCGGTCAGCGGGCAGAGAAACGGATCGCTGAGATTTCAGCATTGACGGATTTGTTTTTGAAGGAAAAAACACCTGAGGGCTTTGAAAAACTAATAGTTGAGCACGAAAAGTTGGTGGGTTCGGCCGTCGGCCTGCCGCGGGCTAAGTCGGTCTATTTCAATGACTTCTGGGGGGAGGTCAAATCACTTGGAGCCTGGGGGGGGGATTTTGTGCTGGTCACCAGTGACCGGCCAGCGGAAGAAACCAAGGATTATTTCAACGAAAAGGGCTTCGAGGTGTTCATTCCGTATAGAGAAATGGTTCTCTGAAATTTTCATTCATCACTATTCATTACATGCCAACGACCTGGTACGACAGCAAAGTCATAAAAATAGAAGACCAATCACCCACCACAAAACGTTTTTGGGTCGAAATTGAGGGAGTGGAGCGCTTTGATTTCATCGCCGGTCAGTTTGTAACAATGGACCTTCCACTTGGCGAAAAGCGCAAACAACGCTGGCGCAGCTACTCCATCGCCAATGCCCCGGACGGGACCAATGTGCTTGAATTCTGCATTGTAAAACTGGAGGGCGGGGCCGGGTCAACCTATTTTTTCGATCAGGTGGAGATCGGTACTCCAATTCGCTTTAAGGGGCCTTCTGGCACTTTTGTTTTACCGCAGAATATTGAAAAGGAATTGGTGCTGATCAGTACAGGAACGGGAGTGGCACCCTACCGGAGTATGCTCTGGGATCTGTACAACAAGGGTGAAAAGAACCATAAAATTCACCTGATTTTTGGGACTCGTTTCAAAGAGGGGATTTTATACCAGGAAGAATTTGTGGAACTGATGAAAAAAATGCCCAACCTGAAATACGATGTGGCTTTGTCAAGGGAAACCGGGGAGATGAACGGACTTCCTTTTCCTTCCCATCGAGGATACGTACATCCCATTTATCTGGATCAGTATTCGGAAAAGGATTCGAACCTTCTATTCCTGCTCTGTGGCTGGACGGCGATGATCGATGAGGCCGTGGCCAATTTGGTAGTCAAAATGGGCTATGGCCGTTCACAGGTCAAATATGAACTGTACGGTTGAACTTGAAATGAGTAATTATGTTATTTTTGTGGAATCAATCTAAATAAAGATAAGCTCTTAGCTTTTAGCCAGTAGCATTTAACTTTGATACAACAATTGCTAATGACTAACAGTTAACAGCCAAAAGCTAAATAAAAAATGAGTACTGCAACGACTTCACCAGTAATGTTATACACGGAGCAGACACCCAATCCGGAGTCGCTCAAATTTGTGACCAACCGCATGTTGTACCGGGGTACGGCAGATTTCAGAGAAGAAGAACAGGCAAAGGAATGGTCGCCGCTGGCGGCAGCTTTGTTCGGACAACCGTTTGTGA
Organism: Bacteroidota bacterium; assembly: GCA_039819485.1. GTDB lineage: Bacteria > Bacteroidota > Bacteroidia > Chitinophagales > Saprospiraceae > UBA6168. The sequence goes on along the minus strand of JBCBRY010000001.1, from coordinate 56,166 downwards.
AAGGGGTCTATATCACCAATAATTTTGTGAGCATCACCAAAGAATTCAACTATGACTGGGCTGACATCATGCTCAAATTGAAAGATTTTATCAAGAAATATGTCGAGGAAGGCAATGAGATCGTCAAGGAAGGATTTGCTGCCGAAATGGAAAAGCTACAAGCTGAACAGGCTGCTGAGCAGTTTTCCGGAGAAAACGGTGAAATTGCCAAGAAGATCAAAGAACTGATTGATACTTATGTAAAACCTGCCGTGGAAATGGATGGTGGCAACATCGAATTCAAAGCCTTTGACAAGGGAACGGTTTACGTGATCATGCAAGGTTCTTGCAGTGGATGTCCTTCTTCCACCGTTACCCTCAAATCAGGTATTGAAGGCATGCTGAAACGCATGGTACCGGAAGTGCAGGAAGTCGTACAGGAAATGGGGTAGGGGCGAAATTAAGATATTTGGATATTGAGGTATTCAATAAATAAAAAGCCGGGCGATTCCTATTTGCGGGAATCGCCCGGCTTTTTTATTTCCGCATCTGCCTAAATTCACTGACCGCTACCTAATCAAAATTACCTCCCCTTCAAACAGAACCGTTTGGCCATCCACGAATTCAATTTCTGCAAACCATACAAAAACAGCCGGGTTCATGGGTTCCCCTCTGTGGGTGCCGTCCCAACCAAGGTCCGGTATATTAGGCTGAATATCAGTGGCCTGGAATACCGTTTCGCCCCAACGGCTGAAAATCATGAAAGATTTGATATTAAGCACTGCATCCGATTTGGCAAATGGATAAAACCTTTCATTGGTGCCATCTCCGTTGGGGCTAAAAGCATTGGGGATGTACACCTGGCGCTGCCGGTCGACAAATAATGTCAGGGCGTCTTCGTCGGAACAGCCATCCAAAGATTCTACAAAGATGGAATAAGTGGTCGTGATAACCGGAGCGACCGGTTGCGACAAACAAGTTGGGCACTCCACTGAATCAATTCCGGTCCATGTAATAGTTGAGAGCAATGATTCCGGAACATTGACCAGTGCCGTGATGGTCGTGTTATCACCAAGGTCGATTGTCAGGTCATCCCCCAAATCCACATCCACAGGAACCGGTGCATTGATCAGGACCGTTTCTGAAGCTTCACATCCATCCGCATCCTGTACCATGATTTCAAACGCACCGGCGGATAGCTGAGCAAACGAGTTGTTATCCTGATAATCACTGCCATTGATCGAATACTGATAGGGTAAGATACCGCCTGTAGCTTCCGCAACGATACTACCGCTGTTTGCATCGAAGCAGTTAGGATTACTGATGACGAGGGACAATTCAACCGCTGTCGGAGCGGTAATATCTAACGATGAAACTGCCTCACAATTATTGGCATCTGATACGGTCACCTCATAGGTTCCGGCTGGTAGGTTATTAATATCAGAAGTAGTGGCACCATTGGACCACAAGTACAAGAAAGGGGCAGCACCGCCGGTGATAATTGCTTCAGCACTGGCTATTGGGTCACCGGTGCAATCAAGGGCGTTGGTCAAAGTTACATCGACAACAGGTGGCACGGCTTCTTCAATACTTATTGTCTGGGTATTCGACTGACCATTGGCCAATGTCAAAGTGATGGTATAATCTCCCGCTGGCAGTTGGGACAAGGTAAAAGGACTCGCATCGATAACGCCGCCAACTGCGTTGCCGTTGCTGCTGATGTAGTCATAATTTAAGGGCAGTTCCCCCTGCGTTATTTCTATTTCGATGCTGCCAGTGGTACTGCCACATGGGATAATGTCACCTGTCAGTAGAAACTCTACATTGCATTCGTTGGCAGGCAGCAAGTCGGTGATGGAAACGATGATTGAATCACAGCCAAATTGATTGGTTAGTGTAGTGATGACTGTTCCCGTATCCTGTACTTCGCAAACACTTTGGAGAACAAACACCGTATCGTTTGGCAACAACTCCACCTCAGTGATGACGATACTATCGCAGCCAAATTGATTAGTCAACATCTCTGTGAAAATGCCCGCATTTGCTGCGTTACAGGTTTGATCCGTTAAAAAGGTAGGGGGCGAATCGGTCAACGTGACCGTTGTGAATACCACGCTGTCACAACCGTTTAGATTGGTAAATATTTCTTCGAAGACACCAGCCTGTGCGGGGTCGCAAGTGGTATCATTCGCAAAACTGGTATCCGCTGCGAGCAAATCAACCGTCAGGAAAACCACGCTGTCACAGCCGTTTTGATTGGTAAATATTTCTTCGAAAACGCCTACTTGTGCTGGATCGCACGTGGTATCATTCGTAAAACTGGTATCCGCAGCAAGTAGATCAATCGTCGTTGTGACGATGCTGTCGCAGCCAAACTGGCTGGTCAGGTTTTGAATAAAAATACCTGCTTGCACCGGATCGCAGGTAGTCCCCGTAAAGAAGGTGGAATCAGCGTCCGACAAGGTGATCGTCGTTGTGACGATGCTGTCGCAGCCAAATTGGTTGGTCAGTGTTTCGGTGAAAACCCCCACGTTGGCCGGGTTGCAGCTTGTTCCAAAAACATCGGTAGCGTCGCTTTCTATAAAATCAACAGTGGTGATCACCGTACTGTCGCAGCCGAATTGATTGGTCAATACCTCAGTGAAGACGCCTTCCTGTGCCTGGTCACAGGTTGTTTCAAACAGCTCGGTGACATCAATGGGCAGTGGTGAAACAGTGGTGGTGACTACGCTGTCGCAGCCAAACTGGTTTGAAAATGTTTCCGTGAAAACACCGACTGCATTCGGATCACAAGTAGTATCCGTTTGAAAGGTCGAATCGACTTCCTGAAAAGTTATAGTCGAAATGACCACACTGTCACAACCGCTTTGATTGGTAAATACTTCTTCAAAAACACCTGCTTGCGTCGAATCACAACTGATGTCAAATAATTCAATGGTATCGCTTGCCAATAGATCGACGGTGGTCGTCACCACACTGTCACATCCCAGTTGGTTCACGAATGTTTCTTCAAATACACCGGCCAAAGAAGGATCGCAGGTGGTGTCGGCAAAGAAGGTCGAATCGGTATCGGAAAAAGTGATCGTAGTTATGACAATGCTGTCGCAGCCGAGCTGGTTGCTGAGTGTTTCTTCAAAAACGCCCGTTTGAGTGATATCACAACTGGTGCTGAAAAGCGCTGTCGTATCGTTCGGCAACAAACTGACCGTGGTTGTCACAATGCTGTCGCAGCCTTCCTGATTGGTAAAAGTTTCTTCGAAAATACCTGCTTGAGCCGGGTCACAGGTCACATCTGTCAGGAAAGAAGAATCTGCTTCCACGAAGCTGACCGTGGTGGTCACCACGCTGTCACAGCCGTTTTGATTGGTTAAAATTTCTTCAAATACACCTGCCTGGGTGGGGTCGCAACTGGTGTCCGTGAGGAATACAGAGTCCTGTAAATTGACGGTCAGTTCTGTAACGATGATGCTGTCACAACCAGCAACAGTACTAAGTGAATCGGTATACGTACCAGCTTCTGTTTGCATCATACCGCCCAGTAAAATGCTTTCGCCTTCGCAAATGGTCGCATTCAAATTTTGCGTAATTGGCAGGTTGACGGTTACGGTGACTGTGCTGAACACATTGGCCGAACAGGCCCCCGGTGAACTATCTTCAACAGATTCGAGGATATAATTAGTTGTTATCAGCGGTGAAACAAGCACACTGTGGTTGTCAAAAATGTTTTGTAGCGTAATCTGTTGTGTACCGTCAGAATAGGCCACATCGAAAGGAGCTGTTCCTGTCAGAGAAAAAGTCAGGGTCGCATTTTCACCTTCACAAATCTCTGCACCGCTGATGAAACTACCATCCGGTAGTGCCGACCATGATACAGGTGACCCAAAAGAAACAGACAGGCACGGATCGTTCAGGTCAACACCTCCGGCTCCGTCATCATCACCGGCTACCGCCGAAATATAGTAGATCTGTTCGAAAACAAGTGGGGGGGCAAAGTCAAAAGTTGGGACGGTATTGACTTGGAAAATGTTGCCAAGGCTATTGCCGTTGCCATCATGCAGGATGTAGACCAGCACGTCGTTGGCATCCAGCGTTTCACCACCATTGTAAACTGGCGCAGCCGTTTCACCTTCACATAGTTGCAGGGGCGTGACATCCATCGTGCCGACCTCTGTTTCGCAGGCACAGTCGAATGTGCCTTCCAGCGTAACTGGATCACAAACATTGGCATCGGTAACGATGAATTCATAAGGATCGCCAGAAGGTATCAAATCACTGGTGAAAACGTATGGAGGTCCGGTCAGGACACCGTTGATCGGCGAATTGATCTGGTAGCTGCCAGGGTCGCCTCCGGTGATCCCGAATACGATGTAGTAGCTGTTTGTTCCAGGTTCGCAAATCAGATCAAAACCAGTCACTTGCGGAGCCGTCACCTCTACCACGGAGGACTGGCCAGCAACAGTACCCGGACAGCCATTGGCGTCCTCTACGCTGGAAATCTCATAAATACCAGGCGTAGATGTGGAAATAGTGGTGACACCTAATTGTGCAATTATGGTCGTAGGATTAGCGCCGTTAATCGTATAGGTGAGTTCAAAAGGGCCATTGCCCGTGGTAATAAAATCGAGAAAAATGCTCTGTCCGCTACCCTGACAGATAACTCCGTTTCCAGTGATAACCGCAGTAGGAAGGTCGTAAACTTCGATGGTCAATTCGGCTGTACCTGCGCAGCTGCCAGGTCCGGTAGCCGTATAATTGACGACATGAAATCCAGGGCCAAGCGCAGCTGGATCTATTTCGCCATTAGCATTGGCTACACCGCCCCAAACGCCACCGGGAGGAGTTCCAACCAGTTGTTGAACAGGGTCAGTTGCACAAAAGGGGCCGGCTGGTTGAATATTTACTGCGGTCAGTGCCTGTACCTCAAATGGCGCCTGGTCGGAGCCCACACAACCATTTGGGTCAGTGAAAGTATATACCGCATTAAAATTACCAACACCCAGGGTCGAGGGATCAATGAAACCATTGGGGTCTACATCTCCGCTCCAGTCACCGCCGGGTGGTTGGGCTGTCAGTTGGAAAGGAGGGGCATTTTCACAGAAAATGGGATTGAATGGGTTGATATTCACCACCGGCGGTGTACCAGCAGTTATAGTGGTTTCAGCTGTACCCGTGCAGCCCTGCGCTGTGGTGACCGTTACAGAATACGTTCCAATCTGGCCGACAGTGATAGTCTGGGTAGTCGCTCCCGTTGACCATGCATAATCATTGAAACTACCTGTGGCGGTCAAATTCAGGACATTGTTCGGACAAAGAATGGTGCTACCGTTGATTGAAGTAAAAGCCGGATCGCCCAGCTGTACATCGATTGAAGCCGTTCCGGTACAACCATTGGCAGCGGTGACAGTAACAGTATATTGACCGGCACTTCCGATGGTGATACTCTGTGTAATTTGATTGTTAGACCAAGCGTAGGAAATATAATTTGGACCTTCTGCCGTCAATATATTTGTACTGCCGGGGCAAAGCAGCGAGTTGCCATCAATGGTTGGCTGGGTAAACGGATTCTCTGATATGACCACCGATGCTTCGGCGGTACAGCCATCCGAATCGGTAGCAGTGACGCCATAAGTACCAGGGTTGCTGACCGTAAGAACTGGGCCAGTCACACCTCCGGTCCAATCATAGCTGACGAAACCGGCGGTGGCTTCAAGCGTAGTGCTTTCACCTTCACAGTAGTTTGGATCACCAGTGATGTTCACTACCGGTGTAGTAGGGATCGTAACTAAGAAATCGTCAGTCCCTGTACAGCCATCCGCGTTGGTGACCGTGACCGTGTAGGTACCAGAAGTATTTACGGTAATGTTCTGCGTTCCTTCGGTGGTACTCCAGGTATATGTTGTAAAACCTCCTCCTGCGTCCAAGGTGAACTCTCCGTTGCACTGATATGGAGCGGCTGTAATATCAGGCTCCGGGTCTGGTAACAAAGTAACTTCCACTTCATCCGTGCCCGTACAGCCGGTTGCATTACTGACCACAACGGAATAAGTCCCTGGTGTTGTAACGGTAATGGACGGAGTGCCGGTGGCGCCCGTTGACCACTCATAAGTGTCGAACGTATTTGCAACGGAAAGCACTGTACTTGCTCCACTGCAAAAACTGGTATTGCCTGTAATGTCCGGTTCTGGGGCTGCTACGACATTAAGAGTGATGGAGCCAAGGCCCGTACACTGTGCGATTGCATCTTGAGACAAGGAGAAAACCGTGCAAAGCAAGACCGATAGCCTAAATGGAAGGAAAATACAGGAGAGAAGAGGTCTTTTCATATTGTAAAATTTAACTGGGTACGGTAGCGTAACAACCTGTTCGATACTTGGTTTACAGGTATTTGGCAAGATAAGGAATTGTGATCTATAAATTGCTTGAACTTGTTTAAGAGAATGGTTTGAGATGAATAGGAATCATTTTCATTTCTTCTTTAAAAACAGTCGATCGAACCGGTAAAAACCGATCCGATCGAGAGCGAGTTGTCAGGCTGTTTATTTCTTCGGTATTGCTGTATTTGTTAGAGCTTGAGACGAGTAAGTGATTGTGTCATTCAGTCAAATGGCGATGCAGAGAGTTGAAGGACATAAGGTTGTAATAGCCTAATCATCAGGCACTACTGCCAAAAAGGCTTTTCTGTTTTTTACCCTCTACCACGTTCTCCTCTCTTGAATCAATTAATCCATCCGGTTCAAGACCATGCGCTTCACATCCATTTGCTGGCCACCGACGAGCAGGTCGTACAAGTAGATACCGCTTGGCAGATCGCTGGCGTTGATTTCAACTTTACCGGACTGATCGTTCAGTGGGTAAGACTGCAACAGGCGACCGTTGAGGTCATATACATTGACACTTGCACCGGCTACGCCCTTGGGCAAAGAGTAGTTGATCTGTGTAGCGCCGTTGAAAGGATTTGGTGCGTTTTGTCCCAATTGGTAATCTTCAGATCTTGACATGATGTCGGCAGAGCGAAGGTCCATCACCTGGTTGCGGATGTCTTGCAGTTCGGCTTCGAGCTGGGCGATTATTTCCTTTTGTTCAGCTACGACGGCGTCCTGTTCTTTGATAGCTTCTGTAAGCACAGGAATCAGCATGGTATAATCCACGGCGTAGTAGCCATCGCTATTGACCATTGTTACTTCTGGAACTACCTCTTCTAAGTCCTGAGCGATAAAACCAAACTGATTGCCCTTAAAGAATTTGCGCTCTGGGAATCTTTCATGATCGAAGGTGTAGGTCGTTCCCTGCATCTTCCGGACGAGTGCCAGGCCATTCTCGATGGGCTGGATGTCCTTTTTGAAGCGCCGGTCGGAACTGACCAGCGAACCACCGCTGACAATAGCACCATTGACATCGAGGAAGATTTCCTTATCGTTACAAACACCAGAAGTTGGCTGCGTGGTGTTGATCCCTACCCTGGCATTGCCCTGGAACGTCATTACAGGCACTTTGTTTACAGATGAAAATGGATTAACGTTCCGGCCATTGCGGAAGGAAATGAAAAATTTGTCGACGTTTTGTGCATCCGCAATCGAGAATACGTTACAATCAGGAGAAATGTCATTATCCCAATCAAAGTCTTGCCAGGTTAATTCAGCATATTCGAATGCATTAAATGGATTGGCAAATACATCTGGTGGAGAGTTCACACCCCCGAAAGGTGTTTTGACAACCTGGAGGTTGGTGGCAACACCTTCATCAAATGGAGGCGTAGCGACTGCTACCGTTTCAAAATCTGGTATCTGGGCACGGAAGCCTTCTGCCGCAATCCCAAGTATTTGTAGGCTGTTGTTGGCCTGGTTGCCAATGGCTGAAGCGGTAGATACGGAACCTGGGCTCGTCCCACCCAAGTCGTCCAACTTCTGTCTGCCGACAATGGCTATGGACCTTTGAATGGGTATTTGCGTTCCCATGAAATCGTATGTTCCGTCCGTAAACCTGGAATTAACCCATAGCGATGACTTTGGGAATTCATTGAAACCAGTGGCTCCCTGCGGATCAGCGGTGATCAAGTCCAGGGCAGCTGTACCGAAAATGTCTTCCTGGCTGCGGACAATATACCTGCTGGGTTCACCAGTGGCTATGTTTCCAGCAAAGGTGGTCAGTAGGTTCTTACGAGGCCCTTCCTGCAGCAGGTTGAAGAAGGCAAAGTCATCTTCGTCCGAAATGGCAAGGCCGTAAGGCTCAAACGGTGCGCCAGAGTTGCCAAGGCCCAGGGCGATCCATTTGTCGTCTATGCCGAATAGGCCGAAACTGCCAGATTCAACTTGAGAGATTTGGTTAAAAATAAGACCTGGATCTTTTCTGACCTGGAAAAGTGTGGTTGGGTCATTTCCACCGAATACTCCGATACCCGTTATTCCTGAACGCTGAGCTGGACTGATGTAATCCATATTACCGATTGGGGTAGATGCATCGTCTTCTGAGAATTGTCCAAAACTGGAAATTACCACAACAAACATTAAAAAGCTTGTTAAGAATATTTTTTGCATAACTGTTATAATTTTATATAAATCATTGGCCTACCGGGAATGAAATGCAACTTCGCAATTACTTGCAAAGCGCAGCTCACCACATAGGTCAAGACATCTTTACTGATGTAAAAAAATGATAAAATGAAATTCTAAAACCGGCCAGTTAGATAAGATAAATTTACATTGAGATGAGATAAGATGCATGAACATTCATTCACACAAGCAGACAGAATTTAACAGATGCTTACTGTTATTCACAAGTGCAATATTCATCAGAAATCAGGGTAGACTGGATGTTCAGGTCGCCTGGGGAGGTGCCGACTGGAGCACATACTTCCAGTGTGCCATTATTACTGTTATAAGCCTCATTGAAATTTCCAATAACATTGGCTCCGGAGAGGATATTGCCTTCCAAAGAAAATGGCGGCGTGCCAATAAATGTTACATTCAGCACAATACAGCTGCCAGCGCATAAATCAGGATCGGCAATAGAAAAGGAAACGGCTGGCTGTGGGCGCCAGATTACTTCGGAACCATTGGAAATGCTGAGACAGTCATCTGTCAAATCTACATTTCCGTTTATATCATCACCGGCTATGGTGGCCAGATAGTAAATAACACCAGGTTGCATGATGTTGGGATCAAAAGTGATATTGGGGGTATTGCTAGTCACCAGGATACTGCCCAGGGTATCTAGCAGGTCAGAAAAAAGGATATACTGCAGGAGGTCGTCACTGTCCAAAGTTTCATCATTGTTGAACGGAACAATTGCTTCTTCGGGAATGCATAATTCCTGAAAGTTGTTTTGGACGGTGCCGGCGTCTGTCGTGCATAGGCAAGGTGGTGGAGGTACACCCGCCGGGAGGTAAGAAAGGCCATTGACGGAGCCGAATATTCCCAGGTTAAAAAGATTGCAAAGCTCAGTCTCTGTATTTGCAGAAAAATTATAAGAATAGATGGATGGTTCTGAATAAAAGAATATTTCGTTCCCTACAGTTGTCGATGAATATAAATTGGAGGGTTGCCCGGTAATCGACTGTGCAAAAGTAGAATTGACAGGGTCTGCCAAATCAATTAACCATATTTCATTGGGACTGAATCCCTGCCTCAAGGCATAAATCTGATTGTTTAGCTCAAAAAACTCGTAATTTCCTACTGGCATCGCCGGAGGCCAGGGACCAACATAGGTTACTTGATTGGTAGAAGGATCGAAGTAATGCAAACCATTGTCCGCAAAAATATAAAGTAGTCCATTGAACAAATAAGACCCGGTGGCATTGCTGGGAGGATCCAGCGGAATAGTAATCGGGTTGCCTGATGCAGGCGGATAAATAGTCAGACCACTATTGTTTTGTATAACGATACTTCCATCGTCAAGAATGGAGAAATCATTGTGCACAAAGGTTGGCAATTCAAATACATTACAAACCGTACAAGTTGCCAAATCAATGGCAGCTATGTAAAAATTTCCTCCCTGGTTATAGGAACCATAAACAATTTGTGCTTTTGTGTTTAGTGGGCAGGCCAGCAGGTAACAGAGAACCAATCCAGCGCAAATAATCTTTTTCATAACCAAGCATTTTTAATTTAAAAGTTAATAATGGAGAAAGCTCATAGGCAACTGCCACTTGCATCCGATAGTGTGATGGCCATAGAACCAATGATGATATGTGCAAGAATTAGAAAGAGATAAGTTATTTTTTCAAGACAATTTATTTTTAACCTAAAATATCCGAGTACCATAAAACCATTGATGTTTTTAAATAAAATACTTCACTTTGGCATTGGCAACATTCAATTGATCAGAAGGTTTCACAAAAGTCAAATTTGGCATGTGGCCTGTCGTGCCAGGTCCAATCATTTTCTATCAAGTTTGATGTTCATTTTTGGCGGCCAGCCGAAAACGAGGTAAATCCTCAAAACGGTCGGAATGTCCAACATTCCTTTGGTCGGTAAATCTATCCCGGCCTTTTTTAACTTTCTCCGAAAAGTATGTGCTTCGATGTCAAATTCCCGGTAAAAGTCCTTGCGGTATTTCATGGTCACGAGGTGAATATAATCCTTTGGGATGGTAATATTTCGTCCGTCGAGAGAGTAAGAGATTGTTTGCATGAGTGAGCCTGATTTTAATTTAAGTGAAAAAAAAGAGTGTATTAAAAAGAGTTTTCGAGCTTATCCGAAAAGATCATGTAGGTCACGAGGGCAATGGTGTATAAAACAGGGAAGGAAGCTGAATAGTGTTTGCTAAAGTTTCGGGTGTTTTCATTTTTATACTAATCAAAGGTAGTTTTTTCCGGGCAGGAAGGCAAGGAATTTCCGATGAAATAGCCGGAGGTGTTTTGTTTTGTAAATTGTGGTTGACAAAACTTGACAGTATCTGATAAAACTTGACAAACAATCATAAATAGTTACAGTTCAGGTCGAATAGTTCGATCGTTTGCACTTTCAGGCTTTCCGGTGGCGCTCCGGCTGGGAGATAAATTTCCAAGGTGCCGTTGTTTTGTAAAAAACTCATCCTGGAAATACCGACCGTGATAGATTCCATAGACCACCGGTTCATCAATTTTACCCGGCACAAGACCTGTGCCTCCTGTGGCTATGATACTTTACTGAGCTTGATGTTCATTTTTGGTGGCCAGCCAAAAACGAGGTAAATCCTCAAAACGGTCGGGATGTCGAGCATTCCTTTGGTGGGCAACTCTATCCCGGCCTTTTTTAGTTTCCTTCGAAAAGTATGTGCCTCGATGTCAAATTCCCGGTAAAAATCCTTGCGGTATTTCATGGTGACGAGATGGACGTATTCCTTTGGAATAGTAATGTTGCGTCCGTCGAGAGAGTAAGAAATTGTTTGCATGAGTGAGCCTGATTTTAATTTAAGTGAAAAAAAGAATGGTTCTAAAAATAGTTTTCAAACCTATTTAAAATGACTGTGAAGATCAGGTAATTGGTATGCATAAAAACAGGAAAGGAGGTGGAAAGGTGTTTGCAAAAGATTCACGTGTTTTCGATTTTATAAAAAATCAAATATAGCTTTTCCTGATTAGGGTGGCAAGGATTAAAGAAAGAAATGGACGGAGGCGCTTTTCTTTTTTCATTCACATTTGACAAAACCTGACAGAATCTTACAGAACTTGACAAGGAATCATCCACTTGTACATTTCAGGCCGGCCAGTTCGGTTGCTCGCTAACCTGTCCCGTCCTAAAAGCAGGATAGCAGGTGCATTGTTATGGAGGTGATTTTTTCATTCATTTCACGCCTTTGCTAGAAAGCTGCCTTCCGGTATGCGATCCATGCGCTGCTGCCACTTTCCGATCTTGCTGCTTTCCTTCCTGGGCCTGTTTTGTTTTGATGCCAGTTACCAAATCGTTTACGGTTATGAGAACGGCCAGTTGGCAGCCTGCGGATTTATCGGATTGTAGTTCGTGTACCTTCTGGTCGTTGGGCGCTAACGGTTCGGCAGATGTACTGGTGCTGGATGGCGGGCAGGTTCCCCGGCGCACTCACAGTGGATTTAACCAGTTTTTCTGATGCCAATTGTAACTGTCCGTGATAGCATTACCCCATAACGAAACATTTAAAAAATAAAAAAGCAAGCCAAGAAGACTTGCTTTTTTATTTTTATCGATATCCCAATATCCCAATATCCCAATATCCCAATATCCCAATATCTCAATTAATTCCCTCCACCTAAAATCAACGGCAGTCCTGCATCGCCGCTACCGACTACTACCACTTTTGAGTTGGGTGATTCCGCCAACTGGATAGTCGCTTCGATCCCTTTATCCTTCAGGATGTTGGTGGTCAAACTTGCATTCAGAATGCGGTTGGATTCTGCTTTGGCCTCTGCTTCAATGATCTTCCTTTCGGCCTCTTTGCGCTCCTGTTGCAAGATGTATTCATACTTCAGTGCGGCTTGCTCCGCCTGGATTTTTTCTTCGATGGCAGTCACTACTCTATCTGGCAGGGCAATGTCGCGGATCAGGGTTGCTTTTAAGGTGACATAGTTTTTGGTGAGGTTTTCTTCGATATCCTGGGCAATCATCAGCTGCACTTCTTCCCTTTTTGTGGAATAAAGTTCTTCTGGTTGGAAACGGCCGATGACTTTACGCACCGCAGAGCGAACCTCCGGACGTACCAGGGAGTTGAGGTACTCTTTCCCAAACTTTTCGTGCAGGTCGCCAATGGCATCGTATGATGGGTGTACCCGCACCGTCACATCCACTTTAATGTTCAAACCGTTGCTGGAAAGAACTTCCATTTCTTCTTCCAGTTGTTTTTCCCGGACATCATATACGTACATGGTGTTCCACGGAGCCACGACATGGAATCCGGGCTGATAGATGTTTTCCTTATCCAGTCCGGTAGAGAACGGGCGGAAAAGAACACCTCTTTCCCCTGCATCAATAGTTAGGAAAGTAGAACTTGTCAAAATCATAAAAAGGAAAAAGCCGACAACGGCAAGGGCGATGGTTGGTCCAAATTTCTTATTCATTATATTTATTTTTCAAATAAAAAGTAAAAAGGTAAAAGTAAAAAGTAGGGGCTTAACCGGGGCTCAGGGAAAGTTAAAAATAAATTTTTCCTGCCTGGTTAAAATACGGGATGCCGTTTTACTACATTTTACTTTTCATTTTTTATTAGTTAATCTGTAAAACTAATGATTTAAATGGTAGAAAGGTTTTTATTAAATGATAAAAGCATCTTTTACACAGACTACCGTACCTGAAAATTCGTCGGCCAATTGATTGAACATCCCTTCTGGAAATACGTATTTTTCCAAAAAATCTTGCAGCCTTGTTTAAAAAGCTCTTCATACCGATTTTCTTTTGTGTTCTGGCCATATCCTCACCGGGCCAAACAACGACAGACACGATGGCCAACCTCACGGCGGTAAAATTTCTTTCGCTGGAAAATGCCCCCACTTTTGATAAAAGGCGGTTTTGGGTGAGCGCCGGGACTGGTTTCGGCCTCTACGCCGGCGCCTCCTTGGCTATGTGGCATGCCTGGTACAAGGATTTTCCTTTAGGAGGGTTTCAAACTTTCAACGATATGCAGGAATGGATGGGCATAGACAAAGCAGGGCATATGATGGCTGCTTTTAACCAGGCAAACTATACGTTCAAAGGGGCACAGTGGACCGGAATGAAACGCCGCAAGGCCATGTGGACCGGGGTGGCCGTTGCTTCCGGCCTGCAGGCGACCATCGAGATCATGGACGGCTTTTCGCAGGAGTGGGGCTTTTCCCTGGGCGATATGGCTTTCAATACCTTTGGGGTCGGCTTGTTTGCTGCCCAGGAAATGCTCTGGCAGGAACAACGAATTTTGATGAAAGTTTCGTCCTCCCCCCAACGGTACTCAAAAGCACCGATCTACTCAGTAGACGGAGGTTCGCAGACCAGTTTGCACGAAAGGGCCCGGAATCTTTATGGCAGTCACCCGACCGAGCGGTTTTTGAAAGATTACAACGCCATGACTTTATGGGCTTCTTTCAACTTGAAATCTTTTTCCAAAAAAAAATCAAACAACCGTCTGCCTGAATGGCTCAACCTGGCCCTGGGATTTGGTGCGGGCAATATTTATGGAGGCTTCGGTAACACCTGGATGACAGACGAAGGGGCATTTGTGCTGGGTCCAAACGATTATCCGCGGTTTCACCAATTTTATTTGTCGCCCGATATTGATTTTACCCGGATCCCCACCCGCCACCGCTGGTTGAAATTCACGCTTGGGTTGTTGAACTGGATCAAGGTTCCGGCTCCGGCCTTGGAAATAAACACGTTGGGAAAGGTGAACATGCATTCCATATATTGGTAAAATTTTGCGATTTTTGCCCAAATCACACTTGGAAAACAAATAAAATTTTGCTTTATTCGCAACGTGTGATTAAAAGTAGTGTCAGATAGGTAGATGTTAAAATTTAAAAAGGAGTAAAATTCCTCGCCCAAAGGTTGACTTTTTTAAAATCAATTAAAACTTTTGCAAATCTTAGGCGTACTTCTACCAACAAAATGCGACTTTGTTAAAGTGACAGGGTCGTCTTTTTGATCAACCATTGATACCCGGCTGAATGTCTTTTGTGGATACCTGCCATCTCTGGTAAACTCCCAGTATGCACGAAAGGATTCATTAAACCATTTTTTAACCAAAAACGATAAAATTAATGGCAGAAAAGAATCAAATACACCGATATTCCGATCAGGAACTCGAAGAGTTTAAAGAAATCATTGACAAAAAAATGGCGAAAGCCACTGACGAGCTAAAATATTACGAGGAGCAGATCCTGGATATAACCGCCAACAGTGGCGACGACCACGGCGGCGATTGGATGGACGATAGCAACACAAATAGCAATATGGAGTTCCTCAACGATATGGCCATCCGCCAGCGCAAGCTCATTCAGGACTTGCAGAACGCCCTGGTGCGAATCAGGAACAAATCATACGGCATCTGTGTAGTGACCGGCGAGCTCATCGACAAACGCCGCCTGAAGGCCCAGCCCATTGCCACCAAAAGTGTGGCAGTGAAAAACGCCAGGCCAGCACCACGACCAAAATACAACCGGAGCATCAAATAAACATCCCTTTGGAAAAATACACATCCTGGGTGTCGGGCAATCTGTAACCTATTTCCTCCTATCTCCTTTGCTTGGCACCCTTTTTCTTTGGAAGCATTGATTAACGATTAAGGGATTAACGATTTCTGATTTATGACCTGTTTGTATGTAAAATCAAAAATCGTTAATCCCTTAATCGTTAATTACCAATCGATTCCCAATTCCCTACCTTCGCTTTTCCTCTTCACTTCGAAACTCGTTTATGATCGGCTACCTCCGCGCATTTTACAAGACCGTCAGTCTGTTTTTCCTACTTTTTGGCTACGTGCTTTACAATGCTTTGAAAGCATTGTTTTTTGGGCATGACTACACCTGGACGCTGCGCACCCGCCGCAAGTTTGCCCGTTTGTTGTTATGGTTTCTGAATGTCGAATTTGAGCAAGCGGGAACCGCTCCGCAAGGTGCCTATATATTTATTGGGAATCACCGCTCCTACATGGATCCCGTGCTGGCCCACCAGGACATGATGGCACTGCCCGTTGCCAAGGCTGAAATCGGTAACTGGCCGATCATTGGCTGGGGGGTCAAGATTTCCGGGGTGCTGTTGGTCAAACGGGAAAACAAGGGGAGCCGTAAAAAGACCCGCCAGAATATTGTCACCACCATCAAAGACGGCCACTCCGTTCTGGTGTATCCGGAAGGCACTTCCCACGATCGCGCCACCACCATAGATTTCAAGCCCGGAACTTTTCGGATCGCAGCGGAAAACAACATTCCCATTGTTCCTGTTGCCGTGGAATTCAAAGATCCAACCGACGCCTTCATCAACGATGACCAGTTTGTCGCCCATTTTTTCAACAGTTTCCGCAAGCCGACAATGTACGCCAAGGTGCGTTTCGGGGAACCAATTGTTTCGGAAAACGCAGAGGAACTGCTACAGCGGGCGAAAGGCTGGATCGATCGGGAATTGGTGGAGATGCGAGAAGAGTTTGGGCTGCCGGTGGGGGGAAAAGCAGAATGATCATTTAGAAATAAAGCTTTTTTAGCTATATTTTTTGATTGAAAAAACAGCAGGTGAAACCTAAATCGTTTTTAATATATGTGGTTGATTGTCAAACTCTTGTAGCTTGTAACAAGATACATGCAAGCAAAATTCCGCCTAAGTTAGGTTATCTTTTCGATGAATAATTTGCCAAATTTGTTTCTGTAATTGATTTGGGACAATTGGAAGCAAGAGATACGTTTTTAGTTTGATTTAAAAGTTCTATTTGTCCGGTTGCATCGTTTGTAAAATGGACGATCCGGTGACCTTGGAAGAGACCCAAAGAGAGATTTCTTCTAGTCCAATTGAATGAGCTTGGTCTTTGGAAAGGTCTTTCAAATCCGTTTGAAAAGTATTGAACAATTTTTCTTCCTTCTTTCCACTGTTCAGGTCAGTCAGTTTATTGAAATGTTTGAGCAGGGTGGCTTCAAATGTGTTTTGGTTAATGTCTTTTTGTACGTACCGTTTCAAAGATCGAAAGAGGTAATCATACACTTGGAAATTTCCGAGTTCGTAATGCAAAACCAACTCCAGAAAACGGGCAAACCTTTGGACATCTTGCCGGTGCTCGGTTTTAGGTTCGTGCAAAATATTGGTGAGCCATTCCAGTGCTTTTTTAAAGTTTTCGCTAATGAAATAGAGTAGTGAAATGTTGTACCAAAAAGCTATTAATCTCGCTTTGTTTATTTTTCGATGGTACTTTTTGAAACCCTTTTCAATAACCGGAATGAGCATTAATGCTTCCTTTATTTGCAAAGTGTTGAGATAATAGAGCAGTTCATAATAGAAGACATTTTGAAAGGTCTCTGCTTCCTCATCAAAGGACTGGGATGCCAAAGGTTTGATTTTGTTGAGGTAGTCCAGAAACTCTGTATAATTAGAGGAGTCATGACAAATTGCCAGGAAATTGGACAAATGGATTTTGTAGAGATGTGGTTTGTCTTTACGGATTTTGGGATGCTCTTGCCATAGAAGAACCACCTGTTTGTAGTAATGATAGGCCTGCTCAAAATCTCCTTTCAAGTGATAACAAGCTGCATTTGTCCAATTGAGCAATAACTGTCCCTTAAAAGATAGATGCTCCATCTTTGAATGCAGCAAAGGATGACTAAGGATTTCATTGAGTTTAGCCTCAATCTGGTGCTTTGCTTTTGTGCGTTGGAGGGAGAAGACGGTGTTTTTCAGACAATGGAGACGAAGTTCAGTTTCTAACATCTGTAAGCTGGACAAGAGCTCGGTTCCAAGTTCTTCTAATTGTACTTTGAGGTTTTTTTCTGAACGGAGGGCAAACTCCAGTTCCCGGCGAATTACCTCCAAGACAATTAAACGGTGATCGTGAAGGTTGGCCTTTTTTTTAAGCTGTTTCGATAGCTTGATGGCCTGAAGGTAGAGTCCTTTACGTTCCAAGACCAGTACGTCGATCAGTTGATTGTGCAATTGAATATCGGCTGAATTTTTCTCGTAAAACTGACGGAGCGAACTCAGGATCGCCTGATAGAGATAATTTTTATTGAAAGGCAGGTTGTCAATGAATGCTTCATGTTTAAATCTCTCAAGGAGCAATTGGTCACTGTAGACTTCCATTTTATCAATGGCCACATACAGGCGGAAATAATTTTTTTCATTGTTCCCAGAATTCGACTGGACCTTGAAGTACCGCTTTTCGGCGCTGGAGAGGGACTTGATCAGTTGGAATAGGTCTTTTGACATTGATATATTATTGAACCCTTGTTTATTTAAATTTAACAGGCATGAAAAAAAGAAATCATCCAGATTGTAAAAATATAATTGCGGACAAACCGGTAGAAGATGCTTTTGCCAGGATAAAAAGCAAAGCCGAACAGGTAAAGAGTACAATCACAGAGGGAAAGTACAAAATTGTGAGTGCTTGTTACGGGAGGATTGAACATATTTTGTTCGTGTATCCGAAATTAAGTGCAGACACCTGTGAGCCAATCCATGAAGACCTGGTGGCTGAGTTGATTGTAGCGCTTAGGAAGAAAAATCCAAACCTTAGGATTACCATTGTTGCCAATGATGAAAGGAAAATAAATAAGCTAAATACGAATTTGAAAAACAACAAGGGTTCGGCTGTCATAAAAGATTCAATTATTATTTCGAACCTTTTTGATGCATGGGACAATGTAAGGGAACTAAAACAAACATTAGAATGGGCCTTAATCGGGGATGCACAGAAAAAGAGAGTCTTTAGGTACTTCAATCGTTTGGTCAACCCAAATGTGCTAACGACGAGTTTACCGCTTACATTTTGGGTGCAAGACCCTTTTCTGGTTTTGAACAGTTTAACGCCAAAAAACAATGATAAAATACTGCTTTTAGAACCCGACTATTTTCTCCCGACTGGAAGGTTGATCGCCAATCACCTGAAAAATAAAATGGGAGCTCATTTTATACACTTTGAAAAATTCGGGTTTAGGTTTGAGGGAGGAAATATTTTAGCAGGTAAAGATTTTGCCTTAGTGGGAGCAAATACGGTAGACAGGATCAAAAAGAAGATTGGTGGCAATAATTGGAAAAATGCCGTCAGTGAGTATTTAGTGGGAATTCCGGAAAACGAAATCTATGAGATCAGATCAAGCCCATACAATAGTACGATCACGGGCAAAATGAATGGTCTGGCTTTCATGGGATCATCGGTCTTGGAGGGGGAGCAGCCCATGTTTCACATAGACATGTTCATAGCATTGGCAGGTAAAAATGAAAATGGGGAGGAAGTCATAATGATCGGAGATCCCGTCTCTGTATACAATGAACATGACGACATCTTGAAAGCTGTTGCTGGTAAAATATCTGAAGTGAAGACCTCTTTAACAAGCCAGGGGTTTGATGTGCGGCCCGTTCCAATGCCGTTTACTTATATGCACGTAGCAAAGGAGCAAGAACCTAAATGGTATTTTGCTACTTACAACAACTGCCTGGTTCAGATTGTAAATGAAAAGGATAAAACAGTCTGGATTCCCCAATTTGCTTTTGACGACTGGAAAGATGAATTGGAAGAGTATGAGAAAACGATAAGGTGTAAATGGAACTTACTTGGCTTTGAAGTGAATTTTATACATGAGTTCCACCTATGTGCCCAATACCGGGGAGCTCTGCACTGCATGGTGAAATGCTTGAAAAGAACCTAATTATTAAAATACCTAGTGCTTTTTAATTGACACGCAGAGAAGAATGCCTAATTTGATACGGATGCCCGTTTGTTAGGTGGCCTTCAACTACATAAAATCGTGGTATTAAAAGGTACTAAAAAATCAACTCTGATCATGGCTGGTATAATTTATCTGACCGAACTTTCATTTAACAAAACTACCCTTAAAATCAAGATCATTGGCTATGAAAATGATCAACTCAATGAACCTTTGGTAACCAGGTTCATCGGCCTTTCAACCGCACATTGGACCAGCTTGGCCATAGAAACTGTTAACCCCACCCACATTGCAACTACGGATAAAAAGTTGACTTGGAGTGAAACTGCAAGCCTTCCCAGTGACCGATTGTCAAGGCTGGTATTCCGGGCAGGGATAGATGGCGATGGAATGCAACCGGTTTACATCAACGATATTGACGATCCAACTATACCGGATAAAAAAATATGGGCTGCAGAATTTATTGGTGTAAGTGATGTAAGATCAGGTTATGTTTTTGGGGAAGATACACACTTTAACCTGGTAACTAACCCTCATTATTTTAAGATTTACCGTATGCCAATGGGGGCAGAGCCAGTAATTTTGGAATACGCTTACGACTTGACCGTTCGCTGATTAATTCGGTAGATAGCACTGGTATCTGCATGGAAGCATTCTCTACCAAATGAACACGAGAATTGCATAGAAACTACCCGCTTGTTTTGCCCCAAATAACCAATCTCTTTATTCAAAAGCACCAAACAATGATGAAGCTCCAGACACTTGTTGGCCTTCCAACGGGAACCGAAATACTTTTGTATGCTCCTGAGACCATTCTATATTGCCTGGGGGAAGGTGAGTATTCGTACCTGGTCTTTGAAAATGGAGAAACAGGAGTCCACAGAGTCATATTACAGCGAACGATAGCGCAACTGGAGTCAAGTCTCCCGAACATGTTTTTACGAATCAATGAGGTCTGTATAGTCAATACCTGGCAGATAAAATCACTCCGGCATAACAATGAAAATACGGTACTGATGTCGGACGGGGAAGAATTCAGGGTGATAGAAAGCAAACAAGTGGAGCTAATGAGCAGATACCTCATTTTATAAAAGCTGCTGCATCTAATTTCACACTGAGGCACAAGTGAACAAATCATTTAAGAAGAACAATTTCAGCCCAAAGCAACCTGCTTTGGAGATGCCATTGTTTGTCCTTTCACCATCAAAAAAGTAGAATTATGAATACGATTAAAATTATCAAGGAACTGAAATCGGATGTGAATACGTCCACCAGTTTGACGGATCAGGCCAAAAAGGAAGTGCTCAATGTGATTGAGCAGGTGGAGGCCAAAATACCGACCGATAACCCTAAAATCTTCATGACCGTCATCATCCTGGTAGGCGTTGCGATGGTTGCTTCCATCGTGATTGGTGGGATTCTGGCGCTTAAGGAGCCTACTGAAGCTGGAACCGTGGAAATCCCCGATTTTATCATCATGCTCGGCTCCACTTCTTTAGGGGCCCTGGCCGGCCTGTTGGCTCCTACCCCTGGCCGTGAATAACCTTGTTCAACCCCGATCCTTGATTTGGAAGGGTATTCCAGTTCACGTTTTGGGTAAAAAAATCAAGAAATGAAAAAAATAACTTTCATCGTGGGAGTAGTTCTACTGATAACCTCCTGCAATAATGTTCAACTGACCGAAGAAGTCACCGCAAAGTATGGCGACAAAAATCACGTAGCGGTAGAACAGATTTCCTCCATGTTAAATAACATGGAAAAAGGCCAGCTAAAGGACCTAAAAACGTTCCAAATACCTGCCGAGAAAGACAAGGCGATCGGAGAGGAAGTGGACCTTTACCGCGAACTGGTGGACCTGTTCGACCCGGACAATTTCAGCTGTGGCCTACATCCGAAAATCAAGAAAAAACTCAAAAAGCTGAAAGCCAGGAATAAAGATGTCAGCGGTTTTGTACCCAATGTGGTGATCAAAAATGCCTACCTCGCCGATAGCGCCCTGCTGCTGGATCGGTCGGGGAGCAATATTTTGGCCCACGGGTTTCAATACAAAAAGCGAGATGGGACTGTTTCAAAATTCCTTTTCGCCCGAACTGCCCCAACTGTAGAAGATTTCAACCAATCTGCCTTCATGGAGAAAGACCCGAACACCTACGACTATTTTCTTTATACAATGGATTGTTCCGGGTTCTTGTCTGCATCCGTTTCAGCAACAGCTGGACTGAACAGGAACGCTTTGAAAACCTCCGCATCAGCGGCAGGTGTTTCCGATAAATCGCTGGTCGTATTGGGCGGGCTGTTGTACTCTCCCTTGCTGCAGGCCTATAAGGGCGAAGGGATATTTTCCGGAATGGACTCTGTTTCACTGATCAAGCGGATCAATACATTACAAGCTATCCTGAATGAAATTCCCGACGGAAACGACACTACCCAGCTTCTCCTGAATGCTAATTTTGAAGCAGTAATGACCTCTAATTCTGGTTCTTCTGGTTTTAACGGAGAGGCAAAATTAGATGTGACCGGATCGATCGGTTTTGGGGTCGGGAGTGGGACAGGTGCAGTTGGGGCGAAGGCGAATGTGGAAAGAAAGAGTGAATTCTCCCGTTACAAAACGTACATACTAAGATTCAATGTAGGTGCTGCACCACCCAAGATTACCCTGGCCAACATGCGGGATCTCATCCGTGCGCTGAATACTCAATTGGACAATCTGGACAAATCGGGAGCCTGACTCCTAAATCTGGGCACATCAAAAGCTCCACTGTTTATTATTTTAAAATATGATTTAATCAAAATGAAAAACAAACCTGTTGGAGCATTCCTCTGCGAACGCTGCGACCACTGCGTGGAACCTGATTGCCCGATCACGCAGAGGGCACAAGGCTCGCAGAGGAAATCAATCCAGCTTTGCTGGCATTTCATTTAGGGTTTTGTAGGCAAGAATGGTAGTAGACCCAAAATGATGTTGAAATAAAACTTTTTAAGAGGGGAGGGCATGCAAAATATTGATACCCAATCGCTTTGTGTGCCAGCCCTCTAAAAGTAATCGTCAGGAAACAGGGAAGTGCGTATTGCGGGGTTATAAAAGCTATTTGTGCTTTCTCTATCGTTGTTTCCCCAGCGTCGCTACGTCCACCTTCCCAAAAACCATCTTCAGCCAAAACAATGGGTTCACGGCCTTTTTCCTTACTTCCATGTCCTGGTACATCAGTGAAATGACGTCCAGCAGTGAGCGGTTGCGGGACACCCAGTTGGCGGTCAAATTAACGAGCCAGGGTCGGGTCATCAGTTTTTGCAGGGCGTAACTGAGTTGCATCTCTTTGCCCAAAACGCGCTCCACCCGCACATCGTACGCTTTCATAAATTTGGCTGAAAAGTCATTTTTGGCCAGGCACTGCTCTGCTTGCTCTGCGGCAATAAAACCGCTGTAGATCGCATTGCCGATCCCCTCGCCGCTCAATGGATCGATGAGGTGGCCGGCATCGCCGATGAGCATGAAATGGTCGCCGGAAATGGGGCGTTTCTTAGAGCCCAAAGGCAGGCCAAAACCAGTGACTTTATCTACGAGTTCCGCATTCTTGAATCGATCCTTGATGCGGGGATGATGATTGATCAGGTTTTTCATGCCTTCCCGCAAATTGTACTTGCGCTTGCTGATAAAATCGCTGCGCATGCCGAGGCCGACGTTGGCATAGCCGCCGGGCAGGGGGAAAATCCAAAAATATCCAGGGTTGATTTCTTTCAGGAAGTGCAGCTCGATAAAACCATCGGCGTGCATGCCTTCGACATTTTTGTAGTAGGCCCGCACGGCACCCGCGTGGTGGGCCGGGTCTTTTTCAAGTCCGGCATGGTGGCGGGAAAATTTGGAGTGGGCCCCGTTGGCGACGATCAGCAGGCGGGCGTTTACCTCAAACGTTTTTGCTTTGTTGGCCACGTAATAACCGCCTGCGTTTTTTTCATAAATGTCGATAGAGGTGTTTTCGTGCAATTCTATATTGTCCCGTTTTTTGACCTCCTCCACCAGGAAGTTGTCAAACTCGATCCGCTTGGACACGAAGCCTTGCTTTTTGTCTTTTTCGGTATCGTAATGGGGCCGGTAGGGTACGTCGATTTCTTTGTCGTTCGGGGAAACAAAACGGATGCCCCATACATCGGTCTGCAACTGCCGGTCGGCCTCAAACCGCTCAATGATACCTGGGTCGATCCGCCCCAAAATGGTCGTTGTTTTGCCGCTGATGGCATCACCACAAATCTTGTCACGGGGAAAAACAGCTTTGTCAACTAATACACATGGAATGCCTAAATGGCTCAATTTCAGGGCAGTAGCGCAGCCGCCTGGCCCGGCACCCACTATACAAACATCGGTTTTTATCATGAAAAGAATGGTTGGGTGGCTAAATGGCTAAATGGTTGAATGGTTGAATGGCCATGCGAAATAACCAATTAACCATTTAGCCATTCAAACCATTTACCCTCTGAAATCTATTTTTTTATGGGAGCCGTCGCAGTAAGGCTTGTTGCCGGAGGCGCCGCATCGGCAGAGGGCAGTGACGCGGTTGTGCTTTGTTTCGTTACCGTCAGCGCCCTTTACGACGATGTTGCCGTAAACGAGCAAAGGACCATCAGTTGCGACTTCTACGATGCTTTCGGCCTGCACGCTGGTTTCGCCAGCCTGTTTTTCTTCGTCGTTGTAATAAAAAGATAATGCACCGGAAGGGCATTTTTTGATTTGTTCGGCGATGCGTTCCGATTCCGCTCCGTCCATGTTGATCCAGGGGCGCTTTTTAGGATCGAAGACGGATGCAAGGCCATTGGCGCAAATCTCGGAATGGATGCAGATTGTTGGTTTCCATACGACCGTAATCTCCCCGTTGGTGTACTTCTTGGTGATGTTTGACATGTTGAAAATGGTTGTATTGTTAATTGGATAATGGCTTTTTATTGACAAAGGGCACAGCCCTCCAGTGGCGAAGATAAATGGCTTGCTTTTTAAAACCATTTAATCGTTCAGCCATTCGTTCTTTTCGCTTCATTCCACAGGGCGTCCATCTCATCGAGGCTCATGTCGTTCAAATCCCTGGGAGCATTTTGCTCGATGTATTCAAATCTGCTTTTGAATTTCTTGTTGACCCGCTCCAGTGCCGTTTCCGGTTCGATGTCGAGGAAGCGGGCGTAATTAACGAGGGCAAACAGGACATCCCCAAACTCTTCCTCCTTTTTCTCCTGGGAAAAATCATTGTCCACTGCTTCCCGCAGCTCGCCGATTTCTTCTTCTACTTTTTCCCAAACCTGCTCCGTGGTTTCCCATTCGAAGCCGACCTGAGCGGTTTTTTGCTGCATGCGCCAGGCCTTAACGAGCGCCGGCAAAGAGGTCGGGACTCCTTGCAGCAAAGACTTTTTACCTTCCTGTAGCTTCAGTTGTTCCCAGTTTTTTTTCACTTCTTCCTCGTCGGCCACATCCAGGTTGCCGTAGACATGGGGGTGGCGTTTGACCAGTTTGTCACAAATGGCATGGAGGGCATCGCCGACATTCCAGGCACCTGCTTCTTCAGCGATTTTCGCATAAAAAACCATGTGCAGCATGAGGTCGCCCGTTTCTTCCCTGATGCCGTCGAAGTCGCCTTTGAGGATCTCATCGGCCAGCTCGTAGGTTTCCTCAATGGTGAGGTTGCGAAGACTTTCATTGGTTTGTTTTTGGTCCCAGGGACATTGCTCCCGCAGGTCGTCCATGATGCGGAGGAGGCGGGAGAAGGCCTTCAATTTGTACTCCTGATGGGTTGTTTGTGGTCGTGGTTCTGACGTATTAGGCGATGCGGTCATTTTCAGTTATTTTTGCGGCAAATGTACGGATCAAGTAAAAAGGTAAAAAGGGCAAATAAGAAGTGTTTGTTTGTGAACGTTCCTTTAACACAATTACCGACAACTTGATCCACACTAATTTGTTTATAAAAGACGACAGACAAAGGGACAAAAAATGACATTTTTCCTCCGTTATTTTAAGTGTTCTTTGTTTTGTCCATCTACTTAACACAGGTAAAGAGAGAAAATAAAATACGGCGCCTCAGGCTTTTTGCGCTCAGCTTTTGTTTTTTACTTTTTACTTTTTATTTGCAAAATGGAATTTTTAAAAGTATTTCTCGCCATATTCGGATTTTTTGTTTTGGCATTTATCATGATCAATATCACCTGGTTTGTTAAAAAAAGGGAATTCCGCGGCACCTGTGCTACCAACAATCCCATGATTGCTGATCGTTTTGGCGGGACCTGTTCCGTTTGCGGTAAGTCGGCGGATGAAGCCTGCCAGATGCCGGAGGTAGAGAAGGGAAAAGCTTAAAAGTTCGCCAGTCCCAAGCTCGTCAGCTCGCCATCATTTTCCGGAGCAAGGTTATTTCAAATAATTTGGACCTGTTTAGCCAGTGTGCAACCTGCTAAATCGGAAGGCTGATGATAAATGTAGCACCTTCCCCTAATTTACTTTTTAATTCGATTTTCCCACCATGTGACTCCACTATCTGCTTTACATAGTTCAGCCCCAGCCCAAAACCTTTTACGTTGTGTACATCGTTATTGGTGACGCGAAAAAATTTATCGAAAATATATTTTTGATCTGCTGTAGAGATGCCTGGTCCGTTGTCCTGAATGGTTAAATGATATTCCCTTTTTTCTATTTTGGAAATCATCCTGACCCGGAGGTTGTTTTTTCCATATTTTATGGTATTGTCTATTAAATTATTAATGACATTTCGGAAGTGAGTAGCGTCAATATTCAGGATAAATGTTTCAGCGTGCAGCAGTAATTCTATTGTTCCGTTTTTACTGTTCATTTTTTCTGAGAAATCATTTTTTATTTCCCGAATAATTAAATGTAAATCTGTTTTTTCTTTCTGTAGTTGGTGCTTAGGGTTTTCCAGGCTGGCCAGCTCCAGTACTTTTTCCGTGTGGTTTTTCAGTTTATTGTTCTCGTTTTCAATGATTTGCAAGAAGTTGGCAGCTTTTTCAATGTTTCCTTTTTTTAATTGTTCTTTGGCCATTTTATTGGCGAGTGAAATAGAAAAGGCAGGTGTTTTTAATTCGTGGGTCAGGTTGTTGATAAAATCATTTTTTACCAGATTTAATTTTTGTTCTTTTTGTAAAATATTAATTAATAACCAAAAGGAAATTAATAAGGCAAGCAAACAAACAACAGAAGGAACGACGAGGTAATCTAATTCGATTAACAGATAGCCAAACAAATTTTTTACATCAATGTGCAGTACTTTTTGGGTAAAAAGTTTGCTGATAAAATAATTGCCCAGGGGGACAGTATACTCGTTGAAATTAAATTGCGCTAACTTAAAGTTGGTGGATTTAAAATTAATATCACTGGTGTTGTTCAGCGAGGTGATGGCAAATGAAAAATTGGGGTTTAGGTTCGCTTTTGACAATTCTCTTTTCAGAAATATACTTAATGAATCGGCAACAGCAGCCGTGTTGTTTGCTTCCTCCTTATTTTTTAGTACATCGATCAGGGCATTGCTGACGGGGTTGTCCCTGTTTAAGGCTTCTTTAATGTTTTGTTGTGCAACGGCCAATTTTTGATCGAACCGAAATTTCTCCAACCTTGCCCCAATGATCAGCAACCGAAACTGAATGAAGGTCAGCACGATCAATGCGATGAGTACGATGGTGGCAAGGATGTTTCGTTTCACTTTATTTAATGGTCAACGGTTAATGGTCAATGGTCAATGGTCAATGGTCAATGGTCAGTGGTCAATAGCCTGCCCCGAATTCACTTCTGGGGTCAATCGGGGATTTTCAAAAGTGCGTTTTTTTTCTGATCATTGAAAATCAGTTTTACTCATAATTCATAGTCGGAGGTCTGCTTCTATCAAAATCAGGCTATTGACCATTAAAAATGCTAAACTATCTCCTCGTATTTCTTGGTGGCGGCCTCGGCAGTATTTGCCGTTTTGGCATCGCCCAATGGCTGACGCCCCATAAGCTTCATTTTCCATGGGCAACCATTATTGCCAACGTATTGGCCTGTCTGGTATTGGGCGTACTGGTTGGTTTGTCAATGAAAAACAAGTTGGGCAGCCCTTTGAGTTTTTTCTTGATGGTGGGGTTTTGTGGCGGCTTTAGCACATTTTCGACTTTTACCAATGAAACCTTTCAATTGATGGCCGTAGGTGACTGGGAAAAAGCGCTGGCGAATGTGGCGGTGAGTTTATTGGTCTGCTTGTTTTCCCTTTTTGTAGGGATAAAAACAGCTCAATTGGTTTAAAGGATGTTTTATTTGAACTGGCGGATCTTTCTTTTTTACAAAGCGATGCCGCCCTGGTGGGTTTGACTTTGTCAATTCGAACGTAAAATTCTCAATTCATTTATTTTAAATTTCCAATCCTTTTACCATATAACAAAACGATTCAGCAAAAGCAGCCAAAGATTTGAAATTCAGGCGTTTAAGGTCTGGGGCAAGGCCTGGGTACTGGTCGACGTGTTTATCCGTAATCTCGCGGATGCGTCTTTTGATGAGCCGTTCATTAAGGCGGTCGTTTTCGTAAAAAGCCTCGAATCCCAGTTTTTTGAAATAATCCGATTCAATGGTTTGCAGCAATAAATGGAAGTAAGCCTTGTCCGGTTTGGGCATGGCAAAGTAAAAGAGGCACCGGCTGGCAATGAACCCCGGAATGGCGAGGGCGATGCGGTCGTACCCGTGTTCGCGGTACCATTTCGCATTGGCCAATTCCTGATCGATAGCGAGTACCACTTTTTGGTGGTCTACCGGGGCAGTGATGCCGAAAGTAGCACTGACCTCGTACATTTCTTTAAAAAAGAGCTCTTTGGGCCGATCCAGCAGCTTTTGAAATTCTTTGCGAAGGCCCTGGTTTTTTTGTGCAGCATTTTTGCCGTCTTTCTCGTAGGCCACCCGGTGAATGCGTTCAAGGGCCTCCATCATATAGCCCTCTGGTTTGATGAGATAATCTAACTTGTAACAAAGAAAAAGCAGCAGGTAAGTGACGGCGATGGGGTATTTGTTGGTGTTGAGTTTTCCATTGTCAATTTCGTCAAAAGCACTTTTGATCTGTTCGACGATATACTGGTATTTTACCTCTTTTTCCCATTCAGGCAGCTCGCGCCGCACGTGGAGGTCGGCTTGTTCGAGCGAATCGAATTCATCGAGGAGGATGTCGTCCTGCTTGTCGGCCTGTGTGGCCAATTCCTTGAGAGCAGCATAAAGCTTGAAAGGTGAGCCATCGGTGGAATAAGTGTCAAAGACAATCGAAATTTCATGCTCGGGCGTGAGGGCAAACCGGCTGTATTTCAACTCAAAATTCTTTTCCAACAGCCGCCGCATGAAGCTGGCCTGCAGGCTCTTCGCTTTGGCTACTTTGGCCTTGGCGTAAAGTTTTTTGTGGTCTGCATAGCCCATTATTTTTTTGGATCCCTGATAGAGTTCGAACTGGAGGGTTTCGTTTTCTTTCCAGAATTTCACATTTCCCTCATCTTCATTCTTTAAATATTCGAAAAACGACTGGTAGGACTCAATGTATTGCTCATCTTCGAAAAACTGGACGGCGCGGTCAAAGGCCATGTCCTGCTCGGCCGTGTGATAAACATCGGTATAACGCCCAAAGCGGATGTCCGGTTCTTCGATTGGTTTGCCGTTGCCGAATATTCGATCGAATAAACTCATTTTTTAGTAGGCCAGTGGCTCAGTAGGCGAGTAGCTTAGCAGGCGAGTGGGCGCGTAAGACGACTTGCCCACTTGTATACTTTTCTACTTGCTTACTTCAGCAACTATTTTCTTCCAAAATCTGCGGGAATTTCCCCCCACCGCTCGGTGTTCCATTTGAGGATGGGGTTGTCCCAGGTATTGGTTTTGAGCCATTTTTCGGCTCGCCCAATCAGCTCGTGCACGATGGCCGTTTTGGCATTTTTGACCAAAGTGGTTTTACATTTTTTATTTTTTACCCAAAGCATTGCGTTGCGGGAATCCGTGTAGATGGGGGTACTTTTACCTTCTTTTTTAAACATGGCCAGGGCATGTACGATGGCGAGGAATTCACCAATGTTATTGGTGCCGAGGGAAAATTTCTGATGGAAAAACTGGTAACGGCTTTTGGTGTCGACTCCCTGGTACTCCATCACGCCGGGATTGCCGCTACAGGCCGCATCCACGCTGATGCTGTCCCATTCTATTTCGTCTTTAAACATGGCGGGACTGGCCATCGGCTTGCCCGACCCCTTGCCGGGTGCCTGTCCTTTGGCCAGCACCCGTGTATCCATAAAATCAGAAGCATTTCCGCCAAAAGCTGCTTCCGCTTCTTCCTTTGTTTTGAAACTTTTGTACCGCGCTCCCGGGTATCCCTTGATCTGCAATTGGCACTTGGCCCAGCTATCATAGATGCCGGGCGTCACCCCTTCCCATACGACGTAGTATTTCTTTTTGCTTTTTGCCATTCTGATTTGATTCAAGGCCAGCGATCGTTGACCAGCCCGTGCGTGGCAAATGTAGGGAAGTATGCGGAAATGGGGCTGTTTTATGACTCTATTGTTTCCGTTATCCACCTACTTGCCCACTTTGTCTTCCTGCCTTCTTTGCTACTCCAAATACTTCCTACTTTTGAGCTTATGGAAAAATCAGCCTACCACCTTGCCCAACTCAATGTTGCCCGAATGCTTGGCCCGCTCGACTCTTTGGTGATGAAGGAGTTCGCAGATGGTCTGGAGCCCATCAATGCCCTGGCTGACAGCAGCCCCGGCTTTGTATGGCGACTAAAAGACGAAGGCAACGAGACCGCCGCCACGAGTTACCGTCCTTTTGACGATGACATGATCATTGTAAATATGAGTGTCTGGGAAGATTTGGAGAGTTTAAAAAGCTTCGTCTTCAATACGGATCACAAAGAGTTTTTGAAGAACAGAAAGCAGTGGTTCAGCCGGATCAAAGAAGCCTATGCAGTCATGTGGTGGGTGCCCCAAGGGCATTTACCGGACATTGCGGAAGCGATCGCACGGTTGAAGTATTTAAGGAAAAAAGGAGAATCGGAGATGGCGTTTTCTTTTCGGAAGGTGTTTGATGCGCCGGGATGAATTATCAGGACGGAGATGTCATTTTTCCAAAAAACGACATCTCTGCCGCGCCCTTAAAACCGATACTGCAAACCAACCCCCAAGTTTCCCGACCGGAAATAATTCTTCACTGATTCATCTTCATAGATCGGCGTGATGCCTTGCTGATAGGTGCTTTCCAGTGAAACGCTGATCCGGGGCGTCATAAAGTACCGGACATCCAGCCCGACACTGTAATCAAAAGTATTTTTCTTCAAATTTTCAAAAATGGGATCGCCAATGGAGGTGTGGCGCTGGTGGATGGCCTCATGGTGCGAAACCAGCTCTTTTGCTTCCGATGAAATGCTCAAGGTGCGGTTGGCGACAATGCCACCTTTTACGCCCACCTGAAAATTACCTTTTCCAAAACCATAGCGCAGCCACAAAGGCACGCTCAAGAAACGGGTGCGCTGCCGGATGGAAAAATCAAGGTTCATGGTTTCTCCTTCCTCCACCATTTCGTCGCTGGACCGAGTCAGGACAAAAAGAGCTGGATAGTCCCCCATGGAAGAAGGGAGCGAATGATTGTACTCATTGTCGTAATTGCCGTCATCGTGGAGGAATTCGTTTGTTTTGGTGTAAGGGACTTCGAGCCGGTAATCCGTCTGAAGCTGATGGGTCGCATATCGCATCCCGGTTTCCACGGACCATCTGGGGGACAAAACGATTTCCAGTCCCAGACCTGCCTGCTGGCCCCACGATGCTCTTTGGTTAGAAATAATACCCGGCCTCTCCCCCTGCAAGCGGTTGCCGGTGCGCGAAACACCAGTGTAACTGCTGACAATCAATGGGGTAGAATTGGAAGAGTGCTTTGCTTTTGGGATAGCCAGGTCGATATCAGATAGCGTAACAAATTGGTCCAAACTTAAAAATGGGATTTGGGGCAAAGCATTAACATAATGAATTCTCTTGTCAGGGGTATTGGGTGCTGCTGCACGGTTGATTGCAGCAACGTTCAGTGTGAAAGGTGATGTTGAGAAAGCGGAAGTTGTTTGGTCGAGCGTTTGAGGTTTTGCTATATTGGTGGAGTAGGGTGCTTTTTTGTCACTAGTAAACGTGTTCGGCTTTCCGGATGAAGGCGCTTGAAAGGATTGTTCGGCAACCAACGTGGTTTGAACGTTTTCTGTAGTAAATTTCTCCTGGGGTTTTGAATTAATGTTTGGGGCCTTCGATTGGGTGGTTTTTTCCTGCTCGCAGCTTTCCTTGAGTTGTTCAAAATTGTTTCGCAACTCTTCCATTTCACCCTTCATATCCTTGACAAGCTGGTTATTGGAGCATTCTTGCATAAACAATACGGACATCAACAAAGCGATGACCGCAAATAACAAATACTGGCGGTCTATCTTTTTGGTCGCCTTTTTTTCCGCCTTCAATTCTTCAGAAATCCCAGACCAGACCCCGTCGGAAGGAACGTTCCATCCGTTGTCGGCGGTCCGCTGATCTGCCAGTTTTTTCCGAAGCAGCTCCCGGATTTCATTGATATTTTTATCCTGATCACTCATTTTATTCTTTCTGATATTGGCGGTAAAACCTCCATGGGCCGCCTAAGTCGATACCAGTTCCGTTATCTTTTGCTGCAATGCCATCCGCGCCTTTCGCAATTGAGATTTTGAAGTGTTTTCCGATATACCCAATTGTTTGGCTATTTCCCGGTGTGAGTATCCCTCTATCATGAACAAATTGAAGACAACTTGGTATCCTTCCGGCAACTGCTGAATTAACTGAGTAATCTCTTGTGCCGACAACATCGAAATGATGTGCTCATTTCCGGATACCTGATTTGCATATTCACTCACATCTCCGCTGGCAAACTGCAACCGCTTCTTACGCAACTGCATCAGTGTTTTATTCAAAATAACTTTTCGGACCCAGCCCTGCAACGACCCTTTCGAGGAGTTGAACTGTTTCAGGTCCCGAAAAACCTGCATAAAACCATCTTGCAAATAATCTTCTGCTTCAGAACGCCCCTTTGCATACCGCATGCACAGCATAAACATCTCGACTTTGTATTTTTCATACAAAGCCTGTTGATGTTGGGGACTACCCCTCAGACAGCCATTTACGAGAAGTTCATCAGTCATTTTGCCACAATAATTTTTAATGACTCAAGTAGTATGTGCAGAATCCGTTTGGAAAGTTGCCTGCTGTAACAGGAAGTGGATGAAATAGTTTTTGTTTTCTGACAAATGTCCCGGTGAAAACCAAATTTCCAGTTGGGCTTAAGGAACCAGCCAATGCCCGTTCCAATCCCCGTTTTCCAATGCAAAACCGGCCCTCAGGTGCATTTCTTCATTGAGTTGCAGCACTTCAATGGAAATGGGATGAAAATGCAACATGGAAAAATTCCTCCCGTCATCGAAGGAAGTATCATAACCGACAGACAAAGGGGATTCGATGACCGTTCCCGGTGGCTTGGTGGTAGTGTAAGATTTTTTGGAAACAACGGGCACGTTGCTCCAGTGTGATCGTTTTTCCTCTTCCGCCTCCAGCTGACTGATGTACCCTGCCAATCGGATCTGCAGCTTTTTCTTCGGGTGCCAGAACAGCAGGGCCGCTGCACTTTCCTGGTGGGCTCCAAGTTCCAGGCACTTTTGGGAGCGGCTGTCCGTGTAAATAAGAATGCTGTGGTCACTTTTGAATTTGCGCATCACCACGGTACGCTGACTTGGAATATTGTGACGGCTGGTCGCTAAAACGGTGTTGCGGAACGGATGCCGGCGGTCCGCATTGGCTCGGCGGAGTTCAGAAAGGGCCATTTGCCAGAATTCAGGTAAAGAAGGTGTCATTGTTTTTCTTTTGGCAGTGAAATGCCGTTAGCGGAAAATTGTTCTGACATTTTTATATATCCTGCCTCCATTTTTGCATTTGGTGCGGTTGGGTTTGTTCGCAAATTTGCACCGTAGAATGTTGATTGAATCAGTTTCTATTCAATAACTGCCAGACTGCGCCGATAGGCCGACTGCGGCTCCAACGTAGCGAACATCTGACCCTAAGTTGATCAATCAGCACAAATAAAATTTAGCATGGTACTAAGCTCGGTTTACACGATCAATCAGTTTAGTCCCGTACTTTTCAAAATAAACTAAAATGAACTCGACCACAGTCATATCACCGCCCAACGGAACAAATACCCACGAGGCGCAAAAAATCAAGCAGCCGGACGTTGCACATGACATCCACCCCTTGATTCAAAAAAGGTGGAGCCCGCGCTCTTTTTCCGGTCAAACCATTTCGGAGGAGCAACTGGATGAGCTGTTCGAGGCGGCCCGCTGGTCTGCCAGCGCCAACAACGAACAGCCCTGGTTGTATATCTATGCTTTCAGGGGAACCCCGGAGTTTGAACAACTTTGGAACTGTCTGCTACCCGGCAATCAACCCTGGACCAAGCAAGCGGCCGTGCTGATGGTGGCCCTGGCCAGAAAGACTTTTGCCAAAACGGGTAAACCTAACCCGTGGGCCATCCATGACCTCGGCATGGCCAATGCCCAATTATTCCTGCAAGCTGCCCACCGCAACATTTACGGTCACATGATGGCCGGTTTTGATAAAACAAAAACCGCATCCCTGCTCACGTTGGACGATGATGTAGAGCCAATTTGTATGGCGGCTCTCGGTTACCTGGGTGAAGTAGAAGCATTGCAAGAACCTTATAAATCAAGGGAACTCTCTCGGCGAGAACGGTTGCCGGTAAAGCAATTTACGAGGAATTTTCAAACAACTTCATAGGAAAAAAACGACTGCAACGACCCTCCTCCCGGCCCCTCCAAAGGGGGAGATATGCACGGTCTTCTTTCCTCCTTTGAAGGGGGCCGGATCGCCAGACATTGATTGCACAAATTGAATTTTGCCATTCACTCACAAAAGAATTATGAAAAAAACAAAAATTTTGGTTCACGGAACCCATCCGGAAATTTTGCAAACGGTATTGCGGCTCATCAACAAAAATGAAGCATGGGAAGGGGAAGGAAGCACCGACGAAGAAACAGTCATTGAATATTTCCAAAAAGAGAAGTACGACCTCGTGATGCTTGGAGGAGGAATATCCACATCGTCGGAAAAGAAGCTCCGGGCGGTCTTTAACCGACTGAACCCGCAGGTGAAAATCATCCAGCATTACGGTGGTGGCAGTGGCCTGTTGAAAAGTGAAATTGAAACAGCCCTGGCAGCCAAACGAAACAACCGTTTCAGCGTTGTGGACAACCCGTTCGAAACTTGATTTCCATCAGGGATGATCCTTTCAGATTGGATCGAAGTATGCGTAATATCATTGATAATCAGTCATTTATAAGAAAAAAGGAGGTATCTTTCCTTGACTTTAAGTGATTTGTTATTTTTGGAAAAAAACCAAGGGAAATGCCAGATTTTCGACATCACTCCTCCTCTTACCACCTCCGTTTGTTGCGGATGGAAAATATTTTTGACGAGGCAAAAGGAAAAACCGACCACCCCCACCGGCATGGTTACTATACTGTCATCTGGTCTCGGACGGGGGCAAATGGCCGGCATGTCATAGATTTCCGGGAATACGAACTGGGGAAAAATACCGTGTTTTTTGTCTCGCCGGGGCAAGTGCACCAGGTCATTACTCCAGAAAAGCCACAGGGTTGGGTCATCACTTTTTCAAAATCCTTTTTGCAGCATCACCACATCAGCGAGGAGTTCATCGAACGAATCAACCTTTTCAACAGTTTTGACGAACGGCCGCCGCTTTTCCTGTCCGACAGAACTGCCTCTAAAATGCAGGCCATCTTCGAAATGATGGAAGATGACTTCGAATCGCCCGGCGATTTGCAGATTGGCCTGATGAGTGCTTATTTGAAAATTTTTCTGATTCACTGTGTCAATGCCTGCGACCGGGGCGAGCAGGAGCTCACAGAAGAGCACGGCGGAAAATCCATTTTAAAAAACTTCAAATCACTGGTAAAAGAGAACTTCCGGGAACTGCACAAAGTCTCCGAATACGCTAAATTGATGACCATCACTCCCAAATACCTCAATCAGGTCGTCAAATCATTGTTGGGTCAAACGGCGAAGGAGGTCATCCAGGAAAAAATCGTCCTCAATGCGAAACGGGAGCTGAAGTATACCGACAAATCCATTAAGGAAATAGCTTATGAACTGGGCTTTGAGGAACCGCTCTATTTTTCTCATTTTTTTAAAAAATGCACCGGCATGTCCCCGACTGAATTCAGGTCGGGAAACTAATGATGGTATCTACTCACAGGTGCAAAAAGCATCGGACAGACTGAGTAATTCTACGTCGAAACTGCCGATGGCGGCACCGACGGGGATGCATATTTCCAAGAGGTCATTTAAGTTATTGAAATTGGCCGTTTGGCCCGGGTTACCCGGTGCATCGTACGCCAGTTCAAAAGGTGGGTTGCCGGTAAATGTCAGATCAATATCGACACATTCCCCTTGACAAACGTCCGGATTGGCCAATGAAAGTTCCACCGTTGGAGGAATCTGCCAGACTACTTCGGCAGCATTCGAAATACTGAGGCAGTCATCATCCAGGTCCACATTTCCGTTTAGGTCGTCACCGGCGATGGTGGCGAGGTAATAAGTGACCCCCGCTTGCATGGTGGCAGCATTAAATTCAAAAGTTGGAGTATTGCTGGTGACCAGTATGCTACCGAGGATGTCGTTCAAATCCGTAAAGAGGATGTACTGGAGCAAGTCATCGTTTTCCAGCGATTCATCGTTGTTGAACGGAGCAGTGGCACCGTCCGGCAGGCAGATGTTTTCGGTTCCGCCGGCCATGCTTCCAGCATTGGTATCGCACAGGCAGGGCAGGGGAGGGATGCTGGCAGGGAGGTAGGAGAGGTTGTTTAGCGTAAAAGCGGGAATCCCCATATCAGGGCCAAAGCAGATATCCGTATTGGTGTTGGTATCGAAATCATAGATTTGTACCCAGGTTTGATCGGTCGTAATGACATCCCCATTGAGCGTGGTGACTCCACTTGACCGGTCGATCAAGATGTTGACCAAAGAAGAATTTGGCGGATCGGCAGTGTCAATTAACCAGATCTCCGTACCTCCGTTCACTCCCATTTCCATGGCGTATAAATCACCGCTATAGT
Organism: Bacteroidota bacterium; assembly: GCA_039819485.1. Classification (GTDB taxonomy): domain Bacteria; phylum Bacteroidota; class Bacteroidia; order Chitinophagales; family Saprospiraceae; genus UBA6168. The sequence continues at coordinate 19,734 of JBCBRY010000001.1, read as the reverse complement.
CGAAAAGTTCATAATTAAAACCACCTAAAACCAGGGCCGGGGGCCAACTTCCTATGAAATCAATCTGATCTGTAGCTGGATCAAAAGTAAAGAGGCCGAAAAAAGTAAGCATATAAACCGTTCCACTGAACAAATGGATGCCGCGAATAGAGCCGCCCGGAGGGGGCAAGCCATATAATATTGGTGAATTATAGGGTGGGTCATAAATCGCAAGCTCATTACCTGCCGTGAGTAGCCGGCCGTCTTCCAATACAGTGAAGTCCCACATATCGGCAGCCGGCGTGAATTCTTCAAATCCCAGGATTTTGCAGGCAGTGCAGTTGTCCAAATCTATGGTCACGATGTAAAAAGAATCAACTGAAGGGTCGAAATAGGTGCCAAGCAGGGTTTGGGTGTATCCAACTTTATTGAACAAAAAAAAGGAAAGGGAGAGGAGTATTAGGCAGCTGATTTTTTTCATTTAAATAAAGGCGTTACGTGAGCCCGTAAATGAAACAATAGGAACTTGATCTGGTTTTTTGCAATTACTCGCAAATACAATTAGCATCTTTCAGGCTCATGGCCTCCAACTGATAGCTCCCGACTGCTGCATTACCCGGAACAAAAGCTTCAAGTATACCCGTCGATTCCGGAAAACGGGCAGTTTGCCCAGCGCTAAAGGGAGTCTCATTAGTCAGTAAAAACGGTGGTGTGCCTGTCAGCGTCACTTCCATTTTTACATGTCCACCCTCCCTTTTCACATAAGGTCATCAGATTTTCACATATCCATCTGCCATTTTCATATCTGTCGGCAGTGAGTTTTGTTTCATCTTTGTGTTATCAAAATTAAACAAACCACCGAGGCATTAATCAGCAGGAATATTTCAAAAAGGAGAAAAAGAAAAAGCCAAAGTGGGGGTCAAATACTAACATTTAAAAGATCAGAATCATGAAAACTGTATTTCATTCCGCCGGTTCAAGAGGCCACGCCAACCACGGGTGGCTCGACTCACACCATACTTTCAGCTTTGCCAATTATTACAACCCGGAACGCATGAACTTTGGTGCCTTGCGGGTACTGAACGACGATATAGTCGCTCCTGGCAGAGGGTTTGGCAAACATCCGCACGACAACATGGAAATCATCTCCATACCGCTTGCAGGTGACCTGGAACACCAGGACAGCATGGGCAACACCACCGTGATCCAGCAGGGTGATGTACAGGTGATGAGCGCCGGAACGGGCGTGTTCCATTCGGAGTACAACAAGAATTCAGACAGGGAAGTCCGCTTCCTCCAAATCTGGATGTTTCCAAGAGAGAAGGGCGTCAAGCCCCGTTACGACCAGATCACGATGAACGGCCAGATGAAGCCCAACCAGTTCAACCAGATCCTTTCTCCCAATCCGAACGACGACGGGGTATGGGTACACCAGGATGCCTGGTTCCACAAAGGTGATTTTGAGGCAGGCGCCACTACCACCTATGAACTCAATAAAGGCGGCAACGGCGTCTATGTTTTTGTCCTTGAAGGAGAAGTTTCCATCGGTGACCAGCAGCTCAGTAAACGCGACGGATACGGCATGTGGGAGCTGGATAGCTTTGAAATGACTGCCAGTACCAACGCAAAAGTACTCCTGATGGAGGTGCCAATGATGAATCTGAACTGATTCTGAAAGTTGATAACAGGTTGATAAAGAGTCAGTAAGAGGTTTTTATTCTTTATCAACCTGTTACTTGCTACAGCTACTAACTGATTTGATAATAGCGGTATTTTTTTTGAAAGTATTGCTATCTTTTATGAACCAATTAATATCATGCCCGTTACGGGGACGTCTGCAAAACTCACCGTTAGGTAATTTTTTTCAGACGCCTCATCATTGAAAAAAATCTTCTAACCAATATCCTTCGGCACCCTCCGACCGACCGGGCGATTCGTCCCCGTGCGGATAGGGCCTGCCCTGACTAAATTTTTAAAAGATCATGAAAAATCTCTTTGCAATCTTCACCCTCCTACTGCTTTTTTCTGCTTCCGCAAATGCACAATGGAAACAGTACAACCCAAATCCAAATAACGACCCTGCCAATGCATCCAAGGAACTGATCAACCCAACAAACCACGTCTTGCTGATGATCGATCACCAAAGCCAAATGGCCTTCGCAGTTGAATCACAGCCGATTGAAGAATTGCGCAACAACACTGGCTTGATATCGGCAACTGCTGATTTATTTGAAATTCCTACCGTGGTCACGACGGTTGCTGAAAAATCTTTCAGCGGCCCCATATTCCCCGAAATCCGAGAGTACTTCAAAGATTCAGATCAGTACATTGATCGTTCGACGATGAATACCTGGGAAGATACAAGAGTAGTAGCCAAAGTAGCATCTTACGAAAAACCGAAACTCGTCATCGCAGGCCTCTGGACGGAAGTATGTGTTCTTACCGCAGCACTTTCTTCCCTGGAAGATGGATATGATGTTTACGTCATCACGGACGCATCCGGCGGCATTTCACAGGAGGCACACGACATGTCCATCACCCGGATGATTCAGGCAGGAGTGAAGCCGATGACTTCACTGCAGTACCTCCTTGAAATACACCGTGACTGGGCCCGTTCTGACGTGTACAACGAGGTTGTTAAAATTTCCAAGAAGTACGGTGGAGCTTATGGGCTGGGCATTGATTACATCAAGACCATGAGCAAATGGATGACGGGCAAAGAAGCAAGTGAAGCTACCGGAGGCAAATAATTTTTGCCTTCATAAAATCATGGTGATTTTTAAAATCACCATGATTTACCATCCGACAAGAAACTTTTCAGCTAAACAATCTTCTACATGAAATCAAATACTACTCGGACGAGAAGAGACTTTATCCGGAAACTTGGCGTTTCGACCGCAGCATTGGGTAGCATTCCTTTCGTCTCTGCCAACTTAGGTGGTTGTTCAAACCCGTCGGAAGGAAATCAGTCCATGCCAAACAAAACGGCCACAACGTCTTCTACCATTGTCATCCGGAAAAACATTGCAGACCTGGACGTCAACGACCCCGAAATTAAATTGTTCAAGGATGCCGTCGCCCTATTGAAAAAGCGTTCGGAGGTATCGCCGCTCGATCCGGCAGGCTGGCAGGCACACGGCATGCTCCACGCAACGTTTTGCGCCACCAGCATTTACGCCAACCAGGTGCACTACAACTGGTATGTTTGGCCCTGGCACCGGCTGTACCTCTGGTCGATGGAGCAGAAGTTGCAGAAAGCGGTCGGTGAGCCCCAACTTGCCCTGCATTACTGGGACTGGACCAAGTCCAACTTCATCCCGGAGGTTTACTGGGGCGATGACAATCCGCTCAACAACATCACTCGTCTGGTGTCAAAGACGGATGAAATCCCAAAAGATTTCATCAATGTAGGGGCTGCGTTCCGTGCTTCAAAGTATAAAACGTTCGGTGGGTACCCGGCCATCAAAAATTTTGGAGATGCACAACTGGACGGCATTGCCGAACAGTCGTTTCACAATAACATCCACAACTGGATAGGCGGCCAAATGGCCACTTTTACCGAATCCGGTTTCGATACTGTTTTCTACGGCCATCACGGTAACTGCGACCGTATCTGGGACGCATGGAGAGCCTACAGCGACGGCAATGTACTGCCCGACCAGGAGGAATGGCTTGAGAAAAAGCTATATGCCACCGACGGTAACGGCAGGCCGGTCGATTTTAAAATAAAAGACCTGTTGGATACGGAAGTCCTCGGATACCGCTTTGCCGATCTGGACTTGAATCCGAACTTTTGCAATCCGTTTGTGGAGGCAGATAAGCCGAAGCGTACAGAAACCAAACAAGATTGTATCGCACCGCTGAACCTCAAGACTTCGGATACAGATGGCATCTACAAGGAGTTTGTCGATAAGGAACGGACACACGTCATCCTGCATTTCGAACGGGCCCAGCTGCCTTATCAGCCATATTGTGCCCGGGTGTTCTTCGAGTATGAAAACGGGGGTTCCCAACAAATCAATTACATTGGTACTTTTACCATTTTACCGATCCTTGACCTGGATTCCGTCTTGCTGCAACAAGGAGTACATCTACAGTTGGAAATAGAAAAGGACATTGCCGATGCCATTGATGCCAAAAAAGACATCCAGGTGGTATTTCAGCCGGTCCCGCTGCCCAACCGGGATATCCCCGACGAAATTCTCAAGTTGGAGAATATTTCAATTGTGACCCATTATGAAAATGGTTAAGCTGAGCTGTTTTCAGTTATTGTTTGTCCTGTTTTTTACGTGCTGCCATGAGCAAAAGAAATTACCGGTTCTCGGAGAAATCACCGTCGATTCGATAACCGGAAAGGAGGAGCATTATAAAGCTCCCAATTTCCGGCTGACCAATCAACTGGCTGAAATTTCATCGCACGAAGATTTCAGGGATAAAATACAGGTGGTAGACTTTTTCTTCACCAGTTGTCCGACCATTTGTCCAACCATGTCTGGCCATTTAAGGCAGGTGCAGGAGGCATTCGCGGACAATGATAAAGTGAATCTTCTTTCATTCACGATCGATCCGAAAAGGGATCGCCCGCAGCAGTTAAAGGAATATGCCGAACGCTACGGTGCTGACCACAACACCTGGAAATTTCTGACGGGAAACAGGGACACCATTTTTGAATTGTCAAGAGATTACAAAGTGATGGCCCGCGAAGATTCCGAACATGGCGAAAACTTCCTCGTGCACGACGGAACATTTGTTTTAGTGGATGGAGAAAGGCGCATCAGGGGCTATTACAATGGCCTTGATCGAATGGACACACAAAAGCTGATCGGCGATATAAAGATACTGCTGCAAGAATAGTCGTAATGGAAATTGAAGTGGCCGGTATGTGTTTTTGAACAATATTTCAAACAGCACCCAAAAATCAAATTCCTTTAATACAAACCAATTTTTAATAAAGCCAAAAAAATGAAGAATTTTGTTTTTCTAATCGCATTGATGGCGGGCCTGGCAGCCTGTACCTCCTCACCCGAAAGCGGGAATGCTGAGGCAGACAATACCGATGCACCAAGTCTTATCGTTCACAACGGAAAGCTCGCCACCATGGCCTCAGATGGGGACTTCCAACAAGCTTTAGCCGTGAAAGACGGCCTTATTCAGGCCGTTGGTGACAATGAAGATATTTTAAAACTGAAAGGAGCGAATACTGAAGTGATCGACCTCAACGGCCGCACCCTTATTCCTGGCCTCAACGACTCTCACACCCACGTTGTGCGGGCAGGTCTCAACTATAATATGGAGCTGCGCTGGGACGGCGTTACTTCGCTCAAGCGAGCCATGGAAATGCTCAAAGAACAAGCAGCCCGCACGCCCGAGGGCCAGTGGATACGGGTGGTCGGTGGTTGGACGGAACATCAATTTGAGGAAAAACGCTTGCCGACCCTGGAAGAAATCAATGAGGCCGTACCGGACAAACCGGTTTTCCTTCTCTACCTGTACTCGCTTGGCTTTATCAACAAGAAAGGTATCGAAGTACTGGGTTACGATAAGGATACTTACTATCCCGGCGGCGAAATAGAGCTGGATAAGGATGGTAACGTAACTGGTTTTTTGGCCGCCAAACCGAGTGCCCTTTTGTTGTACTCTACTTTAGTGAAATTGCCCAAACTCAACCCTCAGCAACAAGAGAACTCTACTCTCCATTACATCCGTGACCTCAACCGTCTTGGCGTAACGAGTGCAGTGGATGCGGGTGGAGGTGGGCAATTTTACCCCGACAATTATGAAGTGGCAAAGGCACTGGCCAGGCAAGGCAAACTGAACCTGCGCATCGGTTATTACCTGTTCGCTACCAAGAAAGGAACTGAGCTCGACGACTTCCAGAAATGGACATCCGAAGAAACCATCGGAAAGAACGACGCCATGATGAAACCGAATGGTTATCACATGTGTGGAGCAGGGGAAAATATCGTCTGGTCAGCAGCCGATTTTGAAAACTTTATGGAGCCACGGCCTGTTTTGGCGAAAATGATGGAAGACGAACTGACCAGGGCCATCACCATGTTTGCCCAGAACAAATGGCCCTTCCGCATCCATGCCACTTATGATGAATCGATCATCCGTTTTCTGGATGTTTTTGAAAAGGTGGACGCCGAATATCCATTCCTGCAGGAAGTTCGCTGGATCATTGACCATGCAGAAACCGTCAGTGACGAGACCCTTCAACGTATCAAAAATCTTGGCGGTGGTATTGCGGTACAAGGTCGTATGCTTTTCCAGGGTGATTATTTCCTCGATCGTTACGGGCCAGAAATGACAGAACGTACTCCTCCCATCCGCAAAATGCTGGAAATGGATATTCCCGTCGGCCTTGGTACGGACGGCACCCGGGTGTCGAGCTACAATCCGATCCTGGCCCTTTACTGGGCAGTATCAGGAAAAAGCTGGGGCGGTACGGAGTTGTATCCCGAAGCCAATCGCCTGAGCCGCTATGAAGCCATCCGCGTAGCCACACAGGGCAGTGCCTGGTTCACCGGCGAGGAAAAAGTAAAAGGTTCCCTCGTTCCTGGCCAGTATGCAGACTTTGCCGTGCTGAACGATGACTTTTTCACCATGGATGAGGAAGCGATCAAGCGGCTGGAATCTGTGATGACCGTAGTGAATGGCCAGCCCGTTTATGCAACAGGTGAATTCAAAAAATACGACCAGCCAATGCCTGAGATCGTCCCTGAATGGTCGCCGGTGAAATTCTATGGCGGGTACCAGAATCAATGATCAAAAGTATCGTCGGAGTCTCTTCGAGGAATAATCAAATAAATATTTTTTCAACTAAAAAAATCAAAAAAAAATGACAACAGAAGCAATTGCTACCAAATGGGCCATCGACCCAACCCACTCCGAAATCCACTTCAAAGTAAAACACATGATGGTCTCGACCGTCACTGGTTCTTTCAACCAATTCGAGGGAAATGTGGAAAGCGAAAGCGATGACTTTCAAAATGCCAAAATCTCCTTCTCGGCTGAGGTCGCCAGCATCAGCACCAACAACAGTCAGCGGGACGAGCACCTGAAGTCGGATGACTTTTTCAACGCCGCTGAATACCCCCAACTCACTTTCGAATCCACCACTTTTGGTAAAAAAGCAGATGGTGACTATGAACTGACCGGCAACCTGACCATCCGCGACAACACCCGCCCGGTGACGCTCAACGTCGAGTACAACGGTTCTGCCGTTGATCCTTATGGACAAACCAAAGCAGGTTTTGAAATCAACGGCAAAATCAACCGTAAAGACTTTGGCCTCAAGTGGGGAGCCATCACCGAAGCAGGCAGCGTGGTCGTGAGCGATGAGGTACGTCTGGTGCTCAACGTGCAGTTAGTCAAGCAATAAGCCAAACGTCGCAGGTACCGGACATTGACCAATGTCCGGTACCTCAATAACTGACCAAAAAAATGAAAGCCATCCTAACCAGATTATTGTCCACCCAACTATCCGGGGCCCGTTTTGATGCGGTGATGCTCTTCTTCCGGGTGGCCATTGGAACGGCCATGTTCTTCATTCATGGCTGGAAAAAAATCACCGATTTTGCCGGTACGGCTGCGCACATTCCCGACCCGTTCGGGATGGGTGGCGAAGCGAGTGCAGTGGTGGCTGTTTTAGCCAACGTAGTCTGTACCGGACTGATCATAATCGGACTTTTCACCCGTCCGGCGGCGGCCTTTATTTTGGGCGTTACGTTGGTTGGGCTCATCATCGTACATGCACCTGACCCCTGGGCGGTCAAGGATGTACCCCTGATGTACAGTCTGGCCTTTGGGCTCGTACTGGTATTGGGGCCGGGTCGTTATTCGGTTGATTATCAGCTTTTTAATAAAAAATAAAAACGTGGAGGTGTTTTAGTATTCTGAAACAAAAGTTAAATGGGATACTGCTCGTCGGCTGCGCCGCCTCGTAAATATCCTCTCTCCTCAAAGCCCACCAGCGGAGCAGCGGAGCAGCGGAGCGAACTTCAAAAAACTTTTGTTGCAAAGCACCCAAGCCTTCCGTTCAGGAAATAATTATCATGAAATCTATAGTCTTATTTGTGCTTCTTGCCGCGGTGTCGGGAGCAGTACTGCCTGTGCAGGCAGGCCTCAACGCCAAGATGGGACGGGCCGTTGGTGACCCGGTTTATGCGGCGTTGATTTCTTTTGTGATTGGCTCGGTCGGGTTGTTGGCATACGCCATCCTGACCAAAGTTGACCTTACACAGATCAGTCAGTCAAATACTGTACACTGGACCGTATGGTCGGCGGGACTCCTCGGCGCTTTTTACGTGGCCGCCGTGATCATCCTGGTACCAAAAATCGGTGCAGCGCTCACCTTCGGACTGGTCGTGACCGGGCAGTTGAGCCTGTCGCTGCTGCTCGATCATTTTGGACTGTTGGGCCTCCCGGTACATGCCATCAACTGGCAGCGGGTCATGGGGATTCTGTTCATCATCGGCGGGGTATTATTAATTCGGAATTATTGATTTCCCTTAAGACATGAAACATTTACTTTTCCCTTTGCTCATTTCCGTAGCGGCCTTCGGCCAAATGCAGGCGCAGGAAGGCCACAAGAGTTACCCAGGGTTTCAGCTCTTGCGCGCCAATGAAGATTATCGCTTTTTACAAGATCAGCTCCCCGCCGACGGCTTTTGGGAACATTTAAAATACGTCCCGCTCGCCAAAAACAGTTTTGTTACTTTTGGTGGCGATGTGCGATCCGAGTTTCAGGTTTTGAGAAACGAAGAGTGGATCAAGGATAACGACGATGCGGCCCTGTTTCAGCGGTTCATGCTGCACGCCGACTGGCACCTTGGCAAAAATGTCCGTTTTTTTAGCCAACTCAAGAGCGCTCACTCGGCAGGGCGAAATGGTGAACCCTTCTTCCTCAACGATGACGACCTCGATTTCCATCAACTCTTTCTGGGGTTTAATTTCGGCAACTCGACCCTGGAAGTCGGACGAAGGGAACTCAGTTATGGCTCCCGGCGGCTGATCAGCTTCCGGGAAGGGACCAACGTGCGCCAGTCATTCGACGGTGCCCGATGGATCTGGCGACAGCCAAATCACCGCCTCGACTTGCTTTTCTATGCGTACAATCCACAACAGGTCGGCATTTTTGACAATGAAATCAACACCGATCAATTGCTTTGGGGAGCCTATTGGGTATGGGATGTACCGCAGGCGACCGGGTTGCATTTCGACTTTTATTACCTCGGTGTGGAAAACGGGGCCCCCCGGTTCGAAGAGGGTGGGGAGGCGGAAACACGGCATTCCCTTGGTGTTCGGCATTGGGGCGAAAAAGGGAAATTAACATTTAATAACGAAGCAGTTTTTCAATTTGGAAAAATGGGCGACGGGAACATCAGTGCATGGACCATCTCTTCCGAGGTAAAATATAAATTGCCCGTTTCGGCCTTGCCAACGACGGTAGGACTTAAAGCTGAAATCATTTCCGGTGATGATGATCCCACCGACGGCGATCTCCAGACTTTTAATGCGTTGTATCCGCGGGGCGGTTATTTTGGATTGCTGGCCCTGATTGGCCCTGCCAACTTGATGGACATTCACCCTTCTCTGGGTTTTAGGCTCGGCGAACAATGGTCGTTGAACCTGGACTGGGATTTCTTTTGGCGCCACCAAACGGGCGACGGTATTTATTTTCCTTCCGGCCGCCTGAACGTGGCGAGTGACGGAAGTGAAGAACGGTTTATTGGCCATCAGCCGGGTGTGCAGCTGGGCTTTGAGGTGAACCGGTTCTTGGAAATAGAGACATCGTATTTCCATTTTTTTACCGGAAAGTTTCTGGAAGAAGTCACGGATGGGGAAAATTTTTCGCAACTCGGTTTTTCAATTAATTTTAGGTTTTAGAAATTTATTCCGAAGTAATATAGGATCGGCTTTTTATTTTAACTCCTGTCTGATGAACCTCCCCCAGCTCCCTCCAAAGGAGGAGGTTCATTTCTCTTGGTTTTACATTTATTTCATTTATTCTGTAATTTTATTTAAACCTATTTATGATTGGTGCTGTTATAAAAACAAAAAATTAAAACAGACAAGTCTGTCTGATCAGTAAAAATACAATTTGTGAAATGAAATATCATGATACCAAACAGCACATCATTGAAACTGCTTCCACATTATTTTATAAAAACGGTTATAACCTGACCGGTATCAATCAGATTATCGCTGAAGCCGGAATCGCAAAAGCAACTTTATATGCCCATTTTAAATCTAAAGAAGAAATTTGCCTGGCCTATTTAAATTATAAAAATTCTACTTTTCTAAATGATATTGAGAATTATTGCCAGACTAAACCTTTCGGGGCAAAAAGGGCGGTCGCCATTTTTGATTTTTTACAAGAGTTTTTTGAAGACCGCGATTTTAACGGTTGCTGGTGTATTAAAACCGCTGCAGAAGTACCCAAAGAAAAAAAGAAAATAAAGTCAGCCATCCAGAACCACAAGCAAAAGTTCATCGAGTTTATTTTTAGGATGTTGGACGAAAATGTTGAAACTGAGTCGGAGGAAGAATTGGATATGCTCGTGAAGCAAGCCTATTTATTGTATGAGGGAGCGGTTGCAGAAAGTCATTTGCATCAGGAGGATTGGCCGATTCGGACAGCTAAACAATTGTTCGAAAAAATATTGTACTAATTTTTTTCACATTAAATAGACAGACCTGTCTGTTTGTTTTTTCAACCACAAAATTTTTAAACAAAAAAATGAAAAATTTAATTAACAAAACCGCCATCGTAGTGGGTGGCACCAGCGGCATCGGTCGTGCGACTACCGAGCAACTTTTAGCAAACGGAGCCATTGTGCATATTCTCGGCCGCAATATTCAGAAAATACCAGATGCATCTAATCTTTACAAGCATCAGGTGGATATCACCGATGTAAATAGCGTGGAAAATTTCATCGGCCGGTTACCGTCGCTGGGCCGCATTGATTTTTTGGTAAATGCCTCCGGCATTTTTGGACCCAAACCTTTTTTAGAGCATACGCCGGAAGACTATAACTCCTATCTGGATTTAAACCGGGGATTCTTTTTTATCACTCAGGCTGTTGCCAAACGAATGGTCGAGACGGGCGGTGGTTCTATCGTCAATGTAGGGTCTATGTGGGCCAAGCAAGCGGTTAAGGCTACACCCTCTTCGGCTTATTCCATGCAAAAGGCCGGGCTGCATTCACTGACCCAGCACCTGGCCATGGAGTTGGCAGATCACAATATCCGCGTCAATGCCGTTTCTCCGGCCGTAGTGGATACTCCTGTTTATCATGGGGTATTTGGTGGAAAAGAAGCAGCCGAAAAAGCGTTGGTCGGGTTCAATAATTTCCACCCGATCGGGCGCAACGGAACAGCCGAAGACATTGCCAACAGTATTTTGTTCTTGTTGTCGGACAAGGCATCCTGGGTGACGGGGGCCATCTGGGATACGGATGGTGGCGTGATTGCGGGGAGAAATTAAAATTTTAATTTAAAATGAAGAATGAAAAATGAAGAATAGCTTGAAACTCGAAAATTGATAAAAATATTCTTCATTCTTCATTTTTCATTTTTCATTTCCATCGAAATTAAGTTTTTATGTCCAACAAACCTTTTGCGTGGGTTAGCGTCTTTGTTTTGAACGATCTCCATTTATATAATCATTAAAAGGTTTTTGAATATGAAATTACTTTACACGTTTGTTTTTTTAGTGGGAATGACACCTCTCTTGTTTGGCCAATTGACGAAGGGCGGAAGTATCATTGATCTCAATGGCAGCTTCGGGTACGAAACCCAAAAACGTGGTACGCCTGACGAGACCGTCTATGAAGGTTGGGAACACTTACTGGCGTTCCGCTATCTGCATTTAGTAACTGACCACTGGGCCGTGGGCGGTACCATTGGGGGCTATCGGGGCTTTGGCGTAAATGTTGGGCCATTGGCTCCTGAGGTTCGTTATTACTTTAATCCCGAGAGTGAGTCCATCAATTGGTTTGCTATCGCTGATGCCATTTTCACTTTTCAATCCGACCTTTTCTTTGAGCAACTAAATATTGGGGCTGGCGCCAACCTCTTTCTGTCGCCCAATGTAGCCCTGGAAGGGAGACTGAATGCCAGATTCCCCAATGATGACCGCGGATCTTTATTTAATGATCCATGGTTCAATATTAGTACGGGGCTGATGTTCTACCTCTCGCAGGAGGATCGTAAATCATGGAAATCGGCACAGCCAGTCATGGAAAAAGGTGCATGGATGCTCGGTGCAGTCGCCTCGGATATTCAATTAAACATAAATGATTTTCGAAATACAGCCGGCATTCAGGTAGGCCCCAGTATCGGTTATTTTTTAAGTGATTACTTTGTTGCGGGGATTGGGTTGGATCTGGGTTTTTCGCATATAGTGTTCAATAAAGACTCAGGGCCAGTTTTCCCCGAGTCGACTTTTAATACTTTTAATGCTGGTGCCAACATCTTTTCCCGGTACTACCTGGGCGCCGAGGGCGCCCGCTTACAACCCTTCCTGCATGGGCAGATTGGTGTTGCCCACAATCGGTTTAAAGCTAAGCAAGGAGAACTGGACGGAGTCGTGACACATACCTGGGTGACGACTGATCTGGGAGTTGGGGCCAACCTGTTCATCGCACCCGGCCTGGCGCTGGAAGGTTCTTTTAATTACGCAACGACAGACTGGCCAAAGGGAATCCTTTCATTGTCTGATTTTCAAGAAACTCCTTCGACAGATATCAGCCGTTTTACCTTTGAGCTGGGCTTCCAGGTGTTTTTGGGCAAGGGGTGGCGGTCTGGAGAGTAAGCAGTTAGGCGAAATTTTGGTGCCGTAAAAATGACACTTTTCCTTTGCCTGAAAAAGAGTTTTGAGACTTGGAAATCAAACATTTGTCCAAATAAAAGTGTCATTTTTAGTGCTCCTTATTTTTGTCCATCAACAAAGAAGTTGTTTGGAAACTTCTATGTATTGATACAGGGTAATCAACCTCAGGAATAAAATATTTAGACATGCAAATTCAATTTGAATCAAATGGTAAAAAAGGCGCGTTTTTCATCGAAGAAAATAACGTGCGGACAGCCGCAATGGAATTTACCATGGCCGGTGCAAAAAGAATGATCATTGATCATACCGATGTAGATGAAAGTCTGCGAGGACAAGGAGTCGGGCGGAAACTCCTGGACAAATTGATTGAATATGTGCGGGAAAATGAATTGAAAGTCATTCCCCTTTGCCCATTTGCAAAAGCCCAAATCAAAAAAGACAAAAGTATTCAAGACGTGCTTTATCCTTGATTTATAGTAGCGGGTAGAGAGACTCAACTGACAATCCTTCTACCCGCCTACCAATAATCAAATCTCCGCCAGATATTGGTGGACATATTTGATGGCCATTGCTCCTTCTCCTACAGCTGATGCGACCCTGTTCATAGCCCCGCTTCGCACGTCGCCGGCCGCAAAAATGCCCGGCAGACAAGTTTCTAAAAGAAAGGGGTCGCGCGCCAATTTCCAAATTTTCTTAAAGTCTTCCTGGTACCGCAAGTCCTGACCGGTGACGAGAAAACCCTTTTGGTTGCGAATCAAGTAATCAGGCAGCCAATGGGTCGCCGGCTTTGCGCCAATGAAAATGAACAAGGAATCGGCTTCGACTTCCTGCTGCATTTTAGTCTGTATATTTTCGATCAGCAATTGTTGCAGGTGCCCATCTCCCAATGCTTCCACGACCTGGTGATAACCACAAACCTCAATGTTCTCGATGGCATTGATTTGGTCGATCAGATAGGATGACATGGAGGAAGAGAGGTCTGGTTTACGGATCAGGATGCGCACTTGCTTGGCAAACTGGGACAAATAAACAGCTCCCTGGCCGGCTGAGTTGCCACCACCTACAATGTACACTTGTTTGTTTCGGCAGGCATTGGCCTCGGTCGTAGCTGCGCCATAATAAATGCCCGCCCCGGTAAGTTCCGCCACTCCTTTTGCCGGGAGTTTGCGGTAATCAACCCCCGTGGTGATAATAACACTTTTGGTGTTCACTTTTGTACCATCTTCCAAGGTGAGCGTTTTGTAATGGCCGTCGACCTCGATATCGGTGACTTGTTGTGGAGATAGGAATTCGATGCCGAAACGGGTGGCTTGCGCAATGGCCCGGCGGGCCAGTTCAGCTCCGCTGAGCCCTTTGGGGAACCCAAGGTAATTCTCGATGCGAGAGCTGGTGCCCGCCTGTCCTCCAGGTGCCCGCCGCTCTACCAACAGGGTTTTCAGGCCTTCAGAACCGCCATAGACCGCGGCGGCCAGGCCCGATGGACCGGCTCCCACAATGACGACATCATATAATGATGCACATGCAGTAGAATGCAGTCCCACTTTGGGTGCCAGGTCTTGCAGGCTGGGGTCGCTCAAAAAGGAACCGTCGGTAAAAAAGACCGCCGGAAGTGTTTTCTCCGATATGCCATGCAGTTCCATGAGTTCTTTTGCCCGGGGGTCGCCCTCAATGTCGAGCCATTGGTAAGGGATGAGGTTGCCGGAGAGAAAATCTTTAATGCGGTGCGATTTGGGGGAGTATTGATAGCCGGCCAATTTAATGCCTTGAAAATCAGGTTGGTAGCTGCTTTGCCACTCGTCCAGCAGGTCGTTAAGGACGGGGTACAGCTTTTCTTCCGGCGGGTTCCAGGGTTTCATCAGATAATAATCGAGCTGCACATCATTGATGGCTTTGATGGCTGCATTGGTATCGGAGTAAGCCGTTAGCAGGACCCGCTTGCTGTCGGGGAAAATCGCTTTTGCTTTTTCCAAAAAATCTACGCCGGTCATTTCAGGCATTCTCTGATCTGAGATAAAGAGCGCAATGGTTTCTCCTTTCTTCTTTAGCTCAGTCAGTGAATCAAGTGCTTCTTTAGCAGACTCGGTACTGATGATCCGGTATTCCTGTTTGAAGGCGGAACGGAGGTCGCGCCGCAATGAGCGCAACACCTGTGGGTCATCGTCGATGGAGAAAAGGATGGGTTTTTTCGTTGCCATTTTTTTGGTTGTAATGCAGGCGTAAAAAGGCAAGGCGGTACATTCCCTTTTTTACCCCATTTCAGCTTATTGGTGGATCGGGAAACAGAGCTTAAAAACGGTATTGCCCGGTTTTGATGCTACTTTTATTTCGCCCTTGTGGTGGTCTACGATCCGATGAACGATGTCCAGGCCAAGACCGGTGCCTTCCCCAATGGGCTTGGTGGTAAAAAAAGGATCAAAGATACGCTCAATGACCTCTTCGGGAATGCCATGCCCCGTATCTGAAATCTGGACACAAATATGCTCCCGCTCCTCGAACGTACGAATCTGCAGAGTGCCTCCTGGGCCCATCGCATCTATCGCATTGTCAAGAATGTTTGTCCACACCTGGTTCAGTTCGTTGGGAAAGGCCTTGAGTTTAGGAATGGTGCGGTCGAGTTCTTTGTGCAAAATGATATTTTTCCTTTTGATCTTGTGCTTCAGGATAATGACGGTGTTGATGATCCCCTCGTGAATGTCCACCCATTCAAAATCAACGCCCCGGTCCATGTGCGAATAGTTCTTAATAGAACCGACCAGCTGCGCAATGCGGTCGGAGGACTCCCTGATTTCAATTACCAGGCGTTCCAGGTTCAGGGTGCTTTCTATCCACCAAAGGATGGTGTCGAGGTGTTGCCCGTTGATGATGTCATTGATTTTTTCCAGATCTTCGGTACCGAGCCCGAATTCGACAAATGTTTCGGCAAGATCATCGCCGTTTTCTACCTCGTGCTCCTCGAGCCAGTCCAATATTTCGTCCTGTTGCTCTTCTCGCTCCAATAAAGAAAGGCTGTCCGGTTCCCAGTCTTTTATTTTTCCAAAGAGGATGGCATTGACCTGGTCGGTTTGTTGCGGGGTGATCCGCATGGTTATCACTGCTTTGAATTTTTCGGGTGTCGTGTGGATCTGGCGGTAGAGTTCATCCGCACTGCGCACCATGGCCGAAGCGGGATTGTTGAGCTCATGCGCCAGTCCGGCGGAAAGTTTGCCCAGTGACATCAGTTTCTCGTTCTGGTACCGTTGGTGAGAAAAGGTACGAATGCGGTCCGACATCAGTCCTACGAGGTTCTGTACCATGTCATAGCTCACACTCACCATTTTGGTATAAAGGCTCTTGTGCAATTCCAGCACATAGGTCGGAGCGATGGCCGTCCCAAAGGCAGCGGCTTCTTTCATCCGTGAAAAAGGCAAAATACCGGTCACGTAACCGGTTTCCCAGATGCCGAGGGTTTTGGTTTCATTGTTGCGGGACAATTTGACCTCAAATTTTCCCTGTACAATGACCTGCATGTGTTCGGGTTTTTTTCCCGGTATGAACAGGTGTTCACCTACTTCGTAAAGTAAATAGTCAGAGTTTTTGACCAACCATTGGAGGGGAGCGGCTTCAATGTTTTTGAAAACCTCAAAACGCTGAAGCTGACCGATCAGGTCTTCCGTTTTTTCCAGTTTTTTCATGAAATCCTTTTGAAAAGAGAAATGGTTAAGGATGGATTATTGGCAGAACAAATCAACCCGGAGTTTGGTTTTGAATGAATTTTACGAGTAAGCAGGTGGTCGAGAAAAATGACACTTTTCCTTTGCCTGAAAAAGGTTTTTAAGACTTGGAAATCAAACATTTGCCAAAATAAAAGTGTCATTTTAGCGCTCTTTATTTTTGTCCGGGCACTTACGTCCTCCCCCTAACAATAAGTATAGCCGCCTCTGATAGGAGTCTGTCCTAACTCTTCAAAAAATATAATTAAATAGCAAAAACAAATTAGATGTTTTTTGTTAGGAATAGAAATATTTTACCCTTTTTACAATCAATTATGGCAAACAACAAAATGCTCGTAGAAGAGCGCCAACGCGACCTCGGCCAGTTCATGGTCGGGCGGCTGCTGCCTTTCCGGAAGAAACGGCAGGTCGGTCCGTTTACTTTTATTGATCACATGGGCCCGGCTACTATTCGTCCTGGGCACTATATGGAGGTGGATCAACATCCTCACATTGGCCTTTCCACGTTGACCTACCTGCTGGAAGGGCAGATCGAACACCGGGACAGCACCGGCGCCCAACAGGTCATTTCCCCCGGCGATGTAGGGTTCATGACTTCCGGCAGGGGAGTGGCGCATACGGAACGAACGCCTGCGCAACAACGGGCTGGTGGCGAATTCACCATGCATGGCTATCAGGTTTGGGTAGCCCTGCCGAAAGAGCGGGAAGAAATAGCCCCGAACTTTGCTTTTGTCCCGAAAAGCAATTTGCCAAAATGGGAGGAAGACGGACTGCAAATGACGCTGGTAGCAGGGGAGGGGTTTGGACGGCAGTCTCCTCTTCCGGTGTATTCGCCCCTGTTCATGGTCGATATTCATGCGGAAAAGACCAGCCACCTCGATATTCATGGTCAGCTGAAAGGAGAGATTGCCGTGGTAGTTACGAACGGACAGGTGGAGGAAAGCGGTGAAATCATCCGAGCCGGCCAAATGCTGATTTCCAAAGTTGAAGACACCTGTTGCCTGGCGCTTGGTGCAGGTACCAGGTTGTTGTTGTTTGGCGGGCAGCCATTTCCGGAGGAGCGTTTCATGTACTGGAATTTTGTGTCGTCCAGCAGGGAGCGGATCGAGCAGGCGAAAGAAGATTGGCGGGAAAAGCGGTTTCCGAAAGTAGCAGGCGATCAGACTTACATTCCATTGCCAGAGCGCAGGTGAAAAGGATTGCTGTTTTGTAAACTTTTTTAGTTGCTGGAGTAAGAGAAGGAACAAAAAATGACATTTTTCCTCTGTAAAAATGTTCACCGATTGACTTTGAAAATCAGTCAATTGTCAGAACAAAAATGTCATTTTTAGCATCTGCACTGGTCCCTGTCTCTCCGATTGCTCCCCTGTTCACCCCAAATCCTGGCCCGTTCGTCACAGAAAAATTTGCCCGTTGATCAATTGCCACATTTTTGTCCTCGCCGATTCAACCACCCGACTTAATTTTTGGTTGTTTATGGCAGCCAACTATCATGAAACAATCATTGTTAATCCTTCCTTTTCGCAACCTCGGTTTTTCCACGGAGGATGAGTTCCTCTCCGACGGTATCACGGAGGAGCTGATTTCCACCCTCACCCAACAGGGCCATTTGCGCATTGCCTCCCGCACGTCAAGTTTCTATTTTAAAGGAAAGAATTTTTCATTGGAAGAAATTAAAAGCAAGTTGGAAGTGACCCATATCCTGGAGGGGAGTATCCGGCGGCATGCAGAAAAAATAAGGATCGCCGTACACCTGACGGACACTCAAAACGGGTTTACCAAGTGGTCGGAAACCTTCAACCTGGCTTATGAAAACCTGCTCACGGTGCAAGAAGAAATTGCGTCCTGCGTTGCCAAAAAGTTTACGCCGGACACCGAGGCTCAGAAAATGCCAGCTTCTGTCCCCAACAATGATGTGGTGGCCTACGAATATTATCTGAAAGGCCAGTACCACTACAATCTTTATACGGTCGACAATATGCGGAAAGGAGTGGACTGTTTTGAAAAAGCCATTTTACGACAACCTGATTTTGCACTGGCCTATGCAGGGTTGGCACATGGCTATCTGGGCTTGGGTGGCTACGAACATCCTGCTTATTATCACAAAGCCAAGCAGGCAGCGGTGAAGTCTATCTCGTTGAAAGAGAAGCTGTTAGAGCCCCATCTTTCGCTGGTTTACATCCAAATGTTTTATGACTGGGATTGGCAGGGGGCAGCGCAATCCATCCAACGGGCCCTCGAAATCAATGTGCGGTCTGCAATCGCTCATCGGATAAAAGGCGTTTACAACCAGGTAGTCGGACGGCCGTTGCAAGCCGTTGAAGACCATGAAATCGCCACCAAACACGATCCTCTCAATGTCATTTTTCTAAAAGGACTGGCTCGAAGTCTTTACCTCGCCCGCCGTTATGAAGAAGCGATGACCGAATACCAAAAAACACTCGAACTCGACCCTACTTTTCATCCGGCCCTCGAGGGCATGGGCTTCATCTCGGCGGCACAGGGCAACTGGTCGGAGGCACTGAAATATTTCCAGCGCCACCAGGAGATGGTCGGGCATCCGCTCAAAGGATGGTTCGGCCTGGGATATGTAGCGGGCAAAACCGGCGACGTGGACCTGGCCTATGATATTTTGCAAAGACATGATAAACGCAAAGCGGAAAAACCTCACCAGACACTCGACCTGAATTTTGCACTCATCTATCTCGGGCTCGGCCAGTTCGACAAGGTTTTCACCTATTTAAACAACGGAGTCGACAAACACCACATTTACACCATTGGCGCACTACTGTCCGATCCTGTTTTTGATGAAATAAGGAACGATCAACGCTACTGCAGAATATTAAAGAAAATTGGCCTGGATGCCTATGCACCCAAACGCACCCAAAACAATGGCATTAATCACATTCTTAAAATTCAGTCAGACACCAAGGAAAAAATCGAATTGGTGGCCAATCAGGTTTTATACATAGAGGCTGAAGGTAATTATTCCCGCATCGTTTGGAAAGATCAAAATAAATTAAACGATCGCCTCCTGCGCATCACCTTGTCTGGTGTCGTTAAACAAATAAACAGTTCGACACTCATTCAAACGCATCGCTCCTTTTTGGTAAATATTAAAAATATGGACACGGTTTTTAAAGAAGGTCGAACCGCCGTTTTAAAAAATACCAATTTTAATATTGATGTCCCTATTTCAAGGCAAAA